>JAKVJW010000017.1 GCA_022486815.1 Prevotella sp. | reverse complement strand
ATTTTATAAGTGATGAGTGTAAAATATAAATTGAGTCAGATTGTTGACCACAGTCACCCTTCCCGAAATGGGAAGTGGTTTGCAAAAGCCTGTGTTAGTGGGGTAGTTCATACTCCTGAATTGGCAGATATGATTACCAGAAGGTGTACGGTTACGGAAGCAGACACCCTTGCGGTGCTTTCTGCATTGAAGGATGTAATGAAAGATCAACTCCAGGAAGGGCGAAAGGTTGTCCTTGACGGTTTCGGGTATTTTCATACGGGAATCAAATCTGTAGCTGTAGATCATCCGGATGATTTCAAGCCTGAAGAACACATTAAGCGGGTGTATACTCATTTTATTCCAGCCGGTTCTTATGATCCGATTACACATCGTGTATGCCGGTCTTTTAATGATGGCATCAAGTTCGAAGAAACGCAGAATTATTCCCGTCCAGGAGATGGGCCGGATATAAAAAGAACATAGGACAGTCCTTGCAAGAAGTTGTCTTCTTTCCAAAAAGAGAAAACTTGATGATTTGCTTCACACATTTATCTTTGCTGATAACGGTAAGCAAGATTATATGGATCCGACGAATTCAAACTATATTAAAGGGTATATGATATACTAAGAAACAGCTCACTGTTGCTCTTATACTTATCAAATTTAACTTTCTGCCCTTGAACATAAAGTTCTCTGGCACTACCATAGACGTCATAATTAGAGAGTCGGTAGCCCAATGAAACGGTCCACCTGTCATCAGTAAGACCAACTGCTGTTTCCCCAAAAGTATACCAATTCATATCCCTGCAGCGATTTTCAATTCTTTCCACATGATCAACTCCGACGTATCCGTTCACTTCGGGGAAATACTCTACAAAACCTTTTGCCTGATTGGTAAGAGGCTTTATCATTCCTACTCCCAAAGTAAGGAAAAGCCGGTCACCGACATCATCCAGTTTAATTTCAGGCAAATACACCTTTGCCTCCGGTTGAAATGCAAAATGATAGATAAAATCAGAAGGATCACGCAGGTTCCATAAGTGATGTGAAGCATAACTCACTCCACCGACAGAATAATTATCTTTATTTCCAATAAAATCAGTCAGACGCAGGCTGGCAGATAATTCGAAATAAGGTATGGGTCTAAAGCTTACGGAAGGTAAAAGCGACCACGTACTATATGAGTCTATAGATCCCCCCAAGGCAACACTAAAAGGTCGTTTTTCTATGATATTCATCTTTGCAGCCACACTAAAGGATTGCATGAATAATATTACTGCCAACCCGTATTTCACAGTCCTATAGTATCTCTTTGCTTTCTTCATTAAAATTGACTATTTCTTATTGATACCAGTCTATGAAAAACACAAATTGATAATTTCGTTATTATTCATCGACTGGTATTGACCTGTAAATACTGCAAAGGTATAGAAGAAAATTTAAAACGCCAAATTACTTTTCACCTAAAAGACCGTTATCAACTCCAAAAGTACTTTACAGAAATAACAGGCAATCTAATTTGAAGTTAACAAATAATCTTGCCAATTAATTCCTGTACACCTCCTCATAAATAGATACCAAATGACAAAGTCTGGAACTTCGGTCCAAAAGAAGTATCAAGGGCATTACATGGACTGTACTTGAAATAATAGCTGAGACATGGTGTCTTAAGTACTGCCATAAAATCAACAGTCACCGGATTGACATGTACGTCCTTTGCCTTGTCCTTTACCTCTTCCCCATTCAACTCATATTTTGTGAGTATGCTGCTATGATAGTTGAGATTAACTACAGGACCTATAGATAATCTAAATCTTCTGGATAAAGAATGTCTGTAAAGCAATGGTACCGTGATACTCGTTACCTTAATACGTGAAAACTTCAGGTTTGCACCGTCAGGGACAGTCTGCAGGCTCGTAACACCATTGGCAGCCTTGGAAAAATATTGATTGCCATTCATACGATAATTGCGCCAGTCAATACCGAAACCAATAGCCAACTGATCCTTGCTGCTCTCCCATGGGTGCCAGTTGTATTGAGCTATGATATACCATATTTCCCATGAAGAAAATACTCGGGTATTCATATTTGCCGGTGCACCTAAAGCTGAGGTCCATCCTATAGCCAGGTCGGTGGTAATCTCCACATGATGAGTATGATGATCTCTACTGATACCACCTATACTAAAGCCAAAATCACTGGAATTTATCCTCATGGTTGAAACATAATTACTATCCGTAAGTTGGATGGTATTGGCATAATGATAAGTTGAATCCGATTCACTACCTCTGATATCCACTTTCTGTAGAGAATCACCGGTAATAATAGTTACCATCTTAGGTTTTCTGACAACAATAGTGTCATTAGCGTTTTTCGCTGATGCCGTCATACAGACAACTAGCATCATAAAAAAAATAAGTTTTTTCATATTCTATATTTATTAATTTTCCAATAATTTTCTCAATTCTCTAAGACTGCCTACAGACCCTTCCATATAAACCAAGGTGACATTAGCATTCTGAAAAGAAAGACAGAGAAAACGATGTGTACGCCCCTGAGGCTGCAAACTGATAATAAACTTACCGGTCTGACTGCCTTTCTTTATTCGATAAGTCTCTATAGCCTGTTTGCGATCCTGATCAAAAAGGCTGTTGATCGTTGACAGTTCTTTCTTTGAAGCCTCAAAACGCAGACTATGATAATAAGAGAGATGATATTGGCTCAAAGAACGTCCTCGCACGGATGTCTCCACCATCCTCGAAGCAGGAATGACAGCTCCTTTGAAGACAGGATTAATAGCAAGCCCTGTCTGTGCCTGCATACCCATCACAGAAAACAGGAACATTAGAAATAATATGATGCGTCTGTCCATCTTTTGACTCCTTTCTTATTTATTCAAATAATCCTTTCAGTTCATGATCAACCCCTGGGTTCCCTTCCGTCACAATGCCCATGGTATTGCGCACTTCATGCATCACTACAGCCCGATCAGTCACTTTCTGGCCATAGATATAAGCCACACAAGTATTCTGCCGGTGGGCAAACCATATAGATACGACAATGAGTCCAATAAAGATTGCCGCAGCTGCCATAAGCGACCGATGCCAATGATGTAATGGTTTCACTACTGTTTCCGCCTTAGGGATACCGACAGCCTCCATATCCAGGAACATCTGCCGAAGAGGTTTCCACTCTTCACTCACCTCATGCGTACGAAAATACTCATAAAGCCGGTGTTCCTCTGCAAGTGTAGTGTCACCCTCAAAGAAGCGGTTGACAAGCTGCTTTATATCGTCTTGCTGATTCATAATTGATACTTTTTATAATATTCTTTTCTGACTGCCTGCCGTGCACGACTGAGTGCCTTCCTTACGGCAGTATCTGTCGATCCCATCAAAAGGGCTATATCACTCATTTCCATATTCTCTATATGACGGAGGCGAAGAATGGTCTGCTGCAGTGAAGGCAACATGCGGATAATCTTCATCATCCGTTCTACACCATCATACGATTGCTCTTCAACAGATACTTGAACATCATCTATATCCAATTCCGAATGATAACGGCGAAGATGGTCAACTGCAATATTGCGCACCAGCACCTTGGCCAGAGGAGCAACAGGCAACTTAAGCTGATCGAGCATGAGCCACATCTTCAGAAACACGTCCTGAACGATGTCCTCAACTTCATCACCATTGCTTATATAATGCCGGGCTATGGAAATAAGTTGTGGGCGCAAGCGCTTTACCTCATGTTGAAACTCGTCAGCAGTCATACTTTTTATTTCGTTTCTATATGGATTACGCAAAAGAACTAGTTTTGTGACACACAAATAAGAAAAAAATAGAATATAAATGAAAAATACTCTCCGAATCTGATAAATCCTGGATTCCTACCGCTAGGAGCCCACGGCAAGTTGCTTTTGATTCAAATTCAAAGTTCTTTTTCCATATTCAGGTTATTATGCTCTATTCATATCGGCTGACATCCTAATTCGCTTGCCGATATTAAAAGATTCATTTATCTTTGTATATAACTATAAGTAATCAATGTATTAACATCATATAAAGCGGTTAAATATAAACATAGTATATATTAAAACACAAATATATGAAGGGGTTCAACGTATATTCTGTACCCGAATTAATTCATTTGTGAATAGATTCAGGGACTAATTCAGGGACTATAAATAAAGGGCAAAGCTATATAAATATTCTCAAATCTGCAAGCAATAATTCTCAAATCTATTCTTAAAAATTCTCAAATCTATTGTCTAATCAAACTGTAAGGCAATGATATTCAATCAAATAAACAAATCATTGAATTCCATTTCTTCATATAAATCCCGAAACTTTCATAGGCTATCCGATCTGCAGACAACTCCAAAAGTAAAGAAAAGCGTGGCTTCCACATCATTCATCAAGTCTGATGATAAGCGTATAAGTTCCTTTACCTGCTTCGGTATACAGAATATTCGGTGTATAGGGGTCCACTTTGTCATATTCAGAAGAATCCCATAACTCTCCATTATAGTATAAGTAAACACGGAATCATCTTGCCCAGATTCTCTGCCAGACCGTCCGGTCACTGACCGTGCAGGCCGCCTGTACTTTCATGCCGGGGACCAGCCGGTACCGTGCAGCGTCCCGGTCCTTTACGGGTATGACGGCGGAGAAATAATCCTCCCCGTCCCTTGTAATACCGAATCGTTTGTCCTGCCGATCCTGGAGGACAAGGAAATGTCGTCCCTGCCCTCGAAGATGAGGATATGATCACGATGGTGCCTGTCCTGACCCAGAAGGGTGGAATCTGCCCGATGATGTTCCTCACCTTCCCGCTGCGGAGTTCTATGTTATTCCGTCCTTTTTCCATATCCGAATGTTTTCCTTTCAGTTTCCAAGTTCCAGCTGGTTCTTCACCAGTTCATAGTAATAGCCCTTCTTTGCCGTCAGTGTGCGGTGGTTGCCCCTCTCGACAATATGGCCCTTGTCCAGTACGATGATCTGGTCGGCATCTCAATCCCGTTGTTCAATTTTATTGTTTTCATAATGTTAGCTTCTTATTATGGCGCTAAAATACAACGATTTCATTATAGCATTGGTACCCTGATTTCGGAGAAAACTACCATTTGGTCGGAGAAGAAGAAAGAATGAGAACAAAAGGTCTGTTTATATGTAAATCTTGTGTGGCTTTTCAAAGAAAATATGACATTTTCAACATATTTATAGTAACTTTGTAACAAAAAGCTGCATATGGAAGAGATTATCAGATGTATTTCCATCGCGAAGTATGATGACTTGTTCGGATTTGAAACACTCAACCCGATGATGAACGTGAGACAATATTTCACTGTATGGTCATAGTACAGTAAACGAGATCGCTTACAGTCTCGGTTTTCAGTATCCGCAGTACTTTGTGCGTTTTTCAAGCGTAATGCAGGTGTACTCCAAAGGCATTTCTGAAATGATGAAAATAAGAATCATACAATCAACCAATAAATAGACAAAGGATTAAAATTTTCTATAATTTACTGATAGACAACTTTCAAGTAAAGCAAAGAATATCTTTTTCTTAATAAAACAAAGAAGCGTAAAGACAAAATATTTAAACATTCATTATTAAATATTATGGTAGCAAATACTCAATTAAAGAATCATGACAAATTTAGCCTTTTTGACTTTGTTATTATCGTACTATCTGCATATGTACTTATTGCATTGTTTATCTCAACAGTCTGCCATCTTTCTAAAAACATGATGGATTTATTAGATATGATTGATAACTTTATCTGCATTATCTTTCTGATAGACTTTATACATAATTTTTATACCGCAAAAAACAAACTTGCTTTTATGCGTTGGGGATGGATTGACCTTATATCCAGTATCCCTACATTCACTTATCTCAGATATGGACGTTTATTCAAACTTATCAGACTCCTAAGAATACTCAGAGCATTCAGATCTACTAAGATAATAGTTCGGTATATTTTTAAAAGTAAAATTAAAGGGACTATGGTATCTGTCTTTATAATTACAATACTAATGATTATATTTTCATCTATTGCTATTTTAAATGTAGAAAAAGCTCCCAACAGCAATATAAAAACAGCTAGTGACGCATTATGGTGGACTATTGAAACGATCACTACTGTTGGTTATGGCGATAAATATCCTGTTACAAATCCAGGTCGAGTTATCGGGACGATGCTGATGATCTGCGGAGTAGGCCTGTTTGGTACATATACAGCCTATATAGCTTCCTTCTTTGTAAATAACAAAGAAAACACGACAACCCAAAATAAAAAATAAAGATCGTTATGGATAAAGAAGAACTGAATCTGGCACAAAATTATGTCAACGAAATGGAACAGCAGATAGCACAGCTCCCGCCATCCCAACAAAGCGTAATATTCAGAAAATGTGCTATAAATTGTGTTTCTCATGGTGTTTTACCTTTCCTCAAAGCCAGATATGAAAAGTGTGAAGGAAATATGGATTCCTTCTTTTCAGAACAGGAAGACTCTGAATATTCCTTTCAAAGAGTAATAGAACCAGGGCGCATTTACGAAATGGGATATCCTAAATGTCTATGCTTCATGTACAATATGGGATTCACAAAATCAGAAGTTCACTGTGAATGTTCAAGGCAAAGTATATTATTTGTATTACACGAATTATTTCCGGATAATGATTTTGAAGTAAAAACCATAGGCACCGTTCTGGGAGGATTTGACAAATGTACATTCAGAATAACAGTAAAAAACAAAAAATGATTTAATCCTAAACTTATAGAAGATGGATCCAAAAAAGATATATCCTCGTAAAGGAAACAATGGAAAAGAAAGTGTTTATCTCCAGTCTGTAGTAAAAGACCCAAATATCAGTATCGGCGACTTCACTATTTATAATGATTTCGTCAATAATCCTTGTGATTTTGAACATAATAATGTATTGTATCACTATCCGTTATGCAACAAGGAGAGGCTCATAATCGGTAAATACTGTTCTATTGCATGTGGAGCAAAATTTATGTTCACCGGTGGTAACCACACTTTAAGATCACTTTCTACTTTTCTCTTTCCTGTCTTTCCTGACGAATGGGAACTTAATGAATGGGACGTAGCACAAGCTTGGGACAACAACGGTGATATTATCATCGGCAACGATGTCTGGATCGGATATGAAGCCGTAATTATGCAAGGTGTTACTATTGGTGACGGCGCTATAATAGGAACACGAGCTGTTGTTACAAAAGATGTTGCACCTTATACTATTGTTGGTGGAGTACCTGCAAAAGAAATCCGTAAAAGATTTGATGATGCAACGATCAAAAAGCTGATGAGCCTCCGCTGGTGGGAATGGCCTGCAGAAAAAGTAAAAAAGAATATTAAAAACATTATGAACGGAGATATAAACAATCTCTTATAAAGAGATGATAAAAGAAATAACTCCAGAGCAAACGAATCAAGTAGAAGCTTGTGCATTATGGAAGCAGACACCTATACCAATGGTCACTTTATTAAAAACATTAGATGTGCCTAATCTGGTAAGATATGCCAAAAGAAAAAAATGACATTCAACATATTGATGTGCTACTGTATCGGAAAAGCTGCTGGTCAAGTTCAAGAAGTCATGACTCTTCCTGTAGATGGAAAACTAATACAATATGACTAATTAGTAATTAACACTATTGTTTCGGCCGGCAATGCCGACATCGACGATGGACTGGGTGAGAAATGGCAGGACGAGCTGCAGCAGGCTGCCGGCGACCAGTCCGAGGACAATCTGGGCGAAATACCTCCTGTAAGGCCGGGCATAGCCCGAGAGAAAACAGAAGGAATGGATTTTCTTCTGGGGGTCCTCTTTCAGCCGGTAGAACTTCGGTGAAGTCTGGAGATAAAAAGGAAATCTCATTTACAGTCTGTTTATTTCATTAGTTGAAGCCTGTCCCTTGTACTTTTTCTTCGTTGGATTTATCTCATAGCTGAAACTCAGCCGGAATGTCTTCTACCATTATCGTACCACTGACGCATATCTATATTATTCGTTGACCTCAATAATTTTGTATGATTAATATTTAACACATTGTCGACAAAGAACCTCAGCCCCATGCGGTCATGAAAAAAGGTCTTTATGAGGTAGGTGTCGAGTTGGAATGATTTGTAATTGTATTCCAAGTCCGTGCTGATGTTTCCGCTCGTGCTCATGTTCATATCTAGGCCGAACTGGAAATGCAACACAATGGCAAACGGTTATATGATCAGATTGCCGATGGAGGGAATACCGTGACATGGGGGAAAAAGGAGTTTATCCGTTTTATAGAATACTATAAACTCATAGATCTGGTACTGATTGATCATCTGGAAAGGGATTTCGACAATTTGTCACCCAGATACCAGTTTTGCATCATCTTAAGATGCATGAAGAAAACCGACAAGGAAATAGAGGAGATCATGGCTATCAGCCCCGGAACAATCAGGACCATCAGGGCAAGGATCAAATCAAAGAAAAAGGCTTAATGGCTTATGCCAACCCTATTGCGTCTTGAATCTTGATGTATCTACAGTTGCACGCTTCTTTTCCTTATATCCCCGGAACTTATAAGTGAAGGAGATCCCAAATTCACGATAACAGGAAAAATCCATACGAAGATTCTGCCCCTTGAAGTCAATGCGTGGGTTAATGGAAGAAGTCTCAAAAAGATCGTTACAGAAAAACTTCAGAATAGCATGTTTATTCCAGAACTGCCAGCGCGCGCTCAAGTCAAGATTTCCAGATGCAGGCAAATCATAAGTAGCCTGAATAGCTTTCGAGCGAATCATTCCGTCAACAGACATGGTGATATCAGGCTTGGTAGCAAGCGTAAGGGTATTGTTTATTTCAGCCATAACAAACGCAATATTCCGGTCGTATGGAATGTCATAGAAATCATCATCTTTCTGCCGCATCCATACACCGGAAAGCGTAAAATGCGTATCAAGCCATGATCCTGCCTTAAACGGAACGGCCGCCTGAAGGCCTACCTGCTGCTGAAAATTGAGATTCAGATACTGATAATTTATCGCAAGACGGTCGTGGCGCTGGTAAGGTGTCTGAGTAAACTTGTCCTTGGTATGGGCGAACCATGCCACAAACTGATATTTGTCTTTCAACACATAGACAAGTTGAAGCTGGTATTTGCTGGATGGTTTCAGGTAAGGATTACCGGTTATCTCATTATATCCCCCATTATCATAAGTGATAAAATTGGTCATCGTCCAATAATCGGGATAAGTCCGGTTACTACTCATGCCTAGTTGGAACACGTGACCTGTAGCGGGAAGCCAGGTCAGGGTGAATACAGGATAGACATACCACTGGTGCCACACAGAGGTGTGATAATATTCTCCTGACAAAGAACTTTCAAGCATCAGTTTAGTACCGAAGTCCTTATTAAATCCGAAATAAAGGCTGGCATCATCCTCATGCTTTCTGGTAGAGGATGACATGGGGTCATCACCAGCAGACTGTTTCATCTCCATATAATATTGCCGGCTATTATCAATACTGGTAGTATAGACAGCTCCGTAATTGATGCTCCATCCCTCTTTCAGTTTCTGCTCCTGAGATAGAGAAAACTTCCAACGGTTAATCTTCTGATCATTATCAACAGTATAGTTGAGAGAGCCTGTAGGAAGAGTACTATTCAGATATTGCATTTCCGGATTATGATAGCAGGTTATTTCAACTCCTGCCTTCAATCCAAAAGGGGTATGATAGTCAAGCCTCAGATTATGAAGCCATGTATGTTCATTGATCCGGGTCGTACCCTTGACACTTTCTGTAATATTCTGATGGCTATGATCTTTATCGTAATTACCTGTATAGACAAAGCTGAGTTGATGGTCTTTGGAAAAGGTATAATCCATTCCGATACGATATTCATGCCCAAAACTATTATATTGATCTACCTCATGGGTCGTGATATCATGTACCATACCATCATTCAAAGTGTGAAGAGAAGTTTCGTCTTTAGTGCTATAATCATCGCCATGACTGTGCTTATACATGATATCCATCGAGAACTTACCCCTCTCATACAATAAGGTGGCACGTTCCCCAAAGTTTGCATCGTGGTCCTGGTCCCAAGACGTATTAAGTTCTCCGGACAAGGGAGTATCTTTACCGGCAGAATGCTTAAGCAGGACATTGATGAGTGCACCGTGTACCTGCATTCTGGCAGGAGCACTGTACATCACTTCAACCTGGTCAATGCGACTTGCCGGAAGTGTTTTCAGTAGCGTCATGAGTTGTTCTGATGTCATGGTCGTCACTTTGCCATCAAGAACGACCGTCGCAGGCATCCCACCCAGGGTGAGTGACTTTTCCTGTTCGGTAACACCCGGAATCTCCTTTAACGCATCATAGATATTGTCTACAGCCTTCTTTTCCACCAGTTTCTGCACATCATATACAAGTTTACCCTGTACCACTTTCACTGTAGGACGTTCACCTTTGACCATCACTTCGGGTAAAGAATGAATAATACTATCCATGCGAAGGGAATCGGCTTTCTGGGCTTTCAGAGAGGTATCTATAGCCAGAATCATGACAACAATCCAGATCAGTCTCTTTAGCATTTTCTTTTCACCTGAAGTTCTGTCTATTTTCATCCTATCCTCATTTGTTTGATTGCTGCAACTCCTCCATCTTACTTCTCAAATCCGGATCATCCTGATATTTTAAAGCAGTCGTCCAACTGTCAATAGCCTGACTGTTCTTTTGCTGTCCCGCATAAGACTGGCCGAGACACTTATAGATAATATACATCAATGTAGGATCAGGCAGATACAACTTAGCCGCTTTTTCCAAACTGGTACAACTTTCCGAGAAGTCTCCAAGGCGGTTTTCCACTACCCCAAGCATATAATAGGCCACAGGATAAGTCGGATATCGGGACACTGCTGCCTGAAGGTATACCCGCGCAGAATCCATCTGGTCCAGGTACTGATAGCATAACCCAATATGATACAATCCGGAATAAGTAGTATCCCTTTCCTGCAGAAGCCGTTGGTATTGGCCCAAGGAGGAATTGAAATCCCGATTGGTGAAATAAGCTTCAGCCAAAGCACGATTGACATCAATATTCTCCGAATCCGTCTTGCAATATTTCAGTCCCACTTCTATCGCATTCTGGGGTTGCAGCACATCATCCGTTGAATAGACATGCATCAAATCTGCCAGAATCTTGCTGTCCATCGGATAACGAGACAGGAGTTGATTACCCCAATACACCTGTGAGCCAGATTGCTTCATTGCCCCATAAGAATAAAAGATCTCTCGAAAGGCATCATGGCTTAAACTGTCTTCATCAATCTTTTTTAAAAGATCCGTACAGGATTTGAAATCAGAGCGGCAATAATAGCAATCGGCTATTTTCGTTTGTATCTGAAAATCATTCAATTGTTTTTGTGCCTGCCGGTAATACTGCAAAGCATGAAAATAATCATAATGGCTGACACAACTATCACCGGATGCCATCAAACTCATTCGATTTCCTGCACTGATTCCTAAATGACTGAGCAGGATACCAGCCAACAATAAGAACATTTTCTTTCTATTCATAGCCATATATTCATCTTCAAATGTATTGTGGTATTCAAATCCTTTTAAAATCAATGCAACCGGAAACTGATAGGAATATCATACTTCACTCTCACGGCCTTACCATGTTCATAACCAGGCTGCCAATGTGGTAGCAAGTTAACTACACGCAAAGCTTCTGCATCAAAAGCCTTGTTAACCGGACGGACTACCTTGACATGAGAAACAGAGCCATCCTCCTCTACAACGAACTGCACCAACACTTCCCCCTGCAATCCAGCTTTCTGACAAGCCTTCGGATACTTTACATTCTTGCACAGAAAAGCCATCATGGAATTGACACCTCCGGGATAGACCGGCATCCGATCACAGTAATCATAAATTTTAGTCGGTTCTTTCGAAGACATCACCTGATGATGTGTTTCCTGAAGGTTGAGGTTCAACTCAGAATCTTTACCTGTCCTGGCTATGGATTCAATATTACTGACAGCCAGCATTGCCACTATCAATGGAATAAAAAGTAAATACTTTGCCTTTCCCCTTCCATTTGTACGATGCTTATTCATCATCTTAATACGGTTTTTGAGTTGTAATACATTAAATTGATTCGTCAGATTATCTTTCGTCGGGTGATAAGCCAGACCGAGCAGATGGTACTGATAGGACTTGCGCGCTGTTCCCTTGTCCAGTACAGACTCATCGGCAAGATACTCCAGATTGAGACGTATTTCCCTCTTCATCAACCAACTAAAAGGATTGAACCAGCAGAAGATACAAAACATCTCGGAAAGGAGAATGTCTACAGAGTGCCATTGACGTGCATGAGTCCGTTCATGAACCATAATCTCATGGAGTTGTTCAGATGTCTGGGCATCAGGATTGACAAATATCCATTGCATGAAAGAAAAAGGGCTCTCTCCTTCCGGCAGGATATGTATGAGAGTACCTTCCATTTTCTGTGAAGGAGTACGGCGAACCAAAGAGAATATGCTGACAAGCTGCCAGAGAAATCGAATGGCAAGTATTGCTACGCCAAACAAATAGACGCCACAGACAATATCCTTCCATGTCAATGCAGCGGAAGAAGCGTACACCGGAATAACAGGAGTTATGAAACTGGCATAAGTACCAGCTATGCTCTCGGCAGTCGTATTTCCCTGGAGCAAACCAGTCAAGTCAAGAAAGGGAACAAAGATGCTCACCGCAATCAGGGCAAGTAATATAAAGCGCCGATAATTGAAAAAAGTATCCTGCTTCATCATCAACCGATAAAAGCCATAAAGTAATATCAGCATTACATTGGTTTTCAGAATATAAATAGCCATCATCCAATCTTTAAAAAGTTATTTCTTATCTTCACCATCCTCTATCTCATGGATGATGTCCTGCAAGTCCTGCTGTGTCAACTGTTCATCTTTAGCAAAGAAACTGACCATATCCTTGAAGGAATTACGAAAATAGTCATGGACAAAGCCCTTCATAAATCTCTTCTTGTAATCATTCTCCGTAATAGCCGGCTGATAGATATAAGCTTTACCTTGTTTGCCCTGAACGACAAAGTTTTTGTCCTTCAGGTTACTGACAATTGAAGCGACTGTCGTATAAGGAGGTTGTGGTTCCGGTAATTGATCCACGATATCCTTCACTCCACAGGAACCTAAACTCCAAATGACTTTCATCACTTCTTCCTCTTGTTTCGTCAACTTTTTCATAGCGATATATTTATGATTGCAAATCTACGAAACTTTCGTAACAAGAAAGACCTATAAAGAGTTAAAATATAAAAAACAGACTGTATTTTAACATTTTACGAACTATTCGTAGAAAAAATACAATCGTTTCTAAATCCATATCAAATCAAAGATCATGATTAGCTGGCAAGAATTATTATAGGAATTTTAGCATCCATACCAGTAGTCATGGTCTTACACAAAGAAAGATGATCAACCATCAAAAGAAAATATTTCTTAAACCACCATCCTTCATGTTCAGCATACGGTAGTTTATTGCTATATAAGTTTTACTTATAATATCCCTGTCTGTGTATCAGAATTCTTAAGTTTTTTCTGAATATCACGATATTTATGCCCCCTATTCAACTTCCAGGAAAATCCGATAGTAAGTCCATTGCCATAATCAGAACCACGCATGGTCATCTTCTTCCGGATATTCTCATTCTCCAGTTCTGAATAATTCACTTCAGGATCCTTCTCAAAGGGATGTTGCCAATACAGAGAGATATCACAATTGCCCAGATGATAACTGCACGTAAGGTAGGTAGCAGATCCCTGGCGGTCCAAAGTTTCACCTTCCATAAACTTCCAACCGTTATCTGCATTAAACGTAAATGTCCATTTTCCAAGATAGGCCTGAATGCTCCCGCCATAACTATAAGTTGTGAGATAATGTCTATAGTTGTCACCATGATTAAAGAAACGGAAAATACCACCATTGACAGAAACAGATAGCTTCTCCGGCAGAATATCATAAGTGGAACTATTCCGAATAAAGAATAGATCAATGCTATGCTGATTCTTCTGAGTATAATAGAACTGATCATCGGCCGTACGAGTATAACTGGCCATATTACAATTTGTATTTACCCGGTATTCCATATCCAGTTGTGAAGTAAGACGAGGTAAGGTACAGGCAAGCATCACCTGATGCTTGATTACACGGTTAGGCTCAATATTCGGATTGCCCACGGTCCATTCCATTGAGTTCTGCCGAATCTTCGTATCACTAATCATGGCAACCAGAGAAGTATGCTGGTAGACCTCAAGACTATATCTCAAACTTAATGGTTTCAAGATAGTATAAGTCAAGGTAGCTTTCGGCCGGAACATCCAGAAATGATAATGGTATGTTCCCTGAGAATAACGTGCATCGCTGGCTCCCAGACCTGCGACATAACCGATACTTTTTATGTTTCCCTTCAGTTCTCCAAAAAGATAGAGGTTACTGTTATGCATGTAATTCACAGATTCCACATCACCACTATAGACATTCCGGGTATATTTGACAAGATGCTGCAAACCGAAAGAAAGAGAGAACGGTTTCAGCCGGTTTTCATAAACGGCTTCCGACATCAGCGACCAGGTATGACCTGCAATATGATATTCATAATCAGACCCTTCATTATTAAAATCATGCTTACGGGTAGATATTGAGGTACCTGTAATATTAGCCGTTACAGACTGATGTCTGGCCAGTTGATGATATAAATAAAGATCGAGGACAGGAGAAAAACTTTTTCCTCTGTCCAGCGCCATTACCTCATAGTTCCGGGTACCGTCAATGATTCGACGATTATTGAAACTACTAGGATCGTGACTAAAATCACCTGAGAGCGTTGCCTGAAAGACATAAGAAGCAGAATCAGCCAGATTATATTTCAGTTCAATGTTGTTACAGAATTTACGATTACGTGTTTGCTGATCTTCCCTTGAGATCTTATAATGTGTACCATCATTCAACAGATAGTCAGCATATTCCTTATTTCTATTACCATTAAAATCCCAATATGAGAAATCATAGACCAGGCCCAGCTCCGAATTTTTATGGTTCAGCCTGGCGTAGACAGTATGGTCTCCATCCCAGGTCGTCACTGAATTTGTCAATTCTGAACCTAACGTATATCCAGAATTACCACGGCTAGTCCTGATATTGATGACATAAGCTATCCCCTCTCCGTACCTTACTCCAGGATTATCAATAAAATCAATATTTCTGATGCACTTAGGATCCAAAGCTAACAAGTCCTCTTTAGAAGCCAGTGCGCCGTTGAGACGCAATTGGACCTCACCTTTATTATTTAAAGTCTTAATCGTATGCATTACCACATCCACCCGAATATCAGGAAGAGACAATTTGCCAAGCAGACTATAACCATTAGTAGAGCTCTGCTTTTGAGCATCCGAAGGCAGGAACAATTTGCCATCTGCCTTGTTTACCACTTTTGCAGCCTGCACCTTTACTTCGTCCAACTGTATTTCTTTCTGTTTCTGGGCAACGGCGGGTAATACCAAGATAACCACCAATAAAATCAAACCTATTCTTTTCATCTCTGTTTGTTTTTTGAGGCAAAGATAAAAGGAGTGAAGCATAATGGCAAAAAAAGAACCTGACATCTATCTGACATTTGACCGTCAGGAAAGAATCGGTTTCCATATAACTCTCTCTAAACATTCTTCTCAAAACGAAGATAACTCACGACACAACTACATATCAGAATCTATACTCAACTAAGAAATCATTATTTTAGAGTATTGCCCATATCGTCATATCTCAATACCTTTGCGGGGTAAATCAAGAAGATTGTTTATATATGCAAAAAAAATTACAAAACTCTTATTATACGAACTTCAAAACGGAATGAAAAAGTTTGCAGAAACTCACATACTGATTTACGAGATACTCATCAATTATCATTTTGCACTAAAAATTGTTTTAATTTGTGTATTTCTCATTTAAGTTGATTACATAAACAAATTATTTACGTTATTCTGTATGATTTATATATAAAAATGTTTAAAATTCAGTTTTTTTTAATAACTTTGCACTAAAATATACATCAGACATGTCAAAGAGAGATTTAATCAGAGATTTAATAACCATTTTGCTAAGTATTTTATTTACCATTAGAATCAGTGCACAAGATGCAGTAACTACACTAATTGGCTATATACAAGATGACCATCAACAACCCCTGATCGGTGCTTGTGTACGGATTGAAGGTACCAATTGCAGAGCAGTAACGGATGCAGATGGCAGATATGCAATCAAAGGCAACTGGGAACAAAATGCAAAACTTTCTGTAACCTGTATAGGATATACAGCCAAATCCGTGCTTATTAATAATAGAGCAAAGCTAAACATTGTCATGGCAGAAGATGCCAAACAGATAGACGAAGTTGTAGTAAAAGCCAAGACCAATATTAATGCCATTGATATCCGAGGCATTGGCGGTCAAGTTCAATCTATGGACATGAAACGAATTGATGCAAAGCCCATGATAGACTTTGCACTTTCTCTGCAGGGTCAGGTCCCCGGACTTGTAGTCATCAATTCCGGTGAGCTTGGTACCAATCCCAAGATTCGTATTCGTGGCAATTCTTCTTTAAGAAAAGGAAATGCTACAAATGAGCCTTTATATGTAATGGACGGGCAAGTTATCTCTTCTGAAACCTTCTATAATCTAAATCCGGAAGATATTAGAGACATTAAGGTGTTAAAGGATGCTGCTGCCTGTGCACTTTATGGTGTAAAAGCAGCCAACGGGGTATTGGAAATTACTTCTCAGCGTGGTTACCAAGGTAAAACTACCGTAAGTTACAGCATGAATGTAGGTATGACTGCCAGAGGTCGAAAAGGCATCAAGATGATGGACTCTGACGAAAAACTTGAATTGGAAAGACTGCTGCAAAATCCAGAAACCCCAGGTTATAGATATAGTGAAGATTACTTCAAGAAATACTACGCCAATGACCCTAATCTGACAAATCTGATAGCAGAAGGCAAAAACAAACTTGACCAACTACGCAGTATTAACACTGATTGGTTCAAGACTCTTTTACATAACAATCTTTATCACCGTCATAACTTAAGCGTAAAAGGTGGCAACAACCAGACCACTTATTATATTTCAGGTAACTATTCTTACCAAGGTGGTAGAATAGAAGGCAATGATAAACAACGCATGGGATTGAGATTAAATCTGGATCAAAGATTAGGAAAAATAGGGTATTTTATGTTAAGCATAAACGGGAACTATGAAAAGGCCAAGACCGCCAATGGAACAAGCAACGACCCGACTGCTCTAATTTACCAATTGAATCCTTATGAACAGAAGACTGGCGAGCTATGGTCATTCCCAGGACAGACCTATTCAGACCTCATGCATCAATATCAAGCCGAATCAAGCAATAAAGATGCGGGAATCACAGCATCATTTACTCTTACCCCTGTAATTGGTTTAGATATAGCAGCCGTAACAGGATTGGATTTTCTCCTTGACGAAGGGCATCAGTTCACTCCCTCTACTGCCTACTCAGAGATTCACAAAGGCGTTCCGGAAATAGAACGAGGCATCTATTCCAAGTACAAGAATACTACCAGCAATATCACTTCAAACATTCGGGCCACCTATAATCATACCTTCGCAGAGAAGCATGATTTAACGATTGGTGCCAATATGGACTATTATCTTACAAACATAGATGATGAATTGATGAAAGGCTATGGCGTAGGAGAGCTCAACTCTGCAGCAGCCATCAACCAATCCTTGAATGGTAACAGAAAGCCTTATGTAAGTGCTCCAAGAGACAAAAATGCCCAACTTGGTTACGGCCTTGTTGCCGGTTATACCTATAACAACTTATATGATTTGTATGCAACTTATAAACACGATGGTTCTTCTATTCTCCCAAAAGACAAAAGATGGAACAGCGCATGGGCCGTGGGAATAGGATGGACCCCCAGCAACTATGGATTTCTAAAGGGAAACAAGGTACTTACACTATTGAACCTAAAAGCTTCTTACGGCGTAACAGCCAACTTGAACGGTGTATCCGTTTCTTCGACCGTTGCAAGTTTTAAATATTCCACATCAAGTTATGAGAATCAACGCCCCTTGGAATTCGTGTCATTATACAACAGTGACCTCGTCCCGGAACAAAACAAGAATTTTGATATGGGCATAAGTCTTGGCCTTTGGAATCGTCTGTCATTTGATCTCAGTTGGTACAACAGAAAGACAGAAGATGCTCTTCTGGATGTACCTATCCCATCATCTACAGGTTATACGACACTGATGAGAAATATCGGAGTCCTTCAAAATCAAGGTATTGAAATAAATGTCTATGCAAAGATTTTAGACTCTTATAACTGGCATTTCAGTATTGGCGGTAATTTGGCATATAATAAAAACAAAGTACTTAATCTCTATTATACTGACAAGATCTATAGTACAGAAGATGCTTTGGTCCCTGACTACGAGGTTGGAAAAAGTTATGATGTATTATATGGGCCAAAATCACTTGGAATAAACCCGTTAACGGGTTATCCTGTATTCAGTACACCAAGTGGCGAGAAACAAGCTACAGAAGTATTGACAAAGGATGATGTTGTAGCTCTTGGACACATGACCCCTCCATATACAGGCAGCTTTTATTTAAGTTGCACCTACAAGACTTTGGAATTAGACATGGATTTCTATTATGTACATGGTGGCGTTCAACGATTTAATTATTCGTATGTACGTAACAAAGATAAAGCTAATCAAAATGCCGTTCATGGTCAGACTGAAAAGATGTGGTTCAAACAAGGAGATGAATATAAAACTTATTGGACCCCATTTTATACCTCAAGTACTGCAGAAGAGAACATTGCGCTTTATCCTAATTCAAGAACGATAGGAAAAAGCGATTATATCAAACTCTCAATGCTCTCACTGAAATATCGGATCCCATCAAAATGGATGAATAAGCATTTACCTTTCATCCAATACGCTACTATTGGTATACAAGGCAGCAATCTCTTTACATGGACAAACTACAATGAAAGTGACCCTGAAAGTGGTCAATTGGCTGGTACTACCCAACCTATATATACCTTTAATTTAAATCTGACATTCTAAATCTAAAGTAAAGGAAAAATATTATGTTTAGAAAGAAAATTCTCAACGCTCTTTGTTTTGCTACAATGACGATAACATTCAGTGCATGTTCTATTAATGTTCCACCTCCAGATTTATATTCAGATCCCAATGCCATCAACAGCATCAAGTCAGCACGTTCCTTGCTGACATCATGTTATCTGCTATATCCACATTATGAATACGAACTTTCAACCATTGGAAATGACTTTTGCTTAACAAATCTTTCCGGGAAAGACGTTGGACAACAAAATCTTTATCTATGGCAAGATAAGACCTTAAGCAATTTTGCTTCAGAAAGTTGGTTAACTTACTATAACTGCATTGCCAATTGTGATATACTCCTGAACAGACTACCAAACGTAAAGTTGGAACAATCTTCTGATTCGACAATGCTCAATGACATAAAAGCAGAGGGAAAAACTCTCAAAGCTATGGCATATTTTGACATTCTTCGACTCTTTTCTTCTGCGTATGACAACAAAACAGACGAGGCTGGCATGATTATCAAGACAAAAACGGGTGTAGAGTATAAAGCTCGTTCTAGCAAGACTGAAAGTGTTAATTATATCAAAGGATTACTTTCAGAAGCAGCAACTGTCAACAACACCCCCACTTCCAACGGATGGTTATCTCAGAAGGCAGCTATCTATCTGTTGGCTGAAGTCAGTCTTTATGAAGGTGATTATGAGAATGCAGCAAAATATGCCCAACAACTCATAGATGTTTGTGATGCCAGTTACATAGACAAGAACAATTATGAAAGAATCTGGGACAATCCTTCTTATGCCGGTAGAATTTTTGCTTTCAACACTAATTCCTCTTATTATGCCACAATCCAGTTTAGTGATGAAGGAGATTATTTTGCTGTAAATCCGGAATTTACTTATTCTGAGAATGACGGCAGAAAGAATTGGGCCATTTATCCCAAAACCATTTCTGGAATAAATCACAACTTACTGGGAAAATACAATAAAACGAATAAAGAAAATGGGACCATATCATATATCAATCGTATGCGTTATGCCGGGGCTTACTTTATTGCAGCCGAAGCCTATGCTCGGTTAAAGAAAGGAAATATAGCAATTAGAACTATTAATGCCTACCTTAATGCAGAAGGAGCAAATCCGTTAAGTGATGATCTGACAGGAGACGAACTCATTCAGAGTATTCTTAAAGAAAAATACAAGGAATTTGTTGGCGAAGGCCAAAACTACTTCGATCTTAAACGTACACATACTGAAACTCTCCCACGTTATGCCGCTTGGGGAAATTCAACAAGATCAACCATTCAGTCAACAGATTACCGATGGACATTCCCAATTCCAGCTTCAGAATACCGTTATAATGATGCGGTAACTCAGAATAATGGATGGCCCATTAAGAGGAATTAGATTTATAGGCAAGCCATTCAGAACAACTTTTGAATACACTGGATAATATCAATAGGTAAAAAGACTTTCTGAGAATCAATTACCAGTAATATATTTCTGGCAGCTGACATTAATCCATCAAATGACATTTAAGTTCAATCATACATTTAATAAGAGGTATTCAACTACTACCTCACCAGCACAGAAAAAATAAGTAAATTAAGAAAGAGGCTGTATTAGAGATAACTGACGAATGAAAGAATACGGCCAACAAACTAATCAAAAGCAACGTTTTATCAAAATCAAAAAACAGACATTTAGGAATAGACTCAATAAATTTATAAAAGAGAATTATGAAAACATCAAAGTTAACACTTATGCTTCTCCTTGCCATAATCGGATTAGCATCTTGCAGCAGCAATTCCAACAATTCTGAGCAAATGACAAACTACGTAACTTTAGCAGTCAATGGTGAAAGTGAAATGACCGAAGACTACACAAAAGGTATTGACGTAACTCTTACACTTGCCTACTCATTAAGCAAGGATGCTACGGTTGACCTCACGCTCTCAGGAGATGATAAAGGTGCTGTAAAACTCAGCCAGAATCAAGTAACATTTCCTGCAGGCCAGAAAACTGCAACTGTAAAGATACTCTCGAATAATCAGAATATCCTCGGAGCTCAAGAAGTGGTTTATGTCAAAGTAGTATCTTGTTCTGAAAATAATATGCACCCCATTTCAAATGAAGGCGCAGCCATTACGATAAAACCTAATGCTGCGGTCCCGGAGCTTACAGCTGATCAGCTAAAACTAATTGAAGGTTACAAAACAAATCTTGGTATTGACCTGACAAAAGTATTAGGTATGGTAGATGTAAAGACCACAATCACCTATGGCAATGATGACAAGGGTGCAGAAAACAACGGTAATGATACCCGCATCATTGACGGTCAGTCAATCATCACCTTGAGTGGAAACGCAACATCTGAAAAGCCTGTATTAAAGATGGTTACTAATCCGATGGGGTTGGAATCTTTCATGTATGAGAAACTTCTACGTTGTACAACTGAGGACCCGGATGGATACTTCTCCGCTGACCCTATTTCTGCCGCTCTTACAAATATCGTAAACTATAACAAGAGTACAGAAACCTTTACTTCATCTCTTGACAATATCACTTTGAATGATGATGGGACACTAAACTTCACGAAAGCTACCAGCAATGAAGATGGCTCTACTATAACCAAAGTTCCTTTCAGTTACAACTACTCAGTATGGACGAGACTGAATGAAATGGCTAAAGCCGGGAAAACAGTCAATATATCTGAAGGGGAAAATACGGTCGAATATTCCATTCAGGATCTCATTAACCAATATAGCACTTTCAATCCATCATACTATCTTGGAAACAGTGATGTATCCAAAGACGCTTATGGAGCAACACTCAGTAACTTTACTGCACCAAGTGCAAAATATGATTTCAACAAGGGTACAATGTCCTTCAATTTTTCTTGGGACTATGGCTCCGGAATGATTCTTTATGACTATATAAAAATAAACGCTGCCTACACCATGCATAAGTAATTAACAGATGAGGACATTAAATAAGAAAAGATTAGTCACAGCAGTTTTATTGCTAACATCTATACTCACTATTGGAGCCAAGAGCATCAATTACATCAGCCTTCCCCCTTCTACAAGGGAAGGCTTTTTGCCTAATGGTTTACATTATATTATCAAGAACAATAACCTTCCACGACATAATGTAGAATGCCGACTGGTAATGAATGTAGGGTCCATAGATGAAAACGAAAACCAGAAAGGTGTCGCGCATTTTCTGGAACACATGACCTTTAATGGTTCCAAACATTTCCCCGGTAGAAATCTAATTGACTTTTTTGAAAGGCAAGGTATGAAATACGGACGTGACATCAATGCCTTTACAGGTTTTGACCGTACTATTTTCTGGTTTACCATGCCTATTGACAAACACACAACAAACATTGTAGATTCTACCCTTCTTGCTATTGGTGATATACTCAGCAACCTTACCATCAACTCTGAAAGAACTAAAAAAGAAAGGGGCATTATTCTGGAAGAACTCCGGGGCTATAGCACCCACGACGATTTTTATGACCTGAAAATTGGCAAAGGGAAATATGCTCAGCACATGCCACTTGGAAGAGCTCAGGACATTGCCAATGCATCCCGATCTACACTTGTGGATTTCTATAATCACTGGTATGCACCGGAACGCGCTACCGTTATCATCATAGGTAATATTGATCCAAAAGCTACGGAAACCAAAATAAAGAATTTATTATCTTCCGTACCTAAAAAAAACATCAAGAAAGCTACTGTCTATCCGTTAATATATGATCCTGGCATAACCACCATGTCTATTACTGATAGTCTGGAGAGCCAGATAAAGATGGACTTTATTATTCCACATCATACCATTTTGTCAAGTGATATAAAACATGTGGTGAAAAAGATAAGAATGGATATACTCGTCAATATGCTGGAACGACGCATTTCCGAACATCATATCCATACCATGGTATCAGACGCGTGGTACTTAGCTGATAAAAATCACCTGTCCTTTACTTTTGAGAATGCCTCAGCAGATACACTGCTGTCTCAGGTGACAACCATTGCTGATGAACTTAAATTCTTAGCAAAAAAAGGACCTGAAGAAAACGAACTTTCATGGGCCATCGGTAATAAACTTCTGAAAATAAAAGCTGATCCTACCGATAAAATGTCAAGTGGATGGTGTGATGATTTTATTGATTATACTGTTCTTGGAGATAGGCATATCTATGACCAGAATGAAATTCAAACCATCAAAAAAGAAGTAAAGAAAACCTCAGCCAAAGACATCAAACTTTTAGCCAAATATGTTCTTAATGCATCAAAGGAAACCATATTAGCAGGAATAAGAGATGTTCCTTCAACTCATACGCCTATTAATAAAACCACCATTTTAGAGGCCTGGAATAAAGGAAATGCCAATAACGCTTTATCCTTTGTTAAACCAAAGGAAATCGAAGGTGAAAAAGAGACGACAGTTAATGTCCCAGCTATTCTCAAGGCAGCTCATCCTTATAATGCCAATATCATTACATCAAAGAAACATTATGATGAATTGGGACTTGATGAAGTAAAACTTGCCAATGGAGCCACTATCCTATTACGCCCGACCTTTGCAAAAGGACATAGTGTCAGTATTACTGCTATCGCCAGAGGAGGTGTAGGAGATGTCCCCGACAGTCTCTATAATCATCTTAAGGATGCTATAGGATATGTAGATATGGGTGGCATAGCAACGATCAATCAGGATACCTTGACAGATGTGATGGCTAACAAGAAACTGATGATGAACATAGGTATGGAAAACTACTGGCATCAAGCAATGGTTACTGCTTTTACTGAAGATGCACAGGAAGTAATGAACCTACTTTATGAGAAAATGAATCATCCTGGCAAAGATAATGATGGATTTAAGACTAGTAAGCAAGAAGAACTTGATACTTATGGCCATGAAGATATTCTGTCACAGATGATGAAAAGAGATCAGAGCAGGGTCATCAATAATAAAATAGACTCACTCTTAGGTAACAATACTGTTGCTGCTCAGTATATCCCATATACAAAAAAAGATATAGAGAATCTCAATCTTGATGATATGACAGCTTTTTACAAAAGGGCCTATACAGATCCTTCACAATTAAGGCTAATCATAACCGGCAACTTTAATACCGATAGCATTTGCAAGATAGCAGTTTCAACCTTCGCAAGAATGAAGAAACCAGCCAATCCTCTCAATCTGGATACAACCGCATTCAGACTGCCGGACAAATCCATTGTGATGAAATTTCCTAATGAGGACCCCACACAGACCATTTGTAACTGCATTTTTACAAACAATTATAAACCATGCCTGAAAAACAGTCTCCTATTCAAGCTCATGAGAGATGTTATAGAGAACCGTCTGCTCAGTATCTTACGGGAGAAAGATAATATAGTCTATTCACCCTTTGCTGATGTTCAATATCATGGTGTACCACAGAAAATCAGTTTCTTCCGCCTATATATTGATGTTAAAAACGAGAACTTCAACAAGATGAAGAACGAACTGAAAGGCATAATCAATGAACTACGTTCCACACCTGTAAAGAGCGATGAACTCAACAAGATAAAACGTTCTTTCATCGTAACCAAACGCCAGGCTTTAACAGACGTGGCTCCAACCGAATGGAAAAATGCACTTATGGAACTCACAAAAAATGGAGAGACTATAGAAGACTACAATAATTATGATGATATTCTATATGCTATTACACCACAAGACGTAATGGAAGGATTCCGTAAATATATAGATTTTAACAAACTTATCCTATTATATCAGAAAAAATGAGAAAACTATTTAGTATCCTGTTTATACTGCTTCTGGCAGTAGTCAATGCTCATGCACAAAACTCACCAGAGGTTTATCGACTCTATGATGCCAAAGGTAAAGCTATAAGCTATGAAAAAATGATCAATGAATTAGCCAAGGAAGATGTCGTATTCTTTGGAGAGATGCACAACTGTCCGATAACTCATTGGTTGGAATATAAGGTATTGGAATCTCTCTATAAAGCACATAAGGGCAACCTCGATGTGGGAATGGAAATGTTTGAAGCTGACAACCAACTTATTATTGATGAATATCTAAAGGGAATGATCAATGTCTCACAGTTTGAGGATGAATGCCGGTTATGGCCTAATTATTCTACCGACTACAAACCCATTGTAGACTTTGTTGATGAGCACCACTTACGTCTGATAGCAACGAATGTACCACGCAGATATGCCAATATTGTAAAGTATCATGGGCTTACATATCTTGATTCACTGTCGGCTGAAGCCAAAAATTATATGCCAAAACTTCCAATTCCCTATAAAACTAATGAACAGGCCGATCAGGCATTTAGTCTGATGGCTATGATGGGGAAGACCAAAAACACCAATCCGAAATTCCTTGGACAGTCACAGGGTTTAAAAGACGCCACAATGGCATGGTTCATTGCCAAAAACCTAAAAGGACCTTTCATCCACTTCAATGGTAATTACCACACAGATGCAAACGATGGCATCATCAGGTATTTAAAGATATACCGTCCAAATACAAGGTTCAAAACTATCTATAGCGTAAAACAAGAAAACATCAACAAATTAGACAGTACTTATCTTGGCCACGGTGATTATTACATCTGTATTCCGGAAGATATGGTAACGACATATTAAGTAAATAATAATATTACCCGTTAACGAAATTAACTTACCAATACTGTGGTAATTTCGGATCATTTGGCAGTTTAAAGGATAAGTTACATATATAGCTAAAAATTAGATACATACACAACTTTTTGTTCTATTTTTTCCGTCATGTTTAATTCCGCCAATGGGTTAATATTATAAAAGTAAATCATTACTCTACTTTTATACTTAGTACTGTTCTCAAGAACACACTATATATAAAAATTCCCTTGTCCCGTATTCAGGAATGATTCCAGAATACAAGGCAAGGGGATTCTTATTTAGAGAGGATTACCCTTTGACAAAATAAAGAATAATGTAGAATATG
Organism: Prevotella sp.; assembly: GCA_022486815.1. GTDB lineage: Bacteria > Bacteroidota > Bacteroidia > Bacteroidales > Bacteroidaceae > Prevotella. Next base: position 29,073 of record JAKVJW010000017.1, on the reverse strand, counting down.
GACAAAAAAACATTATATATTTCAAAAAATTATAAATATATTTGTAGTCAGTTCCTAAATTAAATATTATACGTATGAAAAAGTACAGATTATTTATCTCTGCCATCATGCTTATGACCGCATCCATGATGATGGCACAGTCAAAAGTGTATCTTACTCGTGAAATTACTCCGGAATCTCTGGTTAAGATCTATGAGGCTTTGGGTGTGAAAGCATCCGGACGTGTAGCCGTAAAAATCAGCACGGGTGAAGGGCCAAATCCCAACTATCTCAAACCAACACTGATCCGCAATCTTGTGGACTCTGTCCATGGTACTATCGTAGAATGCCGTACAGCTTACCCTGGCGACCGCATGAAAACAAAGGACCATTGGAATGTTATTCATCAGCATGGTTTCGACTCCCTCTTTGCTGTTGACCTGATGGACGAATATGACGAAATACGCATCCCCATAAAGGATCATACGCATCTCAACTATGACATAGTGGGTGGTCATTTAGCTAACTATGATTTTCTGGTATGCCTCAGCCATTTTAAGGGTCACCCAATGGGAGGCTTCGGAGGCGCGCTGAAAAATCTGAGTATCGGATGTGCCAGCCGTAACGGGAAAGCCTACATCCATTCAGCAGGGAAGGTACAGAGCCCGGACAGCCTCTGGAGAAATCTTGGAGAACAGGATGACTTCCTTGAAAGTATGGCAGCTACGGCTCAGAGTATCGTCGACTATTTCAAGGCTGAACGCGGCATCATTTTCATCAATGTAATGAATAACATGTCTATCGACTGCGACTGTGTGGCTCATCCGGCAACTGTAAAACTGAAGGACTATGGTATCCTCGCCAGTACTGATCCCGTAGCTCTCGACCAGGCTTGTGTGGATATTATCAAACAGGAGAAAATTACGACTGGAAATGATCCTACCGACATGCTCAAGCGTATTGATAAACAACACGGTACACATATCCTTGACTGGGCAGAAAAGATCGGTTTGGGAAGCAAAAAGTATCAGATTATTAATATAGACAAGAGATAGTCCTCATGAGAAATGTCAAGAGGACAATACTGCTGTCTATTCTAATCAGTTGTATATCCATAATCTATGGTGCTGAACCATTAGATTCTATCCATCATCTTAATAATGTTGTCGTAACTGGAACAAGAAATGCTACAGATGTCCGTTATCTTCCCTTTACGGTAGATGTCATCGGACGAGAAAAGTTGACAGAGAATCACCGAATGAGTATCCTCCCTACTCTTACGGAACAGATACCGGGACTCTTTGTCACATCACGGAGTATGCTGGGCTATGGGGTATCTACCAATGCAGCCGGCAGTATCAGTCTACGTGGTATCAGCGGCAGTAAAGGACAAATGATGGTACTTATTGACGGACATCCACAATATCAAGGTATCTACGGTCATCCTATTGCGGACAGTTATCAAACTTTAATGGTCGACCATATAGAGGTAATCCATGGTCCCGCATCTATGCTCTATGGCAGTAACGCCATGGGCGGTGTGATTAATATCATCACCCGTGGCATGCACAAGAATGGTGTAAAGACAAGCGTAAATCTTAGTGCAGGAAGCTATGGTACCTTCCAATCAGAAATAAGCAACCAGATCCGCTCAGGGAAATTCTCTTCTACTGTGGCAGCTAACTACGAACGTAGTGATAACCAGCGTCCCAATATGAGATTTGAACAATACAGCGGATACATAAAACTCGGTTATGACCTTTCTTCCTATTGGAATCTGAATATGAACGCCAACATAACTCACTTCAACGCTTCCAATCCAGGACTCGTGAGCCAGCCGCTCTTCAATGCCCGACAGTGGATTACACGTGGAGAAGTAAGCATGGCTTTGGAAAACCATTACAGAAGAACAAGTGGCGGTATTAGCATTTTCAGCAACTTCGGCCGGCATAAGGTCAATGATGGAACAAAAAACATCCAACAACCGCAATCGCGCTATTTCCAATCCAAAGATGCACTCTCTGGCATAAGCCTTTATCAAAGTGTAAATCTCTTCTCAGGAAACCGCGTCACCATCGGTTTCGACTGGCAAAATATCTATGGAAAAGTTTATTATACCTCTATCCAGACTGGTAAAACCATTGACACACCAAACAAGCAAAGCGGCCATAGTCATCCGAATGAGGTGGCAGGATATACAGACTTCAGGCAGGACCTTAACTCCTGGTTGACTGTCGACGCCGGTATCCGTCTGGACCATCATTCTATTACAGGATCAGAATGGGTTCCACAAGGTGGCATTGTTGTCCGTCCAATGGAAAACGGTGAACTCAAAGCTATGGTCAGCAAAGGATTCCGCAACCCTACAATGCGTGAGATGTATCTCTATCCTCCATCGAATATTGACCTTAAGCCGGAACGGCTCATGCAGTATGAACTATCTTGGAAACATCGCATCGGAGAAATTTTCACCTATGGACTTAATCTTTTTTATATCAATGGTGATAATATGATAGAAACTGTAAGCGTGGACGGTCGCCCTCGCAACGTCAATACAGGTAAGATAGAAAATACAGGGGCCGAACTTTCTGCATTTTGGCGCATCAGCGACCATTGGGACGTGAATACCAACCAGAGTATATTGCACATGAGTAATCCTGTCCTTGCAGCACCAGAATATAAAGGATATCTTGGAGGTGATTACCAGAAAGACAAATGGAGCGTCCATGCCGGACTCATGCAGATAGCCGGACTCTATACAATTACAGGGGAAAAAGCCAAGAAGGAAAATGTCACATTACTCAACATGACGGCAGAATACCAACTATTAAAATCAACTCGTCTATGGGTTCGGGGTGAGAACCTTTTGGCACAGCATTATGAAATTATTGACGGTTTCCCCATGCCAAAAGCAACCTTCATGGGAGGTATTAGCATTATATTCTGAAACACAAGAAAAGTCTATAAGAAGAGATCATATAGTCTGCTATTGGAACAAACTATATATAATCACTCTTTTTGGAAAAGAAATCTTAGCGGCAGGATCTTACGATCCTACCGTAATGATATATTCGCTCATAAAACTTGATCCTGGCAGAAGTTGGTTCATCAGATCCTTCTTACGAAAGTCACCTTCGTAACTTACTTCATCATGAATACCATACCAGGGTTCAATGCAGATGAAAGAAGCATGCTTTCCTGCAGGACTCCAGATGCCCAAAGCAGGCGCCTTTGTGTCAAGAGTAATAACAGCTTTGCCTGATTCATCCAAAAGTTCAATATGTTGCAGTTGACTATGATCAAAAATCAAGGCATCATCGACAAAATCATCTTCAGTAAAGTGCATAAGTCCATGATCCGTCTTCATTGGATGACGACTTTTTGTAATACAACCACCAATATTTCCGAACAGACGTTCAAGCCGTGTCTTATCCACTTTCAATGTTCCTTTCAGTGGTTCACCTTTTTTCGCTCCTGGCACTCGAAATGCCGGATGACCGCCTATCTGAAAATAAATGGTCTGAATATCCGTATTCTCTACATGCCAAATCACATGAATATGATTGCCATCAAGACGGTAAGTAACGGCCAAATTAAAGTGGAAAGGATATGCTTTCAATGTTTCCTCATTCTCATGAAGTCCATAAGTAATAGAGCTATCGCTTTTTCTGATTACTGTAAACTTACTATCACGGGCAAAACCGTGACGCGTCAAATGATAAATCTTATCATCCAGGCGATAGGTGTCTTTCCAGAGTCCACATACAATAGGAAAAAGAATTGGAGAATGGCGATTCCAATAATCCTTGTCTCCATCCCATAAATATTCCTGCCCATTTACATCCCTGATATTCTGAAGTTCGGCTCCAAAAGAAGACATGCACACTGTGAGTTTGTCGTTTTTGATTTGTTCCATATTTCATCATTTAAGACTGCTCCACAAATATAGCACTTTTATTTTAAATGAGAAAACATCTATAAGAATAAAACTACAACTTCAGTATATATTGATCTTACAACAAAAAAAAAATCGGACAAGAATCACTCCCCTCCGACATCTAAGGTTTCCGCCTCCCGGCGTTCACCTTTTTCAACATAAACTCATTTTTGATAATCCTGAACTAACTACAATCTCATTATCCCTAATCAATCCTAATTTTACCTTATCACTAACACCTAAAAAACAATCTTAATTCTTTACCTTAACCTAATACCTGATTCTAATCCTGAATCTTTCTTTTTTACCTCAACTAATACCAAACAATCTTTAAACCTTCTATTTTCCTATTGACAATGCAAAGGTAATCATTGTGTACGAACACACCAAATGTTTTCAGTATTTTTTGCATAAATAAATGATGATTTTGATTTACATCAAGAGAACGTCTACCATTATAAGATTAGTTAACCTTTGTTCTGCCCATAAGCCTCATTTCCATACAAAACTTAAGAAAAACATTAAAACCCGACTAAACCTGCCAATTTTTTATTATTTTTGCTATTGAATAGAAAAAATATCATCTTTGATGTCCTTACCACATTTGGTATCACACCACTTAAATAAAATCAGTTAGACGAATTCAAAAAAGAGCAAACTGTGTATCCACCAATTTTCAGACCATTATATTTCGTCAAACTTACATCAAATAAATATCAAGACATCGTTCAAGGAATACACCTGCTTAGATATAGGAAGTCCAATAGTAAGATTTCACACCAAGAAGGAAAAACCATAAATAAATATACAAACGAAAGTTAAAGATTTGGCTCTTCAGTTAGATTTAATTAACTTTGCAAAACTTACGGAAAAAGATATGAAAACAGTATTCATCGCCGGTCCCTGCGTTATCGAATCTATGGAACTTCTGGAAACCGTAGCAACGGAACTCGTGAGAATAAATCGTCAATTGGGTACAGATATCATCTTCAAGGCCTCTTTTGACAAAGCTAACCGTACTTCCATTCATTCTTTTCGAGGTCCCGGCTTAGATCGTGGACTTCAGATGCTTTCTGACATTAAAGAAAAGTACGGACTTCGGATAACTACAGATATTCATGAAAGCTATCAAGCTGCTCCTGTAGGCGAGGTATGTGATGTAATCCAAATACCTGCCTTCTTATGCCGGCAAACCGATCTTCTGGCAGCAGCAGCGCATACAGGAAAAATCGTGAACATCAAAAAGGCCCAGTTCCTGAGTGGTCGTGATATGCATTACGCCGTAGAAAAAGCTCAGGATAGTGGTGCTGGAGAAGTTTGGCTGACAGAAAGAGGCAATAGTTTCGGATACAACAATCTGGTAGTAGATTTTCGCAATATCTCTGACATGAAAGAAATCGTACCTACTGTCATCATGGACTGTACACATAGCGTACAGCGTCCTAGTGCTGGAGAGGGCAAAACGATCGGAGACAGAAAATTTGTCCCTTGTATGGCTCTGGCAGCAAAAGCTTTTGGTTCTACAGGTTACTTCTTTGAGGTTCACCCGGATCCTGACAGGGGTCTTAGTGATGCTGCCAATATGTTGGAACTTGACAAACTGGAAGAAATCATCAGACAAATCCTTTCCTGAGACCCGACATTCAAATCATTCATTTCAATCATCTATTCAACTCCTCTCAGATAAGATTAGAAAATCATGACTATAACAACCATAAAAGAAAAAATACAAAATGTCCGCCACGTCGGTGAACAATGCCTTCGGGATGAAGCACAGGCTCTTCTGAATCTGATTCCACACATGGACGATAATTTTGATAAAGCCGTAGACATGATGTACCACTGCAAAGGCAAAATCATAGTCACAGGTGTAGGTAAAAGTGGCAATATAGGTGCAAAAATTGCAGCTACCCTCGCTTCAACCGGAACACCAGCTTTCTTCATCAATCCACTGGATATGTATCATGGAGATCTCGGTGTAATGACTGAAGGCGACATTGTCATGGCTTTGTCAAACAGCGGTCAGACCGATGAATTATTACGTTTTATTCCAATGGTCCTGCACATGAATATCCCCATTATCGCCATGAGCGGAAATGCCAATTCTCTGTTAGCCAAATATTCCACCATTCATATTCTGGTCAGCGTAAAAAAGGAAGCCTGTCCGCTGAATCTCGTTCCTACAAGCAGTACTACAGCAGCATTGGCCATGGGTGATGCCTTGGCTGTTGCACTCATGGAGGTCCGGGACTTTAAGCCGCATGATTTCGCACAATTTCATCCAGGCGGAGAACTAGGGAAACGACTCCTGACGACAGCTGAAGATGTGATGAGAACAACTGATATGCCCATTATTCCACAAGAGATGCACTTAGGTGAGGCCATCATTCACGTCAGCAAGGGTAAACTCGGACTGGGAGTATCCGTCAATGAAAAAGGGGAGGTCATCGGACTGATTACAGATGGTGATATACGCCGCGCGATGGAACGCTGGCAGGCTAAATTTTTTGACCATACAGTAAGTGATATTATGACACGGGAACCGAAGATGGTTTCACCAAATACCAAGGTCGTTGAAATTCAGGGGATTATGAACCATAATAAGATTCACACGGTATTAGTAATTGACAAAGACAAGCATCTCTTAGGAGTCGTTGACCACTATGCCTGTATGATTTAAAAAAGTTCCTAAGGAATAACAAAAGTATTTACAGATGACCCATATTAAAATACGAATCATCCAATGATGAAATATTTAAAAACTTTTCTTCTCTTTCTTTTTTCTATATTATGCATAACTGCCAATGCTGAATCAGAAGAGTATTTAGGCAAGTATAATAGTGATTCTCTTTATCAAACAGAAACTGCAGACTCGCTACTAGCAAATACATTACGCTTACATGGAATCAAATTTACACATAACAATTCCGTAGTCCTTCTGGAAACCGGACAGGAAAAATTCGATGACTTGTTCAAAGCTATCCGGGATGCCAAAAGCAGTATACACATGGAATACTTCAATTTCCGAAACGACTCTATCACTCGTGTATTGATTGGACTTCTGGCAGAAAAAGTAAAACAAGGCGTAGAAGTCAGGCTTCTTTTCGATGGATTCGGCAACTGTTCCAACAACAAGCCACTCAAGAAGAAACATATTGATATTATCCGTAAATTGGGAATCGAAATTTATGAATATAAACCTGTCCGTTTCCCGTGGGTAAATGCCATCTTCAATCGTGATCACAGAAAAATCGTCGTTATTGATGGAAAAATAGCCTATACAGGAGGAATGAATGTAGCTGACTACTATATTAAAGGTAAACTAAAAATCGGATCCTGGCATGATATGCACTGCCGCATTGACGGTGATGCCGTAAACACCTTACAATCCATTTTTCTAAGGATGTGGAATAAAGTGAGTCATCAGAATGTCCATGGCTGGAAATACTATAGAGGGGGAATGCCTGCTGAGTATTTCACAGACCTCAAACCAGACACGACTCCTACAAGCTATCATAAAATGGTGGGTATCATCAATCGCGAACCGCATACCAGTAATGATATTATCCGCGTGTTTTATCTCAATGCTATCAATGATGCTCATGACAGCATCAAGATCATCAACCCCTACTTCACATTGAGTCATAAACTAGTCAAAGCTCTGGAAGGTGCAGTAACAAGAGGTGTAAAGGTAGAAATCATGCTTTCCACAAAATGCGATGTCCCTTTGACACCGGATTGTGGATTCTATAATGCACACCTGTTGATGGAACATGGCTGCAAGATTTGGATGTACACAGCTGGTTTTCATCATACAAAGATAATTATGATAGACGGCCGTATCTGCACTGTTGGCTCAGCTAACCTGGACTCCCGAAGCCTTCGCTGGGATTATGAGGATAATGCTGTCATTCTGGACAAATACACGACTCAGCAACTCTGCGACCTTTTCGACAGAGAAAAGAAGCAGAGTTTCCTTCTCACAGAGGAGAAATGGAAAGAATGGCGCACACCATGGCAACGCTTTAGCGGTGCTTTTGCCAAGATGCTCTCACCCTTCCTCTAATCTACAGGAAACCAAGGATTCCGACTACTTCTTCCTTCAGAAAGAAATAAAAATCCTGTCTGATTTCCGGAATGTTCTTTCTATATCTTATCGGAAAAAACGATCAAGTATCCATTAGCATAAGAAAAATAAAAAAGATCATGATGCATAAATTGAAAAGAAATGGAAGATAAGAAAAACTCTATTCTCATGTCCATGATGAGAGGACGGCCAAAACTTGCCATTATTGATCCTAACACGCTGGCAGAAATAGGCCTGAAACAGATGTTACATGACGTTATACCGGGTATGGATATAGAGACCTTCTGTTCTTTCGAAGAACTGAAAGATCATCACCCCGATATTTTCTTTCATTATTTCGTAGCTAACAATATTGTCTTAGCTCATCGCCTTTTTTTCCTAAAAAGACAACACAAGACCATTATACTTACAAATTCTACTGATCCGAACACATGGATGAATGATTTTCATTATCTCTGCGTTAACGTTTCAGAAGAGCAACTGGTCAAATCTCTATTACGTCTTGAGCAGTTTGGTCACCCCCACGGCAAGAATCTTCCACCTATGCAGCAAACAACAGACTCCAAGATCCTGACTGACCGGGAAATTGAAGTTCTTTCTCTTATTGCACAAGGCTACTTGAACAAAGAAATCGCAGACAAATTGAATATCAGTTTGACCACTGTAATTACACACCGAAAAAATATTCAGGAAAAACTGGGTAAGAAAAGCGCCGCTGCATTAACTATATATGCCGTAATGCATGGATACATAGATATCAATAAAATCTAAAGTATTATCCTACACCCCCACTATCAGTTTGAGAATATACCCGATAATAAAACTGAGACCAGCTACACTGAAACTGAGAATCGCCATCTCTGTAAAACGCTTACGAAAACTCTCGCCACGTGCCACAGAATAATAATAATTAAAGGCCGCAATGATCAATAATGCCATTGTCAGCATAATAAAGAGGGCAACGATTACGTTTTTGAGAATCATAAACGGTGCTATCAAGGCAACCACCGTCACAAGATAAGCAAAGCCTGTATAAATAGCTGCATTAAATGGTTTTTTGCTATCACCTCCATCAGATTTTGTAGATAAATATTCGGAAGAAGCCATTGATAATGCTGCCGCTACACCGGTGATACTACCTGTAAGAGCAATCAGCGTACTGTTATTAAGAGCCAACGTATACCCAGCAAGTGCACCAGTAAATTCTACTAGTGCATCATTTAAGCCAAGTACCACAGAACCCATATAGTTTAACCTCTCTTCATTGATCATTGCTATGAGTTCATCTTCATGCTTACTTTCATCTACAGCTATATCATGAATATCCGGATAGTCCGTATATACCTGATACGCCGATAAAGAATCAATCTCTGATGATTCCATTTTCTTAATGGCAAATGTATTACCAAGGATCTTTGCAATCCAATAAAATTTGTTTACGACCTTCATATCTGGCTTTACGTCAGTCTTCGTATAACGCCGTAAAATATTGTAGTGTTTCTGCTCCTCATGTTTAATACGAATCAAGACATCTTTGTTTGCTTTATCTTTTTCAATAGATGCCAACTTCTGATAAACATAGGAAGCTGTCAATTCTCCCCGCTGATAACGAAGAAAATCGACTCTGTCTTTTTCTAGTAAATCCATCATCTATTATATTCTTTGAATCTTATATTTCAGGAACCTTCTTTATACCGGATAAATTGAGAAAGAGTCTCAATATCTTTAAATACAAAGATACAAATTAAATATCGTATAACTCACAAAATCAAGGAATATATCAGATCTTCTGCCTACCCATTAATAAAGCCCGGTTAAATTCCATTTATAAATCATCCAACAGAGCTGTACTTTTGGCATAAGCCGTACTTTTAGCTTCAAAAAAGTCAGTCTTTACCATGTTGGCATTGGAATATTGTGAAACCCACAGCATACTATCAGGTTCCTTGTGGTTATCCTCAAAAAGATAACCAAAGCCCAGACTATGCCAGCGCAGATTGCCCAGATACCGGATATAATCAAAGATCATCCGTGTATTCAATCCGGCGATTTCATCACCTATCACATATTGTCCCCACTCTATTTCCTGCCTGACTCCCTCAAGCATCATATCTTGATAAACTTTTACGAAATCATTTGTAAAGAGATCAGGTTCTTCCTTTTTCAATTCCAATATGATATTACGGAACAGCCACAAGTGTGTATTTTCATCCCGGTTGATATACCTGATCTCCTGTGCAGAACCAGACATTTTACCATTTCTACTCAAGTTGTAGAAGAACATAAAACCACTATAGAAATAAATGCCTTCCAGGATAAAATTAGCCATCAGAGCCTTCATCAACCTGAATTTATCACGGTGTGCATGAAATTCATTATAACAATCTCCGATAAATTGATTTCTCCTCAACAGATGGTTATCATTTTTCCATTGGTATAAAATATCATTGCGCTCCTCCGGGCTGCATATTGTATCCAGCATATAACTATAGCTTTGACTGTGGACACACTCTTGAAAAGTCTGGATATGAAGGCACAAGTTTACCTCATTGGCAGTGATATACTCACTTACTGTGGGCAAATTATTGCTTTGAAGTGAATCTAAAAATACTAAGAAACTCAATATCTTGTTGTAGGCCGTACGTTCACAGGTTTCCAACTTAGGATAATCTTTCACATCCTGAGATAAATTGATCTCCTCTGGAATCCAGAAGTTATTCATTGCCTGCCTATACCAGTCACTTACCCATTCATACTTGATATTATTGAAATCATTCAGATTGGTGCTGTTCCCTCCAATCATTCTTCTTAACCGCAGGTCAGTATCACCACCAGGATTAAAAAGTGTATTCCTTTTCAATTGCTCTGTTTCCATCATTCGTATGCTTTTCGTAAAATTATTCTAAGCGGAACAACTCTCACACTCTTCTACTTCAAGAGACTTGCTCCGTACATAATAAAGAGTCTTTACTCCACATTTCCAAGCCAGAAGATATAGATTCAACACCTGCCGCATGGTATAATTATTAGTGATATAAAGATTTACACTTTGAGACTGATCAATATGCCGCTGTCGTACTCCTGCCGCCCTGATACTCCATTTCTGGTCTATCAGATATGCTCCTTTATACATCCAATAGGTAGCATCAGACAGATCTGGAGCTACACGTGGCAGCATGACGCCCTTCTTTTCTTCCAGGAAGAAACGCTTCATCACAGGATCGAGACCTGCTGTCGTCCCTGCAATGATACTAGTACTGCTAGTGGGAGCTACTGCCAATAGATATGCATTACGCATGCCATTTACCGAAACTTTCTCAGCCAATCTTCTCCAGTCTTCAGATTCATAACCTCGTTTCTTGAAATATGCTCCTGTTTGCCAGTCACTACCTTTAAAATATTTATAAGCACCCTTCTCCTTTGCCAATTTACAACTAGCCTCTATAGCTGCATAATTAATCATTTCAAACACCTTATCAGCAAATTTCAGATGTTCTTCACTCTCCCATTTTATTCCTCTTTTGGCTAAAGCATGGTGGTAACCACTTACCCCCAAACCGATACTCCGATATCTATGATTCGTAATTTCTGCAAAAGGTACAGGATAAAAATTAAGGTCTATCACATTATCTAAAGCCCTGATCACCGTTTCTATCTTATCTGTCATGGCCTTTTTATTTTCAAGAGGTAATCTGCCAAGCGTAAGACTGGCAAGATTACATACCACGAATTCACCTGCCTTGACGGAATTCACGACTACAGTGTCACCATCTATCGTCTTGATCTCCTTGGACAGGCTCTCTATGGGGGCCATATTCTGAGCAATCTCCGTACAGAGGTTTGAACAATAGATCATACCTTGATGAGGATTCGGATTTGCCCGGTTTACAGTATCCCTGTTAAAAACAAAAGGTGTACCTGTTTCCACAGCAGAACGCAAGACCAATCGTATAATATCTTTAATACTGATAACACGGCGTGACAAATGCCGGTCAGAAACACATTCTTTATAAAGGGTCTCCCACTCTTCCCCGTAATAATCTTCCAGGCAAAATCCTTTTACACGCATAATCTCATTAGGGCAGAAAAGATACCAACTCTGATCCATATCTTCCTCCGCCATTTTCCAAAACAGATCCGGAAAACAGACAGCAGGAAAGACGTCATGAGCTTTCATTCGGTCATCACCGTTATTGGTGCGAATTTGCAGAAATTCCGGTAAATCCTTATGCCACACATCAAGATACACCGCTACAGCTCCCTGTCGCATTCCCAATTGGTCTACTGCTACAGCAGTATCATTCACCAGTTTGATCCATCTGATAACTCCTCCGGCAACACCATGGAATCCCCGGATGTTTCCACCCATAGCACGGACCTTACCAAAGTACATACCCATTCCACCACCGAATTTACTGACCTGTGAAAAATTGCCAATACTACGATAGATACCTTCCAAACTGTCAGGAACCGTATCTATAAAACAACTAGAGAGTTGATGGCAAGGCTTTCGGGCATTAGACATGGTAGGTGTAGCCATAGTCACCTCCAGACAACTTAACAAATCATAAATCTTTCTCACCCATTCTAAACGATTATTCTTTTCAGGCATCGCCAGATGTAAGGCTATCCCTAAGAACATCTCCTGAACTTTCTCCACAGGCTGTCCGCTGAAAGTTCGTATCAGATAGCGCTTTACCAATAAGTCCAAACCTGAATAATTGAGTAAATGGTCACGATCTGGTTGCATAAAAGCAGCAGCCTCTTCTATTTCTGTCGAAGTATAAGACCGGAGAATATAATCACCATAAAGCCCCTGTTCTGTCAGATAAACCACTTTATCATAGAAAGAATGGAGGTTCAGTCCTGCTTCCAATTTTTCTATATCCCTATTCAGCATAAAGTCAAACAGACGTGACGAAATCATTTCCCATGATGGTGCCTCTGATGTAGTAAGCTCCACAGAAGCTTTAACCAGAGCAGATAGTTTATCCCCGGACTTCATCTGAGGTCGGCAAGAAGCAGAAAACCTGTCTGACAAAACAGTCAGGCTATATTCTTTAGCCTTATATTCATGAGACACAGATACCAAAACTGTATCCAAACCAGAGATACCTACCAGTTCTGAAATATGTGCAATGGCTTTACGCTCCTCACTACGGTTATCACGAAACAGGATATAACTCTTTGCTTCGTCATAAAAGCCATGTGCCATCAGACTTTTCTCCACCTTATCCTGAATGCTTTCCACATTCCTCTTAGTTGGATAATCAGAGATGTACTGTTCCACATCAGATATGATGGAGAACAATTCATCATCTGTTATAAAGCGACTTGTACTTGCAAAGCTTTTCTTAATGGCTAATGAGATTTTCTGTACGTTAAAAGGCTCTGCAACTCCATTTCTTTTTATTATTTCCAAAATATCTAATTTTTATCGTCAGGAAAAACAGAGATATCATTTCTTCCAAAAACGAGAAGTGATATCCACGAATTCACCTTTTTCCGTTTTCTTATAGAGTTTCTGATTCGTTGTCTTTTCCTTTAATCCTCCCAACTGACTCTTATACGGTCCCAGTTTAATAAAATCGAAATGTTCCTTATTTACTTCAATAGATAATTTCTGCCTGCCACTATACCACCCTACCTTATATTCAGGATAAGTCTGATGGATATAACAAGCAAGCCGATCTACTGATCCAGGATCACTGTCACCACCCATAAAACTGATACAGGTGATATCTGTCCCCAATTTTTTGACCCATTGATCAATCACTTCAGACGTAAGCTCTTCACCAATATCTTCCCATAAATAAGAACTGTGACAATCCGGACACTTGATGGGACAGTTGGAAAGGTTTACGGCCAAAGTGACTTCATCAGGAATCTCCTGAAAGACAATACCGGTATTTACATACTTCAGCACTGCTCTGCCTCCTCTGATTTCACTTGATGCAGTTCTTTTTTGACAGAGCCAACATGATCTGTCGGAGCATAATAACGACGATAAGCTTCCTGCTGACGTGCCTGAGAGAAGTTGCTCACTCGCTTCAGATAACCGATAACACGAGTCAGATAATCTACATTCTTTGAGTGACAAACCGGACATTCATGAAGGTAACGCTTATCAATATGTCCACAGTCATTACAAACAGTATTCGGTATGTTATAGGTGAAATAATTACATCCTTCCTTGGCTGCTACTTTGAAGAGTTGCCGATATTGAGCCTTGCTCAAATGCTCTTCCAGATTCAGATGCAAAGCAGACCCACCGGTTAGATGTTCTATAAAGGGAGCCCCATGTAATTTGAATTTATCAATGACACTCAGACTATTATCTTCAACAACATAAAAGTAACTATTATAACAGTCTCGGGGAACAAAATAGCCATCTTCACGATCCCATTTCGCATGCTTGACACCCACATTCTCAGCTGGAATCATCTCGCAATTGAACATAACATCCTTAGAACGGTATTTTTTATTATATGTTTCTACGATTCCCAATATACTCTGTACAAAATGGAGATAGTCAGGATTGTCATTAATCTTCATGCCTAGAAATTCAGCAGCCTCTACCAGCCCGTTAACACCAATGGTCAGATACTGGCGTTTGATATTGATATAACCGGCATCAAAAAGCGGTAGCATGCCATGCTTCTGCAACTCCTTAAGATTTTCATTATAAGCAAGTTGAACCTTGTGACATAGATCCACCACTTCACTGAGAACCTTCTTATAGTCCATCTTATGATTGACAGCATACTGGATAGTACGATTCAAATTGATCGTAAGAACGCTCTTAGAACCTGTACTGACGCCTCCGGCACCTAATGTATAACTGAAACCATTGTCCTGAATTTCATTTCTCAGGCGGCAGCAACTGCTTAACGAATCAGGCTTGTCACTCAGATAAGTGAAAAAGCTATGGCCTTCAGAATACATCTGAGAAGCGAAGTCTGCCCATTCTTTATCCTTGCAATCTCCATTTTCGGTCAGCATCGCCATAGTTTCCACAGGGAAAGTCAAAACGGTCTTTGTACGTTCTTGATTGAACCATTTCATAAAGCGCTTCTGCAACCAGTTTACACCGTTCCAATCGGGACGACTTCCGTCAGGAAAATAAAAGTTGTCAAACAGGCTTTTAAAATAATATTTGTCATAATAGGATATATTCCAGAATACTGCCTGATAATTACGGGCACCGGTAGGCTGATTGAGCGAATACACAATTTGTTCAAAACTATCCGTGATGATTTTATCTAAAGTACGCTTTTTTAAACTCAAGTCTATAACTTCATCTGCATGCTTGTAATAATCTTTCCCATATTCTTTTTCTACGAAATAATTCATATACATCAGGAATTCAGGTGTTGCACAAGCACCGGAAAGCATCGAACTGACCATAAATACCATATTGATAAACCCTCCGCAGAAACTCTTCAGATTTGTCGGAGCGGAAGAATTTCCTCCGATGGAATTCGTTCCCCCAAGCAGCCATGGATACATGGTAATACTCGCACAATAATTTGCTAATGAGGTCTCATCATTCTTATATATAAAATGATGAGTGAGAAGGTCAAGATAACGATCAGAAAGTTCCTTATCGTACATTTTCTTAATCCGATCAGTCAACAGACGCCTGTTCAGACGGATGAAACCAGCTTTGGGAAGCTCACCGATCAACGTGGCAATATTCTTGTGCTCGACATTGGCATTGG
Source organism: Prevotella sp. (assembly GCA_022486815.1). Taxonomy (GTDB): domain Bacteria; phylum Bacteroidota; class Bacteroidia; order Bacteroidales; family Bacteroidaceae; genus Prevotella. Next base: position 13,349 of record JAKVJW010000017.1, on the reverse strand, counting down.
CATCATACTTCGAACCGGTGGCTGCATTGGAAGCTTCACAATAATCAGTCAGGAATTTCAACTTTCTAAGCGTCTCACGGTCTTCGGCATGCTGCTGACGATAAAGCATAAAGCTTCTAGCCACCTTATAATACCCCTCACACATCAAAGACTCTTCAACCTCATTCTGAATATCCTCCACCTTTATCCCTTCCTGAATATTCAAGTGACTGATAATTTTAGACATGGCGCCTAAATCCACAGACTCATTTACAGAATCAAATGCCTTTATGATAGCATTCATAATTTTGTCAAGTGAGAAGCGCTCTTTTTTTCCATCGCGCTTCGTAATGGTAAAACTTTGTATTTCCATAATCCTAATTGGTATAAATTAAAACTGTTAGCAGGCCATGGTTCCTGACAACTTTTTTCTTATCTGATTCAATAAAATTATTTTTTTAGACAACTTTTTTATTTCTGTTTTACAAAAAGTTTTCTATTTTAATCAACTTATCTATCTGCAAAGATAGAATAAAAATTTTGAAAGGAGAGTCAACTAACGTCATTTTAATACATGATTTTAATTAATTTTAGCAATAAAAATATACCAATTTTTCAAAAGAACTAATAAACATATTAATAATAATGCTTTTAATACGAAGATTTAAAGTTTTACAACAAGGACACCTTTTAAAGTTCGGAAACAGTGACTATTGACTGCCAACATATACCACACGCTGGATTTATTAACAGGTTCAACAAAACAGAATTTCCATAATATAAAGGAATGTGATATATCTAAAAAAATATGAGTTATTTCTTTTCTTATTTTTAAAAAAGGAAATTATATACAACATTTATAAATAAAAGCAGATAAAAGGTTAATTAGAGGTTAGGTCAACACAAAAAGGCAAACTTATTAGTAATCCATTTACAATTTTACAGCAGAGATATCTACCAAATGATTGACAATAGCATAGATTGTCAGACCTGCAGGAGAATGTATCTGCAATTTCTTTGCTATATTTCTACGGTGTGTAATCACAGTATTGACTGAAATAAAAAGGTGATCAGCTATTTCCTTATTAGTCATCCCTTGAACTAAAGACACGATCACTTCCTTTTCCCTGTCACTCAAGGATTCATTCCTTCCTTGATTTTTATTAAGCATCTTGGAAATATTAACACTCACATTATCCTTTTTGTTTTTCAGTTCCAGATCATGAATTGCCGGTATAAACATATTATCCTCGACTTCTGCATGCTGACTTAACCATTCCTCATTATTATATATATCATATAAGGTAGCACTCAAAATATTATTATGCAAGCCATCTGAAGGCAGATATTTTATAATAATATTCTTCAATTCTTTCAATTTCTGGTCAATCTGCCTATGGTGCTTGGAAAATGTCTCGATATTATAATCAGATATCGGATTACCTTCAAGAAGGCTATGTACATAAGGAAACGCTGTCCGTTCCTCGTATCTCATGTGATTGATAACGCTATGTGCATAATCATCATAAAGTCGGAGAATGAGCCGGGCAAGTTCATTGCTCTCATCAAGTGCCTCCTGAAGTTCCTTACGAATAAAAGGCAACTGAAAATCAATAAAATAAGAATGTGATGCCGTGAGATATTGTAAAAGTGTTGGAATAGACAACTTGTCCAATTTTTCGCGATCCAGATATTCGTTGATGGTAAAATTTACAACTGCAAGAAAGGTATACGTATCCACATTTTGTTCCTCACAAACCTCTTGCACAGTCTTATCACCGAAACCTAAATTGATTCCGAAAGCGCCAAGGCTCTGCAGGATATTGTAATTATCGCTGATGATAGAAATCATCCTATCACCGGCTTCATACTTCTTCAAATTCTTCATCACATTTTACATTGTTATTCTAACTTGCAAATATAAGGATTTTCATCCAACTACACAATACCTAGAAATAATTATACGGTTTTACAGACAAGATGATTTATTGATCAATCAAAAGGACATACAGCAAACCCTATAGCACAATAAAGGCTGCCCATCCGGACAGCCTTTATTACATCTTTACAACCATACTCAACCACTTTACCAGTGTTCGAGCTTGTTTATTTTGCATAAGCGACACTACGTGTCTCTCTGATCACGGTAATCTTAACTTGACCAGGATACGTCATTTCACTCTGTACCTTGGAAGCAATCTCATCACTGAGTTTAGAACTTTGATCGTCAGTCATCTTATCAGCTCCTACGATCACACGCAATTCACGACCAGCTTGGATAGCATAAGTTTTGGTAACGCCCGGATAACTCATTGCTATAGCTTCAAGGTCATTTAAACGCTTGATATAAGCTTCTACAACCTCTCTGCGGGCACCGGGACGAGCGCCGGAAATAGCATCACATACCTGTACTATTGGAGCAAGCAAAGTCTTCATCTCAACTTCATCATGATGAGCTGCTATTGCATTTACAATATCTGGTTTCTCTTTGTATTTTTCTGCAACCTTAGCACCATAGAGAGCATGTGGCAGTTCACTTTCCTCATCAGGTACCTTCCCTATATCATGAAGGAGTCCAGCCCGTTTAGCCTTCTTCGGATTCAGACCTAGTTCAGAAGCCATTACAGCACAAAGATTAGCTGTCTCGCGGGCATGTTGCAATAAGTTCTGACCATAAGAAGAACGGTATTTCATCTTTCCGATGATGCGGATAAGCTCAGGATGCAAGCCGTGGATACCAAGATCAATGGCAGTACGCTTACCTGTCTCGATAATCTCATTATCCAGTTGTTTCTTCACTTTAGTCACGACCTCCTCAATACGTGCCGGGTGAATACGGCCATCTGCGACCAACTGATGCAAAGCTAACCGGCATATTTCCCGGCGTACCGGGTCAAAAGCCGAGATGACTACCGCATCAGGAGTGTCATCGACAACGATCTCTACACCTGTAGCTGCTTCAAGAGCGCGAATATTGCGGCCTTCACGACCGATAATGCGACCTTTCACCTCATCATTGTCAATATGGAACACACTCACGGAATTCTCTATGGCTGTCTCCGTTGCTACCCTTTGGATAGTGGTAATAACGATTTTCTTTGCTTCTCTTTCAGCATCTAGCCTGGCCTCGTCCATCGCCTCATTTACATAACTTGCAGCATCAAGTTTAGCTTGTCCCTTCAGACTTTCAACAAGACGATTCTTGGCCTCTTCTGCTTTCAGTCCAGAGAGTTCCTCCAACTTCTCCTGTTCCTGCTTTTGCATTTTATCAAGTTCCTGCTGACGATTTTCCAGAAGATGCTGTTCGTTACTTATACGTTGCTGTTGAAGATCCAAGTCCTGTTTACGACGACCAAGTTCTTCCTGACGCTGATTCAATGAGATATCACGCTGCTTCAGATGATTCTCACACTGTTGAATTTTTGCATTGCGTTGACGTACCTCCGTCTCCAGTTCAGCTTTCTTGTTCAAGAAAGTTTCCTTTACTTCAAGGAGTTTCTTTTCTTTTATGACATCCGCATCCTTCTTGGCGGCCCCCATTAACTCATTATATTTTCCTTTGACTATATAGCGGAAAATAGAATAGCCTATAGCGCCTCCAACGACGAGTGCTATAATAGCAATTATGATTATTGACATTTATAAAATTGTTTAATGATGATACTATTCTTTCCCTAAAACCTCCTCAATTTCAGAAGTTAACTGGGAGAGAACAGCATTGTAAGGAGCTGTATCATTCTGTCCTTTCAGCTTTTCATAGCGCATAGCGATATCAACCAAACACATATACAATATTTCCTTATCACTCTTCACCTCTTTATAATGAGCTGAATAAGAATTCACGACCTCATTGATAAGTTTTGCCGATTTTCGATAATACTCTTCCTCCCTCTGATCGTCACGAAGGATTCTTACCGAAAGCATTGTATCATGCAGGTTTAGCCTTATGGTTAGTTTCTCTTTGCTTTCTTCTGTCATCAATTCAATTTTGTTGCATCTCAAGCGGCAATTCTTCAACAAGCCGATACAGTCACCATCTTTAAGGAAGACCTATTCCGTAGTTGTAACTGCTACATGGTTTGTTCACTCAGTAACGTGATGCATTTATTAACCTCCCTGAGAAGCGTTGCCACTTTTTTCTTAGCCCCATCGAGATCACTGTCACTCACCTCGATCATTTTAGCCATCTTAAGATTCTCGTAATCCCGCTGAATTTGAGCCAATTTTATCTGCAGATCTTTAATCCGATTATCACGCTGATCTATCTCACTTTGCAAATTAAGAATCTCTTTTCTGAGATTATCAAAATGGAGAATCATTTGCCTGACCCGGGTAGTAAACGTGTTCAAAATCTTCTCATTGGCATCCATACAGACTCTATTTAGGTTACAAAATTAATATAATAAATCGATAATGCCAAATTTTACTTCATTTTTCTAATTTTCAGCCACTATCTCTTCCAATCTGTTATCTACTTTATAAAGCTAAAATTACATGATCCATAAATTTCACCTCCACTCTTCCAGCATTAACAATTGGCTGATAGATATTCAGCACCGATTCATTCTTCTTCGGTTTAATCTTTATTTCCCCATCTTTGCCTTTGCTTCCTTAACTTGTTCTTTTGAAGGTCTAGGCTCTTTTTTAGCCAGCATAACCACCTGATAAACAAAATCTGTGATCCATTTCTGACTAAAATTCAATCGCATATTATACTTTCTTACAGCCATGACAGCTTTGATTACACTAGGATCCTTAAAATCATTTTTTACAAAGACATCTTGTACCTGCTTTTGAGTCAAACCATAAAGTGTCTTCTTGAAAATTCCGGGAATACGAAGTTTAAACTTCATAAGATTACCCATTAGCATCATCAGTTCCTGAGTAAAGCCTTGAAACTGAACCAGGAAAGGATTTACTTGTTGGATATTACGGCAATTCTTTTTAACACTCTGATCAATCTCATCAAAAAAATCCTCATCAGTCTTATAGAGATTTTTCATCATCTTTTTTACAGCCGATTTTTCCCCCACTCCAAGTTTATTATGAACAGTAGCCACATGAAGAGTTTGCTTGAAAACACGAAGATCAGGCAGCATGTTCAGGTTTGTAATGCCCAGTTTTGTTGCTAAGGCAGCCTGAAAATACACTTTCACAAGAGTCATATAATCTTCCATACCACCGACTTTTTCCTTCGGTGTCATTTTCTGTCCAAACCATTTATTAAATATCCCCATAATGCTATTCTATCAATAGAAATTAAAATAATATATTAAGTATGTGCAAAGATAACAGAAATATTATGAAAAGCCAAATTTTCACTTGAAAACCTATTTCTCAATCAGGAAAAACGGCCTATTCAGACATATTTTTAATCACATCTGAATCTTTTCACACCAATAAAAGGACAGATTCAGAAAAATTGATTAACTTTGCAGCCATAGTATCATAGAAGGCCATCAAGTCTTCCAGCCCATTTGGATAATACTCCAAAAGGTTGATGTCATATAGAAGTTTCAAGAAACATCCTAATTTTCAACATGAAAGGTATCGTTTTAGCTGGCGGTTCAGGAACACGCCTCTATCCTATTACGAAGGGGATCAGCAAGCAGCTCATTCCCATCTTCGATAAACCTATGATTTATTATCCTATTTCCGTGCTGATGCTGGCCGGCATACGTGACATTCTTGTCATTTCCACTCCGTATGATTTGTCAGGTTTTCGACGCCTTTTAGGAGATGGAAAAGAAATAGGTGTACATTTTGAATATGTAGAGCAGCCCCATCCTGATGGTCTTGCGCAAGCATTTATTCTAGGTAAGAAATTTATTGGCAAGGAAGATGTATGTCTGGTATTGGGTGACAACATCTTCTATGGCGCTGGATTTACAGGTCTGCTTCGAGAGAGTGTAGAAGCCAGCCAAAAGGGACTTGCCAGCGTTTTTGGCTATTATGTAAATGATCCTGAGCGCTATGGTGTAGCTGAATTTGACGACAAGGGCAATTGCCTGAGTATTGAAGAAAAGCCCGAGCATCCTAAAAGTCATTACGCTGTCACGGGACTTTACTTTTATCCTAACTCTATTGTGAATGTTGCAGAACATATAAAACCAAGTCCGCGAGGAGAATTGGAGATTACAAGTGCCAATCAGGAATATTTGCGGCATAATGCTTTAAAGGTACGCACATTGCCACGTGGTTTTGCATGGTTGGACACCGGCACACATGACAGCCTTTCAGAAGCAAGCACTTTCATAGAAGTAATAGAAAAACGACAAGGCTTGAAAATAGCTTGCCTTGAGGAAATAGCTTTTCAGCAGGGCTGGATCAACAAGCAACAACTAAAGGATCTTGCACAGCCAATGATGAAAAATAACTATGGAAAATATTTATATCATTTAGCTGAAGGAAAACAATACAATCCATAATATAGAACCTGACGATTCTAAAAGTATTGAAAAAAGATTGATTCGGCTATACTTATTGAAGAATTTTTAAAAGAGATAATGGAAGAAAACAAAGATAGGGAATCGACAAACTCTGCCGATAACATGCAAGAAGAGAATGAAAAAGAATCATCATTCGACTTTGCTACCCTTTATGCTACAGTCGTCTTAAATTGGAAATGGTTCGTTCTCTCACTCATTCTATGTTTGGGAATAGCGTTCATTTACCTTCGTTACAGCACACCTATATGGCAAGCTAACACTAAGTTGCTTATAAAAGATAACGACAATAGCTCTTCTTCAGGAGGAAGAAATAATGATCTGCTACAAAGCAGTGCTACCCTTGGATTAATTAGCAGTTCAAATGGAATAGACAATGAAATGGAGATTCTGTCTTCACATCTTCTGGCCGAAGGAGCTATTAACGATCTGAAACTTTATATCAATTATACGGAAGAAGGGCATATCAAAGATGAGCTTCTCTACAAAAATGAACCGATATCAGTAGATATCGATCCTGCTCTTTTGGGCAAACTTGATAAACCGATCAATCTTGCCATCGAACAAAACTCCAAGGGCTATCATATCACAGGTAAATATGCTGTTATCGATAAACTGCATAATAAAATCATCCCTTATATCATTGACAGTTCTTTTCCATCCCTTCCAATAGGAATTGTTACACATGTAGGAGTCCTGACTTTCCGCAAGACAGATATACCAATGGATGGAATGATTGAAAAGGTGACCGTCTACTCCCTCAAAATGATGTCTAAGAAATATGTGGATAACCTTACGGTAAGCCAGACCAGCAAAAACACAAGTATTGCTCAATTGGTATTACATGATGAGATTCCAGACCGGGCTACGGATTATCTTACGGATTTAATACAAGTGTATAACCGCCAAGCCAATGAGGATAAGAATGAAGTGGCGGTACGTACGGAAAACTTCATAAACAACCGTTTGGAGAAAATCAACGCGGAATTAGGCAATACTGAAGGGCAGTTGGAAAGTTACAAAAAACGCAATAATATGGTGGAGATGAAACTGAACTCCGCCCAGACGGTCGAGGATGCAGATACCTATAGCCAGAAATTATCGGATGCAAACACACAAATAGCTCTTCTGAATTCGATGCGCGAGTATATGCATCGTCCGGCAAACAAATATCAGGCCCTACCATCAAATGTAGGATTGACGGATCAAAGTGCTACACAATTGATCAGCAAATATAATGAGATCGCGCTGGAAAGAAACAGACTGATGCATAGTGCCAGTGAAAGTTCGCCCAGTGTAATTCCACTTACAGCACAACTCAATGACCTCACCACTTCAATCCGACATGCTATAAATCAAGCATTAGAAGGATTGAATATCCAACGTAACTCTATTGCTAGTCTCTATGGGAAATACCAGAATCAAGTAGGGGAAACGCCGGAACAGGAGCGTATGCTGAACCAAATCGGACGACAGCAAGATGTCAAATCAGGATTATATCTTACCTTACTCCAAAAACGTGAGGAGAACTCTATCAACCTTGCTGCTACTGTGGATAAAGGGAAACTGATTGATATTCCTGACGTAGAAGGTATCGTAAGTCCAAAGAAACCTCTAATTTTCTTACTGGCCCTTATCCTCGGAATTGGTATTCCTGCACTCGTCATCTTTATTCTTCAATTCTTCCATTATAAGATAGAAGGACATGACGATGTTGCAAAACTCACAAAGTTACCTATTATCGCTGATGTAGCAGTAGCAAATGACAAAGCAAAAGCAAAGGCTGACATCGTCGTAAGTGAGAACCAGAACGATCAGATGGAGGAAATCTTCAGAAGTATGCGTACCAACCTACAGTTCTTGATGAAGAAAGACCAGAAGGTCATACTGTTTACTTCCTCTACTTCCGGTGAAGGAAAGACTTTTAATGCAGCAAACCTTGCAGTCAGTTTTGCGTTGTTAGGTAAGAAGGTTATCCTGATTGGTCTGGATATACGTAAGCCCCGTCTGGCTGAACTTTTCCAACTTCGTGATCATCATCATGGTATTACGCCTCTATTAGTCAATGATAATCCTACAAATGAAGAGATTAAAGGCCAGATACTACCTTCCGAGATAAACAAAAACCTTGACTTATTGTTGGCTGGCCCTACTCCCCCGAACCCTACCGAGCTGCTTACACGCGACAGTCTGGATAAGATTATAGCTCTCCTACGAGAAGACTACAACTATATCATTATAGACTCAGCTCCTGTCGGATTGGTTACGGATACCTTACAGATCGGTCGCGTATGTGACGCTTCCGTTATCGTATGCCGTGCTGACTATACACCAAAAGAAAGCTTCGGACTGATCAACAGTTTGTCTGATCAAAAGAAATTACCGAATATGTCTATCGTTATCAATGGTATTGACCTGAGCAAGAAAAAATATGGTTACTACTATGGATATGGCAAATACGGAAAGTATGGCAAATATGGCCATTATGGTAACTACGGTCATTATGGTAGCTATGGCAAATATGGAAATTACGGTTCTTATGGCAGTTACGGAAACAGCAACTATGGTAAGAAAGATGATGATTCCATAAAAAAATAGACTTATAATATCTGACAAAGTAAAAGTTTTCCTCTCTGTAAAATCAATACGTAAAAAGAAGTAATACAAAAAATGACAATTGCTGTAGATTTTGATGGAACGATTGTTGAACATCGATATCCTGAGATAGGACAAGAAATACCTTTCGCTACTGAAACGCTCCGCATGCTGATAAAAGAACATCATCGCCTCATTCTTTGGAGTGTAAGAGAAGGCAAACTGCTTCAAGATGCTATCGACTGGTGTAGAGAACGTGGTGTAGAATTCTGGGCAGTAAATCGTGATTATCCGGAAGAAAACGGTACAATAAATAATAATCATTTCAGCCGTAAACTCAAAGTAGACTTGTTTATCGATGATCGACAGGTTGGAGGACTTCCTGACTGGGGTGAAATTTATAAAATCATTCAAGAAGGCAAGTCTTATCGGGACATTATTAGAGAAAGTATGGGTGAAGGCACGGTAGAAACAACCGGACATAAACATTGGTGGAACAAAAAATAGAAAGTATATCTGTCAACATCAGAAAGAAAAAGGGCACGGAGTGAATCAATTTGATTCTTTTCCGTGCCCTTTTCTTTTTCTACAAAATGATGATCCTAACGCTGGAAATATTATTCTATCATGGTAAAGGTAGAAGTCCTTGCCATCTTACATCCCAACCTGCGGGAAACCCGGGGTTACTCTTCGTGCAGCCATCCCAACCTGCACACATCATAGCTACAGCCGTAAGCAATCCACCATTACCGGGAAGATATATCCTTAATCGATCATCTTGATAATTATGTCCATTGACAAGATAGGTGTTTTTCTGTTTTGCCAAGAGCAAAGCATCTACAGCCCGATCAGGTTCACCCATGCGGGCAGCACACATGGCCGTCATGGGATAATCCCATCCCCAAGTCGTTGGCCAGTTCCAATTGTTCCATATCCATTGAAGCGTTTTGCGCATCACAGCAGGTTGTACCAGTGGGCACTGCGGAAGTACACCCAATGCACCCAAAACAGCAGGATGATCACTGGTAAAACGGATATCCTTGAAAGTATTCACTGCTGACTCAGCAGCCAGATAAAGACTATCTGAATTCATTGCCAATGGAGAAAGTTGTGAGATAATCCGATCCCAGAGAGGAACTCTCCGTAATCCTCGACGTTCTCTCCATTTCTGGGCTGTACTTAGAGCAAAATGCCAATAAGAAAGTTCAAAAGGTGGGTTGACCGTTGAATCTGCCTTCAATGTTTCCTGTGCAGGAATACAACCTTTAAGAATATAACGGTGACTGATGCTGTCATAAGTTACGAAGTCAGCCATAAACATTGCCGTTTTGTCCACCATATCTCCATAGCGGGTAAGGATCTCTTTCGATTTACCCGGAACAGCACGATAAAGCAATTCTGCAAGATAAATAGGATGAGGTTGCTGCCAAATCAGATAAGAACCGACATTAGAAGGAGCTTCCATTCCGGAAGGGTCCGTCATTTTCATCCAGCGCACACCTCTGAATCCTTGCCTCCGGGCAATGGAACGCGCAACTGGTTCAACCTTAAGATACCAATCAAGTGCCGGTACTAACAAATCAGGATGGCCCCACAGCGCAAATTGAGCTTCATGCCACCATACCATTTCCAAATGAAATTTTCCAAACCATGAGTTATAGGTGAGTCCCGTCTCCTGCGGCGGCATATTCCCAGCATCATTAACAGCCAGTAGATATTGCGAAAGAACTACCCTGCGCTCTAGTTCCCGAGCTCGCGGGTCAGTGACATGCGAGAAATCAACGACTGCTCCTCTCTTCCAATAATTTATCCAATATCTTGCTGACTTTTGAGCAACAGTATGGAAATCTGTAGCAGTTCTCAAACTGAATTGCAGATATTCTGACTTCTGGAAAAAGGTTACCGTGAAATCTATTTTTCTCTTCTTTGCTGACAACAGGAAACTGTTCCTGCCAGTCGCCTTAAAATCTGCCTTGTCATTCCAGGTTACTCTTATATAATATATGGTAGAATCTATCGTATGACGCAGAAGTACTGCATGAGGAGAACTCTTGATAACCTCCGTAAGATGCTTTCCATCAGAACTCCAGTTACAAGCATCATCACTGTGACCTCCTGTAGGATAAGGAAAACGAAAACGTATACGGGGATTTGCATCAGAAATTACTTCTGATGCGATCTTATCTCTATCAGGAGAACATACGGTCTTCACATCATATCGCTTCCCATCATAGAGAAAACGACTTTTCACCATTCCTCTCCAAAGACATAGCCTTTCATTGACGGAAACTAATTTAGAAGGATCAGTAAAGTCAAGGCCGACTATTCCCAGATGCAGCCGATGAGGATTTACTCTCAACCAATTGCTTGCATCATGTTGCCTTCCCTGGGATTTAAACTGTGCTGAATAGATTTCCTGATGTCCCCGTCCAAAATCTTTAGTCACAAAAGCATCTTCAGGCCGGTAATGATGTGGATTCGAAAAACTATGCCAGCCCCAATCGCTCATTGTTCCCAGACAGACTCCATGTGCATATCGATCTGGAAAGGTTTGCAGACCTGTTGCATCAACTGTAAAAGCAAAATGTCCATTACCTACACTCAGAGACTGAAGAGAATCCAACTTGGTTACTATCGGATTATTGCGTTTCACAACCTGATAGCGATTAATATGCCCTGCAAAAACAGGCATACTTACTATTGGCAAGATTAAACCTAAAAATAAATTTCGGATTTTCATGATTTGTTTTGAAGTAGTTTAATTCATGAAGCAAAGATAGAAAAAAATCAACAAAAAAAGTCTGATATATCAAAATATATGAGACCTTTATCTATTTCAAATTGAAAATAAAACCGAATAACAATAAGGCAATAACAAAATAAGCTTACTTTCATTTCCTGACTACTCAGTGAAAAAATAAGACATAAAGAAATATATACTTAACCTATTTCTGAGCGACTTATACCCTTTAGTCTTTAGAGCATATATAATCAGTAATTACCAAAATGTGGTAATATACGGTCCAGAGCTTTGAAAATATGATTACCAAACTGTGATAATGTGAACGATAATCCCGTGATAGCGGGATAGGAAGAAGACCTTGTCAAGCCCCCCTATGATTAAACGCAAACCAGTCATAAGAATTGGGGTAAGAATACCACACCCTCTTATGACTGGTCTGAAATATAAATTTAATTACCAGATATGAGCCCGTTTGCTCTTTGGCAAATACATCTTATCACCTCTTTTAATATGAAAAGCATCATACCATCCGTCTATTTGAGGTAAAGCGCCATCAACACGCGCCATATTCGGAGAATGTACATCGGATGTAATCAGTAACTGGATATATTGTGGGGTCATATTAGATGCCCATACACGAGCCCAAGACAAAAAGAAACGCTGAGCAGGAGTAAATCCGTCAACTGTTTTCAATGGAGCTTTTTTCATCTCATTCTGGAAAGCACGGTATGCAATATTCAACCCACCATTATCACCGATATTCTCTCCCAGAGTTTGTTTTCCGTTAATTTTTACACCGGGAAGAACTTCGAATTTAGAGAAATAGTCTGACAAAACCTTCGTACGCTTCTCAAAATTGGTTTTATCCGCTTTTGTCCACCAGTTTTTCTCATTGCCATACTTATCAAACTGTGAACCTTGGTCATCAAAACCATGACTCATCTCATGACCTATTACACCACCGATTCCACCGTAATTTGAAGCAGCATCTGCTTTAGGATCAAAGAATGGAGGCTGCAAAATAGCAGCTGGGAAACAAATTTCATTTGTAGATGGATTATAATAAGCATTGATCGTCTGTGGAGTCATTCCCCACTCTGACTTATCTACAGGTTTATTCACATGACGGGTGATATAGTCATCACTGGCCCAGCGGTTTATGGCGGCAAGATTATCATAAAGAGACAAACTGTCGTTAACCTGTAAACCACTATAATCCTTCCATTTATCAGGATAACCAATCTTAATGATATAGTTATTCAGTTTATCCTGAGCTTTTAACTTAGTTGCACTCCCCATCCACGTTGCCTCATTGATGCGTTCTGAAAGAGCTTTTTGAAGATTGTGAACTAAGTCAAGCATCATCTTCTTACTGCTTGCAGGAAAATATTTTTCAACATAAAGTTTGCCGATAGCCTCACCTAAAGTGCCACTAACCAAACTTACTGTGCGTTTCCAACGGGGACGGTCTTCCGTTACACCTGTCATCACTTTTCCAAAATCGAAATTAGCTTTGCGAAAATCATCACTCAGATGATTGGCAGCGTTGGAAATCACTTTTATTTCAGAATAAGCCTTTAAATCAT
>JAKVJW010000016.1 GCA_022486815.1 Prevotella sp. | reverse complement strand
AGAAACGAACACCTGTTTTTGCAGAAGCATAAGGCTTATTTGAAAAATAAGCATTACTCTCAGCAGCAAGTCCGAATACAGGAGTAAAGTAACGACCTAAGCGAATACCTGCATTAGGATCCAGCCCACCGAGCCAATTATGACCGGTTGTTTTCGTTACAGTACCTCCATTGATACCTAAGTACCAATTGTCGAATGTCTTGCTCTCTGTAACAGTCTGAGCTGATACAGAAACTGCCATTGTAGCAGCAATAAACAATAAAACTAACTTTTTCATACCTCTCTAAATTTATTAATTATTTCTTAATCTTTCTTTACGATTATATACACATGTACTTTAATTAGGACTTCCTACTACAAAGTAACAAAAAAAATGTTTAACTTCCAAATTTTTTTGACAATATTTTATGCTTTATAATAATAAATGTAGAAACTCCTCCTTTCTTCCTTTTTTTATTCAATAAACAACTTGTATTCGAATTTATTTTGTACTTTTGATGTCTGATGAAAAAAGTAATTTTAATTACTGGTGGACAACGTTCGGGGAAAAGTGAATTTGCAGAGCATCTGGCTCTAAGCCTTTCCCCTAATCCTGTCTATATAGCCACTGCACATATCTGGGATGATGAATTCAGAACACGGATCAAACGGCATCAGGAACGAAGAGGTCCTGAGTGGACCAACATCGAAGAAGAAAAACGCCTTTCTCTTCTTTCTATAACCAATAAGGTGGCCGTCATTGACTGCCTTACCTTATGGTGTACTAATTTCTTCTTTAACAGCGAGAAAAACGCTAAGGAACAGCCTTCTGTAGATAAAGTTCTGAAAGAAATAGAATCGGAATTCGATGACTTTACTAATCAGGATGCCACATTTATCTTCGTTACGAATGAAATCGGAAGTGGCGGAACCAGCAGCAACCTCGTACAACGGAGATTCACAGACCTGTTAGGATGGTTTAACCAGTATGTTGCTTCCAAAGCAGACAAAGTCATCTTGATGATTTCAGGAATTCCTGTAACCATAAAAGAAGAAAAACAGATTTAATAAAAAAATCTTATAAAAATCCTAAGAAATATGCGTACTTTTCATATTAAACACCCAGATGAAAGTTTACGGCAACCTCTTGAAATAAAAATTGACAATTTGAACAAGCCTAAAGGCTCTATGGGCTTACTTGAAGATATTGCTCTACAGATAGGTCTTGCGCAACATACTCTGTCTCCGTGTCTCAGCTATCCCTGCCATTTACTCTTAGGTGGCGACCATGGCATTGAACGTGAAGGAGTAAGTGCTTCTCCACGCGAGATCACATGGCAACAAATGATCAATTTCACATGTGGTGGCGGCGGTGTTAACCTGTTTTGCAGACAGCATCATTTCCATCTGATAATCGCAGACATGGGAGTAGATCATGATTTATCTGCAATTCCTGAGATTATCAACGACAAGATTGACTTTGGTACAAAGGACTTTCTTGATGGCCCGGCTATGACCGAAGAACAATTTGATGAAGCCATTGAAAAGGGAGCACAACTCGTTGATAGCTGTTACGCGAAAGGTTGTAATGTAATCAGCATTGGAGAAATGGGAATCGGAAACACCTCCCCTTCCTCTATCTGGATGTCTTTGTTTGGCCATCTTCCTCTATCAGAATGCATCGGAGCTGGTTCAGGACTTAATTCAGAGAAATTAAAACATAAAAAAGAGGTACTACAACAAGCTGTCATCCGTTTTCTTAATACTCATCATGAAACAGGACTGGAAAAAGTACGCTCAATCCTGCGTTGTTTCGGAGGTTATGAAATGATCGGTGCTATTGGAGCGATGCTGCGGGCTGCAGAACTAAAGATGATCATCATAATAGATGGCTTCATCATGACGGCTTGCATTCTGGGAGCTTCTAAACTCGAGCCGGATATTCTTCCTTACGCATTGTTCGGGCATTGTGGAGATGAAAAGGGGCACCGGAAAATGCTTCACCTTTTACATGCCCGTCCCATTCTTTCATTAGGACTTCGATTAGGTGAAGGAACAGGAGCAATATGTGCTTTCCCAATCATCGATTCGGCTGTACGTATGATCAATGAAATGAATTCCTTCAATGAAGGCCATATTACAAAATATTTCTGATTCTCAAAAAATCATCACGCTACTTATAAAATAAGAAAACGATACTTCCAACCTTAGATATTGAAAACAACAATTTATGAAAATAGCAATAGATAGTAACATCAAATGGACTGATCGCATTTTAGCTGCCTTCATCTTTTTTACACGTTTGCCTTTTTGGAGAATTCACCAGCCACCAAAGGCTGCATACGAAACAGTAGTAGAACACTGGCCTCTTGTAGGTTGGCTGACAGGCGCGATGATGGGAGGAGCACTTATCGGATGTAAACAGTTCTTTCCGATTACAGTAAGTGTCCTTATTGCTATGATTGTCCGTATCCTGGCTACAGGAGCTTTACATGAAGACGGCCTGACTGATTTCTTTGACGGATTCGGAGGAGGAACTGGCAAATTACGGATTCTTGAAATCATGAAAGATTCTAAGATTGGTACCTATGGTGTACTGGGGATCATTTTTTATGAACTGCTCTTTTTCTTTATGCTGCTCAATATTGCAGGAAGCAGAGATGATCTTTATACCTTCTTATTTATTATTGCTGCAGATTCTTTCTCTAAAATGATAGCTGGACAGATCATTCAGATGCTTCCCTATGCAAGACCTGTTGAACAAGCTAAGAATCAAGTCATTTATCGTAAATTTTCTATCAAAACGGGGCTTAGCCTTTTCGCACAGGGGGCTATACCCATGATCATCTTCCTCTATTATATTCATTTTTCAGGATGGGAACTTCTGTTGTTTGTCCCATGCTTCGTAATGTACTTCCTGTACCTACTCCTCTATAAAAAGATCGGCGGATATACAGGTGACTGTTGTGGAGCCTTGTTCCTACTTGTTGAACTCAGTCTTTATATCACTGAAAATATATTATAATCATGAAAGTCATACTGATCAGGCATACACGAGTAGACGTACCTAAAGGAACATGTTATGGATGGACTGATGTACCTTTGGCAGATACATTCCTCAAGGAAGCTGCTATAACTGAAAACAACTTGGAACAGATCATGAAAGAAGAAGGAATTGAATCCCATTTTGATGCAGTATTCACTTCTCCTTTAAGCCGTGCCCGAAAACTAGCTGCTTTTTGTGGTTATTCCACAAGTGGTTTTCCGGTATCATCCGGGAAAGAATTAGGAATAGCCACCATTGATAACCGACTCAAGGAAATGAACATGGGAGATTGGGAAATGAAGCGTTTTGATGATATCGCCAAGACGGACTCATTCATCCTCAAATGGTATAATGATTACATGCATCTTGCCTGCACGAACGGTGAAGGTTTCCCACAACTCTATGCCCGCATCAGTTCCTTTCTGGATGAATTAAAGAAAAAACCATATCATAATACCGCTCTGTTCGCTCACGGTGGTGTACTCATCTGTGCAGGTATCTATGGGGGACTCTTTACTGCTAAGCATGCTTTCGAACATGAAACACCCTATGGGGGTATTGAAGTAATCGATATCTGATGCCCCACAAATCCAGCATGAAAAGGACCTCCATGAATTCATTTCCAGTCAACCACATTCACTGAATACGGTGCAAGAACAATCCTCTGCCCTTGAATCTGGCGAAGAGGAAGTTGTCCTGACAAACCACCTGCCCGACTGACGTGAATAGATTGGTCAGACGGATTACCCTGTAATTGCATTTCCTCTTTTCCGGAAACCAGAGAAATCCCCTTCACATTCATGATAATTGTCTTTGGAGAAGCATTGACTAATTTCACATACCCCTTACCCGTTTTCGACGATTTCACAACGCTCGCTGCTACCCGGTAAGCAATATGATGGTCCATGTCAAGATGTGAAGAAATATACTGATCACCAGAATAATTGGAAAACAGATACTGAGTCCAGTAACTTGGCGTAACCTCTACAGAAGTACCATCAAAATAGATCAAGTCAGGATTCCAGTTAGCATGTCCTTTCCTGCATAATAGCGGAGCGTACGAAGCCATTTGTACGACATCCGCATTTTTCTCTATATGACAAAGGTATACTGCCTCGACTAAAGCATTCTCTACAGTGCGACCTTGAGAAGCATACTCCCCTAAATAGACCTTAGGAGACTTTCTGTCATAATCATCATAGTAACCCTCATGATGTAAAAACCATCCCGGATGCTCATAATAATGCTCGTCCACAGCATCAATGCAATCAGCATGAGTCTTGGCAAAACGCCAGCCCTCCATATAATCAGGAGAAGGATTATGAAAAGGTCCAACGGTCCCGATAACCTCAATATCCGGATACTTTTCCTTCACAGCCTTGCAAATCATAAGATAACGCTTTTCAAAGACCGTAGAAATCAAATCTTCATTTCCGACTCCGATCATTTTAAGATGAAAGGGAGCCGGATGACCTGCATCAGCTCGCATCTTGGCCCATTTTGAAGTAGCAGGATCGCCATTTGCCCATTCTATCAGGTCAAGTACATCCTGCACATACTGGGGCATATCCTTCATCGGAATCCCTCCCTGCTGACCGGCAAGTCCATTTCTATCAGCATGAGAATTCTGGCATGGGACACCTGCTGCCACGATAGGAAGTGGCTCTGCACCGATATCCTCACAGAACTGGAAATACTCGTAAAAGCCCAATCCACGGGTCTGATGGTATTTCCATATATTTGGAGCTGGTACCCGGTCCTGCCAGGGGCCTACAGTCTCTTTCCACCTGTATATATTAGACAATCCCTGTCCATGGGCCATACAGCCACCTGGAAATCTCATAAATTTCGGATGGAGCGCTGCTATCGTCTCTGCAAGATCCTTCCGCATTCCATGTACTTTATAAGTATCATCCGGAAAAAGCGAGATCATGTCTACCCCTATCTGCCCTTCCTTCTCGACAAGAAGTTGTAAATGACAATTTCTGTAACCAACTTCTTTTGACTTTTTCTGAACCGTATTCAACAATAACGTATAGCGTTTCCACCCCGATCCTTTCAACTTGACCTTATCCTTTGCCAGAATAGTTCCGTCATCAGAAACCAACAATACCAAAATCTGATTTTTATTTCCTTCTATCTGATTTGCAAAAAAGGAAAAATCATACAGACCTTCTTTCACCGGTATTCCGTCCCACCCGGCATTACTTAAAATGTCATTCTGTCCCAATACGACATAATGGGAATTATTCTTACTCAAAGGGTGGTCAGTCTCAAGGTGCAATGTTTTCTCTTCCAATCCTTTCTTCTTTACCATCTGGTACAAGTTCCAGGCAGGATGGGCATTCCATGCATTTTTCTGATTTCCAAGATCTTCAAAATCACGGTTACGAACCAGTTCTGCATATAGTCCACCATCAGCTGCGGAATTGATGTCCTCAAAGAAAACACCCATCAAACGATTACTGATCCTGCGCACTTGTGACGGATTGACAACAAGTACAGATCTCAGCGTGTCACCAAGGGAGGCAAACCGCTGCCGGTCATCTTTCATCCTTTCACTGCAAAGGGACTGATCCTGCGCTAATGCTCTGAACCAGTTTTGCATATAAGTCAGATGAACAACCGGAACATCAAAGGTATTTCCATACCGGACTTTTCCACCAATTACAGCCGTATCCTGCTCCCAAAGAACATCATCAGCTATTGCCGCCAGAGTATCCTCTGCAAAAGTCCGGAAATCATTTGAGGCCTGTACATATCGTTTCCCTTGAGGAGTCTTGAAATAAATATCCCATTTTCCGTCGCCCATCTGATAGGCCACAGGAGCCATCACATCATGCTCCCTGACAATAGGATAATCCTGAGGACGCCAGTGAATCAAATCCTCGGAATAATCTACAGCAAAGGCAGGTGAATGATGATCAAGTGACCATAAAGCACGCCATGAACCATCATTGGCTTTTGCAACAAAAGGAGTATACATTTTCTTACCCGATGCCCCCCAGGGACCATAATCGCAAGTCAGCAATTGCCCCAATTCCTGCCAGTTCTGATAGCTATTCAGATAAGCAACATGAAGACCTGCAGAAGGTCCAGGCGAATAAAGAAATATTCGAACGGTTGTATCACGCCCTGCTACCATATAAAGGGGTAAAGACTGAGCCTTACAAGAAAGGGACAGCAAACAGGACACAAACAAAAAAAACAATTTATTCTTCATACTTGTCAGATTTAGGCCTTACCGATCCTTTGGTTGCAAGGGACAGAAATACGTCCCTTATTTGTCACTATTCAACAGGCATCGGCCCAGTTTATAATTAAATTTAGTATTCCCTTGAAAGAACTGTCTGTTTTACCTACACTTAGTCCTCTCCTCAATTCTGTCTTTAACAAAAAAGAGGCTGGAGGCATCACTGCATCCAACCCCAAACAAATTAGAGAGTTATAAAAAATCAAGTGTTTATTGTTTCTATTTTAACGATAATACTCTTTTTTTGCAGCTGCCAATGTATTCTTCATCAGAGAACAAATGGTCATCGGACCAACTCCACCCGGAACAGGAGTAATAAAAGAACATTTAGGAGCGACCTCATCAAACTTCACATCACCATTAAGATGAAATCCCTTCTTCTTAGTAGGATCAGGAACACGCGTAGTACCTACATCGATCACTACGGCTCCCTCTTTAACCATATCAGCAGTGACAAAATCCGGTCTGCCAATTGCAGAAATCAGAATATCAGCCTCACGGGTTTCCCTAGCAATATCCTGAGTATGACTGTGGCACACTGTCACTGTACAATCACCATATTTTTTATTCATCATCAACTGCGCCATAGGTTTCCCTACGATATTACTGCGCCCGATGATTACACATTTCTTCCCACTCGTATGGATATGATAATGTTGCAACAAGGTCAAGATCCCTAACGGCGTAGCAGAAATAAAACAAGGAAGGCCAATAGCCAAGCGACCGACATTAACCGGATGAAAACCATCCACATCTTTACGGTAGTCAATAGCCATGATAATTTTCTGCTCATCAATCTGCTTTGGCAAAGGCAACTGAACGATAAAACCGTCCACATCCTCATCCTTGTTCAAGCGATCGACACAAGCAAGAAGCTCCTCTTCTGTAACATCGTCCTCATAACGAATCAGCGTAGACTTGATGCCACACACCTTACAGGCTATCATCTTATTCTTGACATAAGTCTCGGAACCACCATCATGCCCCACGAGCACAGCTACCAGATGAGGCTGCTTTTTTCCATTGTCAACGATTCCTTTAACTTCTTCTGCGATCTCCTCCTTGATAGCCGTCGCTGTAGCTTTTCCGTCAATTAGAGTCATATATACTTAGTTATTCTGCCACATTCGGCATTTTCATACCCTTCATTTTACTTGCCATACCAGCCATATTTGCACCGGTAACCATCTTCATCATCTTGCGTGTCTGATCAAACTGCTTGATCAACCGGTTAACCTGCTGGATATCCGTTCCAGATCCGCCTGCTATACGGCGACGCCTGCTCGAATCCAGTATTTCCGGATGTGTACGCTCCGTAGGAGTCATACTTCTGATAATCGCTTCAACACCTTTAAAGGCATTATCGTCAATATCTACATCACGAATAGCTTTACCTACACCAGGAATCATACTTGCCAGATCCTTCAGATTCCCCATCTTTTTGATTTGTCCGATCTGTTTGAGAAAATCATTGAAATCAAATTGGTTCTTCTGTATCTTTTTCTGAAGTTTACGAGCTTCATCTTCATCAAATTGTTCCTGAGCACGCTCTACCAAACTGACCACATCACCCATTCCCAGAATTCGGTCAGCCATACGGGAAGGATGGAAGACATCCATAGCTTCCAACTTTTCTCCCGTTCCGATAAATTTAATCGGCTTACTGACTACAGTTCGGATAGAAAGAGCTGCACCACCACGTGTATCACCATCTAATTTGGTCAGTACTACACCGTCAAAATTCAATCGGTCATTAAATTCTTTCGCTGTATTGACAGCATCCTGACCGGTCATAGCATCCACGACAAACAATGTTTCATCAGGACGTACATGATCTTTCAGACTGGAAATTTCCTGCATCATCTGCTCATCTACAGCCAGACGACCGGCGGTATCGATGATCACGACATCATTCCCATCTGTCTTCGCCTGTTGAATGGCATGATCTGCAATCGCATTCACATTTTTATTATCCAGTTCAGCATAAACCGGTACTTCGATCTGTCCGCCTACTACCTTCAACTGATCAATAGCAGCAGGACGATACACGTCACAAGCCACCAATAATGGTTTCTTTCCTTGCTTGGTTTTTAAATACTGAGCCAGCTTTCCACTGAAAGTAGTTTTACCAGAACCTTGCAGACCACTCATCAAGACCACTGCCGGATGACTTTTCAAGACAAAAGGAGCATCCTCCCCACCCATGAGTGTTACCAGTTCATCATGAACCAGTTTCACCATAAGTTGTCCAGGTTTCACAGCTGTCAGCACATTCATGCCAAGAGCCTTTTCCTTGACATGGTTAGTAAAGTCCTTGGCCACCCGATAATTGACATCCGCATCCAATAAAGCCCGGCGAATGTCCTTCATCGTTTCAGCAACATTTATTTCGGTGATTTTTCCTTCACCTTTTAATATTTTGAAGCTACGTTCAAGTCTGTCGCTAAGATTTTCAAACATAATAAGTAATTTGCTGCAAAGATATAATAATTATATGGAAAATCCAAACAATCATTTAAAAATTAAGTGTTCGAAATTGTAAATTAAAAGAACGTTTCCAGAGAGGAAAAAAAATGATAATCATCACACTTTTTTTATCGATAAAAAGGAAGAAAGACTATTGGTTGGCAATTCCTTTTTCAGCTTCTTTCTTTTTCTTGTCCAATTCTGCTGCCTGTTTGGCACGTGCCTCATTCAAAGCATCCAGTTTGGCTTTCTGTTCAGCAGCCTTTTTAGCCTGTTCCTGATGAAATGCATCCAGCACCGGATCATCGTTATTATCTTTAGAATCCAAACCAGATATGACGCTTTGCGCTTTCTTCAAATGCTTTCTGTCACGAATTCCCCGACGATCCATCCAACCGAGAGCATTAAATTGCAGTCCCCCAGGAGCAGGCGCTTCTTTAGCAGCCTGTTTGGCAGCATTACTAAAAAAACCTGCATTACTCTTACCCATATCTTTTCCATAAACTTCCACTTCATTAAGTTGATGGGATTTAGGGAGCAGGAAAACCGTATCAGGAAGATTCTTGCTATAGATAAAAGTCTTAACATACCCTACCTTATAGACTGAAGCAGAATCAAAAGAATAGCGCATGGCGAAATATCCACGATAATCCGTTCTCGCCCAATGGTTTGTATTCGTATGGATGACAGCATCACGTACGGGCACATGAGTTTCCATATCCGCTACGACACACGTGCGCTGGGCACGAGCGACCATTCCGACAATGAAGCAAAGAATCAAAGTGATATATCGATTCATATATGCAAAGGTAAAGGATAGGAACTCAACATGCAAATAATTAAAGGAGTTTTAAACTAATAAATTCAAAATTATCTTTTATATTGTCATCTATTGTACAATTAGTTAAATTCATTCAGGCATCAGGAATATCCAACCCGACATCCTCCATAAGTTTGATAGCATCCACATATTGTTCTATTCCCTGAGCCACTTTCTTGGCTGCTTTCATGGCCATGACAACAGTCTGTGGACGGTGAACCACATCTCCCCCTGCAAAAACCCCTCGTCGTGTTGTCATTCCGTATGGCCGTTCTGAGATTTTCACATAGCCTTTATCATCTACTTCTATCCCATCCGTAGTACTGACAATACGCTTCGCCGGTTTATTCCCGACGGCAAGAAAGATCCTATCAAACTTTTCTATTTTCTCGCCTTCCGGGCTATTCAGCCTGCAGGCAGCCAGTCGTCCGTTCTTGCCGGGAATAAATTCTTCCACTGCCGTTTTCCACAGAAACTTCACGCCTTCTTTCACGGCCTGTCCGTATTCCTCCTTATTAGAAGGCATTTCTTCCTCCGTACGACGATAAAGAACAGTTACATCAGCACCCAGTCGGATACAAGTCCGAGCAGCATCCATGGCTACATTTCCGCCTCCGATCACTCCAACTTTCTGTCCTGCCTGCAAAGGAACCATATCACGGCTCATGGCACCTTCATGATAAGCATTGAAGTTGTGAAGCAGGTAAGTACTCTGACTTACACCACGCAAGGTTGACCGGGGTGTATCCATCATATCTTTGGGGACATCTGTTCCGGTACCCATGAAGATGGCGTCATAGCCTTCTTTAAAAATACTGTCTACAGTCACTCCATTCTCTCCTACCATACAATTACAGACAAAATTGACACCCAAAGCCTCTATTTTCTTGATTTCAGCCCTGACCACTGCTTTCGACAGACGGTATTCGGGAATGCCATACATCAATACACCGCCAGGCTCCGGCAAGCCTTCAAAAATCGTTACCGCAAATCCTTGCCTGGCCAGATCACCGGCTACTGTCAGACCTGCTGGACCAGAACCGATCACAGCTACCTTTCCGCGTGTCTTCTGGGAAATCTTCTCGCTGATAAGGGGCATCTTTGTATCAAAGTCTGCAACAAACTGTTCGATCTTTCCTATTTGTACAGGTTTGCCTTTCTTACCCAGAATACAATGTCCCTGACACTGCTTTTCATGCGGACAAACTCGTCCACAGATAGCCGGAAGATTACTTTTGGCATTGATGATTTTCATGGCAGAACCAAAATTCCCCATTGAAACTTCATGAACAAAATCGGGAATATCATTCTCTATGGGACATCCCTTTCTGCATTGTGGAACCTTGCAATGTAAACACCGCTGAGCCTCAACTATTGCTTCACGCATCGTAAAACCGCCACTTGATTCCTGAAAATATCGGGCAGTTTCCTCCCTGTCTGCTTTCTTATCCAACTCTTCACCTTTCATTTTCTGATTCCTCTTTTAGTAGTATAGTTTGTGATTCTTTTTAGTAGAATATATGGTTACTCGTCACCATATCATGCTATTATTCCCTCTGCTCTTATGTCCTTTAGCTCTAAACTTCAATTCGTAAAATAAGAGACGGAATATTGCTATCTCTACTTTGCAAAAGTACAGTTATAATAAATACAAAGAATGAACGGATTGACTTTTTAACCTTTATTAATTGACTAATGAAGCAATTGTGCACATTACCCCCTATAATGAGCAAAAAACGAGGATAGAAAAATGCTTAGCGCATCTGATAAAACGAACAAAAAAGAAAACCATCTTACTCCTTATCTGAGTAAAAGATGGCTTTCCTTATACTTAAATTACGATCTGTTGCCTAAAGGGATCATCTGCCTTTCTTTAAATCCCGATAAGTTATCCTTTTATTGATATAAACTCGTTATCAAAGATAAAATCCAACGCCGATTTTCAATCCTATCGTAGAATAATCACTATGATTTTTGAAACTCTGATCATAATAAACAGCCGGTTCTATCGTCACCGTCTTGCTCAAGAAGAAGGCATAACCTACTTCCAATTCCGGCAGCAAGTCATTATAATTATGATTCGCATGAATAAGCTTAGCACTAGCACCCATATAAAGACCATTCTGGATAATATAATAGCGAAAGCCTGCTCCCACCATAACATTATCAGGAATGTCATTGTTTCCTCCAGTATGTTGATAACCTACCTGTCCAAGAATCATCAGATTATCAACAATCAAATGTCCTACTTGTGCTTGAACTCCAAAATGAAGTTTATCCTTACCATTGTAACCTACATTCAGTCCTGATAGAGAACCGTTTACATACATTTTATTTGCTTCAAATTGAGCATTTGCTGTCATCGTTAGCAAAAGAGCTCCCACGAGGATAAACAATTTCTTCTTCATGTCACTATTCTTTTTAATTGATATTCATAGAGATAAAAGGCAAATCACCATCACCGCCTTACCTCTCCTATTTCTGCAAAGATAAATATAAATTTTCAAAGTGCCAAGGAAAAAGTCCGCATCTTATCAAAGGACATATCCTGTTCCCTTCCTCAGACTGATAATCCAAAAACGAACTTTGATTATTGCCATCAATATCCCCGAACTATGAATTTCTGATTGTGATAGAAATTACAGGAAGCTATATCTGCTTGATATCTATATCTTCAGCTACATTTTTCCGAATCTTTGTCAGATAAGTTTTCATGCCCTTCTCATCCTTACTATCTATAATATTGATGAGTGCAGTAAGTTCCTCACGAATCTTACTGACCTGCCCCTTCGTATATGGGTTAAAGAGGATTTCCTGCAACAGATAATCATCCTCATTCAGTACTCCCTTAGCTATCATCATGTGCCGCTTAAACGTAGTACCGGGTGCATCCTGATGCTTCATAACAGCCGCAAAGACGAAAGTGCTGACAAATGGGATAGACAGTGAATAAGCAACAGTTCTGTCATGTTCCTTGAAGGTATAGTCATAAATATTCAATCCCAGAGAAGCATACAGTTTGCGAAAGAAATTCCGTCCACGCTCATCACCTTCTTTAATGATGATGGCATTCTCTTCCGACAACTGATCCAGATTTGCAAACGTAGGACCAAACATAGGGTGAGTACTCACGAAAGGATGCCCACTCTTTCGGTAAAAATTTTCCAGTCCCGTCTTGACAGAAGCGATGTCAGAAATGATACAGTCCGCAGGTATTAAAGGCAGCACCTCCTTGAAAGCAGGAAGTGTATACTTCACCGTAACGGCATTGATAACGATCTCCGGCTTGAAAGTTCTGATCTCCTCAGGATACTGGAAACGCTGACAGTTATAAGTAAAACGCAACCGTTTCGGATCTTTTTCATAAACCGCTACTTCATGGTCAAAACTCAGTAGATCGATGAAGAAAGATCCCATCTTGCCTGCACCCAATATTAAAATTCTCATAGTCTTATTTCACTATTTCCAATTGCTGACGTACACTTTCCTCATGGATCAGTTCGAAGACATGTCCGACAAATTCTGGATCCATGAGACAACGTGCGGCTTCAGCCCCCCGTTTTTCAAGAATCTCATTATACCGTTTAGACTGAAGTACTGTCATATTATGCTCCTTCTTGAAGGTACCGATTTCCCGACAAATCCTGAAGCGCTTCGTCAACAAATCCATAAGGTGATTATCTATATCATCAATTTCACTGCGGAGTTGGCGTAAGCCCTCCGTATTACTATGCTCATCACGCACGACCAATGTATTAATAATATAATTCAAAATATCCGGTGTTACCTGTTGCTTGGCATCACTCCACGCATTATCCGGATCACAATGACTTTCAATAAGCAGTCCGTCAAAACCAAGGTCCATTGCCTGTTGGCTCAATGGTGCAATCAAGTCACGACGGCCACCGATATGGCTGGGATCGACGATGATGGGAAGATTAGGAACCCGACGACGCAACTCGATAGGAATCTGCCACATCGGTTGGTTGCGGAAGATCTGATCATCATAACTTGAGAAGCCTCTCAGGATAGCTCCCATACGTTTGATGCCTGCCCGGTTCAAGCGTTCCAGTGCACCAATCCAAAGTTCCAGGTCAGGATTAACCGGGTTCTTGACGAATACGGGTCCGTTGAATCCTTCAAGAGAGTCTGCCAAAGCCTGCATGGCAAAAGGG
Organism: Prevotella sp.; assembly: GCA_022486815.1. Classification (GTDB taxonomy): domain Bacteria; phylum Bacteroidota; class Bacteroidia; order Bacteroidales; family Bacteroidaceae; genus Prevotella. Next base: position 43,213 of record JAKVJW010000016.1, on the reverse strand, counting down.
TTCGTCGATGTACGGGCACCAACCCAAAGGATATCTATGCTATATTTCTTGCAAAGTTCTACATGTTCAGGTGTAGCCACTTCCGTAGCCACCAGCATTCCGGTTTCACGTTTCACCTCCTGGAGCCAAGGCAGAGCTTTCTCACCATTACCCTCAAAGCAACCGGGTTTGGTACGTGGCTTCCATACCCCGGCACGAAACATGTGGCAACCTTTGGCAGCCAGTTGTCTGGCAGTTGTCATTACCTGCTCTTCCGTTTCAGCCGAACAAGGACCGGCTATAATACATGAAGGGCGCTCCTGATCACTCGGCAAATTTAAAGGTTCGAGATCTAATTCCATAATCGTATCTTATTTATTTGATTTTTATTTCTACCACTGCAACATTTTTATACGCTTGAGTGCTTCCTGTATCTTTTCATCTTTAGCACAAAGTGAAATGCGGATATAGCGCTTTCCGTTATTACCGAAGATGAATCCTGGAGTAATGAATACCCGTGCCTCATGCAGCACGCGTTCTGTAAGGTCTTCCACCTTTTCATAACGGTCAGGTATTCTCCCCCATAGGAACATCCCAACCTGCTGTCTGTCAAAGGTACAACCCAGTGTAGTCATAATCTTTTCAGCTATATTCCGACGACGGCGATAATTCTCGATATTATTCTGATGATGCCACTCCTCCGTATTCGTATTATAAGCCTCAGCAGCAGCCAGTTGTATTCCTTTGAAAGTGCCATTGTCCACATTACTCTTGATCTTCAGAATCCAGGAGATGAATGTAGGATTGGAAACGGCCATAGCCACACGCCACCCCGGCATATTATGGCTCTTCGACATGGAATTGAATTCAATACAACAGTCCTTAGCCCCCTGCACCTGCAGAATACTTTTAGGATGCTCATTCAGGATAAGAGAATATGGATTGTCATTGACAATGATAATATTATGCCTTTTTGCAAAAGCTACCAGTTTTTCATACGTCTCCATCCGTGCATCACCACCAGTGGGCATATTGGGATAGTTCGTCCACATCAACTTTACATGACTGAGGTCCATCCGTTCAAGTTCGTCAAAATCAGGTTGCCAGCCATTCTTTTCCAACAGATTATAATAGGTAATCTTCTGTCCCAGAATCTTGTTCAGAGCCGTATAAGTAGGATAACCGGGATTCGGGATAAGAACTTCATCACCGGGATTACAGAAGGTCAGGGTCACATGCAATATTCCCTCTTTTGAACCGATAAGCGGTTGGATCTCTGTCTTCGGGTCCAGATCCACATTATACCATCTCTTATAGAATCCAGCCATAGCCTTGCGAAGTTCTAGGACTCCCACCGTGGGCTGATACCCATGAGCGTCAGGCTGACGGGCTACCTCACAAAGTCTGTCTATGGTTTGTGATGACGGCGGCATATCCGGACTTCCGATAGCCAGAGAGATAATATCCTGTCCCTGGGCATTCAACTTTGCTACCTCTTTCAGTTTTCTGCTGAAGTAGTACTCCTGTATCTGATTGACTCGATTCGCTGGTTGTATATTCATGATTCTGCTTCTTGATATTCTCCTAATATTTTAATATTCCTCACCAGAGGTGTAATTGCATCTATAGACTGACGGTATCGCATGATACTGTCATAGGTCACATCTATATAGAACAAATACTCCCATTCATGACCGATAATCGGAAGGGATTGTATCTTGGTCAGATTAATGTCATAAAAACTCAGAATAGCCAGGACCCTGCTCAGAGAACCTTCTTCGTGAGGAAGACTGAATACCACACTCGACTTATTACTGTCTGCTATAGACCGAAGGTAATCGGCTTTCGCAGAAGGTGAGATAATCAGAAAACGGGTAAAATTATGTTTATTGTCATGGATGTCATTCTGCAGCACCTTCAGATGATAGAGACGAGCTGCATAAGAAGAACAGATGGCTGACATACCTGTCAGATGATGGTTGGCAATATATTCAGCCGACCCTGCAGTATCAGCAGCTTCGACAGCCTTCAAATCAGGATGAACCTCCAGGAAATGGCGGCACTGTGCCAAAGCCACAGGATGAGAATGAACCTCTTTCAATGTTGTCCAGTCATCTTCCGGCAGACAGCAGATACAATGCTGAATATGAAGTTTCGCCTCTCCCACGATAACAGCTCCTGATGCTTGCAATAATTCGTAATTATGCAAGAGCGACCCCGCTATTGTATTTTCGATGGCCATCATTCCAATCACTGTAGGATCATTTTTCATCTGCTTGAAAATTTCCTCAAAGGTCTCACAGCAGATCAGTTCTATCTGTTCCCCCTTAAAATACTCATGAGCTGCAATGTCATGAAAAGATCCGATGTCTCCTTGTATAGCTATTCGTTTCATAATAAAATAAAAAAAACGGTCTCGCTCTTTCGAGCGGGACCGTTTCGTGATTTCTTTATGTATATTTTAAATACTATAAGTTGAAATGAATACGCAACTTCCCGCTCTACGGATGCCTGTAAAGTAAAAGTAATAATAAAAAGCTGCGTAAGATTTCATCATTTTCCTATTTCTTGTTGTTGGGAGCAAAAGTAAAACTTTTATTTGGTTCTGCCAAACAAATTGAAAGAAATTTAGCTATTTGAGTTCACATTTATGATAAATGTATTTTTATGACTTTTACACACTTTACATCTGATGACAAAAAAGTCCATTTATTATGCACCGGATTCAGTCTGAAAACAACATGGCTGTATTAATCAGTGCCAGATGGGAATAAGCCTGTGGAAAATTCCCCAGGAGTTCTCCTGTTTCAAAGCTGATATCCTCGCTTAATATTCCCAGATGATTTGTATGTCTCAAAATGTTCTCAAATAGATTTCGTGCTTTTTCCCGTTGCCCTGTCATAAAGAAAGCCCGGATAAGCCAGAAAGTACAGATAACAAATGCCGATTTCGGACAACCGAAATCATCAGGTGAATTATAACGGTACATCAGACCATTTTTCAAAAGACATCTTTCAATAACCTCTACAGTTGAACGGTATTTCGGATCATCTGCACGGATAAATCCGTATGGCTCCATCAGTAAAACAGAAGAGTCAAGATAACTATTATCATAAGTCTGGGTAAACGCATGAAGTTCTTCATTCCATCCATGCAGGAAAATATCACTCTTCACAGCATCAGCCTCCAGGTTCCACTGTCTCTCATAACTCCCCTTTCCCAAATGCTTTGCTATTTTTGCTCCACGGTCCAATGCCACCCAGCACATCACCTTAGATGAAAGAAAGTGTCCGGCTGTACCTCGGATTTCCCATATCCCCCTATCCGGTTTACACCAGTTTTTCATGACCATTTCCTCAATGCTCTTTACCATATCCCACATATTCTCCAGATCATCAGTAGAACCCGGTACAAGTGTATAATACTGATAAATCATATTCATCAAATATCCGAATGAGTCATTCTGTTTCTGCAGATAAGCCTTATTACCTATTCGTACAGGACGGGAATCTGCATATCCGGAAAGATGATCCAGAGTCTTTTCTGTCAGACGCCGTTCTCCATGTATACCATATATAATCTGAAAACGACTGTGATTACCGATAAAAGTTGATTCCACAAATTTTACGAACCTTCTCGCTGCCTTGGTATGCCCGCACTTGACGAGAGTTTCTATAGTCATGGAAGCATCCCGCAACCAGCAGAAACGATAATCCCAGTTTCTTTTACCACCGGGAACTTCAGGTAAACTGGTCGTAATAGCAGCTAAAACTGCTCCATTATAAAACTGCATCATCTTGAGCGTGAGCAATGACCGTTCTATCACATCATTATACACAGGAAATTTCCGGGTAGCTTCAGACCAGTTAAGCCAGAACACCAGCGTACGGCAATACTCCAGTTTTTCCTTGTCCATATCGACATCGCCTATTTTTTCATTATACGATAATAAGAAAAACTCATCTTTCTGAAGCGTAAAAGATTCACCGTTAAGCACTTCCACCAATGGCAGTGAAGAATACAGGTACTGGCGATCCTTGTCATTCGTGTCAGAACGTGACTCTATATGATTGCCTTCAATCCGGATAATACACTTCCCCCGGGCATAGTCAGGCTTCGGATTATAGTCCACACAGAACTTCGGATTCCCCTGGATAAAATGCAGATAGCGATATACCTCAGAGGGATGGTAATATTCACTTGTACCCTGGATACTATAATAGGGCATAAAATCCGTAATCTCGAATTCCCCTTCCGGTCCCTTGAAATGTGTCCTCAACAGATTGGTATGGGGTATATACTGCTGCGTGATGACATAGTCTTCACTTACCCTTATACCGAAATTTCCCCCCTTCTCTTTATCCAGAAGAGAAGCAAAGATAGACGGAGAATCAAAATAAGGCATACAAAGCCAGTCTATATCTCCCCGATCAGAAATTAAGGCAGCTGTACAACTGTTACCTATAAGACCATAATTCAGATTCATTTATTTATCATTTATTGTATCATTCGGTTAAGAAACGGCAACACTTCTTTCTGACTTTTCAAACTATAACGAGCCCGACTCGCAGTTTGTCCCACATTAACACTGATTCCTGTATCCGGCAGTGCACGATACATATCTTCATCTGTCGTATCATCTCCAATAGCGAATATGAAATCATAAGGAGCTCCTGAGAGATATTCTGTCACCGCTGTCCCTTTGTTATAAGTTGAAGACTTTAATTCCACAACTTTATTTCCAGTCATAATCTGCATATTATATTTCGCACATTCTGGCATCAGTGCATTGACCAATTGCCTGGAGCGGAAGTCACCCAGCCAACTGTCCACCTCTCTGTAATGCCAAGCCAAGGAAGTTTCCTTGACTTCCAAGCGAGAACCAGGGGTCTTACATACAAAGAGGTTCAATATCTTCCGGATTTTTTCACTCACTCCATACCGGATGAAACGCTTTGTCCATACACCCTTTCTTTTAAGAAATGCTCCGTGCTCAGCCGCAATATCAACCGGAAGGTCGCCAAACCAGTGTTCTAAGATCCGATGTTCACGGCCACTGTTGATAACAACAGTATTTCCTGCTTCTTCTGATATCTTCTTCAAAAGACTTATAAGTTCCGGAGTAGGAACAGCCTTCAATGGATCATCCTGAAAACCCACTAAGGTTCCGTCATAATCCAGGAAAAAGAGACGGTGACTTGCCTTTCGGTAAAAAGTATGAAATGCATCTAACCGCTCTGTTGTTACCACCTTTGAAGTCAACTGACGATTACGCTCAATGACATTTGACCATTCCTTCATAAAGTCTGCTGCCCATTGCCTGATATCAAATGTAGAAACTATATGCTGCATGGACAGAAGACGACGACGTTGTTCTTCACGCGGCATCTTCAATGCCGTCTCAAGAGCATTCTCAATCTGGTTCAAGTCATTTGGATTGACAATCACAGCATCTTTAAGTTCCACAGAAGCACCAGCCATCTCACTCAAGATCAAGACTGCCGGATCATCAACAGACTTTGATGCCACATATTCCTTAGAAACCAGGTTCATCCCGTCTCTAAGCGGCGTAATCAAAGCGATGTCACAAAGTTTGTATAGGGCCATCAATTGTTCAAAAGGCAACGCGCGATAGATATAACGTATAGGTAACCAACCCAATTTGGAATAAGCTCCATTGATTTGCCCAATTTTCTCATCAATCTTGCGCTTGAGCTCAGCATATTTTTCGACCTTATCCCGTGAGGGTACCACTACCATCATCATTGATACTTTGCCGTGATATTCATGATGAGATTTCAGAAACAAATCAAAAGCCATAAGACGGTGCAGGATACCTTTACTATAATCCAACCGGTCACAACTGAGGATAAGTTTGCAACCTATCGTCGATTTTTTGATTTCCTCCACAAAAGCCTGCACATCCGGTTTCCTTCCAGCTCGATGATATAAATTATAATTGATGCCCATAGGCAGAGCATCAACATGCACAGCACGACCATTAACCATTACCTCCTCCAAGTGAAATTCGAGGTGCAGAGCACGCTCCACACTACTCATAAAGTGACGGAGATAATCATGGGTATGGAAACCTATAAAATCAGCTCCCAACAGTCCCTTAAGCAGGTCATCCCGCTCTGGTAGCACCCGAAACAACTCATAACTGGGAAATGGAATATGCAGGAAAAAGCCAACATGCAGGTCCGGTCTTTTTTTTCTCAGCATAGCAGGAACAAGCATCAACTGATAATCCTGCACCCAGACCCAACACCCAAAGCCAACAAGCCGACAAACCTCATCTGCAAATATCTGATTCACTTCTTTGTAAGATTCCCAATATGTTTTTTTATACTGCGCCGAGCCGTAGAAATAATGACAAAGCGGCCACAACATACTGTTACAATAACCCTCATAATAGCTTTTATACTGTGCCTGAGAAAGAAAAATCGGATGGAAGTTCATCGCCTCTAAACTACTTTTAACTTCATACTGATCCTTCTTCCGGGAGAAACACATTCCGGGCCAACCGATCCAGTGCTTCTCATAATCTGTCTTCAAAGAATCCAGCCCAGTAGCCAGCCCACCTTCACTGCGAATAAAAGAGAAATTTCCCTTTCCATCCACAGTAGCCTTTACAGGCAAGCGATTAGATACAATATAAAGTTTCTGCTTCATTTTGGAAAATTACAAAAAATTACGGATATATAATAATAAATTTTAAGTAAAATCCATAACTAATGTTAAAAAGAGTCTGTACATTATCTGGTACACTACTCTAAATGATAAAAAGCAGAATACCAGAAACAGGAATTCCTTCTTCCCATATCTGGTATTCTATCTTTTCAAAAAATGTTTCTATTTCACAAACTTCAACCGCAATGAGTTGAGCACTACAGATATACTGGAAAAAGCCATCAGAGCACTGGCCCACATCGGCGTAATCTGAAAGTCTATTCCAAAAAGGTACAAGACACCGGCTGCAAGTGGGATACAGACAATGTTATAGATAAAAGCCCAGAAAAGGTTCTCCCAGACCATCTTTACCGTTTTCTTACTTAAAAGGATAGCATCTGGAATATGACGCAGGTCATCCCCCATCAGCGTCACCTGGGCCACATCCATGGCTACATCAGTTCCCTTGCCCATGGCTATACTGACATCAGCCAGTGCCAGTGCCTGCGTATCATTGATACCATCACCGACCATCGCCACCTTCTTGCCTTCAGCCTGAAGTTTTCTGACAAGATTCTCTTTATCCAGAGGCAACACCTTACTCTGATAATGGGTGATTCCGGCCTTCTCTGCCCAATATCGGGCAGCCTCTTCCTTGTCACCACTCATCATATAGACCTCTATACCCATATCCTGCAGAATCTTCATGGCTTCCCGGGCATGAGGCTTCATGGTCTCCCGCTTTTCCAGAGAAAGATCATCAGCTTTGGTAAAATCTATGTTCTGATTGGGAATTGTCAGCGTTCCAGTCTTGTCCGTAACCAGTACATCTACATTCTTCAATTCCTCCAGAGCAGTTGCATCCTTGATCAACACCTGCTGCTGAGCAGCTTTGCCAATACCTACCATCAGTGCTGTCGGCGTAGCTAAGCCCATCGCACAAGGGCAGGCAATCACCAGAACAGCCACAGCGGAAAGTATGGCCTGTGGCAAATCACCAGAACCTCCTATAATCCACCATAAGATGAAAGTAAAAAGTGCCAGGACTGCTACAACAGGTACAAAGACCAGGGAGACCTTATCAATAATCCGTTGCACAGGTGCCTTAGAGCTCTGAGCCTGCTGGACCATCTGTATAATGTGTGCTAAGGCCGTATCGGCACCAATCTGACGGGCCTTCATACGAAACTTGCCCTGGCTGGGAATAGTCCCTGCAAGAACAGAAGAACCTTTTTTCTTCTCAGCCGGAGTCGGCTCACCTGTAATCATGGACTCATCGACGTATGCGGCATCTGCGGTCATAAAACTTTCAGCACTCATTACCTCTCCATCTACAGGGACTTTCTCTCCGGGGCGGACCTCCAGAACGTCTCCCGGAGAAATGGTAGAGACCGGGACTTCACGGATAACCTCATTTCCACTCTCATCCTGTTCGACGATACGGGCGGTCTTTGATTCCATACCCATCAGTTGGCGGATGCTGGAAGCGGTACTCTCACGGGCTTTCTCTTCCAACAGCCTGCCTGTTAATACAAAGGTAATGATCATGACCGCTGCATCAAAATAGGTATGCCACTCAATGCCCCTTGCTCCCCAGGTCTGTTCGCCCCAAAAAGTATTATAGGTACTGAACAGAAAACTGATTGCCGTGGAAAGAGCAACCAAGGTGTCCATATTTGCCGAAGCATGTACCAGTTGTTTCCAAGCCGTAACATAAAACTGACGACCACAAAACCACAGGTCAGCTATGCAGAGCAAGAGGCTCACCTGATTAGTGATATTTGTAGAACCAAGGGTCAGCCACTTCATCGAGATACTCATCAGCAGGATTGCCAATATCCAGGAGAGAATGGTTTTGTGCTTTAATATCCGATATGCGTTGTGCTCGATCGTCTCCACACTCTGCCCCGTATCAATAACCAAGTCATAACCGATGTCATTGATATTCTTTTTCATCGTTTCAAGAGAAATCACAGTTGGATCATAGTCCACAAGTGCACTCCGAGCTGGCAAACTCACCGATGCACCTTGAATACCCCTCAATGAACTTAGTTTGCGCTCAACATTGACCGCACAAGCTGCACAAGCCATACCAACAACGGGAATTGTCTTTTTCATTGTTCATCCTTTCCTTCAACATCCTTCTTATAAGCCACAATCTCTACTAAGACGGAATCAGTATAATATATACTATCCTTTCCTCTCTCATACCGACTCGGGCAATATCTCCGCCCTGCCCTCAGACTCTCTGACAGATAATCTCAGAGATATTACCCTATAAGTTCATATCTTCCACTTGCACTTACTGCTTTCTTCAAATCATCGACAGAAACGACATTCTCATCATAATCTACCGAAGCACTTTTATCTTCAAGATTCACTTTAACGATATTAATACCCTTCAGTGATTGAATGGCATCTTCAACCTTAACTTTACAGTGCATACATTTCATTCCATTTACCATAAAAGTCTTTTTCATCTTCATAAGTTTTAAAAGTCCTGGATCATCAGCCCCCTGTTCATGGGACCGGCGGAACGATCCGCCGCATCACCACCTCAGGATCACGCTGGTTTACACGGACAAAGATACTCCGGTTTTCGGTGAAAACAGTTACAAAATATTGGATACATTTTATAAATTCCTGCAACACGTCCCTGAACGGTAAAAACGGGAAAGCATGATTTTCTCCTGTTTTTACCTCTCTTATTTTATCAGCATCCTTTCCGGAACAGCATTTCTGATCCTTGTGATAAGATGCTGCAGCAAAGTGGTGCGGATAAAATGAGATGTCGTCATCATGATGATTTCACGGGTAGGAACAGGTACGGCAAAAGGCCGGACCAATTGTTTCTGCTCTTCGCTCAATTGAGAAATAGCCAGTTCTGGTATAAAGGTTACCCCTTTGTCATTTTCTACAATACGCATAAAAGTCTCAATGCTTCCCAGTGTATAAGCTCTCTTGCTCCGGCTGGCAGCCTTCAGATGACAGAATTTGACCAGTTGATCACGAAAGCAATGCCCTTCGTCTAACAGCCATAAATATTCCCCCGTAAGGTCTGCCGCGCGGATGCTCTTTCTCTTGAAAAGTGGATCATTCTTGGCGACATAGGCAAAATACTTCTCCTTGAACAGAGGCTGGCACTGCATTCCTTCCAGTCCTTCTACTCGGGCTAAGATGCCGGCATCAATTTCTCCACGGATCAACGCCTTCTTCATATCCTTCGTCTTCATCTCTATGATACGAAGATCCATCTCCGGATGCTCCTTCATGACCTGGGGAAAGAAACGAGGAATCAGATATGGAGCTATCGTGGGCAGGACACCGATGAGGAATGGCCCTAAAAGAGATTGCTTCTCTTCTTCGACCGTTTCTTTCAATTTACGGGCCCGTAGAAGAACCTTCCACGCCTGGTCGATCACAGCCTTCCCCTCTCTTGTCGGTTGAATGGGATTCGTCTGCCTGTCGAAAATGGTAATTCCCAGTTCTTCCTCCAATTTCTGGATCATTGAACTCAACGTCGGTTGGGTCACATTACAATAATCTGCTGCCTTGGAGAAATGCTTTATCCGATACACAGCGATGACATATTCCAGTTGTTGTAACGTCATGTTTCTCTCCTTCTTTATAATTACAATTTAGCAAAGATAAGAAAAAAAGAGAAACCGATACGGTATTTACTTTTATTTCTTGTCTTTCGCAAATCAAGACTTATCTATCATACATTTGATTATCAGCATGTTAACTATGGTATATAGAAATTTTCTATCACGTGATAGATTTTATCAGTTGGAATTTATACAATTCTTTTCTATCTTTGTAACAATTAAAAAAAGTACAACTAAAAGACAAATAATATGGAACCAATTATTAATACGCACGCACCTGAATTTTCTGTTCAGGCTTACCAGGATGGAAATTTCAAGACAGTATCCAACAAAGACATTGAGGGCAAATGGGCCCTGTTCTTCTTCTATCCTTCAGACTTCACCTTTGTCTGCCCTACAGAACTGGAAGACCTTTCCAGCAAATATGAGGAACTGAAGGGAATGGGAGTAGAGGTGTTCTCTGTAAGTACAGACTCTCAGTTTGTTCATAAGGCCTGGCACGATACTTCGGAAAGTATCAAGAATATCAAATATGCCATGCTGGCTGATCCGATCGGCACACTGGCTAAAGGATTCGGAGTATACAAGGAGGATGAAGGGGTTGCTTACCGCGGCACCTTTCTGGTTAACCCGGAAGGTCTGGTCAAGGTCGCAGAAATTCAGGATAACAACATCGGGCGTAATGCAGATGAACTTGTCCGCAAGATCCAGGCTGCTCAGTACGTAGCCACTCATACTGACGAGGTTTGTCCGGCTAAATGGAGACAGGGGAGCAAAACCATAAAACCAAGTATTGACCTTGTCGGCAAACTCTAAACCAGCATACGATCCGGTTTAAAGTATATTTTATATAAGGAGTTGGACATGGTGAGCAAGGAAACGAGCCACTATGGTCCAACTCTTTTTTATTCCGTATTTTTCAATGGACATGTATTTCAAATCCGTTCCCACACGATGACCTTTTGTCCCAGACCTGCCATTCATCTATCTGACGGATGATCCGCCGCACCGCCTTCGAGCAATTTTCAGGATAAGTAAGCTGCAATACAAACCAGATTTTCCGATGCCTCACATATTTGGCATGAAACCGGTATCCATTGATCCTGCTGCCGTCAACATATAATGGCCCGGATAAGATAAAGAAATCCTTTCCATCATTTTCTTTCGTGGCATGAAGAGATCTGCCGATATTGTTCATTCCCTGCCCGACCGTCAGTTGCCGGGGATTAGATTGGATAAGGGCCGTTAGCACTATCTGAACCCAGTTATCCCAGTAACTAAACCTGCAAGCCCCTGGCTCATCAATAAGGGAATCAGGGGTCTGCTCAAAAAATGCCGGATAACGGACTGTATATCCGAAAAGACTGTCTTGATAGGTTTCCATGGATGCATCATTGATCCTGTCTTCCAACTTCTCGGTAAACGGCCTCGTGTCACCGCCCTTCGGCAAGAGCGCCACTGTCGTCAGCATAATGAAGGAAGAAAGAAACAAGACAAAAAAACGGCGCAGGGTCAGGTCATCGCTCACTTTCGCTTCCGGAAATCTTTCTTTTTTTCTCTTTCTGACCAATCGCTCCTTGATCGTGAAAATCATCCTTCTGATCATGTCTTACAATATTTGAATGCATGCCTTTGAATCCGGCACAAAATTAAAACATTAAGTTTCTCTGGCCTGAAAAAGAAACTGACATTTGTCTGACAAATTCACTATCATTGAGCCTGAACCCGCTTTTTAAGGTTTTTCCGTATCATATATCAGAAAAACGATGTAAATTTGTCTTCTCAAATATACTAACATGGAAAAAAACTATTTTGTTAAAAGTCATGGCTTAGGCAATGAATATATTGTTTTGGACAGCAAGAATATTACATTCACGCTGACTCCCTCTGTAGTCAAGAAAATTTGCAATGTGAATTATGGCATAGGATCTGACGGTATCCTACTCAAAGTAGAAACGGATAAAGCAGATGTCGGTTTGAGGATTTTCAACCCGGACGGGTCTGAAGCGGAAAAGAGCGGTAATGGACTGCGGATCTTCTGCAAATATATATTTGATTACGATTTTATCCACCAACGACAGTTTACTGTTGAGACAAAGGGTGGAATCGTTAATGCTAATATCGTTGAGGTTAAAGACAACAAGGCCACATTGATTACCGTGGATATGGGGAAGGCTGAATTCCGTTCTGCGCTGATACCGACAAAATTTCCGGCAACAGAGGTGAATGATGAAACCATCACTGTAAATGGAACGAAATATCAGGTAAACTGTGTTTCCATGGGCAATCCACACTGCGTAATCATCAAAGATAAACTGGACGTTGAGGAAATCAAAAAAGCAGGTCCGATGATAGAACACTATCCGATGTTCCCTAACAGGATCAATGTACAGTTTGCCAAAGTGATTAACCGCCATGAGGCTCATATCCTGATCTGGGAACGGGGAGCCGGATTCACGCTTGCTTCTGGGACTTCGTCATGTGCCGTAGCATGTGTACTTCATAAGAAAGGACTGGTTGAAAATGAGGTTCTCATCAGATGCCTGGGAGGAAACCTGAGCATACAGATCAGTAAGGACTGGGAAGTCAGGATGACAGGACAGGTAAGACAAATCTGCCAGGGAGTACTCAACAAGGAACTGTTAGAGGATTTTGAGAAAGATTAAAACTGGTTTGGAAAGCATTACACTTTTTGATGCTTATTCAAAACCTTAGCAACTTTCATCTTCTTCATTGTTTGGATAACAAAATCATTTCCTGTATGAACTATAAATTAATTCCGCCAATGAGTAATATGAATCATAATTGCACTTTCTGATACCCGTTAGAGGAATTAAACATGAAGGAAAAAACAGATCTAACTAATTGTACATATATCTAATTTTAAGCGACTTATACCATTTAGCCTTTAAGAGCTATACATGATCCGTAATTACTATGCTGTGGTAGTAAGGTTACTACGTTGTGGTAATGAGGAATTAATTATAAATATGTCATTTCGAACGTGAGGAAAATTAAATATTTTTTTTCAGAATAGGGGTAACTTGCCAGTTAACTGTTTTATCAGTAGAATCAGATAAATTTTACAAAAAAACGATGAAGACAATAAAAAGATTAAGTATTCTACTTTTAGCAGTATTGGCTGGAATGAACATAAACGCACAAGAAAAGAAAGCAGTGCAAGTAACCTTTATTTATCCGGTTGGGACAGCCGGGACTAATTCTGTAGATTATACGAACAACTTTTCGTTCAACATTATCGGCGGATTAAATGGTGGTGTAAATGGATTTGAGTTGGGATCAGTGGCAAACATCAATAAAGGTAACGTGAACGGGTGTCAAATTTCGGGAGTATGCAATATAACATCAGGCAATAATAAGGGGGATATTATTTCGGGAGTTTGCAATATGGCATCAGGAGACAGTAAAGGACTTCTTGTTTCAGGCGTAACCAACCTGACCAAAGGCCAATCGAAAGGAGTAGAAATTTCCGGTGTGGCAAATGTTTCCGGCTCGCACAAAGGACTGCAACTATCCACAATCAATTTTGTTAAAGGCAGTTTATCCGGAAGTCAAATTGGTGTAGTAAACTATGCTAAAAAGGGGAAAGGAGTTCAAGTCGGTATTGTAAACGTCTGCGGTGACGATGATGGTGTCCTCCCGGTTGGACTATTCAATGTAGTCAAGAACGGATATTATGCCTTCGAAGTCTCTACCAATGAACTATTCATTACAAGTTTATCCTATAAGATGGGGAAAGAAGAATTCCATTCCATATTCAGAGCAGGCATTGGCGAACACAATAAGAAATCCGTATTTAGTACCGGATTCGGTTTTGGATCCATTATCCCGATAAAAGGCAATCATAAATTGAATATGGAACTGATCTGCGATGCTCTTCATTACAACGGGAAATGGGGAGACAAGAAAATGAATCTGTTAAATCAGTTCAATTTGAATTATCAATATCAGGTAACAAAACATTTCGCCATAAAGGCAGGACCGAGTTTCAAGACATTTGTAACCAATCAAAAAGAAAACGGAGAATTTGTTGATGTAATTAAAATGCCGCATACACTATTTGAACATGCTGGAGGAAAATACAAAGTCGCAGGTTGGATTGGATTCAATGTCGGAGCCGTATTTTCTCTTTAAAAACAAATTAGAACAAAAGAAATTTTATATCTTTGTTGAAAATAAAAATCCGACTTGATAGAGACTTTTACAAATACTTGGCAAACAAAGGAGGGATTCGAAATACTGTTTAAGAAGCATTACGAACCCCTTTGTAACTTTGTATTCGGTATGGTCAAGGATTACGACGCGAGCGAAGATATTATTCAAGATCTTTTCGTCAAATTCTGGAAAAAACGGAATGATCTTCCTGATGATATTCCGATTAAGGCGTATTTGTATCGTGCTGCACGGAACATGGCGCTGAATCAGATAAAACATTCCAGTATTAAAAAAGATTTCAACCTGTTTAATCGGGTGAAGATATCCGATGCAGAACAAAACATCGGTAATCCGGCGGAAGCAAGTGAATTACAAAAGATGATTGCTCAAGCAGTAAATGAATTGCCTGCAGAACGTAAAAAAATCTTTTTGATGAGTCGTGAAGATGGATTGAAATACAAAGAAATTGCCCAAGAATTAAATATCTCAGTTAAAACGGTTGAGAATCAGATGGGAAAGGCTCTGTCAACACTACGAACAGAATTGTCCGATTATTTACCTGCTATAATCATTGCTATTTGTATAGGAATAAAATAGTGTTAAGTTGAAAAAAGGAAATGGAAAATAAGAAGTACAATGTAATACTTTAAATGGAACATAACTGATAAAACAGGAATTTGAACAGATATACATTTTAAATGAGTGACCAATATCCACATATCGACGAGAATGCCATCGCGAAATATCTTTCGGGAGAAGCCAATGCGACCGAAATAAAGAAACTGATGGATTGGGTGGAATCTTCCGATGAAAATCTGGAGGAATTTATCCGGTATGAGAAACTGTGGTCTGAGTCATCTGTTCATAAACCTTTTAACGCTCAAAAAGCCTGGCCGAAAGTCAGCCGTCGCATTTCACGGAAGAAACGCCACTTCAATCCATATTATCTTAGTGCCGCCGCTGCCATTATTGCCCTTATCGTCATTTCCATTCCATTTTTTAATAACAAGACGACTGTTCCATTACCACAATTTGCAATATCAAGTACGGACAACACACTAAATTCCACATTGCCGGATGGTTCTTCTGTCTTGCTCTCGAAGCATTCAAAAATAGAATACACCTTTGATACTCAGAAACAAATTCGCTTAACAAAACTTTCCGGAAAAGCCTTTTTCTGTGTAAAAAGAGATACCAAACACCGATTTATTGTTGAAGCCAATCGTGGCGGCGTGGAAGTCTTAGGCACAAAATTCTCAGTAAATGAGTTGAAAAACAAAGATGTGATGGTCTATGTCTTGTCCGGAAGAGTTAAAGTCTTTCTGGTTCGGGCATCCAAAGACACTTTATCGCTGATCATTACCAACGGTGAAAAAGCGCTTATCAAAGCAAGTAACGATACCATCATCAAGCAAGCACAAAAAACTTCTGCTTTTCATGCCATCCCTAAAACTTATACCCTCCATAAAACCATCACTTTCCGGAATAAGGACCTTTCTGCTATAATGACTAAGTTGGAAAGGTATTATTCAGTAAACATAAAAATAGATAAAGCAGTGGACAAGAAACTTCGTTTTTCCTCTTCATTCAAAGACAATTCGTTGAATGAGATATTGACTGTTATCACGCAAACCCTGAACCTCGATTACACCAAAAAAGGAAACACGTATTATATAACAAATGGAAACGATGAATAATAAGATCAGATACTTCCTGTTGATACTGATATTGGTTCTTGCGACGCAAAACTTATCTTCACAAGTTGATTTACACCGCAAGATATCCATCAACGTGCAAAACTTGCTTATCCCGCAAACTTTGCATGTTATCGAGAAGGGTTATAATTTCTTCTTTGCATATAACCCCCAACAAATTCCTGCGAATGACAGAGTTTCGATCAACGAAAGAAATATAGCACTAAAAAGAGCATTGGATAAAATATTGTCAAATCGTTTTGCTTATACCACCATTGGAAACCATGTCATCTTACACCTGAAAGGAATAAACACAGAACCGGAAGATTTTATTATTATAGGAGTTGTTAAAGATTCTGATGGCTCCCCGTTAGACTCTGCTGTCGTATATGCCGTCAAAGAAAACAAAGCGGTAATCACAAATGATGATGGGACATTTCATCTCAGACTGAAAGAACCGTCACAATACGTTCATATCAGTTGCCCCAATTATAAAGACACCCTCTTGATTGCAGGGACATTAAACAGCGAGAAAACCATTAAGCTATATCGAAAATTTACGAGCACCATCGTATCACCTTTGGAAGCGCGGGGCTTAGATGTGTCGTCCTCCCAAAAACAATTTGAGAAATTACCTTTAGTCCGGAATTTAGTTCCACAATCAGCATTATACCTCAACCAGCAAGTCAAGACCACCCATCTGATACCGGTCCAGGTTTCTTTCTTACCGGGTATGGGCTCTCAACAGTTAACCAAAGGATTAAATGTCAATCATTTTTCATTAAATATCTTAGCAGGTTATTCAAAAGGTATTTCCGGTTTTGAAATAGGAAGTCTTGCTAATATCACAGGAGGTAATGTCAAAGGCGGACAAATGGCTGGTATATCGAACATCGTAAACGGACAGGTCAATGGCTTGCAACTTGCGGGTATTTTCAATTATACCTTTAACCAAGTCCGTGGGACACAAATCTCAGGAATCGCGAACATTAGCAACAATAATGTAAAAGGGCTGCAACTAGCAGGCATTTCCAACAACAACAAAGGTACAGTCAACGGAGCACAAGTCAGTGGTGTCTTGAATACTAATTTGCGGAAAATGACCGGATTGCAGTTAGCTGGTGTTGCCAACATTCAGACTGGCGAAATAACAGGATGCCAACTTTCCGGCATTTACGGAATCGCATCAGATGTCAGAGGAGTACAGCTTTCCGGTATCATGAGCCATACGACTCACGACGTTTCCGGCGTGCAGATCAGTTCACTTCTAAACAAAGCCAGGAAATTAAATGGATTGCAGTTGGGAATCGTCAATATAGCTGACTCGATTGAAAACGGAATTCAAATCGGTTTGTTCAACATCGTTAAGAACGGATACCGTACCTTTGAGTTCACAAAAGATGAAACCTATTACTGCAACTTTATGTACAAGACTGGAGGCAAAAGACTTTATTCCATTCTGAATGCTGGAATCATGAAAGACAAAGTCGGTGTTGGATACGGTATCGGGTACATCCAACCGATTTATAAAAGACTATCTGTAAACCTGGATGCTATTTATAGCGTGCTGCTTGCGACAAACTCCTCCGATACATACCAGGGAAAAATGATGAACTTTCGGTTAGGTGTCAATTACCGTATTCTAAAACATCTGACATTGACAAGCGGTTTATCTTTCTATCACTATGATCCTGACAAGAAGAATGGAACAAATGGTTCTATAGGCAGAATAACATTCAGAGGAAACAGCAATAACATGATTTCACAAGCCTTTCAAAACAATAATAAAGCGATGTGGTTTGGCTGGTTCTTTGGCGTGAGATTTTAAATATACGACTTTTCATTCTTCTTTCCTATCTTGAGTTCTCTCAATAAAACACTATTCTACTTTCCTAGACCGGAAAAGAGGAATAGTGTAATTCATTTGGTCGTTATGTGTATCAATTTGACAAGAAGATAAAATTCACCCCAGTTCGGGATAAGATGCAACGAAAAAGGTGGCTGTAAAAGTCAGTAATTTTATCCTTTTACAAATACTTATTATAATGCACCAATGGCCCTAATTTCAGACAATGCCGGATAATAACCTTCAGGAGCCCCAATAATTCTAATCCGAAGGAAACGACCACTCACATCATCAACAGTTTGTACATTATCGATACGTTCTTTATTTATATCAGCAGTTTGAGACTGATCAACCAACTTCTTCCATTTTGTCTCTCCATCATCAGAAAGTTCTAATATATAACGCCAATTTCCTTTAACCGGAAAAATAAGTTTTATACTATGTACTTTTACGATCCTTTCCATGTCAACTGCCAACCATGCATCTTTATCAGTAGGCAAAGCTTTCCAAAAAGTAGCAGCATTACCATCATTTGCAAATAACCCACTATGACCTTTTACCTCACTACTGGTACGTGTTGGATTAGACAGTCCTAACGCTATAAGCCGTGAATCAACTTTTTTCTCGGTAAAACGAATATAAGGACGTGGCTTAACTTTTGGAGTTTTACCTTCCACATATTTAGGATAGCCTAAAGACGTAATTTTAATAATCGCATTTTTCAATCCTGGTGATGAAGCTCGAATAACTGTTTCACCAGCATAATAAGATCTAAATTCAATAGCTGCTTTTCCATCCCGAATAGCTATATCTGAATTTTTAGAGAATGTGATACTCGGACCCGTAGGAAATTGCCCGGGACCAGAAATAACAGACAAGGTTATTTCTGGACAATTACTGATCGCTATCCCATTTCTATCTACTACAGTAACTATAATTTGGGAATCATCCGTTCCATTTACTGATTTTATGATCCTTTTATCTGCTGAAAGTTTAAGCCCATAAGGAATGCCATTTTCGGGCCACTTAGGTGGAGCAATACCACGATATGCATTTCTATACCAATACCATTGACGTTTAGGAAGACGGAAATAGTCCACAAAGCCCATAGAACCAAATTTACGTCCAGCTATACTTCCATGATCAAATGCACACCAGAGTACTTCTCCACTTCTCCAAGGAAAATGCCAGGAATTAAAATCATTGGGATTTACTCCTGGCATTTCTGTCAGATCACCCCATCCAGGAGCATATTTGCCAGGTCTGTCTACCATTGTAGAACCATATTCTGAAACAAAATTAGGTATACCAGGATTAATAAATTCGGGAAGTCTGGCTCCATCGCCATTATAGCCTGCTACATCGCCTATTTTGTCTATTTCACCACGTTGTGCACCATTTATAGTTGCCGGCCGGGTAGGATCAAGCTTATGGGTATAATCAACCAGTTCTTTTAATAATTTCCTGACTTCTGGCATAACCTTTCTTTCACAAAAGAAAACTTCATTATCCATACTCCATAGAACAATACTTGGATGATTACGGTTAATACGAATCATATCACGTAAACTTGCCCTTACACTGGCTTCAAATCCCAGATCATTAACAGAATCTGTAGGGTAAGCACTGGCTCCCCATGGATTTTTAAAATTGGCTGTACCCCAGAAACAATTCTCAGAACAGAACAATATTCCTAATTTATCACAAGCCGTAGCAAAAGCTGGAGAATGTGGATAATGTGATCCTCTGATAAAATCAAGACCAGCTTCTTTTACCAGCTTCACATCTCTATAAAAACCAGCATCAGTTACGGCATCACCCCATCCGGCATGATCCTGATGAACATTTGCACCTCTAAAATAATAATGTTTTCCATTAAGAAAAAAACCTTTATCTGCTGTCCATTTAAACCATCTAAAGCCAAAAGGTGTCATATATTTATCTACAACTTGTTGTTTATCCTTTACCAAAGTCTTAACTACATACATGTTAGGTGATTTAGGTGACCAAAGTTTAGGATTACAGATCGGAGAACTGGTTTGGTTAAATGTATAAACAGAATTAGAAGGTATTTCCTTTGTAGATTTTATCTTTCCCACTAAAATGCCGTTTTTATCTTGAATAGAGGAAACAAGAGTTACTAATTCAGCTTTTTCTGAACTATTTACTACTTCTGTCTTAATATTAATTTTTCCGGATAATCTAGAAAGTTGGGGAGTCGTAACAAATGTGCCATACCATGCTACATGGATAGGATTTGTTATAATCAGTCTCACATTTCTATAAATACCTCCAGAAAAAGTATGTTCACCAGCACGTGGAGCTAACTGAGGATCCCATTTATTATTAACACGAATAGCTATGACATTATCACCCTTTTTCAATGATTTTGTTATATCAAAGGAGAATCCAGTATATCCTCCTTTATGGATACCTATAAATTTCCCATTTAAAAATAATTCGGCTACTTGAAAAACTCCGTCAAATTCAATAAATACCTTTTTCTCTTTTATTGAAACAGGCATTTTAAAATGTTTTCTATACCAACCATAACCTACATAAAATTGATCAGCTGCGAAATATGGTATTGAAAAAGAATGGGGTAAATTCATAGATTCCCAACCAGTATCATTAAAATCAGTTCTACTTGCATTTTTAAAATCACCTAATTTAAACAACCATTCCCTATTGAAATTTAATGATGTTCTGGCATTATTTAAATAATTAAAATTGGTATTTCTTGATGATTTTTTATCAAGGGGACTTTCCCTCTTTAAATTTTTCATGTAAGGTAAACTGTTTTCTAAAATTTCACTATATGAGGATATGGAAAACAGCATAAAGCCACCAATAAACAATAATGCAATGTACGTTTTCTTAAAAATCATATTTATTAATTATTAAAATGTCACCAATCAGAATTAAATAAATCATGAATACCTTCAATATTCTCCACTAGTTAGAAAACTGTCCTATATACCGTTCATTATATATAAATAAGAATCTTTCATCTTTTGTTGAAACAAAGATATGTAAAAAAGATATTAGGAACAACTGTACATGTAACAAATAATAGGGCAGATTGTTACAATTAACAAAAAAAACAAGACTCCATAATTTATAAAGCAGATAAATATTAAATGATATAATATCATTTAATTCATTCTCATATACAATATTGGAGATTTAGAGTACATTTGTACACAACAAGGAAAGATGTAATCTGTAATTATACAAATATATAGAAAGATATTTCAATATCAATTATAGAACAGATTCTTTTACATAAATAAAAATCAATGATTATGAATAAAATGAAGTTATACCAAGTAGATGCCTTTACCGACACCTTGTTTTCCGGGAATCCTGCAGCAGTATGCATATTGGATTCCTGGGCAGATGAAAAACTAATGCAGAATATCGGTAGTGAAAATAATTTGGCTGAAACAGCTTTTGTGGTACCACAAGGGAAAGACTATGAAATAAGATGGTTTACTCCGGCTACAGAAGTTGATTTATGTGGTCATGCTACCCTTGCTTCAGCATTCGTACTATTTAATCTGCTCAACTATCAAGAGCCTTTAATTAAGTTTTATTCCCCAAGAAGCGGATTATTGACCGTAAGGAAGAAAGATGATTTACTTATGATGGATTTTCCGACAGACCAACTTGAATTGCTCCCTGAAGATCAGAATATATTATTCAAGAAATGTATAGGTTTTGAACCTAACGAAACCTATAAAGGAAAAACTGATTATATAACAGTCATCGAAAATGAACAAGAATTAAAACATTTACAACCTGATCTGAATGAAATATCAAAATTGAAAGCAAGAGGTTTAGTCGTTACTGCAAAAGGTGATCAGGTTGACTTCGTTTCCCGATTTTTTGCTCCTCAAACAGGTATTCCAGAAGATCCCGTGACCGGTTCTTCTCATACATCATTATTGCCATTATGATCAAAAAAATTAGGTAAAACGGAATTTACAGCTAACCAACTCTCTAAACGAGGCGGACACCTTATTTGCGAATACAAAGGTGACAGATGCATAATCGGTGGCAAAGCCAGGTTATACCTGACAGGAGAAATAAAACTATTATAAGTTTTCTGACTTAACATTAGACTGTAAAAGAATCATTTTAAGTTGTAAGAATTCGATTTTGACATACCTTTAAGGTCTATAAACAATTATTACCTGCCTGTTAGTCTATCTCAACTCACATGCCCACGTGGGGCATGACCGGACTATGATACCCGTTAACGAAATCAAACCTATAGGAACAAGCATGCTAACAAATTTACACATACATCTGATTTTTAGCAACTTATAGGTTCTAATCATCTTTAAGTTATGTAATCATCATATATGCAACCTGTATATAAAGTTCATTAAATTTCTCGAGATATGCAACAAATTGCAGGAAATCTTGTAACAGATCCCTTGCAAGAATCATCGGAAAGGCCAGTGAATAGACTTTCCTGCAACACATCAATTATGCCAACTGAAATCCCACTGGAAAAATCAAGTATGCTCAAAATTAATTCCACCAATGGATATTATCATGGATAATGAAAAGATGGCAAGTTTAGTCAAAAGGAACTACTCTTCTACAATCTCTTTAGCCCTGTTCCAGCCGAATGCATGAGAATAGGCTTCTGCGGAACCTCTTGGGACATGTAGTATGGTATTTTCATTTACTCTAAATTGAGTTAATACCGGCGGCGTTATCCACTTGACATGGATGTTTTGAGCACATACATTTCCGAGTATACCAAAATTATCTTTGACTTGTAAAGAAGTAGGGAACGATATATTTTCCAGGGTTGATCCTGTATCTAATGCATATTTCCCCAGTTCCTTCAGTTGCGAATCATCTGGAATATGAACCTCCATAAGTCCTTCACAATTGAAGAAAGCATACTCTCCGATATGCGTTACGGACGCAGGAATATCAATTTTTGTCAGATTCTGACACATATTAAATGCGCTGCTTCCAATCGATAGAAGTTGTGAAGGCAGGACAATAGATTGCAGACCAGTCCTGGTGATATCAAATGCATGATCACTGAGTTCCTGATATTTGGATTCATAAGTATCTTCTGGACTATCAATGCTTTTCTCTGAATATTTTTTACCACCTGCGGCCAGTTGACAGTCTTTCATGTTTAAATGGCAGAGATTTAAGTATGCCTCTGATTCAATAGTTTGATTTCCTTCTGTATTTGTAATAGCACATTCCACCATTGGCTTGAGCATGATGCGTAAAGTCTGCATATCCGTCGTATTGAGTGTTCCTGACAATGTGAGGGAGTCTAATTCCCCCCAGTCATGTGCATTTCCTCCCAGCAATATTTCCAGTTGTCCTGGTTCAGACACATGGATATTCTCTTCCTTATTTAGTTTACGACACCATTGGTGAACATGAACATGAATATCCTCGACACTATCTGTTGAGAATTGCAAATCAGCCATTCTGCCCAAATCAGGATTTGCTTCCGTCGTAAAACGATACAGAATAGTTTTTTGTTCCTGTTTTGTGGCACCTACTGTGCAACCGATATATTTAAGCCATGAAACAGAAGCCGGGATAATCACTTTCGGAACAGTACTACTGTTAGAATTTAAGGCAATGAAAAAATCCCCCCCTTCTTTCAAGACATCAATATGATCCGACTGTGATAGCATCTGTTTCGTGGGCTTTTGACTTACTATGATCTTGTAGGCCTTTTCTCCACTGGTTAAGACGATCGGAACATGACGGGATATCATATTCGGATTGGAATTAATATCTATTTTCACGGACCATCCATCACTTTCTTCGCAGGCAGAAGCCTGACACCAGGAATTATTGTCCCCCTCTTCACCGTTTACGGCGATTTTCCATGGTTGTGTATTAGAAAGCAATGACAAATACACGGTCGTTGCATGTTCATCAGCTTGCAATACTCCTTGGTTAATAATCTGATAGGTATACGGGTCTTTTGTATAAGCAGACTCTGTGGTATCTTTACTGCAAGAAGCCAATAGCAACAGGATAATTACGCTTAGAAAGGTTGCCGGGATAATTCTTTTCATCTTTGCGAGTATTATTGTGTTAAGTTCAAAGTCAGATTTTCTTCGTATATTGTAGTAAACCTTATGTTATACCTTCATGGGATAAGGCGGTTATAAAAATAAAATCGAAGAACAAGTGCCCTTCTCATTATCAATTCAAAATATTTACAAAGGTAATGTTTTTATATTAATTACACAAACGTTTGAAGAAATTCATCACCTTTCTTATATCAAAGAGGTCTCCTCCAGATGATAGTTACTTTGCCCAAAATGAAAGAAGTCCGATCTCTTTCAAGACCGGACTTCTCTTCAACTGCCATCAACGACCGTTATTTATTTCTCATCAGGCCCCAGCACTTCATGAAGGAACCACTTAATATCAGCATCATTCAGTTTCTGGTCTTTCAGAACCGCAGGCAGATTCTTCAGATTGTCATTAAAGTTCTGCATAAGAACATTAAACTTCTCAGGATAGTAAGTAATGCTTCTCCCTGTAGATGCCATTGTGCCCAAACCATCTTTCAGTACAATACCTGCATCCTTATATTTCATGCCTACTACTGCATCACGCAATCTACGCGATGTTCCGATAAAACCGTTCAAGTCCGGAACAGTTCCTTCCGGATAGGTAATGACAATCTGTTTCTCAGCCGAACATGAGGTCACAGGTACCTTTACGGTCAGCATCAGACTGTTCCCATCATAAGTATAAGTTGCCTTTTCTCCACCACACATTACACATTCAGGTGCTTCCTTACAGTTGACACACACATACACCTGTCTCTCCGAAGGCATATCCTTATACTGTCCCTTGCGAGCACCGATGGTCACAGTAAGTTGGTTGCCATTGTAACGATAGTTCAGGGGAATACGTGCATAATCTGTGGCATAGTCCTTATCATTACCATTATCCTCATAAAGTGAGAATGATCCCTCTTTTGCTCCGGGGAAAATATTGACATAAATATTGTCATCCAGGCCCTTCAGATTCTTCACGCGCCCCA
The DNA here is from genome assembly GCA_022486815.1 of Prevotella sp. Lineage (GTDB taxonomy): Bacteria > Bacteroidota > Bacteroidia > Bacteroidales > Bacteroidaceae > Prevotella. The sequence goes on along the minus strand of JAKVJW010000016.1, from coordinate 18,178 downwards.
GAAAAGGCAGTATCGCTCCAGCCTTGATATAGATAGGATATTCATCAATCTTAAAATAGCGGGTCACAGTCTGTCCACCCTTCAGAAGAGTGCCTGTTTCCCATTCATACCAGTCATTACCGGCAGGTAACCATACTTTCTGCTCAGCATATCCATCCTTCATCGGTGCTGTGATGGGCGCAATCAGCATATCATCACCGAACATATACTCATCCTTGAAGTCGTATGCTTCCCTGTTCTCAGGATAATCATAATACATCGGACGGCAGAGGGATACACCCGTATCGTAGGTCTTTCTCGCCATGGTATAAATGTAAGGATTCATCTTGTAACGCTGGATGATCGTATTACGAAGCACATTGAAGATCGTATCGTTGAATACCCAAGGCTCCTTACGCAGGTTGCCGTTCTTGGTCGTATGCGTACGCATGATCGGGCTTACCGCCCCAAACTGCATCCACCGGGCAAACAACTCCGGATTGATATGGTCTGCCCCCATGTGGCCACCAATGTCATGACTCCAGTAACCATAAAGCACATTAGAGGCTGTAGAATTGAAGTAGGGCTGGTAATCAAGTGACTTCCATGAAATTCTGGTATCACCGGAGAATCCTATCTGATAGCGATGGTTCCCCAGTCCGCCCCAGCGGTGGTAAAGCATCGGACGGTCCTGACCTTCTCGCTGCATGTGGGTAAAGAATACATAGTTCAGCCACCAGGTATTGCTCAGGCTGTCCACCATCTTGTCATAAGGCCACTGCTGCCAGTCCAGCCACCAGAAACTCACGCCCTGACGATGCATCGGGTCAAGAATATCCTTGAAAACGGTATTCATCAGTTTCTTGTCAGATGCCACCCAGTGGATAGTCTGTTTCAATGACGGATCCACCCCCATGTCCCGGGCTACCGCAGGATACTGTTCTTCATAAGGAGCTATACCATCTGCAGGATGCAGGTTGAGAGTTACGTCCAGCTGATTGGAATGGAGGTAGTCCAACAGTTTCGTCGGATCCGGGAACAGTCTGCGGTTCCACGTCCATCCTGTCCAGCCGCCTTTGCCCTGCTCTGTATAATGCCAGTCCATATCGATCACCAGCACATCCAGAGGGATGTTATAGGTCTTAAACTTACTGATCACGTCCCGGAGTTCATCATCGGAATAGCTCCAGTAGCGAGACCACCAGTAACCAAAGGCATATTTAGGTGGCATGGGAACTTTTCCTGCAAAAAGGGTGAAGTCTTTCAACGCCTTTTTGTAGTTATGGCCGTAGGCCATGAAATACCAGTCCTGTACATCACCACCCTTACGCTTTTCCACCCAGGGCCAGCTGGAGTTATCAAACAGGAAGTCCTTCGAATCATCTATCAGGGTCCAGCCATCCGTAGAAAGCAGTCCGTCTTCAAGAGGCAGGGGCTTTCCGTCATGAATGTTCCCGTCACAGCCATCCAGAGTACGGTATGTCCCCTTTAAATTTCCAGTATTCTTCATCCCCGGCTTCCAAGAAAACTTATAAGTTTTTTTGGAAGAAACCACAGATAAATTGGACGGGATGAACCTTCCACTGTTCTTCTTATAGGTCAGGGTCAGATCACCCGTCTGGATAACCACCTTGCTTTTATTCTGTTTCACCCTGTACCTCACTGACGGGTATTGCCGGTCCACGGCTACAAACGATCGATTGTCAGTAAATTTCCCGTTTGGAGAAAATTCCATACGTAATGTTCCGTCGGAAATCACAGTAAATCTCACGGAATTGTCCTTATAAGCTACATTAGACAATTCCTGTGAAAAAACTCTTCCGGTTGAAATCAACAAAATAAGGCAAACAAATAATGTTTTCTTCATGAAACGTAATTTTTATGATAAATAGCTATTGGTTAGTTCTCTATACAGAACTACAAAGGTAAAAGATTTTCTGATACCAAGCTACATTATTTTATTTAATTACACGAACAGAATAACATTTTATGTCTGTAATAGTGGGTTCTTCTTTTTAACTTTCCCAAACAACTACCTCTACCATCTGCTATAGATTCAACCCTTATTACGCCCCCACTCTTTCAACAAGTTTTTCCGGTAATGAAGGCATTGCCCCATCTTGAGTACATACATACGCACTGGCATCAACTGCCAGTTTATGAGCCTCAGACACAGACATTCCATGAAGTATTGCAGCTGCAAAACTACCGGTAAATGAATCTCCTGCTCCTACCGTGTCAGCAACTTTTACTTGTGGTGTTTCAAGGAAAGACATGGTTCCGCGAGTGAACACGTAACTGCCGTTCACTCCACATGTCAAAACCAGCATATCCAGATCATACTTGCCTAAGATAAGCCAACACTTATTTTCTATATCCAGTCCTGAATAGCCGAAAATACGGCCAAGAGCGACCAATTCTTCATCATTAATCTTCAGAATATTACAGACTTTCAACGAATCCTTAATGATTTCCTTCGAATAGAAATTCTGACGCAGGTTAATATCGAATATTTTCAGACTACCTTTAGGCATAGCATTCAGAAACTTCCTGATGGTTTGTCTGGAAGTATCATTACGCTGAGCCAGTGAGCCAAAACATACGGCACAACATTGTCGGGCTATTTCTTTCATCTCACCATTAAACGGGATATTATCCCATGCTACATCCGTTTTAATATCGTATGAAGGAACACCCCTTTCATCCAGTGTTACCTGTACCATACCCGTAGGATAATCTACACGAGGCATCATATAATGAAGTTTTTTCCTGTCAAATTCAGCCAATGTCTCATCACCTAACGGATCTTTCCCTACTGCACTGACTGCCAATGCATCCAGCCCAAACTGAGAGACATGAAATGCAAAATTTGCGGGTGCTCCGCCTAATTTTTTACCTTCTGGAAAAACATCCCACAAAGCTTCTCCAATACCAACTACTACCTTATTCATATCTGATTTAATATTTTACGTTTTTGATATATGTGATTAAATAAATGACACCTACTGCCATTACAGCAACAGCCCCAGCCTGCCCTACAGCATCACTGGCAAAGCCCATAATAAGGGGAAATATCGTTCCACCAAAAAGGCCCATGATCATTAGTCCGCTTATTTCATTCTTCTTGTCGGGAACAGAAAGGAGTGCCTGTGTATAAACCATAGAAAAGACATTCGAATTACCATATCCAACCAAGGCAATAGCTGAATAAAGTACGATTCTGGATGTACCGGCAAACATACCAATCATCGATAATGCTATCATCGTAACACTGATGATAAAAAATGACCTATGCTTCATCACGCGAAGGAAAAAGGAGCCTGTGAGACATCCTATGGTACGAAAAATAAAATATAAAGATGTGGCAAAAGCAGCATCATTTAGATTCATCCCCAATCGCTCCATCAGTAACTTTGGCGCTGTGGTATTCGTACCTACATCGATACCCACATGACACATAATACCAATAAATGACAATAGGACTATCGGCTTACCCAAAAGTTTAAAACAGGCTTTAAACTGATGTCCTACTGACAAATATTCACCATGGCTCTTTACTTCTTTTTCTATCGGAGTCACTGACAGCAACACAGTGGCAAGCACTCCAATGATGAAATATATAAGAAAAAGCACCCTCCATCCGAAACCTAGATTCGGAATAATTGAAGTTGCTCCCCACATTGCCAGATATGGAGCAAAAAAGGAGGCAATGGCTTTAATAAACTGCCCGAAAGTAAGTGTTGAGGCCAAATCGTCACCTTCAATAACAGATGATACCAGAGGATTAAGTGATGTCTGCATGAGAGCATTACCAATACCTAACAGAGAAAAAGACACCAACATAACAACAAAGCCGTTATCGAAGAGAGGCAAAAGCAATGATAATATTGTGACATAAAGAGACAATAACACCGTTTTTTTCCTTCCAATTTTATTCATCAACACCCCTGTAGGAACCGAGAATATCAAGAACCAAAAGAATACCAGAGAAGGAAAGATATTAGCTACCTTATCCGTCAGGTTCAAATCTTCTTTTACATAATTGGATGCTATGCCAACCAGATCAACGAAACCCATTGCAAAAAAGCATAACATCACCGGCATAAGGGCTGTTTTTTTATATTTTTTCATAATTAAAAATCAGATATCTTTTATTTATTCAATGAATATATCGTAATTTTGACCTTCCCTTTTACACTAAGCTTATTGTAAGGAACAGACGGAAACACCAGATTAGTCATTGACATTTTCCCATCAGCATCAAAAGCTTCTACGCTGGAGTGGTCAATAAAAACACGAAGCCGATTGATTTTGCCATTTACAGGTGCTGTTGTCTTCACAGGAAATAACTCACTGAATGAGGTGTCACCACTTTTCCGGCGGTCCATAGAAAATGTTTTAGCCTTGGCATCATAAGCAAGTCGTACATATTCCCCTTTGTCATTGTCCAATGTAAATGTACAACTTCCTTTCAGTGTAGCCAGGATCTCACAACTCGATGAAGGCCTGCTTATCACTTTTCCACGGAGGTTAAACAATTCTCTCGAAGGTGTAACACTTGCATAAGTCTCTCCATCATATTCATAGAGTCCCAGATCACAAGGAATGGAATTTGCTGATCGATACTGCTTCGTCGGAACCTGATTGCCATACTGCCAATTACTCATCCATGCCATAGCCACATGGCGTCCATCGGGAGCATTGCTAAAGGTTACAGTAGCATAATGATCCTTTCCATAATCCAGCCATTTAGTCACTTCAGGTTTGGATTCACAAGTAAACTTATGACCGTCAAACTGCCCTACAAAATACTGAGTAGCTGAACCTCCAGAAGGACCTCCCGGATTAATATTGCAGATCAGCATCCACTTATGTTTATTGGTACCACGCACAGGCAGTTCCATCAGATCAGGGCATTCCCAGACGCCGGCATGACTGCCATAACCCTGTCCGAAACTACTCTCATACATCCAGTCTTTTAAGTTTTTCGAAGAGTAAATACGCATTTCCTGTCCGGCAGCAAGGATCATATTCCATATACCCGCTTCCTGATTCCAGAAGACATGAGGATCACGAAAATCAGGCACATCAGAAGTGATAATAGGATTTCCGGGATATTTCGTGAATGTACGGCCATTATCAGTACTATAAGCCATACTCTGGACCTGATTCTCACCATTGGAAGTATAGAAGGCAATGACAGCACCTTTTCCAAACCCGGCCGTATTAGCTGAGTCCACGACGCACGAGCCACTAAAGATCGTGCCCAGTCCATCCGGCTCTATAGCTTCAGGCAGTTGTGTCCAATGTATCAGGTCAGTGCTTACAGAATGTCCCCAATTCATATTTTCCCATTGAGATCCATAAGGATTATGCTGAAAGAAAAGATGCCACTCACCATCCTTGTAAAACATACCGTTGGGGTCATTCATCCATCCCCATAAGGGCGTATGATGATAAGACGGGCGGAATCTTTCACGATTGGCAGAATCAAGAACATCGGCATACTTCAGAGTATTCCAACAGACAAACCCACTCAAAGTACCTTCGCTGCGAACATTGCCCGTATTATAAACATCAAAGATCACCTTTTTACCCTGATAGTGAGAAAGGTCAAACGGCACATAGTAATCAATATTATCTACTGCCAGACGGACATGAATATCCTGTATCAATTCATCATTAGTCAGAACACGAATATTACTCATATCTGCTTTTTCCTCTATCGGCAGCAAGATATATCTTTCACCTTGCTGTACACGTATCATCGCATGTGATCTACTCAAAAACGAGACACCATCAGATTGCCCAAAAGTGTTTGCAACAGCCAGGATCATACAGCATAGAATCATTATAGACCTGAAAATAAGATACTTCTTCATGATAACTTATAAAAATAATAATAATTTTTCATCCGAATGATTGTCAATATTCAATAACCTATCAGATTTAGTATTCACTCACTTTCACATTACTCACCTTGATATTCCCACCATAATCATTGATTGACCAACAGTTCTTCTGAATGCCATAAATACGATTGGTATAACTGCATATATCATTGATGTACATCACACAAACACTATTATCGGTATAGATAGTGACATTATAAGTATTATCTTCAGGACGATTGAATACGTAACCATCAATACCATCGATAAAACCAATACCATCTGCTCCCTCCTGTTCAAAATTCACTTTTCGAGTAGCATCGTTTTCCGGATTGATAATCATAGAATAATATTTTTTTGAGTCGGAACCACGAACCAGAGAAACACCAAACTTATCGGTATTTCCAGCAGTTTTGACAGTAAACGATATTTTATTATGAAATCCAAGACGATTGAAAAGCACATAACTATCACCACTCATCGTATAATCATTAGCACTGGCAGTGACACCACTGCTGCTTTGAGCCTTCTTCTCCACCGTTATACTTTTCGTATATTTATTTCGTATACCTTCCACTTCACCTAGTGTCAAAGAACCATCACTATGCTGAATAAGACGGTGAGCTACCAGGTTGCCACCCCATTCAGGTTCATTAGGATAAGCTCCTACAACCGTATTATCTTTACCAGAGCGCGTCGGACACCACCCCCATATATAACGATTGGTACCATCACTGGCAGTCTTTCCTGCATAAAACCCACGGCTATCCAGGAATCCTTCATGGTTATCTGGCCAAATGCCAGCGTCATTAGCAGTACAAGACTTCAAATCATCAAGGGTTTTCCCTTTGAAATACTGTACACGACGTATAGCAGCATGCTTTTCACTATACACTAAATACCACCAGTCTCCCATTTTAAATATGTCAGGGCATTCATAAAAACGATCCCACATCATAGACATAAAAACACCTTTATGACTCCATGTCTTCAAATCACTGGACGTGAACTCCGCTAACACACCCTTATTTCCAGAATAGGTAGAAACGAGCATGTGGTAAAATCCGTCATCACCTTTGAAGACAAAAGGATCACGAAAATCATTTTTACTATATCCATAAGCATCACCTTTCAGGTAGAAAGTACGGATTTTTGTCCATGTTTTAAAATCAGACGATGTGGCCATCATTACCACCTGCCCATTCTCTGAAGAAGTAGGCTGATATTTATTTCCAGTATAAAAAGTATAATAAAGTTTGTCCGAAGGGTTATATATTGTAGAACCCGTTCCAAGGGCTGCATCCTGTTCCTTGATGCCGCCACATGGAATCAACTCTCCCAACGATGAGTAATTAGCAGCATTACTGGTGCTAAGTCCCCAGATAGGATGATAAGTACCAGTAGGGTTAGTTATATAGTTCTGAAGATACAATATTTTAAAATTTCCTGCTACAGGATCATAAAACGGCATCGGATCTCCCACATTGCCGTCATAAGGTTTGTAATAAGTATCTTGCTTTTGTTCATCAGAAGAAGCAAAATAATAAGTTGTGGTATCCCAGTCTTTCTGCTCTGTCTCTGTTTGATCATCACTACAGCTAACCATTGGTATAGCCAGACAAACAGCAAGAATAAATGAATATATCATCGTTTTCATACTCTTCTTTTAAAAAATTACTTATTCATCAGATAATTGAATGCATTGAGGGTCATTCTTTCAACATTAGCATGATAATATTCCGTAACTTCATCCAGGCTATACCAGTCATAGCAACCTGAGCCGATACATAGAATATCACCTTTACTGCCAGTAGCAGGAAATTCCCATATCACAATGGCACCATCACCACCATAGGCAAGATCCAAACCACCTGTATCATTACGCCATGCTGTATAGTCAGCATAACCGCCCCAGTCATTGCCAATATGCCACTGCGCCGTAGAATTCGTAATACGATAACCAGCATCACAAGTATACACGGCTGTTGGCTCACTGCTATTCATTACAAGATTCTGGAATAAAGCATGTTTCGTATGTCCGGTAATAAAGAAACTCCATGGGCTGGATACAGTTTCGGCAGCATTCTCATTTTCTCCCCAACAATTATTTGGACAGGCATCATTAGCTACAGCTCCCAGTTCGGCTGGCATATTCGTCGCATAACGGGTAAAAAGAAAACTTCCGCCATTCTTATAATAATCTCTCAGTTTTACTACAGCATTAATAGCTTCAGGTGCATCTTTCTCAAAAGCAGCTTTGCCATCCACCCCACCATCTACATGATAGTGCCACCAGATTACCTTGCATTTACTCAGATCAATATTTCCATTTTTGATATCATCAAAAGAGACATAGATAGAATTAGGAATATTTTGCAACATCCATTTACAGGCTGTCAGTTCTTCAATGTTCAAACCATCCATAGTTGTCGGCAGACCTACGAAAATAGCAGAAGGCTTTCCTATTGGAGTTACCGTTACCCTGTATTTGCTGACAGCTGTATTATTGGTTACCGTATATACAACAGGATGTGTGAAATCTGTAGCAATATCCCCAGCCGGAGAGATTACTGCTCCATCACTACAAGTAATTTCCGGTACAAGTGATGTTACATCTTCACTTTCAGGAACAGTCACAGAAATCGTTTTATTCTGCTCATTGATAATACCCGTATAAAGACCATTGACTTTAAATGAGGTGATATTTGCCTTATCTTGCTTCACTACCAATGTCCAGTCAAGGTACAGATTACCATTGGTGACATGAATAACATGAGGAGCTGACATATTGAGTTTATCACCATTGAGAAGATTACTGGTCGCGCCATTACTAAGTTCTAACTTAGTAACTTTCATCAATGTATCAGGATATGTTTCCGGGATATTGACGGTAATGGAACGACTTGCTATATCCATCGTACCCTTATAACCATCAAGAGTAATTGCTGTTACCGAACAGTTGCCATCAAGCTTCAAATCGGAAATATTCGAGTCGCTGCAGCAGGAAAAAGCAAACAGGACTACCAGCAGCATGCCTATATTTAAAAAAATCTTTTTCATAAATTCAGGTTTTTATATTGTCTAATCTTACCAGTTTCCGATATTTTGCTTATAATGCCCGTTAGAGGCAGCAATCTGTGCATAAGGTATAGGCAAATATTCATTCTTATTCTTAGTAAACTTAGCAGAACTGAAGATCGCACAATGACTTGTTTCTTCAGCATAGTATTTATTCAGAACACTATCAGCCTCACCCCATCTTACAAGGTCGAAGAAACGCTCACCTTCCATTCCCATTTCCAGACGGCGTTCCATTTTCACAATCTTCAATGCTTCAGGTTGACTATAAGTACCTTCATATTGCCCTATATTGAATTTTACGCCATACTTACTCTCATAATCAGAAATCACCCCTGTACTTTGCTTTGCACGAGTACGTAATGTGTTGACCAAACCGATCGCTTCGGGAATACGACCATCATTGAGTTGTACCAAAGCTTCAGCACGATCAAGCATGACTTCAGCATATCTGAACACAATTCTATTCTCCGATGTTCCCCACCATGAACCTTTTATGAGATAAGTTCCCACATAGTCAGGATCTACATTTTGTTTCAACGTGACATAATAACCATAAAGCCCATTGGAACGACTCCATGTTGAATTTTCACTCATGATATATTTTTTATTAAATTCATAGGGTAACCCAGGCATACCAACTGTCAGAAACAAACGAGGATCAGCATAATCCATTGACTTATCATAGTCTTTCTGATTAAAGGTATCCAGATATGGCAAGCCAGATTTATCCGTTCTGAATGCATTCACCAAGTTTTGACTAGGTTTATAGAAATCACATCCTCCATCTGTAACACCAGCGATATTCGGAACAATCAGTCCATAACTCCAATTCAAGTTACCATAAGTAGTGCCATCGTTCTTGGAATACTGCATAGCCCAAATACTTTCCACGCCATTCTCATATTGCTTTTCCGGGCGAAAATTATTATGAAAATCTGATTCCAGCCCATAACCACCTGAGGTATAAATACTCGGATCAGTATACTTCACCACACTGTCGAGTTCAGCCTTATTGATGCTTGTCACCTCATTGGTATTCTCATTATCCTGATGATATGCCTTATATAGATATACTTTGGCAAGAAATGCAGCAGCAGCGGCCTTGCTAGGGCGTCCTACATCCGTCTGTTTAACCGGCAATACCCGATAAGCATCTTTGAGATCATCAATAATCAGTTGCCACCCCTGATCATTTGTATATTCCGTATTTGAGAGATCATTGTATTCCTTTGTACTCAGATTTTCATTCATTGCAAATGGAATATGCTTGTAGAGGCGTTTTAACAGGAAATGGCCATAAGCGCGCAAGAACTTCATCTCTGCCACACGCTCGTTCTTCAGTGGATATGCTGATTCATCTACTTTGTCAAGCAGAGCAAGGGCTGTATTGGCACGTGAGATACAATTGTACAAGCGCTGCCACATGTCACTGATATTCCAGTTAGTAGTCAGGATACCTTGCGATATCTCTAATTGATGAAACACATCACCATCACTCGTTCCATTACCGCCTTTATAAGCATCATCGCTACGGACGTCATAGTTCCACATCGAAAAACTGGAGTTTATATCTTCAGCCGAAATCCAGATGGCATAGGCAGAAATCACCAGATTATCTATATATTTAGGATCCTTGACCTGTTCATCACTAAGAATACCCTGTGGGAGCTGCTTATCAAGGAAATCAGAACAACTTCCAAAGAATATTATCAGTAATATGAGACTTATATATAATATATTTTTCATTGCTATAAAAGTTTAAAAGGTTACATTTAATCCGAATGTGACATTCAAAGGAATAGGATACCCATAGTTTGGATTTTCAGGATCTACGCCAGTAAAACTCTTGCTATGAATAGAAAGAAGATTTTGAGCGCTGATATAGAAGCGAAGACGCTCCATAGAAATTTTTCTAACTACAGCTTGAGGTAGATTATAACCTAACTGGATAGTACGTAACTTCAGATAAGAACCGTTTTCCACATAATAGCTGGATACACGTTTCTCATTATTATTATCAGAAAGAGTGAGTGCCGGAATATTGCTACCTTGATTGTTCAAGTTCCAAGCATCCAGCAAGCGCGTGCCCTTATTCAAAAATCCAATGTTCAGACCAGCCCAAATGTCAGTTTCTTTCTTGAGGTCAGAAATAATGTCAACGCCCTGAACACCTTGCCAGAACATGGTAAAGTCAAAGTTTTTATATTCCAAATAAACATTTAATCCATAAGAATAATCAGGTACCGGATTATATATCCAAGTCTGGTCAGCTTCTGTAATAACACCATCACCATTCAGATCCTTATAACGAATGCGTCCCAAACCGGCCCCTTCCTGTTTGGCATGATCATCTATTTCTTCCTGAGACTTAAAGATCCCATCAGCTACATATCCAACCTGTGCGCCCATCGGGTGTCCGACAATACTTTTCACACCATTTCCGCCAAAAGTTCCAGCAGCAGCAACAACATCAGGCAATTTTGTAATTTTATTACGGTAAGTACTGATATTACCTGTGAGATCATACTTTAATCCAAAATCAGTAGTACCCCGGTATCCCATATTAAACTCAACACCTTTATTTTCCATTCCTCCGGCATTTATCCACTGCATACTGCCTTCGCCCATAGCTGCTATTCCTGCCATCTCAACCAGAATATCCGTAGTTTTCTTATAATACCAGTCGAAGCTGCCATAAAGTCTACTATTAAATAAAGAGAAATCCATACCGAGATCAGTCTGCGTAGTAGTCTCCCATTTCAGATTATCGTTTCCGATCTGATTACGTTTAAATCCTGATAACAATGTCTGTCCTCCATTGGTACCAGAAATATCATACGAAGTACCATAGCTTTGTCCGCCTTTTTCATTTACACCATAGTTACTTACATAAATGGTATAACGAGCTGCATTTGAAATCTCCTGATTACCAGTCTGTCCCCATGAAGCACGAAGTTTCAAATCATCAATCCATGTAGCCCCCTTTAAGAAGTTTTCATGATTGATTCTCCATCCTCCAGATACAGAAGGAAAGGTGGCGTAACGATTATTCTTGCCAAAGCGGGAAGAACCGTCACGACGGATTGTAAATGAAGTCAGATATTTGTCATCATAATCATAATTGATTTTACCAAAATAAGAAATCAGCGAAAAACCTTCTCCTGAGCCGTAAGACTGAGCAGTACCAACACCTGCACTGGGCCACATATAATCAGGGGTTAATATAACAAAACCCTCCTTATAGGCTGAGAAATTAGTATCATCCTCACGATTAAGTTCCATCCCTACCATAGCATCGGCGCGATGCCTGCCTGATACGAGATTATAAGTAGCAACTGCATTCCACATCCATTTTGTCCAATGTTCCTGTTGTGCTGTTACTGCATTGGTTGTTGTAGCCACATTACCTTCTGTAATAGGATAAGTAAAAAGACGTTGTTGTTTTTGACTGTAGTCAAGACCAAAAGTCGAACGAACATTAAAACCCTTAAAAGGGTTCAAATTGACATAAGCATCACCAAAAGTACGCCAATAGGTATAACGATTATCTTTGTTCCTCTCAAGAACGGCAACAGGATTTTCCCGATCCGGATAACCGCCAACAGGACCAGCATAACTGCCATCTGTTGTATACACAGGCAATGAAGGGTTAAACTGCAACACATTTTCCAGAAAACCGCCAGGCGATTGTACCTCTGAAGTACGATTCAATGTAAAATTCTCTCCTATTGTCAACATATCGCCGATCAGTTTGTAATCAGAATTCATACGAGCCGAAAAGCGTTCAAAATCTGTAGTCTTGATAATACCCAGATTCTTATAATATCCCAATGAAAAGAATGAACTGCCTCTTTTTGATCCATTACTTACTGACGCATTATAGTTTTGGATTGCACCTATACGGGTAGTCTGTTTAAACCAGTCAGTATCTCCTGCGGGAGTAGTACCTGCAGCATCCAGATATTTAGACATCATGATACCTTTCAGGACAGGATATCCCTGAGTATTATATCCCCAGTCATAATGGTATCCCAAACCGTTTGTATTTGGATCCAGACCATCATTGACATAAGCCTGCCACATCACTTGTCCATATTCTTTAGCATTCAGCACACTCATCTTATGGTCATATAAAGAAGCAGCGACAGAGGCATCAAGATTTACTTTCAGTTGGCCTGCCTTACCCTTTTTAGTAGTGATAATAATCACGCCATTGGCTGCACGTGATCCATAGATACTGGCTGAAGCAGCATCTTTCAATATCTGGATGCTTTCGATGTCATTACCATTAAGTTCATGCATACCGGCCTTTGTAGGTACACCGTCTATAATATAAAGAGGATCATTATTGTTCAAAGTGCCTATACCGCGAATTCGCACCGTAGCACTGCCGGAAGGACCTCCATCTGCTGTGATATTCATACCTGGCACACGACCTTGTAAAGCCTTTATCGGATTGTTCTCATTCTGTTTTGCTATCTCATCAACATTCACCACAGAGATTGCACCCGTAAGATCAGCTTTACGTTGAGTGGTATATCCGGTTACCACAACCTCATCCATCATCTTCGAATCTTCCTTCATCATGATTTTCATAGATGGAGTTGCTTTCACTTCAACGGATTTATATCCCACATAGGATATGACCAGCGTAGCACCTTCATTTACCGATAATCGAAAATTACCGCTGATATCAGTGATCGTTCCATTCTTAGTCCCTTTTTCCAAGACAGTAGCACCTATTATTTCATCACCATTAGCATCCCTTACTATTCCGCTGACGTAATTATTCTGTGCGGACACAATAGTGCTTACCAACAGGAGCATGACACTGAAAAGAACTTGTCTAAAATGTTCCATTCCTTTAGGTATTTAGTTAGTTAAAATGTTTAGATTTTCGTTGCAAAGGTATAAGAAAGCAAAAAAAGTCACTTTTAAAAATTAGACATTTGCTTTCAAATTTGATTCATGCAACAATTTTAAAAACAAATGTCTAAAATGTGATAAGAAAACCGTCTACTTTATGTAAGTAAACAAAAATAATGGACGTAAACGACTCTTTCATGTCCTTTTTACCGGGTCTCATTAGGACTAAAACCATATTTCTCTTTAAAACAGGTAGTGAAATATGAGGGAGTTGTGAATCCTACCATATATGCAATCTCCGATACCGTCTTGCCTGTAGTCTCAAGAAGATGCTTCCCCTCTTCTAAACGGGCATTGCGTAATAAGTCTACAGGAGTAGAACCGGTCAAAGCTTTCACCTTCCGATAAAGTTGAACCCTGCTCAGCCCTAACTTCTCACCTATTTGTTCTACTTTAAGACTTGAATGTCCCATCATGTTACGGATCACGATCCGCAATTGTTCCACAAATTGTTGATCAGGATTTCCAAGTTTACTCTCTTTCTCAGTCTCTTCCCTTGAACCGGAAAACAATTCACGTAACCGGATACGGCTAGACAAGAGGTTATCAATACGAGCAAGCAAGAGTTTAGAAATAAAAGGTTTTGTAATATAGGCATCAGCTCCATGTTGATAGCCTTCTATACGCTGATCATCCATACTTCGTGCTGTGAGTAGGATTACAGGAATATGAGAAGTAGTACGATCGGACTTCAATTTGTTGCAAAATTCCAAACCGTCCATCACAGGCATCATGATATCACTAATCACCAAGTCAGGAATGTATTCACGAGCCAATTCCAGTCCTCTCTTTCCATCTGATGCTTCCAGCACATGATAACTTACAGACAACAGATTCTTAATATATTCCCGCAAATCATCATTATCGTCAATGACCATTACCGTAGGAGCATCATCGTCAAGAGCATTCGTCACCTTTTCCTTCTTCAATTCCTGTTCCTGATTACCAAGAGTGCCCTCACTACCCATCACCGGAATGACATTTTCCGGTTGCGTGATCTCACCGACATTCCCTTTCTGAGTAACAGGCAAAGTAACCGTAAATACTGAACCCTCATTCTTTTTACTCGTTACCTTAACATTACCATGGTGAAGTTCCACAAGATCTTTTACAAGTGCAAGTCCTATACCTGTACCGCCACTAGCATCACGAGCTTGATAAAAACGGTCAAAGACCCTATCGACCTCATCTTGCTGCATACCTGTGCCATTGTCTTGAACAGTAAAGACAGCTTCATTGGAATTGGTCTGATACACATTGACAGAAATACGTCCATTGAATGACGTATATTTCAAAGCATTGGAAAAAAGATTCGTAAAGATACGTACTATCTTATCTCTGTCACCAACGATTTCAAACTCCTCATCTGAGGAAGAAAAATCCACTGTCACCTTTTTCCTCTCAGCTGATGGACGGAATTCATCCGTCAGTTCACGAATTTCTTTCACCAAATCGAAGCGGCTGAGTTGTAGCTTCATTTTCCCACTCTGTATCTTACGAAAGTCCAGGATATCATTCACCAATTGCATGAGTACATTTACATTACGCTTGACCATCTTTAACAAAGACAGGTTTTGTCCTTTTAAATTGCCTGAAGACAGTATTTGATCCACCGGATCTGCAATCAACGTCAGGGGAGTTCTCAGTTCATGACTGACATTCGTAAAGAAAGTCAATTGTGCTTTTGCCATTGCTTCTTTCTTCTCATTCATGCGAATACGGGTAAGATGTATATGGTAAACACTCAACAAACTAACAAGAAGCAATATGACAAGAATGACACATAAAAAGATAATAATTTTCTGATTGTTATAACTTTTCAGATATGAACTCACTTTATGATGCAGCATATCTATGTTCTGTCCTTGCCGTTCTAATTCATGATTTTGTATCATTACCATATCGGCATTATCTTTGGTAACGACAAATGATTTTAGAAGATTTTCTCGACGGTATGGCTTGTGTTCCAGAATTTTCTTAGCCAAGTTCATCACTTCCGTTCCACGAGTAGGATAAATATAAGTACCTGAAAAGATCCCTTTTTGAACACATTCTATACCCCCACCCCGAGTAGGCAAGCCATCTACTCCCATAAACATGATTTTCTTTGCCAATCCCAATTCTTTTGCAGCACGATAAGCTCCAAATGTCTGACGGTCATTATGACCGAAGACACAATTGATATGTGGTCTCTTCCGCAGAAAGGTCTTCATGAGATCATAGGCATTATCTTCCTTCCAGTTTCCCTGTAATGAAATGACATGAATTCCAGGATGCTTACTGACCGCCTCAATAAATCCTTTATGACGGTCTGCAACAGGTGAAGAACCTTTCAAACCCATTATCTCAACTACAGTTCCTTTCCCATTCAATTTTTCGGCAATATATTTTCCCATTGACCTGCCTACTTCCACATTATCAGCTCCGATAAATGCGGTATACTTATCCGTATTCGTTTTACGGTCAAACATAATTACAGGAATCCCTGCTTGATAAGCTTTATCTATGGCAGAGGAGATAGACGACAACTGATTAGGGGCTACAATAAGTAAATCAACCTTTTCACGAATAAAGTCATTGATTTGCTCTATCTGCTTCTTGCTATTATCATTAGCAGACTGAATATCTATATCTACATTATTGTTGATGTAATTAGTCATCAACATTTCCTTATTCAATTTATCCCTCCAAATATCTTCACTACATTGCGAAACACCTATATGATAATGTCTGACATCATTTCTACAAGCAACAGATAACAAAGCCATGAATAAAATTAGAGCCAAATGAAATCGCTTTCTCATGATACTGATTGTTTTTTGCAAAAATAATAATAATAATTCAATCTAATTTAGAATTAGATTAAAATATTCTGAACACAAAATAACAGCTACCAGAAAAAGACATGCTTACTTTCATTGCATTCTAAAAAACAGACACTTTCTTACATACCTATTCCAATGATATCAGTAAACTATTCCATTGATATCGGTTACCCAAACCAATGGAATAGCATATACAGAGTTATCGTTTTACTACACTATACGTGATTTATACCATAGTAATACGATATTTAGACTTTTGCCACAGGCACTTGTATTACAGTCAGCCACTTTTCAGGATCTTCCTGATTCCAGCTACCATCTATATAGCAAGTACGATGACGATCTATGGGACGATAACCTTGTTGCTCAATATATTTAAAAAGGTAGACATAATGACTATAGAGCTTGTCATAAGGCCCATAACACTTCATGCAAACAGCAATAGGCACTTCTTTCAATTGCTTGAATTTAATGATAGCAGAGTCATGTCCCATTTTTTCCACCTGTTCACAATATTCGATATCAATATTTTGGGGTGTATACTCCTCTCTATGTTCCACGGCAAAACAATAGCCAGGCTGAGGACATTTACACCCCAAACGGTGCATTTCCGGACCAATAATATTAACACAAAGCGGTCCTAGATCATCATAACTTGAAATAATTCTGCGATGAGATGCCACAATAATGGCTGGCAATGATTGAATTGTAATATTTTCCATTTTGTTAATTTTTATTTGAGAGTCAGCCATCTGTATTAGTTGTGCTCGCCGTACCTGCAAACGAGTCAGTTGATGTTCGCACTGGCGTATCTTCTCCTCAAGTTGTGAGATACTAGGCTTGTGTGTATCATCTTCATGCAATGCCCGAATTTCCTCCAAAGAAAAACCTACATCCTTGAGCGAACGGATCCAGCTCATCGTTTGCATCTGCACCACACTATAATAGCGATAGCCTGTCCATTCATCTATCTTATCAGGCTCAATAAGTCCTATTTGCTCATAATAGCGCAATGTCTTTACGGTGACACCTGTGAGACGGGAGAACTCTCCGATTTTAAACTTCATTTTACTATTCATAATCGTACGATGTTGAATTCGTTTGCAAAATTATAGTATGACGTAAGGGACAAGTCAAGGAAAGGCCCAATAATTTAAGTTTTATTCACATAAATATCATTTTGACGTAACTATTCAGCCAAAAGTTTCTTTGATTTATAGCTACTTACGAACATTATTACATACAAATATTAAGCTAAAAGAGCATTTTTTGCTTGATCTACAGCATGTGAATTGCCATAAATGATTAATAATCAACATCAACAGTGATAATCGAATGGCTGAATGCTCTGACTTAGTACAGAAAAGGTTTACACTGTTTTAACAATTAAATAGTGTAATAAAAATGAAGAAGAAAGAATTTCGTCGTTATGATACCAGGTTCAAATTGTCAGTTTTGCGTGACAAGTATGAGAAC
>JAKVJW010000015.1 GCA_022486815.1 Prevotella sp. | reverse complement strand
TTACAGGGACACATTGCAGTTATTGAACCTGACCATCGAGAAGTCGAAATCCTATCCCGGGTATTACCGGTATACATTGGGAGAAAGAATGGTCAATATCAACCTGGATATGCTTTCGCTGATTTACGAAGCCAACAGTTCTTATAATAAGATACCCATATTGGTGGAGTTCCTCAATAAGTACCATCTGATGACCATGCTGTTCAGAGTGTGTGTGGAGCAGCATGTGATTAATGAACGGCAATATGCCGGTATAGCCCTTTTACTCCAGAAAATAGGAAAGCAGGCTGCCAGTTTTTGAATGATCTGAAAGGTGAAGCAAAAAGATAGTATGATGGTGTATGGGGAGATGCCTTAGACAACTTTTTTTTAAGCGATCGACATAATCTCATTACCACAACTTGATAATGGTACAGTCTGATTTTGATGAAAATTTTTCAGGGTAATAAAATGAAATCAGTTTATGAGATTTTCCTTGAGATATTTCAAGGAAAATCTTCTGCTTTCATTAAGGATGAATAGAACATCCATTATATATATTTGGCTTGTCTATGAAATAAGCATAGATAACAAAAATAATAATAGCAATTGTAACAAGTACACATAAGTATGAGAACCATTTACTAATTTTATCATTTACTGCATGTCGTTTCTCGCTTTTATGGAATGCTTCTCGTGCATCTTCTGGTTCTGAATACTTAGTTTTCATCTTAAATTTCATAATCAATATATCTTCAATAATTCTTTAATTTCTATATTTACTATTAAGTAAAAAACTGTCCCTTTAATTTGAGATCGCCATCTCAATAACCGGGGGCAGTCAACATTATTGGTTAAATATAAATGCTTTTTTATTATTTGTTGTTTTGTTAAGGAGCTTAGCCCCCAACGTAAATGACAAGAATGAATGCGCTACGGAAATTGCGATGTTACCTTATATGAGAATTCATAAAGTGGTTGTACAGCTAATCAACAATGGGCATACTTTGATTTTTTTCTATTGGTGAATAATGGGCTGGTCGTTTTCATTCTTGATTTTTAATCAATTGTCATCCTATTCTTTACTTTTATAGAAAGTTTCTCATATAAGAGAAGTATTTCGAGGCAAAGATACTAAATAATTTTATTAAACGAAACTTTTAGTTGATTTAATTAACTTTTTATTTATTTTTTACAAATTTCTTCTTGATGGGGAATGCTGATTAACTTTATTGTAATAGATCTTAGAATCTTTAAAGATATGATGCCATTGTATATTCACAAAATGTGTATTTATGGCATACACGATTATTATTCTGGGAAAGACGTCGTTATACTATAAATACCCGTTGGCGGGATTAATTTTCATCTAATATTACCGCTAAGTTTAGTAACCACATTACCATAGTCAGGTAACCACATTCCCATAGTCTGGTAACCACATTACCATAGTCAGGTAACCACATTTCCACAGTACTGGAATGCTTATTACCATAGTACTGGTAACCACATTACCATATTATTGGAAAGCATATTACCACAGTACTGGAAAGCTCATAACCAAGGTGCTGGTAATTTCGGATCATGTGGTAATTTAAATGATAAACGGTATAAGTGGCCGAAAATTAGATATATATGACTTCTTGCCATGCTTCTTCCTCCATGCTTTAATTCCGCCAACGGGTTATAAATAAATATTCAGACCTGTTAGCATTTTGGAAATAAGATGATAGAATTGCGTTGGGTCTGAATATGAAACTGGAATTGTCCTTATTCTCAGTTTTAGGGGAATCATGTTAAGACATACTTATATCTTGTCACCATAGCATAAATCTCCTGCATCACCAAATCCCGGTACAATATATTTATGTTCGTTCATTTCTGGATCTATAGCAGCACACCATACGGTTGTCTTATCTTCTGGGAAGATAGATCTGATATGGTCAATTCCCTGCTGAGTAGCGATGATGCAGGCTACATGAATACGTCTGGGTACACCTTTGGTCAAAAAGGCTTTATAACTTAATTCCATGCTTCCCCCTGTAGCTAGCATTGGATCGGCAATAATCAAGGTCTTGTTTTCAATGCTGGGAGTAGCGAGATATTCTACATGGATGTCTACATTGTGGTGCTCTTTATCTGTATATTTGCGATAAGCAGATACGAAACCGTTTTCGGCATGATCAAAGATATTCAGGAAACCAGTATGAAAAGGTAGGCCAGCGCGGAAGATGGTTCCTAAGACGATTTGGTCTTTAGGTATGTTGACATTTGAAATTCCTAGAGGTGTAGTTACCTCTTTTTCCTCATAGTGTAGTGCTTTTGAGATTTCATAAGCTTCGCATTCTCCGATACGTGTGACATTGTTTCTGAACAGAAGTCGGTTTTTTTGATATTCTGCATCACGGATTTCAGCCATGTACTGGTTGATAATAGAATTGTCTTTACTTAAATTTTTTATTTCCATTGTCTGATTTTGGTTTGGCGAATGATTGATTAATAGAGACAAACAAGAGTCTGTATAGGTGAGCATCAGGTAGTGAACGCATGTATACACCCTCTTTTTGTATATTCTTTTTGTCGTCTGGGTCTATTTTTCCTTTCTGATAGTACGGGAAACCCTAAATTCTTGCAAAGGTAAGAAAAAATAATTTTATATTTTGCCTTGAAGTTGAGAATCCTTTAAAAAAAGGTAAAAGGAAGATAAAAATAATAGAATTCTACTTTTTTTAATACTTTTGGATAACGGTCTTTTCCTTTTTCTCTCTATCTTTGCTGTGAAAATGAAAAGATTTTTATTCTTTATAGGATATGTCATGTTGGTTGTGGGTGTTTATGCCCAACAACCAGATTTAAAGGCGCAGAAAGAAATCTGGCGTCAGATGGTGGCTGATACAGCAGCGACTTCTTCTGCACAGAAAACAGATGGCTCAAATCTTTCTTCAGGTCGCTCTTTGTCAAAATCAATAGAGCCTCAGGTGATTGATGATTTTGCGTATGGTCTTCATCAAGGGTTGAATGTAAATCTGGGCGCCTCTGCTTTTGCTACTTTTGGACATAATGTACCTCATCGCGGAGGCTTTTCACAGACGATGAATGCGTTATATCTCACTCCTTTGACAAAGGATAATCGACTTTGGCTGGGCGCAGGCGGATACATCAGCCATCTCAATTGGGGTAGTGATCAGTATGCAGATGCAGGCCTTTATGGAATGCTGGATTATCGCATAAATCCTCATTGGGAAGCATATATCTATGGACAGTTATCCCTTAGTAGTAATAATAGGGCATACAGTCCGTGGGGTTATGGCTATGGACCTTATTATGGCAATGATTTTGGCTATTATAATCCTTATGCACTTACATGTGAACCAATGTGTAGCTCTATGGGATATGGAATGCATGCTCCCGGTGCTAATGTGATAGGTGGAGGGGTTACCTATCATAATAAGAATTTCTCTTTAGGTATTTCAGTGGAAAATGAATGGTATCCAGCACCTCATGCTTTCCGTTATTTTGATCAGTATAATTATCCAACGCCGAAATAATATGGTTGAGATGGTCTTTCCGCTTTTGTTTTCAGGTCTTTGTTCTGTGTAGAGGCTTTCCTGTTTTGGAAATTAAAGTGGCAAAAGATTATATTAGCCCCATTTATGATTCATGATTTTGAAAGTTGGATATGCAATGCCATCTTAGAATAAAATCAGAAAAACTTAATATAAAAAGTCAATGTGATTCTATGAAAATCTGTTTGTAGAATCAGAAAAAATAGTTTGATTTATTAGGATTATAAGGTAATATGATTTTTGCCAGCCCTTAGGATAGGATTATGTTTTGAATTGGTTTACTTGGGATTGTTGCACAGTGAAAGGAGCCTGTCTTCATTTGTAAACTCTAAATGACAAAAGTTAAGGGGCAGAATTGTTTTTCAATATTTTTAACCTAAAAAACTCCTATAAGTTATCTTTTTATTTTGGAAAGTTGGTGCTTCTCAACTTTTTTCTTATCTTTGTGAGGAATTTCGGGATTGAGGTTTCGAGAACTGTTTAGACAGTTAAAGAGAAGAATTATATTTCACTTTTTTAAAAATAAATTTTAAAATGGCACAATTTACTAAGTCAGTATTGGAGAAGTATGGAATCACAGGTACAACTGAGGTTCTTTACAACCCTTCTTATGAAGTGTTGTTCAATGAAGAAACCAAGCCAGAGCTTACCGGCTATGATAAGGGTCAGGAAACGGAACTGGGCGCAGTTAACGTGATGACAGGTATTTATACCGGCCGTTCTCCTAAGGATAAATTTATTGTTGATGATGCCAAAGCCCATAACACTGTATGGTGGGATTCTGAGGAATATCATAACGATAACCACCGTGCTTCTGAGTCTACTTGGAAAGCTGTTAAAGAGATTGCAAAGAAAGAGCTTTCAAACAAGAAACTGTATGTTGTTGATGGTTTCTGTGGTGCTAACAAAGACACCCGCATGAAGGTTCGCTTCATCGTAGAGGTGGCATGGCAGGCACATTTCGTAACAAATATGTTCATCCGTCCTCAAAACGAGGAAGAGTTTGATCAGGAACCTGATTTCGTTGTTTACAATGCTTCTAAAGCTAAGGTTGAGAATTGGAAAGAACTTGGCTTGCATTCAGAGACAGCAGTACTGTTCAATGTAACTTCTAAAGAGCAGGTAATCATTAATACTTGGTATGGTGGTGAGATGAAGAAGGGTATGTTCTCTATGCAGAATTACTTCTTGCCTTTGAAGGGCATTGCTTCTATGCACTGTTCTGCCAATACGGACATGAATGGCCAGAATACTGCTATTTTCTTCGGCTTGTCCGGTACTGGTAAGACCACTTTGTCTACAGATCCGAAACGTAAGTTGATCGGTGATGATGAACACGGATGGGACGACAATGGCGTCTTTAATCTTGAAGGTGGCTGCTATGCTAAGGTAATCAGACTGGATAAGGACGCAGAACCTGATATCTATGGCGCAATCAGACGTGATGCTCTGCTTGAGAATGTGACGGTTGACAAGAATGGTATAATTGACTTCGATGATAAGAGTGTAACGGAGAATACCCGTGTATCTTATCCTATCTATCATATTAAAAATATTGTTCGTCCTGTTTCTCACGGACCAGCAGCTAAACAGGTGATTTTCCTGAGCGCTGATGCTTTCGGTGTACTACCTCCTGTTTCTATCCTGAACCAAGAACAGACAAAGTATTATTTCCTTTCTGGATTTACTGCTAAATTGGCAGGTACAGAGCGTGGTATTACAGAACCTACTCCTACCTTCTCTGCTTGCTTCGGCCAGGCATTCCTGGAGTTGCATCCGACAAAGTATGCTGATGAACTGGTACGTCACATGCAGAAGAGCGGTGCTAAGTGCTATCTGGTGAATACAGGTTGGAATGGAAGCGGTAAACGTATCTCTATTCGTGATACACGTGGCATCATTGATCGTATTCTTGACCATGAGATTGATAAGGCTCCTATGAAGAGGATTCCTTATTTCGATTTTGTTGTTCCTACTCACTTGGATGGTGTTAATGATGCTATTCTTGATCCACGTGATACCTATAAAAATTCTTCAGAATGGGACAAGAAGGCTAAGGATCTGGCTGCTCGCTTCATCAAGAACTTCAAGAAGTATGAAGGTAATGACGCTGGTAAAGCTCTAGTTCCTGCAGGCCCTAAACTCTAATAGTTTAGAAATTAGCTTGTAATTTAGATATTCATCCCGTTTCTTCGTAAGAAGAGGCGGGATGTTTTCGTATATGTTATTTTTCCTTCAAAAAGCCTTTTTAGTTCTTGCTGTATCAATTTTTTAAGGTCATTGCAAGCAGTTGATGTAAATATTCGTATAGATAGTCTTCTTCGTATAGGTTCTGTTTTCCCTAAACAAACTTAAAAAATACACATGTAATCCATAATTTATATAATAATGTTACTAAAAGGCGTTTTATCTGAATAAAACTATGTAAATTTGCAAGCAAAAATATTTTAAGGAGTGCAATGAAAAAAACGCTGTCAATTTTCGTCGTGATGCTGTGTGCTGTCTGGATGCTTTCATCCTGTTTAAGTAATAACGATGACATTACATATTACCATGACACAGCCATAACATCTTTTTCTGTTGGGACGCTGAATTCACTTGTGGATAAAATGTCCGATGGAAAACCGGATACGGTGAATTGTGCCAAATATAAATTTAACATAGATCAGATCTCTCACATTATCAGTAATAGAGATTCTCTTCCCGCTGGTCTTGATGCAAAGAAGATCGTAACAACGATTAGTAGTAAGAATAGTGGTATTGTAGGTGTCCTGCAGTTGGATAGCTTGGGACATGAGAAGGAATCGTCTGACATGAAGAATGTCGTTTATTATCAAAGTACGGATTCTCTGGATCTTTCTGTACCACGACATCTTTATGTTTTCAATAGTAATTTGTCAGCCTATGTGGTCTATACGCTAAAGGTCAATTTCCATAAAGAATTTGCAGATTCCTTCCCATTGAATCATCTTGGGGTAAATGCAGGAATTGCAGCCCTTTCAAATTTGAAGGCTGTAGTTAATGGAGATGAAATGTATATCTTTGGCGAGGATGGCAATAGTCTGAAGATTTTCTCTACGCCGATAACTGACGGGAAGAATTGGACTGAGATTCCCTCTTCTTCCGCTTTGCAGGCGAAGGATTATCAAAATGTGGTTGCCGGAGGTGGCTATCTCTATTTCTTAAGTGGTGGAGCTGTCTATCGATCCAAGGATGCCCGCACATGGGATAAGGTCGGAATGAATCCTTCTTTAACGTCACTTGTAGGTGCAAGTACAATGCAGCTTTTTGGTACTACAGCGACAGGCTTTATGTATTCCGGAGATGGCGGCTCTACTTGGTCTGATCAGAGTGTAGATGGTGATGTGGAGAATCTTCTTACAGCAAATATGAGTTGTGTTTTACTGCCGTCACTGACCAATGACAATACCGATCTGATAACGCTTGTAGGTAATGACACTCAAGGTAATGTTTCTGTATGGAATCATGTAGCAGAATATTCTTTGGGGGCAGAACCGCAAGGTTGGTCTTATACTGCTCCTACAGTGTGGTATCAGAAACCTTCCAGTGCGGTTTATATAAAAGGTGTAATGCCGGATAAACTTTTAGCGGCGGCCTATGGGAGTGATATAGAAGCTCTTGGTAGTGATCTTAAACTCTATAACAGTAATGACCATGGCCTGACTTGGCATTTGGATTCCGCCGTTACGAAAAAACTTACCCGGACAATAGGTACACTGCATAAGGGATTTGCTTTTACGTCAGATAAGAATAATAATCTCTGGATCATTGACCAGTCAACCGGTAATATATGGCGCGGCCGTCATAATAGTAAGGGATGGTCTGATACGCAGACAGACTTTACCAATTAGGTGTTAAAACCTTTTGGAAAGAGGTTGCCGTTTTCTTATAAGATAGTTCGTGAATAACTGGGAATATCTTTGGAAACAGTTGAAAAAGATAAAAGGATGGAACGAAATGATTTGAAGAATCAACTGGATATGAGTCGGATTCCCCGGCACATTGCTATCATTATGGACGGTAATGGCCGTTGGGCAGAAGCGCGTGGACAAGAACGTAAACTCGGGCATCAGGCCGGTGTTGAGACTGTTCGTTGCATTACAGCAGAATGTGCTCGTCTGGGTGTAAAATATCTCACGCTGTATACCTTTTCCATGGAAAATTGGAATCGTCCCACTTCAGAGGTTCAGGAACTTATGGGATTGGTCCTGTCTTCTCTGAAAGATGATATCTTTATGAAATTCAATGTCCGTTTCCGTGTTATTGGTGAGATTAACCGATTGTCTATGGAAATACAGGACAGACTTAAGGAGACGATGGAAACTACAGCTTCAAATGATGGAATGACGATGGTCGTGGCTTTGAGCTATAGCTCCAGATGGGAAATCACCAAGGCTATGCGGAATATAATCGGTGAACTGCAGAAGAAATCGCTTGGTAAATATTCAGAAGAAGAGCTTGACCAACTGATTACGGAAGATGTTGTCAGCAGACATCTGGAAACTAGTTTTATGCCGGATCCGGATTTGCTGATTCGTACGGGTGGAGAATTACGTGTGTCCAACTATCTCCTTTGGCAGATCGCATATACAGAGTTGTATTTTTGTGATACGTATTGGCCTGATTTCAGAGAGCAAAATCTCTATAAGGCTATCTTAAGTTACCAGAAGCGGCAGCGTAGATTCGGCAAAACAGAGGCTCAGATTGAGGATACGAAGAATGATCGTCAAACTGATGACGGTGAGGAAGTTTCAGATCCGTCCAGTAAGATTACGGTTGAGGGAGAATGTTTTGAAGAGGTTGAATGAAATTGAAAAAGAAATATATATATTGTATGGACCATATAAGTAAGGTGTTGTTTTTACTCGTCATGATTCTTGGATTGGCGATGAGCGCAGATGCTCAGGATAAGATTGTCAATCCTGATATCTCCTATGCGGGTACACCTCGTACGGTGACTATTGGTGGAATAAATGTTTCTGGTGTAAAAAATTATGAAGACTATGTTCTTGCAGGTATTTCCGGCCTTTCTGTAGGTCAGCAGATTACCGTCCCTGGTAACGAAATCACAGATGCTGTAAAGCGGTATTGGAGACATGGACTGTTTTCCAAGGTTCAGATAGCAGCCGATTCCTTGGTTGGTGACAAAATTTATCTGCATATCTATCTGGCAGTTCGCCCTCGTGTTTCAATGATCAATTATATAGGATTGAAAAAAAGCGAGCGGAGTGATATGGAAAAGAAACTCGGCCTTTTGAAGGGTAGTCAGATTACCCCTGACATGATTGATCGTGCTAAGATATTGGCTAAGAAATATTTTGATGACAAAGGTTATAAAAATGCGGATATCACAATCAATGAGCGTGATGATGTAGCTAATAAAAACCAGGTCATCCTTGATGTCATCGTTGATAAGAAAGAGAAGATGAAAGTTCATCAGATTATCATTGAAGGCAACAAGTCTTTATCTGATGCCAGAATTAAGGGAGGATTCTTGCAAAAAGGTGCTTTTAAGAAAACCCATGAAGTCGATAAACTTGCTACATTCCTAAAGAGCAAGAAGTTTACCCAGGAAAATTGGGAAAAGGATAAACAGAATCTGATAGACAAATACAATGAATTAGGTTTCCGTGATGCGCAGATCCTTAAGGATAGTGTGTGGAATTATGATTCTAAGCACGTAGATGTCTATTTAAAGATTGAAGAAGGTAAAAAATATTATATCCGTAATATTACTTGGGTCGGCAACACAGTTTATACTACTGATCATCTGAATGCTGTATTAGGCATGAAGAAAGGGGATGTGTATAATCAGAAACTGTTGAATAAGCGTTTGACAACAGATGATGATGCAGTAGGAAATCTATATTGGGATCATGGTTATCTGTTCTATACTCTTCAGCCTACTGAGGTCAATATAGTAGGTGATAGTATTGACCTTGAGATGCGTATCTGGGAAGGTCAGCAGGCTCATCTTAATCATGTACGTATTACGGGAAATGACCGTCTGTATGAGAATGTGATCCGTCGTGAGCTGCGGACGAAACCAGGAGATTTGTTCTCCAAGAGTGCCCTTCAGCGTTCTGCGCGTGAGATTGCTTCTATGGGATATTTTGATCAGGAAAAGGTAAATCCTGATGTGAAGCCGAATTATGAGGATGGTACAGTAGATATCAACTGGAATCTGGTACAGAAAAGTAATGACCAGATAGAATTTTCTCTCGGTTGGGGACAGACAGGAGTGATCGGGCGTGTAGCCTTGAAACTGAACAACTTTTCTATTAGAAATCTGTTTAATATGAATAAGGAGCACCGTGGCATTATGCCGATCGGTGACGGTGAAACACTGAGTCTGGGAGCACAGACGAATGGTACCTATTATCAGAACTATGATGTAAGTTATTCTACTAATTGGTTCGGCGGCAAGCGTCCTATCCAGTTCAGTGTCGGAGCATATTTCTCTAAGCAGACAGATGTGTCAAGTAACTACTATAATAGTTCTTACATGAACAATTATTATAACTATATGTATGGTTATGGCAGTAGTTACAATAACAGTTATGAGAATTATTATGATCCGGATGAGTACGTTAAGATGTTTGGCGTGAATGTAGGATGGGGGAAACGACTGCGGTGGCCGGATGACTACTTTACGCTCTCCTTGCAACTGGCTTACACGCGGTATATGCTGAAGAACTGGAAGTACTTCCTGATGTCTAATGGTAATGCCAACAATCTTAACTTGACAATTGCATTGAATCGTACTTCTACAGATAACCAGATTTATCCCCGTTATGGTTCTGATTTCCAGGCAAGTGTCACGCTTACTCCACCATGGAGCAGTTGGGATCATAAGGATTACAAGAATTTGGCAACTAATCCCCTTGATCCTGATTATAACCGTCAGATGCAGGAAAAATATCGTTGGATAGAATATAACAAGTGGAAATTTAAAGCTCGTACTTATACTGCCTTAAGTGGCAGCCCTAAGACATTCGTATTGATGACACGTGTGGAACTGGGACTTCTTTGTGCATACAACAAATATAAGAAGAGTCCATTTGAAACCTATTATATGGGAGGTGACGGTATGAGTGGCTATTCTACAGGATATGCTGAAGAGACAATCGGATTACGTGGTTATGAGAATGGTTCTCTTACTCCGTATGGAGCTGAGGGTTATGCTTATGACCGCTATACATTGGAACTTCACTATCCATTCCTTCTGGGTAATACGACGATTTATGGGTTGACCTTTATGGAAGCAGGTAATTCCTGGACAGATACGAAGAAATTCAATCCATTCGATATGAAGCGTTCTGCCGGTGTAGGTGTCAGGATATTCTTGCCAATGGTTGGTCTGATGGGTATTGACTGGGGTTATGGCTTTGATAAGGTCTTTGGACAGAAAGGCGGAAGTCAGTTCCACTTTATCCTTGGACAGGAGTTTTAATGGTTATTCTCTTACTGAGAATCTGATGGGTTTGTTCCACTGCATTTAACAGGGTTCTTATAGCTCATGGATTCTATAAATTATAAAATAAGTGATGAGGCCGATTTTTAAATGACGACCGCGTAGCGTAATATAAAAAGGATTAAGAAATGAAAAAGGTAATTACATTGTGCCTCTTTGTCCTATTGGCAATGACGGCAAGCGCTCAGAAATTCGCACTTGTGGACATGGATTATATTTTGAAGAACATCCCTGCTTATGAACTTGCTAATAAACAACTTAACCAGATGGGTGAGAAATGGAAAGCAGAGATTGATTCCATCAATAACAAAGCAAGTGTGATGTATAGGAACTATCAGAATGAGATGACTTTTCTTTCTCAACAGCAAAGGAGTTCCCGCCAGCAGGCTATTGTTAGTGTGGAAAAAAGGGCTAGTGATTTGAAGAAGAAGTATTTTGGCCCGGAAGGAGAGCTGGCTAAAGAGCGTGAGTCTCTGATGTCTCCCATTCAGAATCAGATCTATAAGGTGGTAAAAGATATCTGTGAACTTCATGGCTATTCGCTGGTCGTTGATCGTGCCAGTAATTCAGGTATTATCTTCGGTTCACCGAAGATTGACATCTCTAATGAAGTGTTGAGGAAATTAGGATATTCGAATAATAAGTATTAACTTTGCACTTCAGGGGATTGAATAACTTCGCAATTAAACTATAAAAATAAAGAAAATGAAAAAGTTACTTTTAATGTTGATGTTGATGATACCAATGTCAATTTTTGCACAGAAATTTGGCGTTGTTGACTTAGATGCTGTAGCCCAAGTCCTTCCTGAATATGCTGCTGCCCAGACAGAGCTGAAGAATCTGAACGATCAGGACCAAAAGGATCTGAAAAGCATGCAGACTGAAATTCAGCGGAAATATGATGAGTATCAGAAGAGTGCTTCTACTATGAATGCTACTGCAAAAGAAGCTAAAGAAAAAGAATTGCAGGATCTTGGAGATAAATATCAACAGACTGCTCAGCAGAAATCTCAGGATTTTCAGAAAGCCCAGCAGGCTAAGTTGGCTCCTATTCAGGCTAAGGTATCTCAGGTAATAGAGAAGGTTGGCAAGGAAGGTGCATATACTTCTATCTTCCTGAAAGGTTCTATGCCTTACATCAGCGCTACTCTTGTAAAAGATATTACTCCTTTGTGTAAAGTTGAAGTTCTGAAATTGAAATAAAGCATACTTTTATATTGAAATAGGAAGGGCAGCTCTCGTTGGGGTCTGCCCTTTTGACTCTTTTCAAGTACATCCGTCAGAGTATTTTATCCGATTAGGTAATTAAAGAGGCTTTTATATGAAAAAACTTTTATTATATGTGTTTCTGGCATTGGTGCCTTGTGTTGCCAGTGCACAGATTCAACAACCATCTGCATCCAACGTTTCTGCTCTGTCCCAGCGATTCGGTTATTTCTCTTATCAAACTGTCCTTCAATCGATGCCGGCATACGCTAAAACACGTCGTAATCTCAGTTATTTGAGCAATAAATATGATGTAGAGATGAAGCGTGTAGAAGAGGAGTTTAATAATAAGTATGAAGAATTTCTGGAGGGACAAAGAGATTTTGCTCCTTCTATCTTGGAAAAACGACAAGCCGAGTTGCGTGATTTGATGGAAAAAAATATTGCTTTCAGAGAACAGTCCAAGCGTCTGTTGAAACAGGCAGAGCAGAATGCGATGGCTCCACTGAAAGCAAGTATTGCTGCAGCGGTGAGCAAAATAGGGAAACAGCAGGGGCTGGCTTTTGTCCTGAATACTGATAATGACGCTGTTCCATACATCGATACCTCTCTTGGTATAGATATTACTGCAACACTGGAGTCTGCCTTGCAATAATCTGATGTGTGGCTGATAGACTGAAAGTTAACTTAACAAATTGAGGGTTCGCTCTTTCCTTCATCAGAGAAAATGAATAAAGGTTAGAGTTCGAAATCTCTTAGATATAATATATGATGAATCTATCTTCCGCTCCTGGTCCGATAGGGGTATTCGATTCTGGTTATGGTGGATTGACAGTTCTGCATGGAATCCGTCAGGCCATGCCGCAATACGATTATCTCTATCTCGGAGACAATGCAAGAGCTCCATACGGTAACCGTTCTTTCGATGTGATATATAACTTTACCCGTCAGGCTGTCATCAAACTATTCGAAATGGGCTGCCACTTGATAATCATTGGTTGCAATACAGCATCGGCAAAAGCTCTCAGGACAATCCAGCAGCAGGACCTCCCCCGGATTGATCTGCAGCGTAGGGTCCTGGGCGTTATACGACCGACTGCAGAGATCATAGGCACACTTACCCATAATAATCATGTAGGACTTCTGGCTACTGAAGGAACCGTGGCCAGTCATAGTTATGATTTGGAAATACAGAAGTTCTGGCCTGATATTAAAGTTACGGGGGTAGCTTGTCCTTTCTGGGTACCTCTCATTGAATATGGGGAAGCTAATAGCCCCGGTGCAGACTATTTTGTGAAAAGACGTATTGACAAACTGATGCAGCAGGATCCTTTGATTGATACGATTATCTTAGGATGTACACATTATCCTTTGTTGATGCCGAAGATCTCGAAGTATATTCATTCTAGTGTTCGTCTGGTGCCGCAAGGAGATTATGTGGCGACAAGTCTTGTAGATTATCTGAAGCGTCATCAGAAGATGGATCAGATGTGTACGAAGCGGGGAACTTGTCTCTATTATACTACTGAAAATCCGGAAAAGTTCAAAGACAGTGCTCAGATTTTCTTAAAAGAAGAGGTTCCTGTAAATCATATTGATCTGGAATAATACTTTCCGACGGTCAAAACGGAACACACCGTATTCCTGTTGAGAAGGATATCTGTTAAGAATAAGATTATGCTTGTTCTTCTTACCTTGGGTGGAATTTCTATTAAATGTAAATATCAGTAAAAAGATTATATTATGCGAGAAACAAGACAAAACCGTATAGCCAGACTTCTTCAGAAGGAGTTGGCAACACTTTTTCAAGAACAGACCCGAAGGGCACATGGTATCTTGATCAGTGTGACGAATACGAAGATCAGTCCTGATATGAGTATTTGCACGGCTTACCTTTCTATCTTTCCTTCTGAAAAGGCAGATGAAATCGTGAAGAATATCCGTGCAAACGAAAAAACGATTCGCTTTAACCTGGGGACGCGTGTCGGTAAGCAATTGAGGATCATTCCGGAGTTACGCTTCTTCCTTGATGATACGCTGGATTATCAACAGCATATTGATCAAATCCTGAGTAAAAATTAGTCATTGAGTTTTATTGTCCGAAGGGTAGCTTTACATGCAGGATTTATGAATCTGTCATTCATAGTTGTTGTTATGAGAATATGTTGCTGTCCGGTCAGTTCTTGATTTATCAGTATGAATTTTCCTTTTTTCATAGCTCGAAGATATCTTTTCTCAAAGAAGAGTACTCATGCCATAAATGTTATCAGTGCTATCAGTGTCTTGGGAGTAGCAGTAGCTACAATGGCTATGGTTATCGTTCTGAGCGTGTTCAATGGTTTCCATGACCTTGTGGCATCGTTGTTTACTAACTTCGACCCTCAGTTGGAAGTTGTTCCTGTGATGGGGAAAACGGCTCCCGCTGATGATCCTGTTCTCACTCAGATCCGTAAACTCCCACAAGTTGAGGTGTCTACTGAATGTGTGGAAGATCATGCACTTGCAATCTATCATAATAAGCAGGCCATGGTAACCATCAAAGGAGTGGAAGATAATTTCCCGCAGTTATCCCATATTACTGATATTCTTTATGGCAATGGCACTTTTGAACTTCATGCTGCAAACTTGCAATATGGTATATTAGGTATACAACTTGCTCAGCAACTAGATGCCGGGGCTGACTGGGACGGCTATATGAAAATTTATGCCCCGATAAAAGATGGACAGTTGGATATGATGAATCCTGCCAGTGGATTTGTAGTTGATTCTATTATTTCACCGGGTGTAGTATTCTCTGTGAAGCAGGCAAAGTATGACAATAATTATATTTTAACTTCTATTGCCTTTGCCCGTAATATGTTCTGTCAGCAGGGAATGCTTTCTGCATTGGAACTTCGATTGAAACAGAATTCTGATCTTGAAGCAGTAAAGAAGGATATGCAGAAAATTGCTGGGAAAAAATACCGAGTCCTTGACCGTTTTGAACAGCAAGATGATACTTTCAAGATTATGACCGTAGAGAAATTGATGGCCTATCTTTTCCTGACATTCATTCTTGTCGTGGCTTGTTTTAACATCATCGGTTCTTTATCCATGTTGATTATTGATAAAAAAGAAGATGTCGTTACTTTACGTAATCTTGGAGCAAATGACAAGCAGATCGTACGTGTCTTCCTTTTTGAAGGCAGATTGATCTCTATTATTGGTGCAATTGTAGGAATTGGACTCGGTTTGCTCCTTTGCTGGTTGCAACAGACTTATGGTTTTGTTTCACTCGGGCAATCTGCCGGTTCATTCATCGTAGATGCTTATCCCGTAAGTGTTCATTATACGGATATCTTTTTGGTCTTCCTGACTGTAATCGCAGTAGGATGGCTTGCAGTATATTATCCGGTAAGGTATTTGAGTAAGAAACTATTGGGCTGATCAGACAAATCCTGTGTTTTCTGGATTATTGTCAGTCCGTCTCTGATGGGGAGAATGACCTCTTTCGTACGATGATCCGCTGCGACATAATCGTTGAAGTGACGGATGCCTGTGGTCTGTGCATCTTTTTCGTATCGTGGGTCGATAACATGTCCATCCCAAAGAGTGTTGTCCGCAAGGATAAAACCTCCAGGGCGGAGAAGGTTCATAATTGTATCGTATGTTTCAATATAGGTGCGTTTGTCACCGTCAATGAAGGCCATGTCAAAGATGACTCCCAGTTTGGGAGCTTCTATATTTGCGTCTCCAATACGAAAATAGATTTTGTCAGCTACCGGAGAGTTTTCTATCCATGGGCGGGTAAAATCTTCTATCTCGTCATTGATCTCGAAGGTATATACCATTCCATCTCTCGAAAGCCCTTCTGCCATGCAGATTGCACTATAACCGCTGAATGTTCCGACCTCGAGAATGTTTTTTGGACGGATCATCTTGACAAACATTTTCAGCATCCTCCCTTGCAGGTACCCGCTTGCCATCCTCCCATGTAGAGTATGGATATTCGTTGCACGCCAGAGACGATAAAGGTAATCACCCTCAGGTTCACTGTGCTCCTGAATGTATTGGTCCAGAAGATAGTCTTCTGGCATTTCATCATTGGGATTGGAAAATGGAGCAGTTTCTTTCTGATTTAATCTTGTCATTTTGATAGGCAGAAAGATCTTGATGGTGTTATTATGCGAAGAATATTACTTTTCTTTAGTAGACATGATTCCGGCTATAGCCAGATCATATCCGGAAAGGCCAAAGCCACAGATAGTTCCAAGGCATGCACAACTGATCATCGATTTGTGTCGATACTCTTCTCTTTGAAAGACATTTGAGATGTGCACCTCAATGACTGGGCATTTCAGGCTGCGGATGCAGTCCTGCAAGGCAATACTGGTATGCGTATAGGCACCAGCGTTGAGTATGATGCCATCGTAGGAGAATCCTGTATCCTGCATCTTGTCGATCAACTCTCCTTCAATATTGCTTTGATAATAGTCTATCTGGATCTCCGGATATTTTGCCTTAAGTTCCGGCAGATAACTCTCAAAGGAGTTATGCCCGTAGATTCCGGGTTCTCTTATGCCTAAGAGATTTAAATTGGGACCATTGATGATTTGTATCTTCATATTCAAAAATAAATTGTATCTTTGTTCATAAAAAGAATCTTAGACTGCAAATATAGTGAAAAATCCTGAAATGATCAGTCGGGGAGATAAAAACTATTGAAGTTTGGAAATGGAAAAGAATCTTTCTTTAGAGATGATGAAAGGCTATCAGAGATATCTTAAACTCGAAAGAAGCTATTCCCCTAATACGGTAGAAGCTTACCATCGGGATGTCCTCCTGTTGCTTGATTTCTTGGAAAAGAGAAAGGTAAATCCTGTAGACGCCCAACTTGAAGATCTGGAGCAATTTTCGGCCGGTTTACATGACATGGGTGAAGCTCCTCGTTCTCAGGCACGGATATTGAGTGGGGTACGCTCTTTCTATCATTATTTGCAAATGGAAGGTTATCTGAAAGATGATCCTTCCGAACTGCTGGAATCTCCTCAACTGGGTGAGCATCTGCCTGAATATCTGACTACTGAGGAGGTAGATCAACTGGAGGCTTCCATTGATCTCAGCAGGTGGGAGGGGCAACGCAATAAAGCTATTATTGAAGTCTTGTTTTCTTGTGGCCTGCGTGTATCAGAACTGGTTAATCTGCAACTTTCCAATTTGTATCTGGATGAAAAGTTTGTCAGAGTGATAGGAAAAGGAAATAAGGAACGGCTGATTCCTATTTCAGATACTGCTATCAAAGAACTGAATCTTTGGTTTTATGATCGTCGTCAGATGGATATAAAACCTGGTGAAGAAAGTTATGTCTTCTTGAATCGCCGTGGACATCATTTAACTCGTGTCATGATTCTTATTATGATTAAGAAGCAGGCGCGTGAAGCTGGGATACAAAAAACGATTTCCCCACATACGCTCAGGCATTCCTTTGCCACCGCATTACTGAAAGGAGGGGCTGATCTGCGTGCTATTCAGGCTATGCTTGGACATGAAGATATTGGGACAACTGAAATATATACCCATCTTGAGACATCAGATCTGAGAAGAGAAATTCTGGAGCATCACCCAAGGAACCAACGGCTTTCACATCCTGACAGGAAAATGGATCAATAATCTACTATATCTGCTTTGGAATTTCTGTACTATATAGCCTTCTTGATGCTGATGACAGATTGTTGGAGATTTGAACTTAAAAAGGAATAAAGAGCTTGGGATTATCCGGAAAATTAGTAACTTTGCAGAATTAAATAGAACAGAATAATATTAGAGATAAATATGTCATACTTATTTTCATCAGAATCAGTCTCTGAAGGACATCCAGACAAGGTGTGTGATCAGATTTCTGATGCTTTGCTCGATCAATTTCTCGTTTTTGATAAGAATGCG
Organism: Prevotella sp.; assembly: GCA_022486815.1. Classification (GTDB taxonomy): domain Bacteria; phylum Bacteroidota; class Bacteroidia; order Bacteroidales; family Bacteroidaceae; genus Prevotella. The sequence continues at coordinate 46,192 of JAKVJW010000015.1, read as the reverse complement.
CGCTGTGCCATTGAGACCTTTGTCACTACGGGTCAGGTCATTGTTATGGGAGAAGTAAGTTCGAAAACTTATATTGATTTACAAACAGTTACGCGTAAGCAAATCAAACGTATCGGATATACAAAATCTGAATATCAGTTTGATGGCGATTCTTGTGGTTTTCTCTCTGCGATTCATGAGCAAAGTCCTGATATTGCACGTGGTGTTATCCGCGATAAAGAAGATGACCAGGGAGCCGGTGATCAGGGGATGATGTTCGGGTATGCTACTAATGAAACTGAAAATTATATGCCTGCCTCACTTGATCTGGCACATTTGATCATGAAGACATTGGCAGACATACGGAAAGAGGGGAAGTTGATGCCATATCTTCGGCCGGATTCGAAATGTCAGGTTACGATAGAATATAGTGATGATAATATTCCACAGCATATCGATACGATAGTAGTCTCTACACAGCATGATGAATTCGATAAAAATGATTCCCGCATGCTGGCAAAGATAAAGGATGATGTTCTTCATATCCTGATACCTGAAGTTAAGAAACGTTGTGGGGCAAAAACGCTGGCACTCTTTAATGATAAGATCAAATACTTTGTTAATCCAACCGGTAAATTCGTTATCGGCGGTCCTCATGGAGATACAGGATTGACGGGGCGCAAGATTATCGTAGATACTTATGGCGGAAAGGGAGCTCATGGAGGAGGCTCTTTCTCTGGGAAAGATCCTTCGAAGGTAGATCGCTCTGCTACTTATGCAGCTCGTTACATTGCCAAGAATTTGGTTGCTGCAGGTGTTGCTGATGAGATATTGGTGCAGTTAGCTTATGCTATTGGCGTAGCAGAACCGGTGAGTGTCTATGTGAATACGTATGGCAGGAATCATGTGAAAATGACAGATGGTGAGATCGCAAGGAAAATCTCTGAAATGTATGACCTCCGCCCAAAGGTCATTGAGCGTGTATTGAAACTCCGCCAGCCGATGTACCTTGAGACGGCTTCCTATGGGCATATGGGGCGGAAAAATGAAATCGTGAAGAAAGTATTTACTTCTCGTTATCATGATCCGAAGACCGTTGAGGTTGAACTTTTTACATGGGAAAAGTTGGATCAAGTAGAAAGAATTAAAAAGGAGTTTGGATTATAATTTATGACAGTAGCAGATTCCTTGCCGCTCTCTTCCGCATCGATGCATGGCTTTCGTAATATACATCGAGGGGTTTCGCATCAACTGACACCGGCTCAGGTGCTGAAGTGGTTGCCCGATGGGGCTACGCCAGAACAACAGGATTCTGCAATTCAGCGAAATATTCATCCGGCCAGCGTACATTGGAGTACCATGCCGGATACACTCCATCTTCCTGGACAGCAGGCAGGGAGAAGTTTTAAGAATGTCATTTTGCCTACCTATTATAAGGAATCTTTCTTTTCCAAAGATTCGATGTTTCATCCTGAACTGCCCGGAGGAAGATTAGGAGTAGTAGGTGACCCCATTCCTTATTCCATAGCAGGCGATGATTTGCTTACAGCGTTATTGCTGGGATGTTTTATACTTGCTGCTGTTGCTTTTTCCAAATGCCGTTCTTTCTTTTTCCATCAGGCAAAGGATTTCTTTTTCCCGCCACGAATGGGACAGACAGCCATGACGGAAACTTCTAATGAATTCAGGTATCAGTTTTTCTTTATCCTTCAGACCTGTCTGCTTTTTGCTCTGACTTTCTTTTTATATACACGTTCCACGTTTGGAGATACGTTCATGATCTCCAGATATAAGATTATAGGAATCTATACAGGCGTATTGGCAGTTTATTTTCTGGTAAAAGGTTTGGTATATTGGTTTGTCAACTGGATCTTTTTTGATAAAAGGAAAATGGAGCAATGGTTTCACGCTTATTTCTTTCTCGTATCTGCTGAAGGAGTAGTGCTTTTTCCTATGATTATGCTGCTGGCTTATTTTAGATTACCTCTCCAAACAGGTCTGATATATGCTGTTATTGTGGTAGTTTTGTTCAAATTATTCACCTTTTATAAAGCCTTTATTATCTTTTACCAAAGAATCAGTGCCATTTTGCAAAATATTTTGTACTTTTGTATGCTTGAAATCATCCCCATGCTTGTTCTGTGGGGCATTTGGGAGATGATTGGCAATGATATGAAAATAACTTTTTAGGACAGATGATAAAGAAAATTCTGGTTTCTCAGCCTCGGCCAACAAGCGAAAAGTCTCCCTACTATGACTTAGAGAAATTATTTAAAGTGGAGTGCGTGTTTCGCCCATTCTTTAAAATTGAAGGCATCACTTCAAGGGAATTCCGTCAGCAGAAAATCAATTTGTTGAATTATTCTGCTGTAGTGTTTACATCTCGTCATGCTATTGACAATTATTTCAAACTGGCTAAGGAAATGCGGATTACAATTCCTGAAGATATGAAATATTTCTGTGTGATAGAGACAATAGCACTTTATATTCAGAAGTATGTCCAGTATCATAAGCGAAAGATCTTCTTCGGTAATACGGGTAAGATAGATGACCTTATACCTCTGATGACAAAACATAAAGGAGAGAAGTTTCTCGTTCCGTTGAGTAGTGTCCATAGTGATAAGATTGCCAGTTTACTGGATGACAAAAAATTGAATCATACAGAGTGCGTGATGTACAGGACAGTAAGTAATGACTTTACGGATGATGAGAAAAAGAATTTTGATTACGATATGGTCGTATTCTTTAGCCCTACTGGTGTGAAGGCATTGAAGGAAAATTTTCCGAATCTTGTTCAAGGTGATATTCGCATTGCTGCTTTTGGTCCGGCAACAGCTAAAACGGTTATAGATGAGGGCTTTCGCTTGGATCTTCAGGCTCCTTCTGCTGATCATCCATCGATGACCAGTGCCTTAAATGCTTATTTGAAGAAAGAAAATAAGAAAAAATAGTTTCCTTATGTCTGCTGAATCGCTTACATTTAGTAAAAGTGAGCGGCTATGTAGCAAATTGCTTATAGATCGACTCTTTTCGAGAGGTAGCAGCTGTTCCTTATCTGCTTTCCCTTTGCGAGTCGTGTATCAGGTAACAGAACGTGTTGCAGAAGAACCGCAGGATGAGATACTGGTAAGCGTCCCGAAGCGTTGTTTTAAACGAGCTGTCAAACGTAACCGGGTGAAGAGGCAGATTAGAGAAGCTTTCCGTAAAAACAAACAAATCTTGCTTCATGCCTTGTCTGCCATTCCTGAAGACAAGGTTATGATAGCATTCCTTTGGCAGGATTCACAATTATACGAAACGGATGAAATAGAGAGAAAAGTTATATCCTTACTACGGCGGATGAGTGAACGAATATGAAAATATTTAAGGCTATACTTGGAGGGATGAAGATGTTATTCCATCTGATACTCAGACTAATGACTTGGGTATTGGTATTGCCGGTTCTGTTTTATCAGAGGTTCATATCCCCTTTAACTCCGCCTAGTTGTCGTTTTACACCTACATGCTCGGAATATACTCGACAGGCTTTATTGAAATACGGGCCTTTTAAGGGTCTTTACCTGTCTATACGAAGGATCCTCCGTTGCAACCCTTGGGGAGGATCAGGTTATGACCCGGTCCCATAAGTATATATCAATAGCGATAATCGGATAAAACTCGCGATATTTCTATTGGAAGAAAATGGTAATCTGTGTCTTTGAGGAAACTTTTGGGGGGATATAATGCAGAACTTTCTGTTTAGGTTGCTCTGAACAACAATTAAAATATATATAAAGGAATCATACGATGGCAAAAAATTTTGTTGAGGAATTAAAGTGGCGTGGAATGTTGGCACAGATTATGCCGGGTACTGAAGAATTCTTGCAGAAAGAAATCGTATCTGCTTATCTGGGTACTGATCCTACTGCAGATTCTCTGCACATCGGACACCTCTGTGGTATTATGATGCTCCGTCATCTCCAGGCTTGTGGTCATAAACCTTACCTGCTTCTTGGAGGTGCTACTGGAATGATCGGGGATCCTTCTGGTAAAAGCCAGGAACGTAATCTTCTGAATGCGGATATATTATACCATAATCAGGAATGTATAAAAAAGCAGGTTTCTAAATTCCTTGATTTTGACGGCAATGAACCAAATAAGGCGGAATTGGTCAATAATTATGATTGGATGAAGGATTTCTCCTTCCTTGATTTTGTTCGGGATATAGGCAAACATATTACGGTTAACTATATGATGGCCAAAGATAGTGTCCAGAAGCGCTTGAATGGTGAAGCTCGTGATGGATTGTCCTTTACGGAGTTTACTTACCAGCTCCTCCAGGGATATGACTTTCTTTGGCTTTATGAGCATAAAGGGGTTAAACTCCAGATGGGTGGAAATGATCAGTGGGGTAATATGACTACAGGTACAGAATTGATACGTCGTACTTTAGGAGCAGAGGCGCAGGCTTATTGCCTGACCTGTCCGTTGATTACAAAAGCTGACGGTAAGAAATTCGGGAAGACGGAGAGTGGAAACGTCTGGCTTGACCGCAATCGTACTACTCCATACGCTTTCTATCAGTTTTGGCTTAATGTCAGTGATGTCGATGCAGAAAAATATATCAAGATCTTTACTTCTCTGGATCGTCCTACTATAGAAGCTCTTATCGCTGAACATCACAAAGATCCGGGACGACGTATCCTTCAGAAGAAACTGGCTGAGGAAGTTACGACAATGGTTCACTCGAAGGAGGATTTGCAGATGGCAGTTGCAGCAAGTAATATCTTGTTCGGTAAATCAACTAAGGATGATTTGGCCCAACTTGATGAGGCTACTTTGTTGGATGTGTTCAAGGGGGTTCCTCACTATGAGTTGACTAAAGATGATCTGGGGCAGGCTGCTATAGACTTGTTCAACAGGGAAGGAATGGAGATCTTCCAGAGTAAGAGTGATATGCGTAAACTTGTCAAGGGTGGTGGCGTATCTCTGAATAAGGATAAGGTACAGGCTTTCGACCGTCTGATAACCTCTGAGGATTTGATAGATGGCAAATATCTATTGGTTCAAAGAGGAAAAAAGAATTATTTCTTGATTACCGTAAAATAACGGATGATATTTTGTGACTTAGTCTTTCTGTAAGCATTAATATCAGCTAATGTGTGTATTTCTGAGTCACAAAAAAAATCATAAAAATTTGGTGGTGGCGTAAAAAACCACTACCTTTGCACGCAGAAATGGAAAATTGTCCCATGGTGTAATGGTAGCACTACAGTTTTTGGTTCTGTCAGCGGTGGTTCGAATCCGCCTAGGACAACTTCTGGAATCCGCAAATCATTTAATGATTTGCGGATTTTTTGTTTAAGGGTATAAATGTTCATGTAACTAGATCTTATGTTTTTATTGGTGAGAATCAATGAACCCGGCAGAAGTTTCTTTTGTATGACCTTTTGATTATATCAGCTTTCATTTAACAAATATATGTAATGGCTGATATTATAACCTTTTTGATAGGAATTCCTATCTTTTATATTATGAAGCGTTTAATAAAAAACCCATGTAATATATTCGAAATAAGAATGTAAATGTATTGTTATCAAATAGAAATCTTAATGTAATACATAATATATCCGTTGGCGGAATTAATTTTCATCTAATATCACCGCTAACAGGAAAGCTCATTACCACAGTATTGGAAAGCATATTTCCATAGTACTGGAAGCTCATTTCCATAGTACTGGAAGCCCATTTCCATAGTACTGGAAAGCCCCTTTCCATAGTACTGGAAAGCTCATAACCAGAGTGCTGGTAATTTCGGATCATGTGGTAATATAAATGATAAACGGCATAAGTGGTTGAAAATTAAATATATATACGACTTCTTGCCCTGCCTTTTCCTTCATGCTTTAATTCCGCCAATCGGTATAATATGTATTTTTGCCTTCGATAATGAAAATCAATGAGTAATGGTTTAAAGATAAAGCGATGATAGTAATGTGTCATATTTTTGTAATAGATACTTTATATCACTACTGTCCAGATTCAAGATCCAAAACAATCAGGTTTGAATTCGATAACAAACTTCTTGGTAAGTTTCCAATATAAATCATTTAAATATAAAATTTATGAAGAAAAGAATTATCTTAGTTGCTGTATTAGCTATAATTGCTTTAGGATTGGTTATAACCATCTTAAGCAAGAACGCTGGTTCAAAAACTATTTCAGGCGCAGGTGCAACATTTCCACAGCCGTTTTATAATGCTGCATTTATAACATATGGACATTTGGCACATGTAAAAGTTACTTATGGAGGAATAGGTTCCGGTGGTGGTATCCGGAGTTTAAAAGACAAAGTCGTAGATTTTGGAGCATCTGATGCTTTCCTCAGTGATAAGGAAATGAATGAGATGCCCGCACCAGTCGTACATATACCGACTTGTTGTGGAGCAGTTGTCATAGCATTCAATCTGCCGGGCATCAAACAGATAAAATTGACTCCTGATGTTTTGGCCGCAATTTTCTCAGGAAAGATTAAAAACTGGAACAGTACTGAATTGAAAAAGATTAATAGCGGTATTCATTTTCCGAATAAAGCAATTGTCGTGATTCATCGTTCTGATGGTAGTGGAACAACTAATATGTTTACTGATTACTTGTCAAAAGTAGATGCTGCATGGAGGGCAAAAATCGGTTCAGGGAAAACCGTAAACTGGCCTGTTGGAATAGGTGCAAAAGGTAATCCTGGTGTTGCAGGAGCTATTCATCAGACAGTAGGTTCTATCGGGTATGTTGGTTCTGAATATACATTTGCACAGCATCAGCCATCAGCATTGGTTCAGAACAAATCAGGCAACTTTATCGAAGCTTCTGTCGCATCAGTTAGTGCTGCTGCCCAATGTGCTATTCCTGCAGATACTCGTGTAATGCTGAACAATTCATCAGCAAAAGACGCTTATCCAATTGCGGGTTTTACATGGCTGCTTCTTTATAAAAATCAAGCTTACAATAATCGTTCATTTGCTCAGGCTCAAGCTACTTTAAAATTGGTAGATTGGATGTTAGACCATGATGCACAAAAGATTGCTTCAAAAGTGAATTATGCTCCGTTGGCTCCTAATGTTGCAGCAAAGGCAAAGGCTATATTACGCACGATTACTTACAATGGTAAACGGGTTCTGAAATAAAAATTATAAAGGGCGGACTCTGTGTCCGCCTACATATATAATATGCAAATAAATAGTGATAAAGTACTAAAGCGTGTATTATTCGCTTCCTCTATAGTGATTTTACTTATAGGGGGAGGGATACTAGTCTCATTAATAAAAGGTTCTATGCCATCCATCTCAGAGTTTGGATGGAAATTTTTGGTATCATCGAAATGGGATCCTACCCAGGGTAGTGAAAGTTATGGCGCGTTAGCTTTTATTGTAGGCACGTTGATGACATCTGTGCTGGCTTTGATAATTGCTATTCCTTTGGCATTCTTTACGTCACTTTTTATCGCCGAATATTTTAAGGGAACAAAGATTGCTGCCGTTGTAGGAACTTTGGTTGATTTGTTAGCTGGTATACCTTCGATCATTTATGGCCTTTGGGGATTTTATATCTTATGTCCGCTTGTGGTTAAATTGGGATTGAGTCCACAAGGTTTTGGCGTTTTTACATCGTCTTTAATCTTAGCCATCATGATTGTCCCGTATGCTACATCCCTAAGTAATACCACAATAGCGATGGTACCTAATGAACTGAAGGAAGCAGCTTATTCTTTAGGGGCTACGAGGCTGGAGGTCATAAAGACTGTCGTATTGCCAAATGCCCGTTCAGGCATAGCTGCCAGTTATGTATTGGCGTTAGGCCGTGCCCTTGGCGAAACTCTTGCTGTAACCATGCTTATAGGGAATGCAAATATCATTCCTACTAGTATATTCGGTACTGGTAATACGATGGCGAGTGTCATTGCTAATCAATTTGGAGAAGCTAGTGGATTACAATTAAGTGCATTGATAGAGATAGGATTATTATTGTTTGCCTTGACAACAATAGTAAATGCTATAGGTAAATATATTATTAAAAAGATTGGATAATGAATCGTACTATTGATATAGAAAAGGAGGATAGTTCTCTATCCCATATAAAGTATCAGAAGGCAAAAGATGGTCTGTTTAAGATAGCAGTCATACTTTTTTCTTTCATTACGATTTCAATGGTATTCTTGATAATTGGGACATTATTGGTTAAGGGTTACCGACAGATCAACTGGGCATTCTTTACTCAGGTTGCTCCTGATACATTTACAGCTATGATGGCTAAGGTCAGTGGGCAGGTTATACCTGGTGGTATAGCTAACGGTATTCTTGGCTCTCTTTATCTTGTTGGTATTGCTTCTGTTCTTTCTATACCCATAGGCATCTTAATTGGTGTATATCTATCGGAAAACAGTCAAAAAAAGTATGCAAGTTTGATACGAGATATTGCAGATATTCTGCAGGGAGTTCCTTCTATCGTTATTGTCCTTATTGCATATATCTGGATTGTTGTTCCGATTACTAAAAGCTATTCCGTTTTGGCAGGTGGGGTTGCATTGGCTATTATGATGCTTCCGCTGATAGTCCGTTCTACCGAAGAATCACTGAAGATGGTTCCTGATACGCTTAAGGAGGCTGCAATAGCTCTTGGTACACCTTACTATAAAGTGATATGGAGGGTTCTTATTCCATCGGCTTTTTCAGGACTGGTAAGTGGTATACTTCTTTCTGTTTCTCGAGTGCTCGGAGAAACGGCACCTTTGATGCTTGCGACTCTTGGCAATCCGAATATAAATTGGAATATCACGAAACCTGGTAGTGCAGTTCCTCTGCTGATATGGCAGTTTTATAATGATCCGAATATGGTGGATCTTATTTGGAGCTCAACGATCTTTCTGATGGGATTTGTATTACTGCTTAATTTGATATCCAAATGGATAGAAGCTAAAAGGAAAAAATAATCTATAGAAATACGGAATATGAAAGAAATAAAAGAAAAGGAAACAGCAACACCGGTAATGTCAATAGATGATATTTCGATAAGTTATGGTGATGATAAGTATGCAGTGAAAGATGTATCAGCTAAAATCCTAAGTAATTCTATTACTGCTATCATGGGCCCGTCTGGATGTGGGAAGACAACACTCCTGAGGGCAATTAACCGTATGCATGAGTTGTACCCAAATATACATACTGATGGGAAAATATTGCTGAATGGTGATAATATATATGAGATGTCTACCATCAATTTACGTCGCAAAATCGGAATGGTATTTCAACGTCCGAACCCGTTTCCCACATTGAGTATTTTTGATAATGTGATTGCTGGTTATAAATTGAATGGTATTCGTTTGAAAAAATCAGAACGAGAAGAGATCGTCGAGACATCTTTGAAAGATGTTGCTCTTTGGGATGAAGTAAAGGACAACCTTCATAGTAAGGGGAATTTCCTTTCAGGAGGCCAGCAACAACGCTTGTGTATTGCTCGGACAATCGCATTTAAACCCAAGGTTATTCTCTTGGACGAGCCGACATCTGCTCTTGATCCTATTTCAACATCCAAAATAGAAGACTTGCTTGTTAAATTGAAAAAGGATTATACCATTATTATGGTTACTCATAATATGTCTCAGGCTGCACGAATCTCAGATAAGTCGATGTTCATGTATTTGGGTGAATTGGTAGAATATGATAATACTCAGAAAATGTTCACGACTCCTTCGGATCCTCGAACAGAAGCGTATCTCACCGGTAAATTCGGATAAGTGGTTATGGAAGGAAAAATATTATAATATAAAATATAGATATTATGGCAATAACTAAAGATAATGCGTTGCATTCTATATCGATCCATTTCAATGAGATGGTGAAAATCGTAATGCGCCAACTTGATATTATGGACAAACTGTTTGTTGATCATACTATACAGATACCTTCTGAACTTCAAGAGGAAATAAAAGAAAATGAAGATATGATAGATGAGTATGAGACAAGCCTTGGCAATGAAATAATAGATATTATTGTATTGCAGAATCCTGTGGCTTCTGATATTCGCAAGATTATGTCAGTTTATCAAATTATATCCAATCTGGAAAGAATCGGTGATCAGGTTAAGAATATTGATAAATTGTTGCCTCGTATTGAGGATAAAGTAATTTATGAACATATGGTGTCTGTCATCTCTAATATGATGGCGTCAAGTATCATGATGGTAAAGAAGTCCATCTCATCATTTGTTGATGATGATAACAATGCTGCTGTCTGGACAATAAGAAATGATAGTGTCGTGGATGAAATTAATCACAAATTGATTAAAGATACGATTAGGAAAAGTCATTATTCTAATGATATTCAGCATCTGTTGTTTACTTTTATAAACTTAAATAGTATCATCTCAAATATTGAACGTATAGCTGACCATGCGACGAATATAGCAGAGGCTTCTATCTATGCTAATATAGGAGAAAATTTACGTCATAGTAAAACTGTTTTTGAGGATTTGGAACCTGAACATTAGGGTATTTCTTAATTTCTTTGTGAATGCTTTATCTGTCTTAACCTGGAAGAAGTTAACTTCTTCCAGGTTAAGGCTTTTTCTTTAGTGACCATACTTTTCTTCCTTTCTGTTTTGATAAACTGACTGTAATTTTTGATACAAATGAATCTGATTCAGAAATTTATCTTACTTTTGTAATCAGATAAGCAGTTCTGAAAATAGGAATAAATAAGAAATGATGAAGTCCATGAAATAACCAATTCTTTGAGACATACCGTCAAAAAGAAGTTTCTTTATTCTGGATTTTATTTATATGCCGTGATACATTGTTATATATAATAATCTTCTACATTTATGCTGGAAAATCAGTTTCTTATGTATATAATACATAGGGGGATCCGAAAATAATAACTCAACTTCTCATAAGGATTGTCATGGGGATTTCTGCAATTTTCTTTTGGTTTCTCATGAATTCTTTGGTGACGGTTGGGTAGCTAAGGATAGGATAAATCAATTCAAAAATTCATTTTATGAAAAAAGCAATCTTATTAACCTTATTTTTAAGTCTTGTTATAGCCGGGGAATCAAAACCGGTACACAAGGCCAATGTTCCGCAACTTGGGAAGAATTCCATAGATGAGGTCTTGAAGGCCATGACGCTGCAAGAGAAGGCAGAGTTGCTTGTAGGCGGGGACTATGAGGTCGTAAATGGCAAGAAAGGACCGGTACTACCTGAAGCGAAAATCGGCGCAGCGGGCATGACGAAGGCAATTCCTCGTCTGGGAATTCCCTGTACCGTATTGACAGACGGTCCTGCCGGAGTCCGTATATCACCTACCCGTAAAGGAGACAGCCGTACTTATTATGCCACTGGTAATCCTATAGGGACCCTTGTAGCTTCATCCTGGGATACGCAGTGTGCCAGGGCAGTCGGCCGGAATATGGGGAACGAAGTATTGGAATATGGATGCGATGTTCTCTTGGCACCGGGTATGTGTCTGCACCGTAATCCACTCTGCGGAAGAAATTTCGAATACTTCTCTGAGGACCCTGTCCTGAGTGGTACAATGTCGGGTAATGAAATATTGGGAATTCAGTCCAATGGTGTCGGCACTTCTGCCAAACACTTTGTCTGCAATAACCAGGAGACCTACCGTACCCAGAACAATTCCATTGTCAGCCAGCGCGCCCTGCGCGAACTCTATCTTAAAAACTTTGAGTTGGCCATCAGGATAGGTAATCCCTGGACAATCATGTCCTCCTACAACCTTCTGAATGGCCCGTATACACAGGCAGACAAACCCTTGCTTCATGACTGGCTTCGCGGAGAAGTCGGCTATAAAGGAATGGTGATGACGGACTGGACAGAGCGGCGAAATACAGTAGAACAGGTAAACGCGGAAAATGACCTTATGGAATGGGGATTGGATGTGCAGGTACAGGATATTATCAATGCTGTGAAGGATGGCAAACTTTCTATAGATGTCGTAAATCGTAATGTCCGTAATCTGTTGAATTATATTGTTAAAACTCCTCATTTTCGTCATTATAAGGCATCTGATGCACCTGATTTGAAAGCCCATGCAGCAGTAGCCCGTGAGATGGCAGCACAGGGTATCATACTTCTTAAGAATAGAGAAGGGACTTTGCCTTTGGTCCAGGGTCAGAAGATAGCCCTTTTCGGTATAGGCTCCTATAAAGGCTTCCTGGCTAATGGCTTTGGATCCGGAGATGTGAACAAGCCTTATGTTGTTAATATCTTCAAAGGTCTGGAAAATGCAGGTTATCAGGTAGACCCGGATATGGCAGAGTTGTATGAGGACGCTGATGCTGATATCAATATAGGCCCATCCTATGCCAGGCATCGTGCATCTGTCGACAATGTGGCAATCATGACAATCAGAAGAAATTCAGGTGAGGGCAGTGACCGCCGTAATGAACCCGGTGATTGGAAATTGAGTCCAGCAGAATTGAATACAATGAAAAATATAGCTGATGCTTTTCATGCACAAGGCAAAAAATTAATTGTCATTCTGAATATCGGTGGAGTTATAGAGACAACCTCTTGGAAAAATATCCCGGATGCTATCCTCTTGCCTTGGCAACCGGGAGAGGAAGGTGGAAATGCGATTGCAAATGTTATATCCGGTAAGGTATGCCCGTCCGGTCATCTGCCGATGACCTTCCCATTAGCTTATGAAGACGTTCCCTCTTCGAAGAACTTCCCTCAGAATGATAATGGGGGCGTATTCGACAAGGATAAGTCAACAATTGGTTTTACCAAGTATGATGAGGGAATCTGGGTAGGTTATCGCTATTTTGACACTTTTGATAAACCGGTTTCCTATCCTTTCGGATATGGCTTGTCTTATACCACATTCTCGTTCAGTAACTTGAAAGTCCGTTATGGCAGGGAAGTTTGTAAAGCAGTCGTCACGGTAACGAATACCGGTAAGGTTGCGGGTAAGGAAGTTGCCCAACTTTATGTGTCCGCTCCTAAAGGTGCCCTTGAAAAACCAAAGAAAGAGTTGAGAGCTTTTGCCAAGACACGTACCCTGCAACCTGGAGAGTCCCAGACGCTTACGATGACGTTCCGGACGATGGATATGGCCTCCTTTAATGAAAACACCAATAGTTGGGTATTGGATCCCGGTGTTTATCAGGTAAAGGCTGGGCAATCGGTAGAAGATATTAAGGCCACGGCTCCTATGAAAATTTCAAAAGGTGTCCAGAAGAAAGTTTTAGCAGTGATTTGATTCCTATAATAGATAAATGAGATCAGTTCTTCAAGGCTGATCTCATTTACTTTTTCTTATGTTGAGAATAAATTCTAAATTTCATGAAAAGTAGATTCTTACTAGTTTTTTTATTAATGATCTTCTCTGTAGAATCATTTGCCTCACGGAAAACGGCAAAATGGATCGAAGCAGAGGACTGTAACAATGTTGTGAATACATGGCAAGTGTTCCGCAAGACAGTTCGACTTTCTTCCACTCCTAAATTCCTGACGGCAAAGATTTCCGTTGATTCGAAGTATTGGTTATGGGTAAATGGTCGGATGGTTGTGTTCGAAGGTGGTTTGAAGCGAGGTCCTTCTCCATCTGATTCCTATTATGATGCGGTGAATATCGGCCCTTACCTGCATAAAGGCCGCAATGTGATTGCTATCCTTTCCCTTTATTTTGGTAAAGAAGGTTTCAGTCATAAGAGTAGCGGTCAGGCTGCCTTGTTCTTTGATGCTTCTTTGGGCAATGTCAATATTGTATCTGATGAGTCTTGGGAAGCAGCTGTATATAAGGCGTATGGTAAGGTCGGTAATCCTGACCCTAATTATCGTCTTTGTGAAAGTAACCTTTGTTTTGATGGACGGAAGAATTTGGGAAAATGGTATTCTTCAGTTTTTCGAGGGCATTTTCCTTCTGCAAAGGTGTTCTCTTCTGTAGTAGAGAATAATACATTTGGAAAATTGATTTTACGTCCCATCCCTTTGTTCAGGTATTCAGGTTTGAAAAAATATGTGAGTCAGTCCTTTGATGCTAAAACACGCATTTTACATTGTCGCTTACCTTATGATGCACAGGTGACACCTTATCTTAAAGTGAAGGCTCCAGCAGGTGATACCATCGATATGCGTACTGATGATTATGTCGTCGGTGGTGTACCCTGTGTCCGTGCTGAGTATGTTACTTGCAACGGTGTACAGGAATATGAATCTTTGGGATGGATGAATGGAAATGAAGTGCAATATAGGATTCCCGAGAATGTGAAGGTGTTGGCTGTAAGATACCGTGAAAGTGGTTATGATACGAATATAGTTGGTGACTTTAAATGCAATGATCCGTTCTTTACAGAATTATGGAAACGGTCAGCACGGACACTTTATGTAAATATGCGTGATACGTATTCGGATTGTCCTGATCGTGAACGTGCGCAATGGTGGGGTGATGTTACGAATGACATACAGGAAAATTTTTATACACTTTCTCCTTCTTCCTGGCATATTATCAATAAAGGAATCTATGAACTCATGAACTGGCAACGGCCGGATGGAACAATCTTTGCTCCGGTTCCTGCCGGTAACTGGGATAAGGAACTTCCTGTCCAGATGTTGATGTCTGTCGGCTGGTATGGTTTCCATACACAGTATTATGATAGTGGTGACAGTTCCTTTGTTGCTGCAATTTACAACCGTCTTCACAAGTATCTTCATAAGGTGTGGAAGTTGGATAATAATGGCTATGCAATAGCGAGAGAAGGAGGTTGGAGTTGGGCTGACTGGGGCGATCATATCGACTTGCCTTTGCTTACGGCTGAATGGTACTATTTAGCCTTGAAAGGTGAAAGGGACTTTGCTCGGATGTTAGGCAAACAGGCGGATGTAAGTGCTGATGATGCAGCGATGAAGAAAATGGAGGAAAATTTCGATAGATGTTATTGGAAGGGTAGTAACTATCGATCTGATTCCTATAAGGAAGTTGAAAGTGATGATCGTGTTCAGGCTATGGCCGTACTGTCTGGGTTAGCGGGTCCTGACAAGTATCCGGAACTCTTTAAAATATTCAAAAAATCATATTTTGCCAGTCCCCTTATGGAAATGTATGTGCAAAAAGCATTGTTTAAAATGGGACAGGGGGAATTTGCATTACAGAGGGCTAAAGAAAAATATACCAAGATGATGTCCTTTAAGGACCTGACAACTGTTTTTGAGTTCTGGGATAATGGTGGTAGTATTAACCATGCCTGGGCTAGTGGTATGACCGTAATCTTTGGGCAGGATGTCTGTGGCGTGAGGCCTACGTCTCCGGGATTCAAGACTTTTGAGGTAAAACCGGATCTGGCAGGACTGTCACAGGTATCTGCAAATATGCAGACGAAGTATGGTATGATCCGTGTAAATCTTAAGAAGGAAAAAGGACAGACTCATTTGACCTTGACTGTACCTGAAGGTACTCAGGCTACCGTTGTACTGGGTGGGAACGTGACCCATCTTACACCTGGGAACTATCATTTAAGTAGTAGAGGGTGAATGGATGTGGATTAGTGTAGAGTCTTCTGACTGTTGATTTCTGGAATCGGACGGGGAATACTATAGATACTGTTTGTATTGGCTTTTCTTGTTGCCATATAAGCACCTTCAATGCACTCTTTAAAATAAAAAAGGGGATTGAGGGTGTTTTATCTTTAAATGGAAAAGTTTTTTCTTCTGCCTTTTGCTGCTTTTTCTCATTTAATTGATTATCTTTGCATAAGTAAAATAGGATGCAGCCGGGTGTGGAAAAGATGGATCGGTTGCTTTGCTTTTGAATTAAACAAACTTGAAGTCGATGAAAACTAATTACGAATTGCGTTATGCATCTCATCCTTTGGATGCAAAGAATTATGATACTACTCGTTTAAGAAAAGAATTTCTGGTTGAGACTTTGTTTACTTCTGATGAGGTGAATATGGTTTATTCGATGTATGACCGGATGGTCGTTGGAGGGGCTATGCCTGTCAAGGAAACTCTTCTGCTGGAGGCCATAGATCCGTTGAAGGCTCCTTTTTTTACGACTCGCCGTGAACTGGGAATTTATAATGTGGGAACTGGTGATGGTGTTGTGCAGGTAGGTGATAAGACTTATGAACTTGGATATAAGGAGTCTTTATACGTTGGCCGGGGCGACCGTCAAGTTACATTCTCCAGTAAGGATGCTTCAAAACCTGCCTTGTTCTATTTTAACAGTACCACTGCTCATAAAGAATATCCTTGTAAGAAGATAACAAAGGCTGATGCTGTCAGGGTACATCTGGGCTCTTTGGAGATGAGTAATGAGCGGACGATCAATAAGATGATTGTCAATCAGGTCCTGCCAACTTGCCAACTTCAGATGGGGATGACTGAACTCAGTGTGGGAAGTGTCTGGAATACCATGCCGGCTCATATCCACAGCCGGCGTATGGAGGCTTATTTCTATTTTGAAGTTCCGGCAGACCAAGCCGTCTGTCACCTGATGGGACAGCCTCTTGAGACCCGTCATATCTGGATGAAAGGCAATCAGGCCGTGTTATCTCCTGAGTGGAGTATTCATTCTGCTGCAGCCACTCATAACTATACCTTTATTTGGGGGATGGGAGGAGAAAATCTGGATTATGCAGATCAGGACTTCTTTGCTATCACAGATTTAAAATGACAGAGGAGGAATGCCTTTCTTTATTTATCCTGAATGATAAAAGGTGAGAATACAGGGGATAATTCAGACAAACGAAATAATAAATAGACGATCTTAAAAACAATATGATATATGGATACATTTTCTAAAAATTTCTCATTGGAGGGTAAGGTAGCTCTTGTTACTGGTGCTGCTTATGGTATCGGCTTTGCTATAGCTGAGGCTTTTGCTAAGGCTGGTGCAAAAATTGCCTTTAACTGTCGTTCTCAGAAACATTTGGATAAGGCTCTTTCTGATTATAAGGCTAAAGGTATTGATGCTAAAGGTTATATAGCTGACTGTACAGATGAAGGACAAGTGAAAGACTTGGTTTCCAGAATTGGAAAAGATCTGGGTGCCATTGATATCTTGGTTAATAATGCGGGAATCATCAAACGTATTCCTATGCTTGAGATGTCTGTAGCTGATTTCCGTCAGGTAGTAGATATTGATCTGAATGCTCCGTTTATTGTCAGTAAGGCTGTTATCCCCGGAATGATCAAGAAAGGACATGGAAAGATTATCAATATCTGTTCTATGATGAGTGAACTTGGTCGGGAAACAGTTTCTGCCTATGCTGCTGCTAAAGGTGGACTGAAGATGCTTACTCGGAATATCTGTTCTGAATTTGGTGATGCTAACATACAATGTAATGGAATTGGACCGGGGTATATCGCTACTCCTCAGACTGCACCATTGCGCCAGCGTCAACCAGATGGAAGCCGTCATCCCTTTGACAGTTTTATTGTCAGTAAAACACCGGCTGGCCGTTGGGGGACTCCTGAAGATCTAATGGGGCCTGCTGTGTTTCTAGCTTCTGATGCTTCTGATTTCGTAAATGGTCATATCCTCTATGTGGACGGAGGTATCTTGGCCTACATCGGGAAACAACCCTGATTGCGGTCTTTCTGAAAAAGAGAAAATTGGAAAAAGTTATAAAATATTCCCCATAATGGCTACCCATTGTGGGGCATGTTTTTGATTGGGTAAACTCCCTTTAACAAAAAAAGGTACGATTCAATTGAAACGTCCTTTTCTTGAAATATTTACTTGTTGACTACATTAGCCAGTTCTGTTCCGGTTTTGAATTTAACTACCTTCTTGGCAGCAATCTTAATCTTTTGTTTTGTAGCAGGGTTAATACCTTGACGTGCAGGGCGTTTGTTTACACTGAATGTGCCGAAACCTACAAGCTGGATTTTGTCACCTGCTCCGAGAGCTTCTTTCAATACTTCAATACTAGCGTCGAGCGCTTTTTTAGAATCAGATTTGCTCAAACCTGATTTAGCTGCAATTTTGTCAATTAATTCAGTCTTATTCATGATCAAAATATATTTAATTAATTAATAAATAATGATTTATTCTAATCCATCGACAAATATAGGAAAGAGATTTGATATCTCAAACAAAAAAGATAAAAAAGTGATCAATTTAAGAAAAAAAGCCCTAAAACAGTTTCTTTAAAGGCGTTTTAATGGATATTTTTCGTAATTTTGCGCTTGTAATATCAATAAGAGGATTGTTTATGTTCCATACACCGAGAGTTACGAGGGATTTGCTGATCGTTAATACACTGGCCTTCCTGGCCTGCGTATTGTATGGCCATGACCCCAATGGTAATTTAATTTTGAATAATATTTTTGGTCTTCATTTCTTCAAGGCATCAGATTTTCATATCTATCAACTGATTACTTATATGTTTATGCATGCCAATTTGGAGCATATCTTCTTTAATATGTTTGCACTTTGGATGTTCGGTTGTGTCGTAGAGAATATCTGGGGACCGAAGAAATTTCTTTTCTATTATCTGGCGTGTGGTGTCGGTGCTGGTTTATGCCAGGAATTAGCACAATATATTTCGATTTCCATTCAGTTACATTCCATGGGTTACACCTTTAGTATGGTGAGTCCGAGTGCGTTTAATGTGATGACGACTGTAGGAGCTTCCGGCGCAATTTATGCGGTTCTGTTGGCCTTCGGTATGTTGCTGCCGAATGAGAAAATCTTTATTTTTCCTTTTCCCATTCCAATTAAGGCTAAATGGTTCGTATTAGGTTATGCAGCTATTGAGTTGTTTTCTGCTTTGGCTACTCCTGGAGATCAGGTGGCTCATTTCGCGCATTTGGGAGGTATGCTTTTCGGATTCCTGTTGATTCGCTATTGGAATAAACATCCTGGTCAGAGTTATGGAATGTCAAGCGGTGAAGCTGCGTTTAATAGGATGAGAAATGTTTTTGGAGGGGGAAAACATTCTGGTGACAGAGATGGTTTCTCTACAAATAACGGACCTTTCGGAAATAATCAGCGGAAAGAGAATACCGGAAAAGGAAAGTTTGGCTTTAACTGGAAGAAGCATAAGAAATCAGAACCTTCTGCACCTTCTGAAGAAAATCAGGACTGGAACTATAATGCCCGTAAAAAGGCTCATCAAGAAGAGATAGATCGTATCTTGGATAAGATCAGGAAAAGTGGTTATGACAGTCTGACGACTAAAGAAAAACAGGAATTATTTGATGAAAGTGATCACAAGTGAGTCGTGTCTTGTGATCCGGAAGAGATTGTTTCCGGATTATTAGATCAATGTGATGGCGGGCAAATTGAAGAAAATTTTGCTTCAGATTATTGCTGGTGCTAATGTGGCAACGATTTTGATGATGATTCTGACTGGTTATTCTGGTCGGATTAATCCTGTTGTACATCCTTTGCTAGCGTGTTTGGGTATGGCTTTTGCTATCTTCTTTTTTCTAAACTTGTTGTTTCTGTTCTTTTGGTTGACTTTTCGAGTTCGTGGAGCGATTATTCCGGTTATCGGATTCTTGCTATGCTATGGACCTGTTCGCCGTTATTCTCCTTTCAATTTGTCTCAGAAGGTACCGGAAAAAGCTATAAAAGTGTTGTCCTATAATGTTGAGCAGTATGGACTTTTTCCGCCCAGAAACGACACGGCTTCGGCTAATCCCGTTATTCATTATATAGCGATGTCTGGTGCTGATTTGGTTTGCTTGCAGGAAGCTGGTGGGCTGGACCGTGATTCAGCGGATAATATTTTTCGTAGGATTTATCCTTACTCCTACCATGAAGAGAAAACACGTAGTGGAGATGTGGTGGCTATATACAGTAAGTTCCCAATGAGCCGGAAGAAGATTATTCCATATACTTCAAAAGGCAATATCAGTATTACTTGTGTCTTACATATTCATGGCAAGGAAGTGTTGGTCGTGAATAATCATTTCGAGTCAAATAAATTGGATCCGGAAGATAAGGCTGATTTTAAGAGTTTGGTTAAAGGTGGAATCGTTGCTGATGGTGGCCAGGAAAAGTCCGATCGTTTAATTGATAAGTTGTCTTTGGCAGCGGCGACCCGTGCGCCTCAGGTGGACTCCGTGGCCAATTATATTTCTACGCATAGAAAGGGACGTTCTGTTATTGTTTGTGGCGATTTTAATGATAATCCCATATCTTATTCTCTTTATAGGATGTCCAAGGGCTTGACAGACTGCTATGTTACTACAGGGAACGGACCGGGTTGGAGCTATCACAGGAGTGGAATGTTATTTAGAATTGATCATATCCTTTGCTCTACAGATTGGCAGCCATATAGAGCAAAAGTAGATCGTAAAATAAAAGAATCGGACCATTATCCAATTTATTGCTGGCTTGGTCCTCGATGAACCTAGGAAGGCTGCCAGATGAAAATCATAGGTGAAACGCCTGGAAACACTAAAAAAAGAATAATAAAGTCCTTTAAATTTTTATAAATGCTAAAAAATACGTACTTTTGCACATCTGACTGGTATTGTGTCCATGCCTGAAAGGAGTGATGCCCATCAGTCCATAAGAAAAACAATAAATTAATAATATAACTAAAAATGCATAACAAAGGATTAGTAATTTGTATAGCTGTTTTACTGACGCTTGCAAGTATCTTCTACCTGTCGTTTTCTGTAGCCACGAGCTATTATGACTATCAAGCAGCGAAGATCAAAGACCCTATTGCCGCGCAGGATTATAAGGACTCAGTGAAGTATCTGGGCGTTTATTCTTATAAGAACTGTATGGAGACTCAGATTGGCCTTGGACTGGACTTGAAGGGTGGTATGAATGTCGTCCTGGAAATCTCAGTTCCTGACGTTGTAGAGATGCTGGCTGACCATAAGACAGATCCGGCTTTCACTAAGTCTATAGCAGAAGCAAAGGTTGAAGAGGAAAAAGGTCAGAGTGATTTTGTGTCTCTCTTTATCAATGCCTATCATAAAAATGCACCTGGACATAAACTGGCTGAGATTTTTGCTACACAAGAGTTGCAGGGGAAAGTAAACCCACAGAGCTCTGACAGTCAGGTAGAGAAAGTCCTTCGTACAAATATTCAGGCGGCTATCGACAACTCTTTTAATGTCGTTCGTACCCGTATTGATAAGTTTGGCGTAGTACAGCCTAATATTCAAAGACTTCAGGGACAAGAAGGTCGTATCATGGTTGAAATGCCTGGCATCCGGGATCCGGAACGGATGCGTAAACTCCTTCAGGGAAGTGCTAATCTGGAGTTCTGGGAAACATATAATGCAGAAGAGATTGCTCCTTATCTGCAACAGTTGGATCAGCGGATGGTCGCTGAAAAGGATTCTACAGCTCAGAAGGAGAAGAAAGTAGCCAAGAAGCAGGTTACCAAGATGGCAAAGCCCATGTTCAAGCTGAAGGGTGCTGATAATCAGAATCAGGTTTCTCAATCAGCAGCTACAACTGCTGCTATCAAACACCATCCTTTGCTCGCACGTCTGCAATTGACTGGGAATCAGTCTCTTGCTTTGGTTGGATATGCTAACATCCGTGATACAGCTGCTGTTGACCGTATTATCTATTCAGCTCAGGCTAAACAAGTTTTGCCGAGTGATTTGAAATTGCTGTGGAGTGCGAAACCGGCTGAAGGTATTAATGCGAAGAATGTATTTGAGTTATATGCTTTAAAGGTCTCTACTCCTAATGGACAGGCTCCTTTGCAAGGTGATGTGATCACAGATGCCAAGGATGAGTTTGATCAGTTCAGTAAACCTGTCGTGAGTATGACTATGAATTCAGAAGGGTCCAGAGAGTGGGCTCAACTGACGAAAGCTAATATAGGAAAAGCTGTTGCCATAGTCTTGGATGGTTCTGTTTATTCTGCTCCTCGTGTAAATCAGGAAATTGATGGCGGAAGCTCTCAGATTAGTGGTAACTTTACTATTGAGGAAACTAAAGACTTGGCTAATATCTTGAAGTCCGGTCGTATGCCTGCTCCTGCTCGTATCGTACAGGAAGAGGTTATCGGGCCTTCCCTTGGAGCACAGTCTATCCATCAGGGTTTTGTCTCTTTCATCATTGCTTTCGTGATATTGATGATTTTCATGTGCATGATGTATGACGTGATTCCCGGTATGATCGCTAATGGTGCTTTGATTATCAACTTGTTCTTTACGTTAGGTGTACTTGCCTCGTTCCAGTCGGCTTTGACCATGCCTGGTATAGCGGGTATTGTGCTGACCTTAGGTACTGCTGTTGATGCTAATGTGCTGATTTATGAACGTGTCAGGGAAGAGATGCGTCTTGGTAAGGGCATTAAACAGTCTATTGAACTGGGGTATAAAGCAGCCTTTTCTGCTATTTTCGATAGTAATGTAACTTCATTGATTACGGGTGTTATCTTACTGGTAGTCGGTACAGGTCCTATCCGTGGTTTTGCTACCACTTGGATTATTGGTTTGGTATGTTCGTTCTTTACTTCTGTATTCCTTACCCGCCTGACTTATGAGCATCAGATGAAGCATGACCGTTGGCAGAATCAGAAATTCTATACGGCTATTTCGAAGAACCTGATGCAGAACACGCACTATCATTTTATGGCAGCTTTCAAGAAAACACGCTTTATATGGGGTGTTGCTATTGTGATCTGTATTGTGAGTTTCGCAGTTCGTGGCATGAGTCGCAGCATTGATTTTACTGGAGGTAGAAATTATGTCGTAACCTTTGAGAAATCGGTGGAACCGGAAGAGGTTCGTGATGTTCTTGGTAATGCATTTGTTAACAAGGATGGAACGAAAGCTAATACTACTGCTATTGCATTAGGTACCGACCATAAGACGATTCGTGTATCTACCAACTGGGAGATTGAAAATAATGATCCTACTATTGATAGTCAGGCTGAGAACATACTTTACAAAGGACTGAAAAAAGCTAATTTGATTACTCAGCAGAGTCTCGCAAAGTTCAAGAATCCTGATATGCGTCAGGGAGGTAGTGTTATAAGTAGCCAGAAGGTCGGACCTACAGCAGCCAAGGATATTACTAATGGTGCTGTTATCAGTGTCATCTTGGCTTTGATCGCTATTTTCCTATATATATTGATTCGCTTCCGCAATGTTGCATTCTCTTTAGGCTCTATCGTTGCTCTGACTTGTGATGCTCTTCTTGTTATGGGCATTTATTCCTTATTCTGGGGTATTCTGCCGTTCTCTCTTGAGGTTGACCAGACATTCATTGGAGCTATATTGACGGTAATCGGTTATTCTATTAACGATAAGGTGGTTGTCTTTGACCGTATTCGTGAAAATCTCCGTATGCATCAGCAACGGGCAGAGAAAGATTTGCAGGGATTATTCAATGATTCCATTAATGAAACATTGGCACGTACCGTAAATACATCTTTGGCCACGTTGATCGTATTACTTTGTATCTTCTTCCTCGGTGGAGAAAGCATCCGTTCATTCTCGTTTGCAATGATTCTCGGTGTTGTATTCGGTACTTTGTCTTCTATCTTCATCGCCTCTCCTGTTGCTTATCTTGTTTTAGGAAGACATCTTCGTAATAAGGAGGCACAGGAACAGGCAAAAGCTATAGCAGCTTCCGCTCCAGTTGATTACAAAGCATAGAATAATAGAATTGTTAAAATAAAAAGAACCAGCCCTTATTCTTTTACAGGAATAAGGGCTGGTTCTTTTTATTTTAATATTAAATATTGCTTGATTCTGTCCAAGCACATAACTCTGACCTTTTTACAAAGTATAATAAATCTGCTTTCTTTGCAATGCTTTATTATACTACAAAGTCTTGAATAATCGTACAGAATTGTTCAACAATACTTAGCATATCTTTTGGCAGATATGAAAAAGCCTTTTCTGCTAATTCTTCAGGTACCTGATAGTAGGCTTCAGCTATGGCTCCGGTGATGTTAGCTTTTGTGTCTGTATCGCCGTCAGTCATGATTGCGATCCGTATGGCATCTTCGAAATCTTGGCTCTCCAGAAAACACCTGATAGCCCATGGGACAGTTTCACTGCACGTTGTATCAATATGTCCTGTACTACCAATACGATTAATATCTTTCAATGGTGGAATATCATACCCGAATTTCTTTTTCACTGCATTTTCTATTTGATCCCTTCGGATTCGGCATGTACGGAGCCAATAAATTAATGTAGCGACGCATTGGGCCCCGTTAATACCCTCTTCAGAATTGTGACTACATTTTGCACTCTTCTTGGCTTCATCCAAAACGCTATGGTAATCATTGAATAACCATCCTACAGGACTTACTCTCATTGCAGAACCATTGCCGTATGATCCGTAAGGTTGAGGATTTACAGAGTCTAACCAGTCCTGAAATCTTCCTCCATAAGCACCGAATGGGTGGGGGTATCTCCGACACCAGTAAAGTAAACTCTCTTTGTAAGATTTATGGTTCATTATAGCATCTGCGATGGCTACCGTCGTGACGGTATCATCTGTATAGCCGCAATTTCTAACAAACAATTGAAATCCGGCTTGCGGAGCAGGTGCTTTATAGTCTTCAAATTGTGAACCTGCAATATCTCCTATAATAGCTCCAAGCATAGGCAAGAAAAAATTAATAAGGTTGGATCTTGTTGTCTTTCATTGCAGTGCGGCGACCTTAAGTCGTAGTTCCACCGGGAATCGAACCCGGATCAAAGGTTTAGGAAACCTACGTTCTATCCATTGAACTATGGAACCTTCATCGTGTATGCAAAGATAAGCTATTTTTACGAGTTATGCAAAAATAGCATTTACTTTTATCTTCTGCTCTATGGAATAGAATTATATTTTAAAACAAGCCTATTACATTATTCATGTTAAATTTGATAAAAGAGAAGAGCGTGCCAAAAATAAAACGCTCTTCTCTTTCTTATTGGCATCCTTTCCGACTTGGAAATAGATACATTACCTTATTTTGCGTTAGGTTTGTCAATATAGAAATGAGTCTGTTGGGGGTTGCTGACACAATTTGTCAATAAGTCAACGCCCCATCCTATCAGGCCACCGAAGAGAATATTACCGAATGCCCAGTTATTAGTCTTTTTCTCTAATATGATATCCTGATAATCATATTTGTCAGATTTTATTTGTATTCTCTGTCCGTCAAGATGATGGCGCTTTACTCTGACCATATAAGGAAGTTGTACATTTTGATAGATTTCTTTTTCTGTAACAATGGTTACGGG
Source organism: Prevotella sp. (assembly GCA_022486815.1). Lineage (GTDB taxonomy): Bacteria > Bacteroidota > Bacteroidia > Bacteroidales > Bacteroidaceae > Prevotella. The sequence continues at coordinate 21,036 of JAKVJW010000015.1, read as the reverse complement.
TTCTTTATTTCCGCCTTCAATGAAGATCTTAGGACTGCCACCGGAAACAATAGTGGCGCAAGATGACATCATTACGATTACAACAGTTGCTACAAATAACAACTTGATCCGTTTGTTTTTTCCCATTTTTGAAAAGTATTTGTTACTGGTTATAAAAACATATTATTCTTTTAATGATCTTCATTGTCAGAGAAAAAGATACCTCTTTATCATAATCCAGAAAGATTCACTTAAATGCCGCAAATTTACCTCTTTTTCATAACATATTCAAATTTCCATGCTTGTATTTTTTTGTAAATCGTTTTAATCTAACCTAAATTTATAGGAGTTGGCATTTAATAAGAAAGATATTATAAATCTACAAATGGTCAGTAACAATAGTTCTATGGGTTGTTAGTCATTGGATATAAATTAAGGAACTTATTAACATCATTATATATTTAGAAAGAAAATAAACGGATTGTTATGTGGATGTAAATCTGTAAAGTTTCCCGACTAAGACCGGTTTGTTTGACAGTCTTTAGTCCTTGACAGTCTATAGTCCGTAGTAAGGCGGTGACGGAAGAAAGAAAGGATCTGTTTATTGCTCCTCCTGATGTGTGGCCTACTGACCATAAGGGAGTGTGGGTGAAACTTAAATATTGACAAGGAGGTAAGTCCATTTTATTCTCCAGCCTTGAATCTCGCGATAAGTGGTAAATGGTCGGAATATCCGGGTTGGTAGGCAGGTTCCAATACAAATCTCAGATTGCCGATATAACAATCCTTTAGGGATTCTGCTACTCAAAAAGTAGTTAGAATTATATAGTTTTTGCCAACTTGCCAATATAGGTCAGTGCAAAGTCTTCTACACCTATATAAAATATACCGTTTTCGTCATACCATGGGATGATGTGATTGTGGACCACGACAATTTTTCTATAGGAGTCGTTGATGCGTCGGAGCGAGTTAGTTTCCTGTAGACGTTTTTCTTCGTCTGGAATGGCGAAGGCAGACTGGATGTAGTAACGCTTGTTTCCTTTGTTGGCAACAAAGTCAATTTCAAGTTTTGTGCGTTTACTTTTACCTTCAGCATTCTTGTAGTTATACTCCACTACGCCCACATCTATATTGAATCCACGAGCAGACAGCTCATTATAGATGACATTCTCCATAATGTGAGTTTCTTCTTGTTGCCGGAAATTCAGTTGAGCATTACGCAGGCCGATATCTGTGAAATAATATTTTAGGGGAGTATTGATATATCTTTTACCTTTGATATCATATTGGGTTGCCTTGCGTATGATAAAAGCATCTGCAAAATCGTCTAGATAGGTGCTTATAGTTGAATCAGTTATTTTCTTTTGCTTGACACTGGCAAAAGTATTCTCTAATTTTCTTGGATTGATCAGTGAACCGATGCTACTGGCGATAATATTAAGCAAATCGTCAAGAATAGAAATGTCTTTTTGAATATGGTTACGTTCAACTACATCAGTTAGATATGTTGATCTGATCAAGTCTTGAAGGTATTTACTCTTATCCTCATCGGTTTTCTCTGAGATGATTCGCGGTAGTCCACCATAGGTGATAAATTCCTGCCATGCATTATGCTTGTCCCCTTCATAAGCACCATAAAACTCTTTATACATGAATGGATTGACATGTATTTCATCACCTCTGTCTTTAAATTCGGTCATAATATCTGACGATAACATCTTGGAGTTGCTACCAGTGACATAAATATCGGCATTTTTGATATCCATCAGACCAAGCAGAATATCAACAAAACTTATAGTCTCATTCTTATCATTGAGCCAGGGATTCTGTATGGCCTTCACTTCTTGAATCTCATCAAGAAGCACATAATATGGTTTGTTGGTATCAGTTATTCGTCCACGTACGTATTTATCCAGTTCTTGTGGATTACGGTAACGGGCATTTGATCCGATATCGAGTTTCAAGGCGATAATATGGTCATCTCCTACACCAGTTCTTTTTAGATAATCTCGGAAGAGTTCAAAGAGTAAAACCGACTTTCCACATCGACGAATTCCCGTAATGACTTTTATACGTCCATTTTCACGTCGCTCAATTAGTTTATTGAGATAAAAATTTCTTTCTATAATCATAAGCCTTTCGATATTTTTGCGTAAATACGCATTTTTGACTGATACAAATATACGATTATATCTTGAAACGAACTAATTCCTTTCGATATTTTTGCGTAAATACGCATTTTTGTCAGATGTTATAGCCCTTCTTAAAACTTTTCAATGAAGAATGGTCCCTTCTTTTTATTCTCTGGTCTTGAATCTTGCTATAAGTGGCAAATGGTCGGAATATCCGGGTTGGTAGGCAGGTCCTCTATAGGTTCTGAATGGTTTTACCCCTCCATATTTCTCATCCGGTTCCAATACAAATTTCAGATCGCCGATATGGCAATCCGTCAGGGATTCTGCTACAGATCGGGAACATAGGATATGATCCAGACTTCCCCATTCTCCTCTGAAACGGTAGGTGCCTTTGGCTCCGTTTTCCCCTTTAGCTTCTTGGGATATATTGATTAATCCGAGGGCATAAAGTTTCTTGAGGGCAGGAGAATTTTTGTAATCATTGAAGTCACCGGCAACGATAATCTTGGCCTCCGGCGTTTTACTCCGGATCGAATCAATGGCTTCTGCAAGTTTTTCTTCTACCAATATGCGGTGAGGCCGTGAGGCCCGTTCTCCTCCCATCCGGCTTGGTGCATGGATACCGAACAGATGAAGGGTATCGCCATTATTGAGTTTGCCGCTTACATAGAGGATGTCTCTTGTGGGACGCATGTCCAGTAGGGGATGAACCCTGAAACTGAAGTGGCGGATGGGAAGAAATGCGTATGGGTTGTATAAGAGAGCAACATCGATACCTCGCTGGTCTGGTGAGTGGGTGATGAAATATTCGTATTTTGCATGCCTCAAGAGTGAGCGCTTGCTTAAATCACGCATGACACTGTCGTTCTCAACCTCGCATAGAATGGCAAAGTCGGGTAAATGCCATTGATGTGTGGAGTCTTCTCCTAATGCGATGATTTCTTGTCCGATATGGTCCAACTTCCGCCAATATCGTGTTCGTGTCCAATGATAATCTCCGTTAGGAAGAAACTCATAATCGCTCTTTAAAGAGTCATGCTGTGTGTCGAATAAATTCTCACAATTAAGTTCAATGAAGGTGAGAAAACTTGCTAAAAGTAATTCTATCATCTTTTATTCTTATAGTTTGTATACTGCAAAGGTAGGAAAAACGAAGAAAAAAGACATGCGTTTTTAGAATATTGGCAAAAATTCATTACCTTTGCCGAAAGGTGAGATTATATAAATGCATATAAAATGTGATTCCTGATTGAACAGTATCTGAGATGAGTATGAAAGTTAATGGTTTGTCTTTGGACACATTGCATCAGTGGAATGATTCTTCACTGACCATGCTATATGCTTGTTTCTTTAAGGCACTCGTCAATTATTCTTTTCAGATGACTTCTGATGAAGAAATCTCAAAAGATATAGTTCAGGAGGTGTTTTGGAATCTGTGGAAAAACAAACCTTCTTTCAAGACAATAGCGCAGTTAAAAGTTTATCTTTATACAGGTGTCCGTAATGGTACACTGAATCAGATTCGTGCCATAAGAGCTGAACGTACCCATGTGGTACGGATTTCAGACCGGATGCAGGAATATCAACTCGCAGAAGATGGATCTGAAGAATTTTTCCCCGAAGAGGTTTACCGGCAGTTGTTTTTATCAATAGATGAATTGCCGGCACGGCAACGGGAAATCTTCCTGATGAGTATGGAAGGGAAGAAAAATGGTGAGATTGCTAAGATTCTGGATATTGCTATAGATACTGTAAAAACACATAAACGTCGCGCTATTATGGCGTTGAGAGACAAACTTTCTTTGGAAGTCTTCTCTTTACTATTCGTATTAGTAGTATTTAATGAATAAATATATTAAAATGGATATGTATTGTTTTTTTTTATAAATTTATGTAACCTTTTTCTTTCTTTTTGTGTTCTTTAAGTGAAAATGATAGATATGGACCATTCAGATGTCAATACACTGATCCGGAAAAGTCTGACCGGAGAGTTGTCGGACGAAGAGAAAGTTGACTTAGAACGTCTGCTGAAGGGAGATCCTGCTCTAAAGGAAAAGTATAAGGCTTTTTGTCAGTTACGTCATTTCTCAGACCGTTATCGTCAGTATAAGAAAGTAAATGCACGAAGAGCCTTGAAGGAATTTAAAAAAGAGCATTTTCCTCATCTTTATCCTGTTTGGTCAGTTTGGGCTGCGGCTGTTTCCATATTAGTTCTCGTCGTGTCGGGCTTTTGGTTCTTCAGGGATCACCGGATGGAAGTCAGAAATCCTCAACTGCCAAGGGAAGCTCTTGTTGCAATGAACCAGGCCAAGCATGCTGGTTTGAACGCAGCTACATTTTTAGTTAAAAACAGGCCGCCTGTATCCGTAACTTCTGATAGCTTGATAGCTGGAATCGTATCACGTTATGATTCTGCCGGCACGATTGTTACCCGGCATGACAAGGAATTCTGGATGAGTCTGCCGGATGGAACCCGTGTACATCTGAATTATAATTCAAGACTGACTTATCCGATGGAGTTTGAGGGCGATTCAAGACAGATTGAACTTGAAGGAGAAGCTTATTTCTTCGTTGCCAAGGATAAGCGTCATCCTTTTATCGTAAAGACCAATATGGGTGATGTTAAGGAATACGGTACGGATTTCAATGTCAATACGCGTGAAGAAAATGGATCTATGAGTATTGTGCTTGTCAATGGAAGTATCAGCGTTACCTCTAAGAATGGAACTCCTCGGATTTTGAAGCCGGGTGAGATGGCCGTAATAAAGACAGCTGAGTCAACTCCTGTGATTACAAAAGTAGATGTGATGCCTTATGTCGCATGGAATACGGGGAGATTCGTTTTTGATGATTGTTCCTTATCGCGTTTGATGTCCGTTTTATCCCGTTGGTATGACAAAAAAGTGGTCTTCAATATTAGTAATGCCGAGAAACTTTCCTTTACAGGGATTCTCAATCGGTACGAATCGTTAGACGTGACCATACGGGCTCTTCGTACGATTACAGGTCTGGAAATTAATGTAGATGGTGGTAATATAATTATCGGCCAGGAATCAAGAAGAAAGAAGTGAAGCAAAAACAAAGAAAATTGATTAAGAGAGGAGATTTATGAAAAAAGAACTTTTAACGAGACGGAGTTGGACTTTGATTTTATTATCATTGTTATTATCCTGGTCGTGCCTGTCTGTAGCTAATGCCCAATCTATAGGCGAAAAGAAGGTTACTATGGATTTGAAGGGGGCGAGCGTCAAAGCGTTTTTCTATGTCATGGAAAAGCAAACCGGATTAAACTTTATCTGTTCTGCGGATCTTGTCAAGAGTTTGCCTCCTGTAATTGTCAAGGTTAATAAGAAACCGGCACTTGAAGTCTTAGACATGGTCATGGCTTCATTAAACTGCAAATATGTGATCAACGGAACTCTTGTTACGGTCACACGATATGAGCGGGAAGTGCAAAATCGGAGTTTGTCAGGCTTGCTGACAGACGAGAAAGGAGAAATCCTTCCCGGAGTTTCCGTTCGTGTTGAAGGTGCGAATATCCAGGCGGTTACTGATGACAAGGGACATTATTCCTTAAAACTACCGGTACATGCCTGTAGCGTTGTCTATAGCTTTATTGGTATGAAATCTTCAAAGATCGTTCTGGCCAAGGGGACTTCCCCTATACAAAAGAATGTCCGGATGTTTTCTGACAATACATTGAATGAAGTCGTCGTGACGGGATATCAGACAATCTCTAAAGAACGTGTAACGGGTAGTTTCTCTAAGGTGACTGCTGATGAACTGAAGACCAAGCGTTATGATAATCTTTCCCAATTGCTGGAGGGTGAAGTCCCGGGATTTAATACTTCTTCCAGTCTTATTCGTGGTACTACGACTATGAATGGTGATGCAAGCCCGCTTTATGTCATAGACGGCTTTCCTGTGGAAAATACCCGCTATAATCAGTATGGCTCTTTAGAGGAGAAACTTCCGCAACTCAATATTGAGGATATTAAGAGCATTACAGTTCTGAAGGATGCTGCTGCTGCCAGTATCTATGGTGCACGCGCAGCTAATGGCGTTGTGGTCATCGTAACCAAAAAAGCGGAGAAGAAGCGTACGAGTGTATCTTTCAGTAGTTCTCTTACATGGCATCCCTATTCTTTCTATGACAAACGCTTGACGAATGCTTCGGATATGATTGATCTGGAAAAAGAATGGGCACAAGAAAATCCTAATCTTCAGGGAGGTCAGGCGGCTTCTTATGCGCAGTCTTTGCTGGATAATAAGGTGTATACTTCACAGGGTATTACAAATATCCTGAATTACTACGCCGGAAATCTTCCTCAGAGTACAATGGAGGATAATCTGAACAGTCTTGCTTCCAGAGGCTATCAGTATTATAAGGATGTCTCTAAATATGCGAAAAGGGACGCTTTTTATCAACAGTATTATCTTACTGTTGGCAGAGGAAGTGAACACAATAACTTTACGGCTTCTGTTTCATATCGTAATAATCGGCTCAACGACCGTTATTCCAGTAATAATGCATGGGGTGTCGATCTGAAAGATATTCTTGATTTGAATCGATGGCTGACTGTTGAAGTAGGAGACTATAGTTATTTCAATAAGCAAAAGACTCAGACTTTCGACCCACTTTCAGAGAATTATTATTCCTATGAACCGTATGACCGTTTGAAAAATAGTGATGGAACTAATTATACTTATACTCAGGATTCTCGCCTGAGTAATTCTAATTTGTCGATTATCAAAAATAATGGTCTTTATAATCTGGATATTACCCCACTCGATGAGATCAGTCGTAATATCAGGAATCTGGATAGTTTCACAAATCGGATCTATGGCAAACTGAATGCCAATATCTTCTCATGGCTTAAATATAATGTGATGTTCCAGTATGAATATAGTTATGACAAGACCAAACAACTTTATGACAAGGAGTCTTATTATGTACGCCAGTTTGTTGACAAATATGCTACGAGTAACGGGACTTCTACGATATTCAATGTCCCTTATGGTGAAATCTATTACCGTTCTAATCAGACTTCCAAGGCTTATACTTTCCGGCAACAACTGAATTTTGACCGGACATTCGGGGGGATACATAATATTGTAGCTCTTCTGGGACATGAGGTCAGGAAAAATGTACTTGACTATGATAATTCTACCCTATATGATTATGATCCACAGATGCTCACCTATGCATTGGTAAATCAGGGAGTACTCAATTCTACTTATGGGCTTCTCGGAGGTTATGGTCTCTCCTCGAATGATTTTGCCTATCTCCGTTATATTGACAATCGTTATATTTCCGTCTATGCCAATGCTGCTTATACCTATGATGACCGTTATATGGCAACGGCCAGTATCCGTTGGGATCGCAGTAACCTTTGGGGGACGAATTCCAAATATCAGAAAAATCCGATCTGGAGTCTGGGAGCAGCTTGGAATATCAACCGGGAAAAATGGTTCCATGTTAGTTGGATTGACCGTCTGAAATTCCGTCTTAGTTATGGTATTGCCGGAAATGTAGCTAAGAATGCAGCACCTTATATGACCGCGAGTTATTTTAAGAACACTAATGTAGGTGGAACGTATGGAAGTGTAACTTCACGTCCTAATCCTAATCTTCGTTGGGAGAAGACGACTACTACGAATATTGCATTTGACTTTGCCGTATTGCATAATCGGTTGAGTGGTAGTATTGAATATTATAACAAGATGGGTGTTGACCTGTTGGCCAATACGATGGGTGTTCCTACAGAAGGCTTCGGATATAATACTTACATGATCAACAATGGCAAGATGCGTAATCAGGGAATAGAACTTTCCTTGAATGGTCAGATCATCAATACACGGGATTTTGGGTTTAATGTCTCGACAAATTTCAGTTATAATAAGAATAAAGTCGTTTACGTAAATGTTACGGCACCGGTTTATTATCTTCAACTTGACTATCCGCAGTCTTATCCGGTTATCGGCAATCCCTATACATCCATTTATGCTTATAAGTGGGCAGGGCTGAGTGCCGACGGACTCCCACAGGTTTATGGTGATGATGGCAAACCGACGACACAGAATCCTTCTTCTCTTGGAGCTATCAAGTATGTGGGGAGCACAGAGCCTTCCAGACTGGCATCTGTAAATCTTGATTTCCACTATCGCGATTTTGATTTTTCCTGCCTTTGGGTTTATAAAGGAGGGTATAAGATGCGCAATACTGATCTTGCCATGCTGAACAATAGTTATAACAGTACCATGTACAGTTATATGGCTAATATTGGTCCTGTGAATAAAAATATCATTCACCGTTGGAGAACAAGCGGAGATGAACATAATACTGATATTCCACGTGCTGTCTTTGGAGAAAGTCCTTTGTTCAGTGATGCGAGTTATACTATTTATTCTTATTCTGATATCAACGTCATTGATGCTTCTAATCTGCGTTTGGCAAATGTCTCTCTTTCTTATGCTTTGCCGAGGCAATGGATCTCACATGTCCATCTGAGCAATGCCCGCTTTCAGATGAATATGGAAAATGTGTTTACTTTTGCCCATAGTAAAAGTGCAAAATACCTCTTGGGAGGATATAATGCTCCTAATTATGTGCTGGGATTGTATTTGGATTTCTAAGAGTTGGGATTTTTACATTAAAAAAGGAATTATTTATGAATACGAATACAGTTAAAAGGAAATTGTGTAAATTCTTTCCCTTGTTTTTCATAGCTGTCTTGCCTTTTTGGTCATCTTGCAGTGGCTATCTTGATAATGTGCCGAAAGGAGAGAAAATCCCCACAGCGCTTGAGGATTTCACGGAAATGATAGCTAATCAGTATCAGAATCAGCGCGAAGACATTTCGCAAGCCCTTATCTTGATGAATGACCGCTATATTTCTCCTTCTTCTCTAAGTTATTATCCATTATGGAAAGCAAACTATCTTTGGGATGAAAATGCAGATCGGATTAAACTCAATAAGAGTGACGAGACCACTTATTACAACGGTTATGGTGCTATTTCTACAGCAAATCTGATTTTGGAGAATGCTCCTTCTGCCACTAATTGTACGGATGCGGAACGTGCTGTTGCCATTGCCCAGGCTCGGATATTGAGAGCTATGAAATATTTTACCCTGGTCAACTATTATAGTCATACTTATAATGTTTCTACTGCTTCTTCGGATGGAGGTGTTCCTCTGATTACGAGCGCGGAAGTAGGAGCATCCTATACACAACCGAGTGTTCAGGGTATCTATGATTTTATCTTGGCGGACATAAATGCTGCTTTGCCGGATCTTCCGGAGAAGTCCTCAAATATTCTCTATGCCGACAAGGCTACGGGCAATGCATTTGCAGCTCGTGTCTATCTACAGATGAGTGATTATGAGAAGGCTTTGAAATATGCTCAGGCTGCTCTTGCCTATAATGATTCTCTTTTTGACTGGAAAGCTTTTTACTCCAAGAATCAGGGTGTTCTTGCCAAAGAGGGATCTTATCAGAAAATTACTTCTCCAATGGACTTTACATTCTGTGAGAATTATAATTTCTGTCATGGGAGCAGTTCTAATCAGGGAAATGATTTAAATTTGGGGGTAGACCGCGCCGCACGTTTCGAACCTGGGGATGCAGAATTCCTTAGTCGGTGGAAAAAACGGACTGTAGGTAGTGAAACTTATTACACGGCAATGACGGCAGGTTATTACAATCGCGGCGGAATGACTACTACAGAGGTCTATCTGATTGAAGCTGAATGTCTCGCACGCCTTGGTAAAGTCAATGAGGCGATGGCTGTGCTTAATAAGGTTCGAAAGGCTCGTGTCCTGGATGGTTATTTTAAGGATCTGAAGGCTTCTTCAGCTGAGGAGGCCATACGCCAGATTCGGGATGTTAAAGCAAATGCTTTGATCCTTACGATTGTACCATTTTGTGATGCCCGCCGGTTAAATATGGAATCTGCCTATGCCCGGACTCTTGAAAAGACAGAGAATGGAGTCAACTATACACTTTCTCCAGACAGTCACTTGTGGACTATGCCTTTCCCGCAGGGCGCAGTTGATAATTCCGGTAACGGAAAGATTGCCCAAAATGTTAATCAGTAAATTATCAAAAATACTAACAATAATATGAAAATTTCTTTATTGATGTCTTTAGCTCTGATCCCATCTGCTCTTTTTGCTCAGGGGTATCACATTACAGGGCATGTCACTGGTTGGCAGGATGGGGATACACTTCTTATCTACAGGGTCAGCCATACGGATAGACAACCTTTGGCTGAAACCGTTGTCCGTGACGGAAAGTTCTCTTTCAGCGGCAACCAGGCAGATCCCCGCGGAGTCTATATGCTGGTAAAGAATAGTTATGGACAGATTCCGTTTATTCTGGATAATAGTCGTATAACCTTTTCCGGAACAGCAAAAAAAGATACATCCGATAAAATACCAGTTTATACCTATGACGTGTCAATAGGAGGCAGTCCGTTAACGGACGAGATGAACGAGAAACTGAGTGTTAAGAGGACACTTGATCAGAAGTACAATGAATACCATACGAAAAATGCATCGATCTTACATCAATTGAATGTCGCTCGAGCTGCAAAGGATTCTGTGGAATTGAAACGTCTTGTAAAATCTTCAGCGTATCAGGATTTTAATCATGACGAGCATCAGTTCTTTATGGCCGTAGATAGTGCCTATGAAGCTCTTTATTCTGCTAATAGAGATTCTTGGTGGGGACCTTTCCTGATGGAAGCCACGATGAATTATTTTACAGATAAAGATAAGCCACTCTATGAAAAGCTTACGGAAAAGGCCAAGAATACATATTATGGCAAGATGGTGCATGAAGAATTGTATCCGTCTGATAATACAGGAAAGAAAGTACCGGATTTTACGTTGAGTGACGGCAAGACATTACGTGACTTTCTGAAAGGTAAGAAATATGTTCTCATTGATTTCTGGGCTAGTTGGTGTGTACCTTGCCGGCATGAGATTCCTAATTTGAAGAAACAGTATGCTCTTTATGCAGATAAGGGATTACAGATTATAAGTATATCTATTGACAAGGATCCTGGAGCATGGAGGAAAGCTAAGAAGGAGGAGAATATGTCCTGGCCTGGATACCTTGACCAACAGGGTATAAGTTCGAAGTATAATGTGCGTTTTATCCCAATGATGTTTCTCGTAGATCACGAGGGGCGGTTAATCAGTGATAAACTCAGAGGAGAGGCTCTTGCAACAAAACTTGCGGAGTTGTTTCGATAAATAAAAAGACAATCATTAAAAGATATAATTGAATATGAAGAGACCTGTTTTATTCCTGATAATGGTCATGACCGTTCTTGTGACTCATGCTCAGATGGTTAACCCTATCAAATTTTCTTCTCAAGTGAAGATGGATGGTACTGCGAATGCAGAGATTATCTTTACGGGTAGAATCGATGCTGGCTGGCATGTTTATTCTACAGGCTTAGGTAATGATGGTCCGATATCAGCCACCTTCCATGTGAATAGTATGAGTGGGGTTAAACCTGTAGGGAAATTGACTCCACGCGGTCATGAGATATCCAAGATGGACCCGATGTTCGGTATGAAGCTCCGCTATTTTGAGGGGAGCGTGACTTTTGTACAGAAAGTGAAATTTACGGCACCGAATTATAAGATTGATGCGTATCTCGAATATGGCGCCTGCAATGATCAGAGTTGCTTGCCCCCTACTCAGGTAGAAGTGAAGAAGGCAGGGAAGTCTCCCTCCTTTGATGCAGGAGCAGCGGCGTCAGCAACAGCGACAGTTGACAATGCAACGACCGGCACCGGAGATAACTCTTCTGTGCTCCAGCCGGGAATGAAAGCTGATTCCGCTGTTCTTCCTGCTGTGGATACTGCTAAGGCAAAAACGAATGCTATTGCTGCCGTCCAGGCTACTCCGCAGGAAGAACAGTCCTGGTGGCAACCTGTTATCCAGCAGTTACAGGCCTTTGGTGGTAACGATAGTGTAGCCAGTCATTCCTTGTTTTATATCTTTTGGATGGGATTTATAGGCGGGCTGTTGGCTCTGTTGATGCCTTGTATCTGGCCGATTATCCCGATGACCATCAGTTTCTTCCTCAAGCGAGGTGGTGGAAAGAAAGGGGGTATCAGGGATGCAGCACTTTATGGTCTGTCTATCATTGTGATATTCCTGGCTTTGGGAATCATTATTACGGCGATCTTCGGACCGAGCACACTGAACTCTCTGGCTACGAATGCGGTCTTCAATATTATCCTGTTCCTTTTGCTTCTCCTTTTTGCCTTTTCTTTCTTCGGCTGGTTTGAAATCAAACTCCCGGATAGTTGGGGTAATGCAGTAGATTCCAAAGCAGCAAAGACTACAGGAATACTTTCTATCTTCTTGATGGCTTTCGCCTTGGTATTGATTTCATTCTCCTGTACGGCACCTATTATCGGATTGCTTCTCGTGCAGACGGTTACTTCAGGCAACTGGGCCGGTCCTGCTATCGGAATGTTCGGATTTTCTCTGGCTTTGGCCATTCCTTTCACCCTTTTTGCCATGTTCCCGTCCTGGCTGAAATCCGCTCCGAAATCCGGTTCATGGATGAACAATATTAAGGTGGTTCTGGGATTCATCGAATTGGCCTTCTCTCTAAAGTTCTTGTCTGTAGCAGATCTGGCGTATGGATGGCATATCCTCAGCCGTGAGACTTTCCTCGCTTTATGGATTGTCATCTTCGGCGCTATGGGCATGTATCTCGTTGGCAAACTCAGATTCCGCTCGGATGTTCTGTATGATGCAGATGGGAAGCAGATGCCTCCTAAGCCGATGCCTGTAGCTTCGGTAATGCTTGGTCTTTGCTCTATTGCTTTCGCTATCTATATGATTCCCGGATTATGGGGTGCTCCTTGTAAAGCCGTCAGTGCTTTTGCACCTCCGATGAATACACAGGATTTTAATCTTAATGATAAAGAGGTGAAGGCGCAGTATACGGACTATGAAGAGGGTATGGCTGCTGCTAAGGCTCAAGGCAAACCTGCATTGGTAGACTTTACCGGTTTTGGCTGTGTCAACTGCCGGAAGATGGAGGCTGCTGTCTGGACAGATCCTACGGTTGCTGAAAAACTGAATAAGGATTATGTTTTGATTTCTCTTTTTGTAGATGATAAGACTCCGCTGCCGAAACCGATGGAAGTGACGGATCATGGACATACGCGTACGTTACGTACAATAGGTGATAAGTGGAGTTATCTACAGGCTCATAAGTTCGGTTCCAATACTCAGCCTTTCTATGTGCCGGTCAATAACCTCGGTCAGCCACTCAACAGATCTTTCAGTTACAAGGAAGATGTCAGTGCTTACCTCGACTTTTTAAACAAGGGACTGACTAATTATGGTAAGGAAACTAAGTGATGGCAGAATTGGATAAGGAAGCCAGGGATCAGATCCGGAAATTGATCCAGCAGCAGGTGGTTCCGGCAGTAGGTTGTACGGAACCCATGGCTGTGGCTCTTTGTACGGCACGTGCAAAAGAGAATCTGGGTTGTATGCCGGAGAAGATCACGGCTTTATTGAGCAAAAATATACTGAAAAATGCAATGGGAGTCGGCATTCCCGGTACAGGTATGGTGGGACTGCCGATTGCTATTGCTCTTGGTGCACTGATTGGAAAGTCTGAATACCAGTTGGAGGTAATCAAGGATCTGACTCCTGAAACTCTTCAGGAGGGGAAGGATTATCTGAAGAATGATCCGATTACGATTCAGTTGAAAGAGGGTGATGTAGACAAACTTTATGTCGAGGTTATCTGTCAGGCTGGTCAGAAATGTTCTGTTTCAATCATTGCCGGCAGTCACACTCATTTTGTCTATGAGAGGATAAATGACAAGGTGCTGTATGACAAGCGTAAAACTGTAGATGGGGAAACAGAGGAGAACGATATCCAACTCACTCTGAGGAGAGTTTATGACTATGCGATGTTCTCTCCATTAGATGAACTTGAGTTTATCCGGAAAACCAAAGACTATAATATGCGTGCAGCGGCTGAATCGCTGAAGGGTAACTATGGTCATTGCCTGGGCAAGACCATGGACCGCCCGCTTAGTCATGGTATTTTTGGAAATTCTATCTTTTCCCATATCATTTCCAAGACGGCTTCAGCGTGTGATGCCCGTATGGGTGGAGCAATGATTCCGGTCATGAGTAATTCCGGTTCGGGTAACCAGGGAATCTGTGCCACGAATCCTGTCGTGGTCTATGCTCTGGAAAATGAAAATACGGATGAGGAACTGATCCGGGCTTTGACGCTCAGTCATCTGACGGCTATTTATATCAAACAGAGTCTAGGAACCCTGTCTGCTCTTTGTGGTTGTGTGGTTGCCAGTATCGGCAGCAGTTGTGGTATTACTTATCTGATGGGAGGTGACTACAGTCATATCTGCCATTCTGTGAAGAACATGATTGCCACACTTACAGGAATGATCTGTGACGGTGCCAAACCCAGTTGCTCATTGAAGATCTGTTCAGGTGTCAGTATGGCCTTGTGGTCTGCTATGCTTTCCATGGAAAATCAATATGTTACTTCCGCTGAAGGAATTATTGATGATGATGTGGATCAGAGTATACGCAATCTGACCAGTATAGGTAAGAATGCTATGTGTACCACGGATGACAAGGTTCTGGATATTATGACCCATAAGAATCATTGTTGATGATATTTGCTTCAGAATCGGGATTGAGTTTCCCGGTTCTGAGCCTTTTTAACTTTTTCCTGAATTCGAGGTTAATCGGATTGTGATTGTCCTTGATGTTCAGAGGTGGATTCAGATAAGTAATCAACTGGTTCTGTAACATCTCATAGTTATCAGCCCGGTCATCATACAGCACGACCAGGTTTCTCTTCATCCAGTCTGTCAGTTTTTCCTCATCCTCTTTACAGAATTTCTTATACCCGTCATTGGGTTTATTCTTGTCACGGGGTATGAGGCGAAAACCAAACAATCGTCCTAGTGATTTTCTTAGTGTAGACTTTCCTGAGTTGTTCCCAAGATGTCTGGTATAGATTCGCTTGCGGAGGCGTGCTTTGGTACTTATACCTGTATACAGGACGCGAAGGGATTCTTCGTTGACGTTAATATGACTGAAAACAGGAACCTCTGGAGTAGGGGGCAAACTGCTGTCATTACGAAGTAGAAAGAGATAGTTCCCCGGCAGGTCTGGAATGTCTGAATAATGGTTTCTCAGAGGATCATACAACTTGAACAGGGGGAGTCTTTCTTTTAATCTCTCAATTTCTGATTCCTGAAGTTTCTTCTTGAATTTGGAATTTGAATCTTCGGATCTGCTGTGTTTTAGGCCTTCCTCAAAAAGAGTATATCCTCCCCTTTTACTGTTGTAGTCGATCTGTATAGGGAGAATGTTCATGATACCCTTGATATCACGTTGCAACGTTCTTTCAGAGATAGGAGTGCTGATATGGTTATTGACAAAGTGGAGGAGTACCTGACTGGGAATGGCTGATTCCTTTTCGCGGACTGCTGATGTATAGATCTTATAGAAAATCAACAACATTCTTTTAGACAGATCTGTTTGGCTGGCCATCTGATTCCTCCTTCATTATTTGTTATTTCTGCAAATATAAGAAAAAAATGTCAGAAGTTTTTCTGAAAGAAAGATTAATCCAAAACATCCTTTGCCGACACACGTTTGATATTGCCATCATTATCGGCATATATTAATGGCTCGTTCCGTGAGGCTTTATCACGAAGCATCTGTTGTTCGGCTTCTGCCAGCCCTTCATCTAAAGTCTTAATGAATGATTCTGCTTCTTGATTTCATTATATTGTGTTTTATTGTTGATTCGTGTGCGGATATATCTTCTTCCAAAAGCAATCCGCTTACGTTCATAGTCACTATTATCATAGATAGCCCAAATGTCTACTTCTTTCATAAACAGATTGAAAAGATTTTCTATTCCTTTAAAGTATCTTCTTTGAATAACATTATATGGAATATTATGTCCGCCTTTATTCACTCTTTCTGCCACACGATCAACAGCTAACTGTGGTATATAAAAAAGCCTCCGATGCTTCGCACACCAGAGGCTTCTGGTTCTTATTTAATGAAACGCTGCATTAGAAATATGCCGCCTGTAATTCTCTTTTTATATCATTAATACATTTAGAAAGACGTTCATACGTCTTTTCGCCTGCATTCTTGAATCCTCCTTTATATTGTCTCATCAAAGACGGATTAACACCTGCACGACGTGCTATTTCGTTGATATTCAAGAAAGAGAAGTAATTAAAGAACGATTGCAAATCATACTTATATTCAAATTCCACTTTCTTAAACTCCTTTCCTTCCTCTTCTGCGTCCAGTCTTGCTTCTTCATAGCAATCAAGAAGATCCTTCTTGGCCTCTTCTACAGTAGCACCTTCAGAAGTCAGGAAGGTGTCGTTAATCTCCTCTTCCGTCCGACACCAGAAGTTGCCGTCCGATGCTTTTTCCACTGTAACTCTAACCTTTTTCATATCTTACGTTTTTGTTTCTTATAAAAAAGAGTTCTCAATCCATTCCACTTGTGAACTTGGTTCTAAAGCGAGTTAGGGATTATTTCACCCCAACTCAATCTTTAGGCTGACAAATTTTTCAGAATACTTAAAGCTGTTCCTGTTGGAACTTCTTTGGCATGTCTGGGAATCCAATCAGATTTACCTGTCTTTGGATTCTTCCATTTGTCATGCTTAGAGCCATTCCGAGATAGGACGCATCCCGCGTCTCTCAGTCTCTTTTCTAATTCACTACGCTTCATTAATTGAAAGAACTCTTTTGTCTTAATGACAATGCAAAGGTAACAAAAAAGTTATATGAAAACAAACTAAAGGTAACTTTTTTGTTATACTTGTAAGTATTTAACAGATATTTTGTCATATTAAGTATGGTATAATCGTTTTGATGATCAGGCTGACTCTTTTTCCTAAAATCCTCTGCCAGAGCGTCTAACTATATTGTATTTTACAGTCTGCTTTTCTCTTCATTTCCGGCTCCTGTACCTTTGTATTTGCTCTTGGCAGAGTTGAACTTATATCTTACTGTCAGCAATAACTGGCGGCTGTCAGACCGGTTCCATTTATAGATGTCACGATTTCCATAATGTAACCGATTGGAGTTCCTATAAGAGCTGAAGATGTCGTTTATCTGTATGTTGAAAGTCAGTCGGTCTTTCAGAATTCCTTTATAGATACCTACATTTGCTCCTCCACTACGTTCCCATTTGATTGCCGTCGAATTTCCACTTGTGGTATAGTCCATATCAACGTTGATTATAAAATCCTTTGGCAATTGGAAAGCGTTGTTGAATGTAAAGAAAGCTATAGGATGGTCATATTTTCTCAAACTGCCGTTTTCCATGACATGGAAAAACTGCTTTTGAATCCCGACATCAACCATGGGCTGCCACAGACCGACTTTTGGAGTCAGAGTGCATCCTGTATAGAGGACTTGACTATGCGACAAGTTCTTGAAAGTAAATACCGTGATGTCTGAATTATTCTCATAGGGCTCTATGTATTGATAAAAGAGGTTATGGTACTGATTCCAATTGGCAGAGAAATTAATCCAGCGATAGGACAGATTCAATCCGATAGTATGGATAATACTCGGCTGTAGAAGAGGATTCCCTCCCTGGTAGGTGTAACGGTCATTATATTGCAAATTGTTGCTTAACATGGTATAGGTTGGCCTTCTGGTCTTTGCAGTATAACTCAGATCTGCACGGACATTCTTTATAGGAAATGAGACGGATAAGTCTGGGAAAAGATTGTTGTATGACCTGCTTTGGGTCGGCATATAAATTCCATGATCATAATATCTGAAAGATACATGCTCAAGCCGTGCTCCTCCGTTTATATGTATCTTGGCTATGTCGGTTCTATATGCCAGAAATCCGGCGATATTCCCCTCCGTTGTCCTGTTATCTGTATTACAACAACTTTTCAATGATTTTTATTATCTACAACAAATCATAATCTTCTAATACAAATGTAGCAAATTATTGGGAACGATGATTCCCTTTTATACGAAAAAGCCCCGAGATTTTCGTCCCGGGGCATATCAAATTTCAAGTAATGAATTAGAGTTTGTCTGCAGTTTGTAGTATACGCGCTGATATATCATGCAGTGCAGCCTTCAACTTCTCACGGTCTATATCACTGAAATCATCAACTGCGCCATTATTCAAACCAGCAAATTTATGGTAAATCCATGAACGTGATTTACCAAAATAATTTTTCGCAAGATACGCCCAGTTTACTTCTTCATATACGTCAGCCAATACCTGTCGTACTGTCTCGTTTTGTTGTTTTACACGTAATTCCATAGATTTTTGTATTTATATATGTAATTAATCTATATTATCTCCCACTGAAGAAAAATAGCAATAATTATTCATCTTCCATTAGTTCATAAACCAGATCCATAATGTAAAGTTCTAACGTTTTGGCCCCATTAGGATAAGCCTTTCTGTAATTTCTCAAAGCTTGTATCAACTCATTTTCTTTTTCTGTATATTCCATCCTCTCTTCTTTTGATGGATGCAAATATAATCATCTTTTGCGTATTGTGCAAAGAAGATCACCATAAGATGATAAATTTAACATTTCGACACAAAAAATGTAACAGAAAAAACAATATCAAAAATAGCCACTATCATGTAGTAATATTGATGTATTAGTACCGCGTAGATAGTACCGATTCGCCGATACTATCACTTGATGCACATAAAATGATCGGTTTTGCTGCTGCATTATGAGGTGCAAAAACATGCAAAAAAGAATTTTGGGCTGTAGATAAATACAGAAAAAGAACATATAACAATGACAAATTCAATATTAATGTTCGTATTTATTTCTGTACTAAAAGCACATCTACTATCAAATAACTCATTGCATTTTAGATACTTTAAAAAAATAGTGCAGGCAGATACCCTTCACGGATTATCAAGAAGGTCTATTCTCATATCAAGCCCTTATTTTAAAAAATCTTTAGATGTATTAAAGATAGGATTTAAGCTGACAGGCTGTGTAGTAGGTTATCGTATAGTTTTAATCATTTTAGTAATATACAATTGCTATCGTATCATAAAGTGGTTAGAAATTACTTTCAATAAATTTCATCATCATAAATAGCACTGAAGGGTAGCTATTAGAAATCAAAAGAAGGCTCTATACATGTCTGCCTTGAAGGAGTGAATATGCCAATAATAAGGTAAGGGTCAAGAGCATTCTTTTTTTGCCATTCATATAATGCTCTAAGAAATAGACAGAGGTCTTTTTTTGCAAAATTCATATATGAGCCTTTTATTTCTTGAAAAGCCATAGATCTATCCCCCTTATGGCTTTTAAGGCATTTCATAAAGTCGATATATTTCCCAATCAAATGTCTTATTTGAAATGTAAGTCCCATAAACTCTGCAAAATTAATACTGTAAGAATAATAATTTTCCTCATTACTGTACTTCTGCTGATACTTCTTTATTTGTGGTATAGATCGTACCTATCATACAGTTTCCTGAGTTCTTGGGAATGTTCCGTACGACTATAGCAAGAGCATTTCCATTAGTTCCTCTATGTCCTGATAATTTCTCATATTTTTCCAGTTTTTCCTTTTCCTCCGGATTGATCTGTATTGACATTCCGGGATCAAAGTCGAAGATTTCAGCTCTGTAGTTTTTGTCTTTTGATGTGATGACGAGAGATACTCTGGGATTCTGGCTACTGCTGTTGCTGATATTGAGAATATATGAAGTGATGGTGCTACCACTGGTAAACTTTGCCACATAGTTGTTTCTCGACTGGACATATTCTATAGCATCATCACTGCTTTCTTTGAAAGCGCGGATGAGTTTTTCTGCATAGTTCCCGTTCTTGCTGATGAAGTTATAACAACGGGTCTTGCTGATGAACTTTTTGGTTGTGGGGTTACGCTTTATGATAACCGTGCCGTCAACTCCTTTGCTCTCAATCTCAGATACTACCTTCTCAATGCTGGTTTGAGCCATGAGTGGCAATACGAGCAAAAAACTGAAAATCATCATTAGTATTCGTTTCATATTTCTGTCCTCCTGTTTTGTTTAGATGACGGGGAGTTCTTCCTCGTCGGTTTTTTCTGTGATTTGTTGATGAACTTCCTGTTTCAGTATCTTAACCTGGCTTTCCGTAGCCTGAAGGCGAGGAAGGATTTCCCGGATATCGGTAATCTTTTTTCCGTTATGAAGAATATAACTGCCCTCATAACTTTCGTAGACCTTTTGCTGCTCGACATGTTTCTGGACACCGAGTCCGATACCGGCTAACAACAGAACAGAGGCTGCGATGGACAAGCCTCTCATGATCTTGTGTCTTGTCTTTGCCCGGTGTGGCAGTTCTCCTTGCATCTTTTCTGCATACCAGGCGAACATCTTCTTGTATTTCCAGAGATCCTTTGGCACCTCATCAGAAGCGAAGAACGTATAGAGTGCTTCTTCTTCATTGGATGTCATTCCGTCGAGAAACTTTTCCAGCCATTGTCTGGCCTGGTCTTGATGGATCGTTGTCATTTTCCTTTTTCCTTTCCTTATATTCCGTGAGGCATCAGATTTTTATCTGGTACTGTTTGCCTTCCGGATGTATTTCATTTGTATTTTAAATAAGGGGCAGCCTGAAGTAGGCGGCCCCGGTGACCCGCTTGTCACCTGTTATAGAGAGAGATAATTTTTTTTCATGCCCGTGAGAGATTTTGCCTGACGGCTTCTTCTGTTATTCCCGTAGTCTGTGCAATTTCGGAAACTTCCATGCCGTCAATATGCTTCATGCGGAGAATGGTCTGCTGCTTGTCGGGTAGGGTGCGAATCATTTCCATCACCTTTTCTTCTTCTTCCGTATCGATCATCCGGTCT
>JAKVJW010000014.1 GCA_022486815.1 Prevotella sp. | reverse complement strand
ATTTCTACAGGTACTCCTTCTTTCTCCGTTCTCAGATAGATGACGTCATCGAAAAGATGGTTGCGATGGCGATCAATATAGCGAACAAATTCTTTTAATCCGTCCTTCGCATGAAAGACTTCCTGGCGAGTCTTGCCTTCTTCATTTGGGCGAAGGTCTGTCAATGTGATTTTCAGACCTGCATTCAGGTAGGCCAGTTCACGCATACGGCTGGCAACGATATCCCATTGGAAGGTAACAGTGGTGAAAATAGTAGCGTCAGGCCAGAATTGCTGACGTGTCCCACGGAGGTCAGTAGTGCCTACAACTTTGACAGGATAAAGGGCTTTTCCTTCCTCATATTCCTGTTGGTATATTTTTCCGTCGCGGAATACTTGTGACGTCATGTGCGAAGACAATGCATTTACACAACTTACACCAACTCCGTGAAGTCCACCAGAAACTTTGTAGGAAGATTTATTGAATTTGCCTCCAGCATGAAGGATTGTCATTACGACTTCCAAAGCGGATTTATGCAGTTTGGGCTGCTCGTCGACCGGAATACCTCGACCATTATCCTGGACGGTGACGGAACCGTCTTTATTAATGGTTACTTCTATTTCTGTGCAGTAGCCTGCCATTGCCTCATCGATAGAGTTATCGACGGTCTCATTAATCAGATGGTGAAGACCTTTTACGGAAATATCACCAATGTACATAGCAGGACGCTTGCGTACAGCTTCGAGTCCTTCTAGAACTTGAATATTTTTCCCCGAGTAATTCTCCTCAGGATTTTGATTTTCTGCCATTTGCTGTTAGTAAAGTAATATATGTGCAAAGATACTAAAAATATGCGATATATAAAAGCCTTACTTGATTAAAAGTTGATGCGTAAAGGTTAAAAGAAGCGCAAGTATAAAGAAATATTTTCTATTCTAAGCAGAATCGATTATTAAAGTCTGTTTTCTTAAATAAATCGTGTCGGAGAATAGAAAAAAAGAAAAGGTAAAGCACGTAAAAAAAGCTGCTATCCGGAATGAATTGCAGCTTTATATAATTTCTGTCAAACAGGATTATCCTAATTTGGCAATATGGACAGTAAGACTAGACTTCAGATTAGCGGCCTTGTTCTTGTGAATAATGTTCTTGTTGGCCAACTTATCTAAAAGTTTCTGTACTGTAGGATATAACTTAAGCGCCTCGTCCTTGTTGGTCTCTGCACGCAACTTACGGACGGCATTACGCATTGTCTTAGCGTAGTACTTGTTATGAAGAGTCCGAGTCTTAGTCTGGCGGATTCTCTTGATGTTAGATTTGTGATTTGCCATCTTTTCTAATCTTTATTTTTTGTAGTCCCGAGCAGAATCGAACTGCTCTTTAGAGAATGAAAATCTCTCGTCCTAACCTATAGACGACGGGACCATTACCTGTTTTGCGAGTGCAAAGTTAGTTCTTTTTCTTGATGTCTGCAAATTTTAACTGGAATTTTTTCTTCAAATAGCTGTTTTTTAGTATTTTTGCAGATAAATGGATGTGAAAACCAAGGCGATTATGCTTCATTCCCTGAAATATGGAGATAATCAATTTATTACCGATTTCTTTACGAAAGAGCAAGGACGACTGTCATGTATCTGTCGTATATCAAGGTCTGGCCGAGGACAGATAAAGAAGCAACTCTTCCAGCCGTTGACTTTGCTGGATTTGGAATATGATTTCAAAATAAATATTCATTTGCAGCATATCCGTAATATTCGAATCTATCGTCCTTATGTCAGTATTCCTTTTGATCCTTATAAGCTTTCATTAGTTCTCTTCATTTCGGATTTTCTTTATTTTGCGATCAGAGATGAACAGCAAAATGTCCCTTTATTCGAATTTATAGAGAAAAGTATGGAATGGCTTGATAGCAAATCTGCTTCTTTTGCCAATTTTCATCTTATTTTCATGTTGCATCTGACCCGTTTCATCGGTTTTTATCCGAATGTAGAAAACGAAAAGGAACACTCCTGTTTTGATCTTCGTGAAGGCCGTTTTATAGAATATCCTCCATTACATCCTGATTTTTTGAGTCCGGAGGAGGCTGCTTGTATTGCCCAGCTTCTTCGATTGGATTATTCTTCTATGTCTTCTTTTGTTTTATCGCATGAAGAGAGAAATAATATTGCTGAGATTATCCTTCATTATTATCGTCTGCATGTTCCCGATTTCCCGGAACTTAAGTCCTTCACCATTTTAAAGCAATTATACTCTTAGGTTTGGTTCTTTTTGAAGACTTGTTTTATGGCTTGCTTCTCTTGTCGGATAATCAATAAAAATCCGACCTACTTATAAATGAAAATTATGCATTTTCGTTTTTCGTAAGTCGGAGTTATTTTAACTAAATTATCTTTTGGTTTCTTCAATCTGCAAGGTAGCAGTTAGGCTAAGAGTTTTCTAACAATACCAGAGATGATCCTTCCTTCAGCGCGACCAGCCATCTCTTTGTTGGCTTCTTTCATAACCTTTCCCATATCTTGCATGGAAGAGGCTCCAAGATCAGCGATGATATTCTTTACCTTTTCTTCAATATCTTTTTCCGACATTTGCTTCGGCAGATATTCTTCCATCACTTTTATCTGAGCTATTGATTCGTCTGCAAGAGACTGGCGGTTGTTGTCTTTGAAAAGCTGGGCATCGTCTTTACCTTGCTTAACCAGTTTTTGTATGATTTTCAAACCTTTATCATCAGAAAGGGTTCCATCAGAACCTGGAGCAGTTTTTGCTTCAAGGAATTCCTTTTTGATATTACGCAATGTCTCCAGACGAACCTTGTCTTTAGCTTTCATTGCTTTCTGAATGTCTAAACTGATTTGATCAAATAATGTCATAATATGATGAATTATAATGTATGATATTGATTATTCAAAAGTAATTGTATCTTGGACGTTTTGTGTTCCGTCCTCTTTTTCCGTATCTTGTACATTGTCGGAAGTCTGATTACGAATATTTTCCAACATACGACCAGTCCTTTTGTAGGTAGGTGTATTTTCTACAGCCAGGATGACATCTTCATTATCAAGGTCTTCTGGCCGGAAGTGGAATATATGCGGACGCCGTTTATACTGATTGCTATTTCCGTCCTTACCATAATAACGATTTCGACGGTCTTGACGTTCTGCAGCCTTTTCTTTTTGTTCTGCTATTCTTGAAACTTCTTCTTGACAGTGCTTCTTGTCCAGATGGCTATTCATACCATCTACATCTTCGATGCCGAAACCTGTAGCTAGAATGGTGACTTTGACTTTGTTTCCTAAATCCGGGTCGATAGCCAGTCCCCATTTGATTTCAAAGTCGGCTTTAAATTGGTGCATAAAGTCGTTCACATCATTCATTTCTTCCATCTTCAATCCAGACTTGCTGTTTTTCTCATCACAGAAATTGATGCTTAGCAAGATCTTCTTAGAATGGAAAATATCATTGTCATTAAGTAACGGAGAGTTTAAGGCATCATCGATAGCCTTCTTTACTCTACCTTCGCCCTCTCCGTAACCTGTGCTCATGATTGCTACTCCGCCATCTTTCAAAACTGTTTTGACATCATTGAAGTCAAGATTGATAACACCATGGGTAGTAATGATTTCTGCGATGCTTTTTGCAGCAACACTCAGTGTGTCGTCAGCTTTTCCAAAAGCATCAAGGACGGTAAGTTCGGGATAGATTTCCCTCAGGCGTTCATTATTGATTACAAGTAAGGCATCAACATGTTTGGACATCTCTTCGACGCCATCCAGAGCCTGGTCAATTTTTCGGTCTCCTTCGAAGCTGAAAGGTATAGTAACAATACCTACTGTCAATATACCAAGTTCTTTGCTGACCCGTGCGATAACAGGGGCTGCTCCAGTTCCTGTTCCACCGCCCATGCCTGCTGTGATAAAAGCCATTTTCGTACCATCATTGAGCATGTTTTTAATATCCTTGATGGTATCTTCTGCAGCTTGATGTGCCTTTTCCGGTTTGTTCCCAGCGCCAAGTCCTTCCTTGCCTAATTGAAGATGGACGGGTACAGGAGAGTCATTGAGTGCTTGATTATCCGTGTTGCATACCACGAAGTTTACATCATGTATGCCTTCCCGATACATGTGGTTGACGGCGTTTCCGCCACCGCCACCTACACCGATAACCTTTATAATACTTTTATGTGATTCGGGTTCGTCGAAATCTAATATATTCGTTTTTGTATCTGTATCTGCCATATTCATCGTGTTATAAATTGTGGTCTTTTATAGAATCTGGTTGATAAGCCCCAAATTTATTCGTCTTCAGAAATGATGTTCTGACCGAATTTCTTCAGTTTCTTCAAGAATTTATGTCCCCAAGCATTTTCTTTCTTTTCTTCAGCTTCTAACCTTTCTTGCTCTTCTTCTGCTTCACGGGCTGCCTCTTCTTCTGCTTCTTTCTTTTTGCGTTCTTCTTCCATTTCCTGTTTTTCGGCAGCTGTAAGTACAATTCCAGATCCGGCTGTAACCTTGGTTTCTCTGAATTTCTGTCGATGGTCAGCAACATTATCCTGTTTGTTCTCAAAGTTGGAAATGTTGTTAAAGAGATCGTTCCTGATTTCTTCTCCAGCACAGTTCATGTCACCTTTGGCAAGCAGACTGAGGATCGTATTCATTGTACCATCATGAGCATTGATTTTCGGATCATTGGAATGGATCGTTGGTATAACAAATTTTGCAATACGAATCTTATCGATATGTGTAAATTGCCGAAAGGCGGTTTCTATATTCGGTAAGTTGCTTCCACCGCCAGTGAGGATCATTCCGCTTAGGAGTTTGTCCGTATACTCATTCGGAATCTGAAACCATACATTTTCAATAATTTCCTCAATGCGTGCTTCTACTATTTCTATGAATTTACGACTATCTATTTTTCTATCTTTATCAATTTCGTAGAATACACCATCTTTAATATCCTTGTTTTCTGTATAGGCACTGGCATATTTCAATTTTAGATTTTCTGCTTGCGAATCCTCTATCTGAAGGGAAGTAAGGTCTTTTGTGATATTATTACTGCCCAGAGGAATGACTGTAAGATAGCGGAGTAAACCTTTATAGTAGATAGATACCGTTGTCGTTTCTGCACCAAGATCTACAAGAACACAGCCTGAGCGTTTTTCTGTTTCCGTCAAGACATTGTCTGCAAGAGCGAGTGGGGCCAGATACATTTCAGCAATAGCAATACCTGCATTGTCGAAGCATGTATTGAGACTGTTATAGAATTTTTTACGCCAAAGTATATTGAGAAAATTACCTTCAAGGCGATTGCACTGGATACCGACAGGATCCAGTTGAAATTGGTTGTCGACCTTATATTCCTGTGTTATTGCGTCTAAAATCTCCTGTTCAGGATAGGACATATTACGATTCTCATCCATCTTTTCATTTATCATCTCCTGCGTCACTTGGGTGTTGTTAGGCAGATCTTTGATGATGATATTTTTCTCACTATGGATGGATTGTCCTCCTACACCGACATAGACATGTGTGATTTCTTGTTTAAGATTAGACCTTAGGTTCTTGATAATGGTGGTTAATGCTTGACCGGTTTTCTCCATATTATAGACCACACCTTTGCGAATGCAGGACTCGGACTTCTCCTCTACTGCAGAGAGTACCGTAATGCTGCCGTCGAGATTCTTCTGCCCAGCTATACCGGTCATCTTTGATGAGCCCAGTTCAATGGCTACGATAAATTCTTTTGGCATATATGTATATCTATGTTGATTTTATAAATTTTATGACCAATCGAAAGTTAATTGGATTTTCTTTGTCCTGTTATTAGCACTGGTTGCTTATAAGATCTTTCTAATGGTCAGATATTTTGGTTCTCGCCGTTTTCTTCTTCAGTCTTGCGCTTTTTGCAAATGATCTGATTATCAAATTCCAGATTAATGTAAGAATACTTATTCCATCCTGCCTGAGAGAGACCGTAAATATAGAACTTTTTCAACCGTTCTAATTTCTTCTGTACATAAGCAGTTATCAACTGTTGGCGTTCTCCTGGATTGTTACTTTCCGGGAGATTTCCGATATAGACAATCTGGTTACCCACCCTAGGTACAAATTCAATACCCTCTCCGGGAAGTACGTTGATCTGTTCAATCTGATTTTTCCACAAGTCATCAGACATGATAGTCTTGCTGAGAATAGAGATATATCTTTCGGCAAACCATTTTGAGACACTTCCTGTAACGATGATAAGATTACTGACATATTTCGTGTTTGGCATAACTGCATTATTGTCATCCAGGTAGTAATCATCTCCGTTATTACTTTTTATTCTGACAAGAGGCATACGTTGTGTGATGTTGATGCATATATCTCCATCTTGAGTCTTATAACATTCGGCAGTTTTAACGAATGCACTTTTTTTCAACATATCCTCTATTTGTCTGGTGTTAACTATCTGCATCAATTTTCCCAATGGATACATCCGATGCTCAACCAGACGTTTTTTAATTTCTTTTGCATCAAGGAAGCCATTTGTCATCTTATCCTGAATGTTAATCTGTACCTTTGTACACACTTTGTTATTTTCATCAGACAAGTGAAAGTCTGTGAAAGCAAACAGGAGGTATACACCTAATATAACATCCAGTAAGATAATAATCGTTTTCTTCCATCTGATGCGTCGCATTATTATTTTTCTTCTAGGATTTTCTTTATTTGTGGAGAATAATTATCCAAATCACCTGCACCAAGTACTACGAGTACATCAAAGTTATGTTCTTTGACAAAATCCAGTACTTCATCTTTCTTGATTATTTCTTTTTCAACACCTTCTTTTAAATTATCATAGATAAGTTTGCTTGTGATTCCCGGAATGGGTCGCTCACGTGCTGGATAGATTTCGGTCAGGATGACTTCATCGAAATGACTGAGAGAAACTGCAAAATCTTTATAAAAATCTCTTGTACGTGTATAGAGATGAGGTTGGAAGATTACAGAGATCTTGCGTCCTTTGAATAGTTCCCGGAGACTTTTTGCACATTGCAGAATCTCTTTAGGGTGATGACCATAATCTGAAAGAAAAACCTGATGGTCATTTTTGATTTTGAAATCAAAGCGTCTGTCTACACCACTATAGGTTTTCATGCCATAACGGAGTTCTTCCGGGGAGCAACCGTTGAGTTGAGACATTGCCATTGCTGCAATACTGTTTTCTATATTGATGGGTATAGGTTGGCCTAAAACGATATGGGGAACATTCACTAAAGGAGAGATAAAATCAAAGGAGATATTTCCGTTGTCAATGATTATATTCTCGGCATGAAAATCTCCTTCATCGCGACTATAAGTATAAGTAGTGACACCTGTCTGAACACAAGGTTTTATTTCCAGTCCGGTATGGATAATCAATGCCCCGCCAGGTTGGATAAGTTCTGTGTAATGCTCGAAACTTTCGAGATAAGCCTTTTTCGTGCCATAGATGTCCAGATGGTCGGGATCAGTAGCAGTGATGACACTCATCCAGGGACGCAGCCAATGGAAAGAGCGATCAAATTCATCAGCCTCGATGACTACAAAATCACTTTTATCAGAAAGGATATAATTGGTACCATAATTTTTGGAGATTCCTCCAAGAAAAGCATTACAATCTATATGACTCTGATGCATAATATGAGCGCACATGATAGAAGTCGTAGTCTTACCATGAGTACCTGCAACACAAAGTCCTTTATGGGTACGTGTCAATAATCCCAGGACCTGAGCACGTTTCTGCACTTCAAAGTTGTTTTTGCGGAAATAGACCAACTGCTCTTGGGTTGCCGGAATAGCGGGAGTATAGACGACAAGTGTAGATTTGGGATCTCTGCAAGCATGTGGGATATCTTCTGTATTAGCATTATAGTGTATCAGCATACCTTCTTTTTCCAACTGACGGGTAAGAGTAGATGGTGTTCGGTCATAGCCGGCAACCACCAGTCCTCTGTAGATAAAGAATCGTGCGATAGCACTCATCCCAATGCCCCCGGCACCTATGAAGTATACAGCTTTAATATCTTTCAGTTCCATGTTCTTATTTGTATTTTACTTATTCTTCGTTATTTCTTGTGGCTTTTCTGGCCTTTGGTAAATATCTTGTATGCTTGAGACAAATTTAATACAATTGTAGCATACTTGGTAATTTTTTTATCCTTTTATTTACCTAATGCCAGTTGTATCGCTTGATCTGCAATCACGTTAGCAGAATCTTTCAATCCCAGTGTCTTGATATTTTCACTCAGAGAACGAAGTTTTTCATCATTCTGTACCAGATCTAGTGCTTCTTTTATCAATACCTGTGGTGCTTCAGCATCTTTGACATAAACGGCTGCATCCTTATTGACCAAAGCCATAGCATTTTTAGTCTGGTGGTCTTCTGCCACGTTAGGACTAGGAATCAGAATAACCGGTTTGCCAATTAGGCAGAATTCGCTGATGCTACTAGCTCCGGCTCGGCTGATTACTAAATCTGCTGCTTTATATGCTGCACCCATATCACTGATAAAGTCGCCAATAACCAGATTATCAAGCTCTCCGAATGCCTTTACCGCAGCTTGCATTTCCTGGAAATAATATTTGCCAGTCTGCCAAATGAGTTGGATATTACTATTGTCTTTTACTAAGTCAAGGTGCTGTTTCACACTTTCGTTGATCGTTCTTGCGCCAAGGCTTCCACCTACAAGCAGAATAGTCCTTTTGTCCGGATCGAGTCCGAATTTCTTTCGGGCTTCTTGTTGTGTTAAATCTACATTGAGTACATTTTGGCGGACAGGATTTCCTGTCATTATGATCTTCTCCTTAGGGAAGAACCGTTCCATTCCGTCATAGGCCACACATATTTTTGAAGCCTTTTTGGCCAAGAGTTTATTCGTCACTCCCGCATAAGAGTTTTGTTCCTGAATCAAACAGGGTATGTTCTTTTCTGCACATACATTCAATGTTGGGCCACTGGCATAACCGCCTACTCCTACAGCTACCATAGGTTTGAATTTGCGGATGATGTGTTTGGCTAGCTGTTGACTCCTGAATATCTTAAAAAGGACGATAAGGTTCTTTAATAAGTGTTTGCGGTCGAAACCACAAATAGGAAGTCCTTTGATCTCATATCCAGCAGCAGGGACACGTTGCATTTCCATCCGTCCCTGTGCTCCTACAAAGAGTATCTTTGCATCGGGGCGTTTTATCTTTATCGCATTAGCGATTGATATAGCAGGGAAGATATGTCCTCCGGTTCCGCCACCGCTGATGATAATCCTGAGTTCTTTGTCCATTGTTTCCTATCGTTTATTTCGCAAAATTAAGCAAAAAAAAATTGTTTTGGTAATTTTTGCGCATTTATTTCAATCCTTTGCCAGCTATTATAATAGATTTTAGCCGTTTCATTTTGATTTTCCAGATTATAAGGTAATCAGAAACTTCTTTCACCTCGATATCTGTTTTTGGTTTAGGAAACTACGTTTTTATAGGGCTTGGATATTGCCTATTATAATCATTGTTTTCCTTTCTCAAATTGTAGTTGCTGAACGGTTTGTTTCTAATTTCTGGTGAGTGGATTCGGTTTCTTTGGAACGGTTCTTCTTTTTGGCAAAGCGGCTGATACTTAATATAGCCCCCACATAAATGCAATTGATTACTGTAGAAGTGCCACCCTTGCTGATTAAAGGTAATGGCTGTCCTGTAATTGGTGCCAGCCCTACAGCTACAAGCATATTGAACATGGCTTGTATGACAAGGAGTAAAGCCAGTCCCATAGCGAGAAATGCTGGGAAATTGTGTTCGCATCGATTTGCAATCTTACCGGTACGGAAGATCAGAATCAGGTAGAGTAGTGCGACAAAAACAGCACCTTCTATTCCCATCTCTTCTATGATAATAGCAAATATAAAGTCAGAGAAAGCTTGAGACAGAAAATCCCTTTCAACTGAATTTCCTGGGCCTTTTCCAATAACATTTGATGAGGCTATGGCAATATTGGCGTATGCCTTCTGACCATCTTTGTCCAGATTTACCTTATCAGGTGGTACTTCTTTGCTATTGAGGAATCCATTGATACGTGATTTCCATGTATCTGCACGATGGAAAATTCGATTGAAGAAACTAGAATCCTTTTGTTTGCCAGCTACATTTTCTGTTAAGGTTTTGTTGGATGAGGCTGGATCGTTTGCTTCCCCCATAATCATAATTGACCCTAGGAAAAGAAACAGAACCAACATAATGACTCCTACTAGTTTTCCAATCTGGGAT
Organism: Prevotella sp.; assembly: GCA_022486815.1. Taxonomy (GTDB): domain Bacteria; phylum Bacteroidota; class Bacteroidia; order Bacteroidales; family Bacteroidaceae; genus Prevotella. The sequence continues at coordinate 55,224 of JAKVJW010000014.1, read as the reverse complement.
ATAGGGATACGTCCGAAGATCATCATACAAAGAATAGTAGCAGAAAGAAGTACTGCCGTAGAAAGGTTTTCCATCATGATCAGTGGGATGATGAATGCACAAACAATCAGTATATACTTCATGGCTCTTCGATCGGCTCCCTTTTCTGTCTGCATCGCACTGAGAATCTGTGCTACGGCCAAAACCATTGTTCCTTTTGCAACTTCAGAAGGTTGAAATTCTATACCAATGAAGCTGATCCACCGTTGTGCACCGTTGGTAGCATGTCCTGCCAGCAGTACCCACACCAGAGTTATAAAAGAGAAAGCTAACAAGAATGGTGTGAAAATCTTAAAGTATTTGCAAGGTATGTTGAGGGTAACTACCATAAAAAACAATCCAATGATGATTGTTCCGACATGTTTCAGAACAGGACTCCAGTAGTTACCTCCCCTGTAGCTCAAAGAACTCGAAGCCGAATAGACTTCGGTAATGCTAATTAAGCAGAGGAAGAAAAATACCATCCAAATCACCTTATCACCCTTAAAGATGTTGGTAAAATTCTTGGTTAAATCTTTACTGTTAGTTGTCATGAAACTTTTACGTTTTTCAATTTACTTTTATAAACTCCTGACCAAAGTCTTAAACTGGTCGCCGCGATCCTCCATGCATGTAAACAGATCAAAGCTGGCGCAGCACGGGCTTAACAGCACGGTTTCACCTGGCTTGGCCATTTCATAGCAGGCTTGGACGCAATCTTTCATGCTATGTGTATCACGGACCGGTAAACCGAGTTGATCAAAGTTTTTATGGAGTTTTGAGTTGTCTTTGCCCAGATAGACCAGTCCCACGCATTTCTGTTTAACCAGATTGATGATATGATGATAGTCATTCCCCTTATCTTTCCCTCCGAGAATAAGGATAGTCGGGGTTTTCATGCTTTCCAGCGCATACCAGCAAGCATCCACATTTGTGGCTTTGGAGTCATTGATATATTGTACTCCAGCTACCTTGCAAACTTTCTCCAGACGGTGAGGAACACCAGGGAAATCACTCAGACTTTTACGAATGATATCTTTTTTTATTCCAGCAATATTGGAGGCCAGACCGGCGGCGAGGCTGTTGTAGATATTATGCTTTCCCGTCAGGCTTAGTTCTTCCTGCTCCATATTAAAGGGAGTAGGGTATTCGAGACGGTACTGTCCGTCTTCAATATAACCTATAGAGCCATTTTCCTTGAGCTCTGAAAATGGGCATTGAATGGCTTTGATATCATATTTGCTTAATTCTTTTGCGATAATCGGGTCATCATTCCAATAAATGAAGTGGTCATTATGAGTCTGGTTCTGCGTAATGCGCATCTTTGCCGAAGCATAGTTATCAAACTTAAAATCATAACGGTCAAGATGGTCAGGAGTGATATTCAGGAGGATGGCAATGTTGACGTGGAAGTCATACATGTTGTCCAGTTGGAAACTGCTTAGTTCGATAATATAATATTCGTGTGGGTCTTCTGCAACCTGCAGAGCCAGACTTCTACCGATGTTACCTGCAAGCCCGACGTCGTATCCTGCTTTCTTGAAAATGTGATAAATCAGAGATGTTGTTGTTGTCTTGCCATTACTTCCCGTGATACAAATCATTTTGGAGTGAGTATAGCGACCGGCAAATTCAATTTCACTGATGATATGTGTCCCTTGTTTTATCAGCATCTGTATAATCGGTGCTTCTTTTGGGATACCCGGACTTTTGATCACCTCATCGGCATTTAGGACTTTATTTTTGGAGTTTTGTCCTTCTTCCCAGTCAATGCCATGGTCCTTCAAGAGTTTTTTATATTTATCTTTGATTCTGCCACTGTCAGAGACGAAAGTGTCAAAACCTTCCTTTTTGGCCAGGACAGCAGCACCACTGCCACTTTCTCCTCCACCTAATATAACAATTCTACCCATAACTGCAAGGTTTATTTATTTAACTTCTATAGAGTTTCCACATATATCTAAACAAGTTCTTTATAAAATTCACAAAGGCGTTTCCGTTTACATTCAACTTTGGTGTTGCATTTAAAATGCTCCACACATTACTGATTTCTTATCGGATTTTCAGAGTGATAATGGTTAAAGCCGCAAGAATAATGGAAATGATCCAAAAGCGAACTGTAATTTTTGCTTCATGATACACAGTTTTTGGCTTCTTGATCATGTAGCTGGTATTTGTGTCCAGTTGACTTTTCTGTGTCCTATAATGATCGTGGAGAGGAGCACGCTTCAGTATACGTTGTTTGACACCTCTATGAGTGCCTAATTTGGCATAGTATACCTGGACGATAACACTTAGACTTTCTATAAGAAATACTCCACATAAGATAGGCAGCAACAGTTCTTTCTTGACGAGGACTGCACCTACGCCAATGATACCACCGATCGTGAGAGAGCCTGTATCGCCCATAAAGATCTGGGCTGGATAAGCATTATACCAAAGGAATCCGATGAGAGCACCGACAAACGCACAGAAGAATACTACCAGCTCCTGTGTTCCTGGTATATACATGATATTCAGGTAGGCAGCCAGGTTAATATGAGAACTTACGTAAGCAAGGATTCCTAAAGTTACACCGATTACAGCCGAGTTGCCTGCGCACATACCATCCATACCGTCATTCAGGTTTGCTCCGTTGGAGACAGCAGTAACGATAAATATGGTAACCAAGACAAAGAGAATCCAGCCAGCTGCAACTTTATGTTTTCCACAAAAACTCATGACCCTTGAATAGTCGAGATTATGACCTTTTACAAATGGAATGGTAGTTTTCAAAGACTTTCTCGCTTTCATCCTGTGTTTGATGACAACTTCCTGTCCATTTTGTTTTTCGATAGCTAGGTTTTCATTGATTTTTACATCAGGAGAAGCCCAGAGTACCAACCCTACAATCAAACCAATACTGAACTGGCCGATAATTTTGTATTTTCCTTTCAGTCCTTCCTTGTTCTTTCTGAATATTTTGATGAAATCATCCATTCCGCCAAGAAATCCCAGCCATATCGTTGTGATGATCATTAATAGTAAGTAGATATTTCTCAGACGCCCCAGGAGCAGAACGGGTATCAGAATGGCTACGATAATGATGATTCCTCCCATAGATGGAACACCCACTTTTTTAACACCAAATGGGTCAATACTGGCATCACGCTGTGTTTCTGTAATTTGTTTACGTTTCAGAAACTTGATAAATTTCTCTCCAAACCATGCAGAGATGACTAATGATAAAATCAAAGCCAACAGGGCTCTAAAAGAAATATAACCCCACAAGCGTGAACCAGAAATTCCAAACTGATCCAGAAATCTGAACAGATAGTATAACATTTTTTCTTTGTTAGATATTCTTTATTTATTTTTTGTTGGGAATGTCGAAGATGTCTCTCAATATCTCCCGGTCATCGAAATGATGTTTCACACCCTTGACATCTTGATAAGTCTCATGGCCTTTTCCGGCAATGAGGAGAACATCACCTTTTTGGGCCATAGCGCAGGCGGTCTTGATCGCTTCTTTTCGATCGACAATAGTGATAACCTTTTTCTTTTGTTGTTCAGTCAGACCAGCTAACATATCGTTGATAATATCCTGGGGCTCCTCAAAACGTGGATTATCAGTTGTGATAATTACCTGATCACTTTGTCTGACAGCCTCTTGTGCCATTATGGGGCGTTTCCCTTTATCCCGGTTACCTCCTGCTCCACATACGGTAATAACTCTCCCTTTTCCATTCAATACCTCATGAATGGCATTGAGCACATTCTCAATAGCATCTGGAGTATGGGCATAGTCTACGATAGCTGTAAACCCTTGGGGGGAGTGAACAGGCTCCAGACGGCCTCGAACACTATGGAGAGTACTCAGAGCGATAAGGATATCTTCAGGCTTCTTTCCCAGCATGACAGCCGCTCCATAAACAGCCAGCAGGTTACTGACGTTGAATTTACCGATAAATTGTACAGCTACTTCTTTTCCGTTGATCTCCAGGAGCATGCCCTCAAAATGAAATTCCAAGATTCTGGCCCGGAAATCAGCCATCTTACAGATGGAATAGGTCTTGATACTTGCTTTTGTGTTCTGGACCATGACCATACCGTTCTTATCATCAGCATTGGTAATAGCGAAAGCATCCTTGGACAATCCGTCAAAGAAAGCCTTTTTGGCATTACGGTAGTTTTCAAAAGTCTTATGATAATCAAGGTGGTCACGTGTAAGATTGGTGAAAAGTGCACCTTTGAATTTCAGCCCGCCAATTCTTTTCTGATGAATGGCGTGAGAAGAACATTCCATAAAAGCATACTGGCAACCGGCTTTAACCATTTCACTGAGTAACTCGTTCAATTCAATAGGGTCAGGGGTTGTATGGTCAGCCGGATAGGGCTTGTCGTCTACATAATTGACAACAGTAGACAATAGACCGCACTTATAGCCGAACTTTCGGAATAAATGATATAGTAAAGTTGCAATAGTGGTTTTTCCGTTAGTTCCAGTGACACCTACAAGTGTTAAATGTCTGGAAGGATCACCATAAAATAAAGTAGTTACTTTGCCTACTGCATCTTCTGTGTCTGCAACTTGTATAAAAGTTACTCCAGTAGGTATTTCTTCAGGTAAATCAATGCAAAGAACAGCAACTGCCCCAGAAGCAATGGCTTTAGAAATAAAACGGTGTCCGTCTACCTGTGTACCTCTTTCTGCAATGAAGAGGAATCCATTCTTTACCTTTCGAGAGTCGATCTGAACGCCTTGAATCTCTATGTCTGCATCACCGACGATCTGAATCGGCTTAATGTTTTTTAATAATTCTGCTAATTTCATGATTATGATGCTTCTTTATTTTCTTAATTAATATATTCCTTTTTATTTATTTTCTAAAAATAAATCACAACTTTCACCTTTTTTTATTTTATGTCCGGGTGGGAGACTCTGTCTGACAACTTCTCCGCAACCTTGCAACTTGACTTTTACGCCTCTGCTTTCTATCAGATAAACTGCATCTCTTGCTCCCATGCCGATGACATCAGGTATCTGGGACTTAGTATAAAGAGGTGTACGATACAGAGTGAGTTTGCGATTATTAATATCTTTTGCTCTCCCCCAGATAGGATTTCCGTCAGCATAACTTCCATCCCAGTCAGAGTTGATTGGAATACCAATATTTGAAAGAACGTAATCAGCTGCCAGAATATTGCCTGCTTTTACATCCGGAATGAAAACCGAGTCAGAATCACGTGCTGCAGTTACTGACAATTTTAGATTCTGAGCCATAACACCTTCTGCAATATTATGGAAAACAACGCCACTCATCCCCCCTCCAGATGCAGGCAGACCGGATTTTTGAATACATACGATACAACTATATTTAGGGTCATTTGAAGGAAAATAACCTGCAAAACTTAAAAGATAATTGGTTCCACCGGTTTTATAACCACGTATCCCTTTAGATATCTGAGCTGTACCGGTCTTTCCGGAAACTTCAAAAGATTTTGAGCCGGCTTTTTTCCCAAGTCCAATACTAACCACCTGCCTTAAAATGGTCTGTATCTCATGCAATGTTTTATCTTTGCATATATTCTGTCTCATTACCTCCGGTGGAAATTCCATGATCGTTTTCCCATCCTTTATAATACGTTGAACAAATCTTGGCCGCATCATAACACCATTATTAGCGATGGTATTATAAAAGGTCAATACTGATATAGGTGGAACTTGTGATTCATATCCTATACTCATCCAGGGCAGGGTCGTACGACTCCAGTTATCATATTGTCCATGATGATTTTTATGTGGCATACGTATACGAGCAGGTGTAGCTCCAACCAAAGGAATATCCAGGTTGTCAGCAATGCCTGTACGATAAAGGCCCCTGACAAACTTTTCCGGATTGTTTCGGTAATGGTCGTCAATTATGCGGCTGACACCAACATTAGAACTATACCATAAGGTCTGAGGTAAGGTAAGTATTCCATATCCTCCACGTCGCCAGTTGTGGTCTTTCATCAATCTTCCGTACATATTCCAGACGCCATCACCAGTGTTGACATGATAGGTCGTATCTACTACTCCGTCGTCCAATGCAGTCATGATACTGGCTGGTTTAAATACAGATCCAGGTTCCAGCAGGTCACTTACAGCATGGTTATGTATCTCACGGTACTTTCCATCGAAGCATTTATCCAAATTAACGATGGCCTTGATGTCACCGGTTTTTACTTCCATAACTATTGCCACACCCACATTACCGTTAATTTGTTCCAGTTCATTTCTGACAGCCCGTTCTGCAATATCTTGCATATTAACATCAAGAGTCGTAACAATATCTGCTCCATCAATAGGCGGTGTGTCGGTGATATTCAAGAATTTGTTGCGGACTTTACGGCGGTGTACGATTCCGTTTTGTCCTCTGAGGATAGAATCATAGGACAGCTCCAGGCCAAAGCGGGCTGTATCCTTAGCGCCGAACATGGCACCAATAGTGCGGCTGGCGAGAGATCCGTAAGAGCGTTTACGGGCATCAAATTCTTCCCAATGAAATCCACTTTTATCAGGAGGTAAGTGAAATACAGGAAAGTTTGCAATTTGTGTAAAGGTACAATAATCTATTCGTTTATCCCAAATAGGCCAATGGCGACTCTTTTTTTTGCGACCCTCATTGAGATGGAGTATAAAGTAGTTTGTGCTTCTTTCTGGAAAGATATTATGGAGCTTTAAGCAGATAGAATCTTCCTTCGCATCCCAAAGGGAGTCATTCTTTGCCTGATGTAGAGCAACAAAGTCCATATAAATCTTGAATTCCGGCAGACTACTTGCCAATAGTTGACCATCACTACTAAGGATGTTGCCACGATTAGGCTTTACGTATACGGAATCGCGTTTAACGCGATCAGCTACTTGCATCCAGTAGTCATGTTTTGCCGTCATAAGATAGATGGTTTTGCCCAATATGACAAGAGCTATCAAGGCTAGTAGAATAGCAATGGCCCTATAGCGTGGCATAACCTTTTTTGAATCAAAATTATTCATCTTTATCAGGAACGTTGATGATATAAGGAGGTTGGTTAGCGATATGCAGTACGCTGTCCTTATTATTTTTCAAAAGATTCAGCACTTGACTTTCTCTGCTTCTTTCCGTAAGTTGACTACTGCTGGAGAGTGCCTGATATTTTGCGTTTTGAAGTTCTGTTTGCAGATTACTGATTTCAATGAGGTCCTTCTGTATGCCGTATCGGTTAGAGATATAGACAATGATGAAGGCAACGATAAGTAGGATAAGTCCCATTTGATTGCGGATAAATCTTGCGTTGAGGATGTCTCCGCCAAGGATTTTCTTTAGCGTAAAATTAGAAGAGAGTGGAGCTTCATATTCTGTCGCTTCTTGGACAATGGCTTCCTTAAAGGTTTTTTCGTCACTTACGTCTTCTGAAGTTGTAGTCTTGTTCCCCGTTTCTTCATTTGGAGCAGTTCCCTTCTCGAAGGAACGTTGTTGGTCCGATGGCTCAACGATTGTTGTTCCCTTGTGCGATTCTTCTTTCTTTTTATGGTTGATATTTGAAATATCTTTCATTTCTTTTCTGCAATTCTGAGTTTAGCACTTCTACTCCTTGGATTTCTTTCCTGCTCATCTTTGTCAGGAACAATAACTTTGTTATTAATCAGTTTGAATGGAGTATCAACTGCACCGTAGAAATTTGTTTCGATTTGTCCTTTGATATTACCAGATTTCATAATATCCTTTACAATACGATCTTCCAGAGAATGGTAAGTGATAACAACCAGTCGCCCGCCCGGTTTCAGTAACTTTTCTGCAGCTAGAAGCATATCGGTCAAGACAGTCATTTCGTGATTGACCTCTATTCTAAGAGCTTGAAAAAGTTTTGCCATGTCTTTTTTCTCCCGATCTTTTCTAAAGAGAAAATCAACGTCTTTTATTAGATCCTGAGTTGTGACAATCTGTTTCTGAATACGAGCCTTTACTAATGTGGATGCAATCTTGCGCGCATTTCTCAGTTCTCCATAGAGATAAAAGATCGTGGCCAGTTTTTCTTCGTCGTAGCTGTTGACTACATCCGCTGCTGTCATATCTGCTTTTGTATTCATCCTCATATCTAATGGGCTGTCGAAGCGGAATGAAAATCCTCTGTTCTGATCATCGAAATGATGGCTGGAAACCCCTAGATCCGCCAACAGACCGTCAATACCTTCTACATGATAATAGCGCATCCAATTCTTTAGATATTTGAAGTTGGAGTGAATAAAAGTAAAGTATTTTTCTTCTTTTTCCATATCTACCTTACCGAGTCTGCGGATATTTGTTTCTGCATCTTCATCCTGATCGAAACTGTAGAGATGTCCATTTCCTTTGATTCTCGATAGGATCTCACTACTATGTCCGCCCCCGCCAAAGGTGGCATCCACGTAGATTCCATCGGTATGTATATTAAGGCCGTCTACACTTTCCTTTAAAAGAACTGGTATGTGATATGGAGTTGACACTTTTATAATTTGTTTTTAATATCCTCTATAATAATATTTTTACTGATTTGATCAGAGAACTAGCGGTGCTGATATCTCATTTTTGGGGTGTTCCTTTGGACTCCTGTTTGTACTAATTGCCTGATTTTCATCATCTGACATAATATCCTGTAAATCCTTAGTGAACTCCGAGGCATCCATGAAAGGCTCGTCTTCATTGGAGTGACACCATATTTCAATCGTGTCATCCATACCGATAAAGCGAACTTCCTGTTGTATGTTTGCCATTTTCAAATAGCGTTTAGGAATAAGGAATCTTCCATTTCCATCGAGCGTGATAAGTTCAACATCAGAAACGAACATACGAAAAATCTGCTGGTGCTTTTTGTTCCAGCGATTGAGCCTGTTTCGTAATGTGTCCAACTGAAGATTCCACACAGATTCAGGATAAAGAACCAGACAGGGCTGAAAAACATCTTTTCTTAATATCAGATGCTCCTCTCCGGCTACCTGTATTTCCTTGCGGAAGATAGCTGGTAAGAAGACCCTGCCCTTCTTATCGGTCTTGGCCTCAATATGTCCTAGAAACCTCATTCTCACCTCTTTATATGATATCAGGCTTCAAAGTTACATAAATTTCCCCACATTCCTCCACTTTCCTCCACAAATTTTATAAAACTTAATAGAAATACGTTGGGTGTAAAAGTAATATGAGGTTGATAATGTCTTTCAGATTCAATGTTCTGTAGTTTTATTATAGGTATTAGTGTCTTGTGTTTTACGAATGAGAAGTTTATTTATTCGAATAAAGATAATTATTTTAGCACTTTTTTAGGGTAAAAAGTTACGTATTTGAAAAACAAGTGCTACTTTTGCATAGTACTAGTTTATAAAGAAGAATATGTGTGAGGCGACAGAGAAAACGATAGATTTAGAAGCGATTATTAAACAAAAGATGGGGAGGAGTGCTAAGTATATTCCCCGTGTCTTGATATCTTGGCTCAAGCATATTGTTCATTTGGATGAGGTAAATCGATTCCTTTGGGAAAGCCGTAATGAAACAGGTACAGAATGGTTGAAAGCCTGTGTGCGTTATTTAGGTATGACTCTGAAAATAGAAGGTGAAGAGAATTTGCCAGATAAGGATGATGGCAAAATTTATACTTTTGTTTCAAATCATCCTTTGGGAGGTGCAGACGGTGTGGCTCTGGGTTCGATTATCGGGGATCATTATGACGGTAACTTTCGTTATCTGGTCAATGATCTATTGCTGTTCTTGCCGGGCTTGAAACCTGTGTGTATAGGTATCAATAAGGTGGGGTCACAGGGACGTAGATTCCCCGCTATGGTTGAAAAAGGTTTTCGGAGTAATTATCACATGTTAATGTTTCCGGCCGGGCTATGCTCTCGAAAGATCAATAATAGGGTTCATGATGTTTCTTGGAAGAAGACATTTATCACAAAAAGTGTAGAATCTCATAGAGATGTAGTACCCATACACTTTAGCGGACAGAATTCTAAGAAGTTCTACCGTATAGCAGATATTTGCAGTTTCTTACATTTAAGATTTAATTTTGCTATGTTGTTTTTAGTAGATGAAATGTATAAGAATGTGGGGAAAACTTTTCGTATATCTATAGGGAAGCCGATACCTTGGCAGACTTTTGACAAAAGTAAGACTCCGAAGCAATGGGCAAAATATGTTGAAGATGTTGTGTATCAACTCTGACTATTTAATTCTTCGGTAATATGCATAAAATTCTAAATATAAATTTTGAAAGCTCTTATTCCTTGAGCTCCGGGAAATCTTTAAATAATAACCAATAATGGAAGAACAGATTATTCAACCGATCAGTAGAGAAATACTCAAAAGCGAATTGACCCCAGATAAGAAACTCCGCACAACTAATAAGAGTCATAATGATATTTATATTATTACGGCTAATGATTCTCCTTATGTCATGAAGGAAATCGGGAGATTGAGGGAAATCGCATTTCGGACTGCTGGTGGTGGAACTGGGAAATCTATGGATATAGATGAATATGATGTTGGGGATAATTGCTATAAACAATTGATTGTCTGGAATCCCAAATCAAATGAAATTATAGGAGGCTATCGTTATCTTTCCGGGAAAAACTGGAAATTAGATAGTAAAGGCCAGCCCAAATTGGCTACAAGCCACATGTTCCACTTTTCCCGGAAATTCTTGGATGAGTATATGCCCTGTACAGTAGAATTAGGTCGTTCTTTTGTTTCTTTGGATTATCAGAATGTGCGGAAGAATACAAAAAGTATCTTTGCTCTTGATAATTTATGGGATGGTCTGGGAGCTTTGACGGTTGTCATTCCTGATTTAAAATACTTTTTTGGAAAGATGACGATGTATCCTACTTTTAGTAAGAAAGGCCGTGATTTAATCTTATCTTTCTTGAAAAAGCACTTTGAAGATAAAGATAAGTTGATTGTCCCTTATGTTCCTTTGCAGGGAGTGACTCCCAAGGGTGAGTTGGAAGCCGTTTTAACGGCAGATGATTTCAAGGAGGATTATCGTAATCTCAACCATACTGTTCGTGAATTAGGCTATAATATTCCCCCACTTGTGAATGCTTATATGGGATTGAGTCCTACGATGAAGGTTTTCGGGACTGCCATTAATCATGAGTTTGGAGAAGTGGAAGAAACGGGTATTCTTATCGCAGTAAACGAGATCCTTCAGGAGAAACGGGTGCGTCATATTAATAGTTATATTAAAGAGCATCCCGAGGCCTTAGATCTTTCGAAGGGGCGGAATTCAATGTTCTTTCTTCATAAAGAAAAATAATTTAGAAAGTTGAGAGCCTTGAATTAACCTTAAAGTTGGGCAAGTAAAAGTTAACTACTATAGGAGGAATATATTATGAGTAAAATTAAGTTAGTTTTCTTTGCGTTGTTTGCTTTTTCTTTAAGCGTTTCAGCGCAATCGACGTATGAGCGTGTCAATGCTCTGCAACAGGACACCGTCAATTCAGATAGGGCTACTGTCAGTGCTTCTGAATTGGAATCAGCAGCGAAAATGACTCCTGAGGAGAAAGCCTATCGGGATCAATTTATTTCTGATTTGCAGGCAACTGGCCGTAAAATCAATGAAAATGCTCAGGTTTGGGAACAGGAAACTGCAAAACGGGGTTATCCTAAAAAGAAAACCGTTCGGGAAAAGGCTCATCTGGTAGATCATTATATCTTCTTGCTTAGTACTCAACTTTCGGATTCCCGTCTGAACCGTTTTATTGATAAACAGAAAGTCCAGGACAAGATTACGTATTGGCAGAATTATCGGCAGGCATTGGATCGATTAATGTAATACTAAGTGCGTAGATGGTTCATCTTTCTTCGCCATCAATATTTTTAATCAGCCAAAAAAGCAAAGTTGAGTACTCGTTTTGCTTCTCTTGGTTTTGTGAAAATGGGAATTTGACTTGAAAACCCTAGATAATAAGGGTGGATCTTTTTGCAACCTGTCTCACGATAGCTTGCAAAAGGAGAGCCACCAAATTTAATCTAATACTATAAAAACACATTGGCAAATATATGAATTTTGTTTTATATTTGCAAGTTCTTCAACGATATTTTTGAAAATTTCAAACTTGACTGATGATTTAGTTTCCTCTTTCAGGAGTGTAGTATTCCGATATGGAAAGGAGCCTGTGATCTGCCTTCAGGCTGTCTTTTTTCAAAGGACTCAAGAGGATATTTGATCAGTAGGTAATGGACTGGGACCATTTGATCCCGCTTATGTCTGTGAGGACCAATTTGTAAGTTCCTCTTTTCAGGCTTGATAGTTCATGACTTTTTAGAGTCAATATGGCCTTTCCTCCTAAAGGAATAACCAGACTATGCTTTCCTGGTTTTACTTGTGCCAGATAGTAATTGTCAATATCCTCTTTGGGAAAATGGGACAACTCCTGGCCATCCTTGTTGATGAGAATGTGGCCAGCTGCATCCTGTAGTTGGATGCCGATGAGAAAAGCGCCGTAGACGTCTACTCCTTCGACTCTAAACACAGTAAAAGAAAGTTGGTGGCTGTTCAGTCGGGTGTCGGATATTTCTACTACTGGCTTGACTGATTTGTTATGGAGCTTCCCCCATACGCCATTATGAAAGTATTGGTTGGTAAACAGGGTCATTAGAAAAATGATAACCGTTCCCCAGATAGTGATATATTGAAGAGCCTTGCCTTCAATGGGGAGTACTCCTGAACCCAGGCAACTGAATAGTCTGGACTGTGTTGCCGGAAAATGATTCTGTAAAAACGTGTCTAAGGAATATTTGCCTCCTCCGGTAAAGAATAAAGTAAACCCGGAAGCCATTCCGAGAATGCCGATTTGCCATTCATCCAGACAGGTCGTGCCCAACCATCCGGCTCCAAGTAATATCCCTGTAGCCAGAAGGAATACTCCGACACTCATGAGACGGGTCATGAAGCCGAGTATCATGCTCAGTCCTACGATAGCTTCAATAAGGGTGAAGATAATCATTGCCCAGAACAGAACATTGGGTGTAGATACCAGATATTCGATGATGGGCTTGATCCCCAGTGCATTTGGTAGGAAATGATTGAATTTCTCTCCGATATAACCGGCGGTTTGAGGGTCTAATTTGTTTTCTAAAACGAGTCTTCGCCAGAAAGCTGAAAAATAAGTCCATCCGATGACTAGTCTTAAGGCCAGGGTGAACGTTCCCGAAAGGGAATATAATTGAGATAATTGTTTCATGAAAATTGAATTGTTAATGTAAATATGATCGCAGAATAAATGGGGAGAGGTAATGATTACCCTTCCTAATAAGGCATGGAATGAACTTTAAATAATTATCTTTCGGAAGAGTAGAAAAAACGGAACATTTTCAGAAGTGCTCCCGAGGAATGAATAAAGGCACGGGGAAAGTCCTTCTGTGTCCGATAGCACCATGAGAGGTTGTGAATGCAAGAAATAATGATCGGCTGAAAACTTATGCTGTTGACTTGTTCCTTTATTGGAAAAAGCGACCAGACATGTTCTGGAACTCTTGTAGTTATCAGTTTGCTCTGTGGTATTTACAGGAATATTCAGGAGTATCTTCATCTGGTGCTTCATCGGGCACGAGAGGCATACCAATAAAGCTATTGGCAATAAGATCATACGTGAGATAACCCTTTTATGCATAAGGTGAGAACTTGAAAAGTTCATATCAATCATTATGATTTACAAATATAGTGCTTTCTCAACGGACTCCAAAATTTTATCGGATAAAAAAGACTTTAAACGTATTCTGCCTGTAACTGGCAAAATAGAGGTACACTATACTCGGTATGGTGTGAGCGGGGTCAGACAATGGGCAAACTGATTCCATTTACTTTTTGATAGAGGTCAAGAGCATAAATATCTGTCATACCACTGATATAATCCAAAACGGCCATGATACGCTTCTCTTTTTCCGGGCTATTAATATCATATTGGCTGCTTACTCTTCTAAGGAGTTGCTGTGAATAAAACTTGTCCGGACTGATTGCGGCTCCTACGAAAATATACATGAGTGTTTCCATTATCTTATAACCGGAAAGTTCAACATCCAATACGGGCTTACTATGGTAGATTCTCTGATAAGAAATTTCTTGACAATGCTGATAGGCTTTTCGTTGTGGCTCAGCGATGTTTTCAATCAGACTGCCGGAGAATGTGCCGGAAAGAAGTTCTTCCTCATGATCTATAAAGGTGTCAACACAAGCTTTTTCCAGAACTCCGATGACACACGCTCTCAAATAAACTACCTGTTCATTCTCATCTGTAACTCCTTCTTCTTTAATTCTTTGGAGAATATGCTTCTGGGTTTTGCAATCGAAGAAATTCAATAGTAGGTCATGCGTCTCTTCGAAGGAAAGGATTTTTAGTTTGTGTGAGTCTTCAATATCCATAATCTCATAACAGATGTCATCGGCTGCTTCCACAAGATAAACGAGAGGGTGACGAACAAAACGGAGTGGCTGGTTTTGAGTGGATTTACAGATGATTCCGAGTTCGTTAGCAATTTTCTGATAAGTTTCTTTTTCAGAAGAGAAAAATCCGAATTTTCCGTGTTGACCAGCAAACTCGCTTTCATAGGGATACTTGACGATACTGGCCAACATGGTATAGGTCATGTCGAAACCACCGGGACGCCGGCCGATGAATCGATGTGTGAGAAGGCGAAAGGCATTGGCATTACCTTCAAAATGTGTGATGTCTTGCCAGAAAGCAGAACTTAATTCCGATTGAAGTTCTTTTCCGTTATTTTCAGTGAAAAAAGTCTGAATAGCTTTTTCTCCTGAATGTCCGAAGGGAGGATTACCCATATCATGTGCCAGACAAGCTGCTGAGACGATTGTTCCAATTTCTTCGAAAAGCGTACCTATAAGTTCCGGATGTCTTTTTTTCAATTGGTGGCATACGTCATTCCCGAGTGACTGTCCCAGGCTAGATACCTCCAGACTATGTGTCAATCGGTTGTGTACGAATACCGAACCAGGTAATGGAAATACCTGTGTTTTGTTCTGTAGTCTTCGGAAAGGGGCTGAATAAATCAGACGGTCGTAATCGCGTTTGAATTCTGATCGATCATCGTGACGTTTTGCATGCTTGTGCTCTTGCCCAAGTCGTTTATTAGAAATTAGTTGTGTCCACTCCATGTCGCAAAAGTAATGTAAAAATTCGATAAAAGTTGGCTTTTTAATCTGAAATATGCAGTTATATGGAGGGAATTCTGTAATTTTGCAATTAAAATAGGCTTTTAAAAGGTATGATAGATATTAGAATCGTAAATAAGGGGCATCAGCCACTGCCAGAATATGCAACAGCGTTGAGTGCCGGCATGGATCTACGTGCGGATATAGATGCTCCAATAATTCTCCATCCTTTCGAGCGCCAGTTGATTCCTACAGGATTGTTCATCGCTCTTCCTGCAGGAACTGAGGCGCAAATCCGTCCTCGTTCCGGATTGGCTCTGAAGTATGGTATTACAGTACTGAATAGCCCGGGGACGGTGGATGCAGATTATCGAGGTGAACTGAAAGTGCTGCTGGTCAATTTCTCACATGAGGATTTTGTGATTCATGTGGGGGAACGTATCGCCCAGATAGTTATAGCACGTTATGAGCAGGTTCATCTTGTTGAAGTGCAAAATCTGGATCAGACTGAAAGAGGAACAGGGGGATATGGTCATACCGGAGTGTTGTAAGGATTTCTTTAACCAATAGGGTGATTTTGAATGAAAATAAAATATAGTTTCCTTGTTGTGGCTATGCTTGTTATGTGTGGAACATTACAGGCTTTTCCTTGTAAGGATAAACGACTGAAACCGGTTCCGGTGGTTACATCAAAACTTTCCCGGAACGACAGGCTTCGTTTTGAATATTTTTATATCGAGGCTGCCCGTCAACAATCAGCAGGACATTATGATGCAGCTTTTGACTTGTTGCAACATGCTTTGTCCATCAATCCTCAGGCTTCAGAAGCTTATTTCGAACTGGCTTCTTACTATTCTGCGATGAAAAATGATTCTCTGGGACTTGTATGTCTTGAGACAGCCGCAAGGTTAAATCCGGAAAGTGATACTTATTTGGAAAGGCTGGGAGAATATTATATCGGAACTCAGAAATATACCAAAGCCATTCAGACGTACGAAAATCTTTGGTCCCATAATCATACAGATACAGATGCCCTTAATGTACTTTCTCAACTCTATCATCAGCAAAAAGATTACAAAAAAATGCTTGATGTTATCCGTCGCCTTGAATTAGAAGAAGGTACCTCTGAGCGTCTTACTCTTGCAAAGATGAGAGTATATGATCAGATGGATGACAAGAAACAGGCTTATCTCGAGTTGAAATCATTAGTGATACATCATCCTAATGATGTAAATTATAAGACGATGCTAGGCAATTGGCTGATGCAGAATAACCGATCGAAAGAGGCTTATAATCTTTTCGTTGACGTTCTGAAGGATGAACCGAATAACAACTTGGCTCAGACTTCTTTGTATGATTATTATACCGCTACCCATCAAGATACGCTGGCTCAAGTATATCTCAATCGTCTTTTGCGGAGTAACAATACACCGTCTGAAACTAAGAACTTGCTGCTGCGTGCTTTTATCCAAAAAAATGAACAAGATGGAGGTGATTCTACAAAAGTTCTAGCTCTTATGGACAGTATTCTGGTTTATCCTCAGAAGGATGCTACCATTGCGCAACTGAAGGCTGCATACATGAGTATTAAGAAAATGCCAGAAGATCAGGTTATTGAAGCTTTTAAGAATGTACTGGAGATTGCTCCGGATGATGCTTCAGCTCGTATCAATGTTATCCAAAGCCTTTGGAATAAGAAAGACTATGATGGCGTTATTGCAATGTGCAAGCCTGCCCGTGAATATAACCCTGATGAATTAGCGTTCTATTATTTTGACGGTCTGGCTCATTATCAGAAGAAGGATGATGATGGGGCTTTGGAGGACTTTCGAAGAGGAGTTTCCCAAATTAATTCGCAAAGTAATTCAGATATGGTTTCTGATGTCTATGCTATTATGGGAGATATACTTAATGCGAAAGAACGTTATAAAGAGGCTTTTGCTGCTTATGACAGTTGTTTGCAATGGAAACCGGATAATGTGCTATGTTTAAATAATTATGCTTATTATTTAAGTTTGCAAAATCTGAACCTGAAGAAAGCGGAAGAGATGAGCTATAAAACCGTGAAGGCAGAACCGAAGAATTCTACTTATCTGGATACTTATGCTTATATTCTGTTTCTGGAGAAAAGGTATTCAGAAGCCAGAATTTATATTGACCAAGCGATGACTAATATGGATTCTGTTTCTACCAGTTACGTTATTCCAGAACACGCAGGAGATATTTATGCACTATCAGGTGATTTGGCTAAGGCTGAGATGTATTGGAAACAATCATTGAAGATGGGTAATAAGAGTAAAAGTCTACAGCGTAAGATAAGATTGAGAAAGTATATAAAGGAAACAGATGAAAAAAAACATATTCATTAGTGCATTAGCATTATGTTTGTTGATGGCACTCTCTTCTTATGGAAGTAATGGCGTGCGTCCCTCAAGTCTAAAGGCTAAAAAAACAAAAGCTGTTGATGGAGGCGTTGACCGGTTGAATCAGAATATAGATCCGGCTTTGGCTATCAAGAAACTGACATTTGTCCAGAAAGTATCTGATAATCGGGTATATGCCAGCAATATTGTCGGACATATGACTTTTGATATTAAGTCTGAAGATAAGGATATTACCTTGCCAGGTTATTTGCGTATGCGAAAAGATCAGGTTATCCGTTTGCAATTGTGCATACCTCTTGTTGGAACAGAGGTTGCACGGATTGATTTCTATCCAGATTCTGTCTTGATAATGGACCGTTATCATAAAAAATATGTGAAGGCAAGTTATAGCCAGGTGCCTTTCCTGAAAAATCAGGGAATTTCTTTTTATTCTCTTCAGGCTTTATTCTGGAACCAACTCTTGTTGCCAGGTAATCAAAATGTTACAGAATCCGATTTGAAAAAGTTTGATGTAGATCTAAGTGCAACCTCTCAAAACTTACCCGTTATTTATAAACGTGGTAATATGGATTATCATTGGATGGCAGATCGGGTAACGGGTAGAATCAATGAGGTAAATATCAACTATACTGGCAGTCAGAATTGTACGACAGGCCTGAATGTGATTTATAGTAATTTTCAAAATGTTGGTGTAAAATGGTTTCCGGCAACTCAAGACTATACCATTAATACAAATGCTATCCAGAAGATCCATACTCTAAAGATGAATATTGAGATGGATGAGGTCACAACTACTGACAAGTGGGAATCTCGGACTCAGATTCCGGATCGATACAAGCAGGTTTCTGCAGATGAGGTTTTGGATAAGATTATGAATATGTAACGAAGACTCTGAAAAAATACCTTTTGAAACTGAATGTTATTTAAAATTATCGAGTTGTAATGAGAAGATTGCTGTTGATATTATTGGTTTTGTCGTTTCCTTTATGTTCTTTTACCCAGAATCGGCATCAGAAAACAAATGTGAAAACAACAGTTGTCTCTAAGAGATTGACTAAGCATCATAGAACTCAAAAGAGCAAGGCTATTCAGAAACAGTCTAAGAAAAAGAACAATAAGGTCAGGCGGAAAGCAAATGCTTCCCAAACGTCTATACATAGTCTGCAGCGACAACGTGCTGCTATTCAGAGGAAGATCCGCCAGCAGGAGGCAGCTTTACGAGCTAATCGGAATGCTGTGCATCAACGATTACAGAATCTGATGCTCATCAACGGTGAAATTGACCAGAGCCAGCAGAAAATAGATGGTATTCAGAAAGATATTGATCATATTAATGGTAATATCGGCATCTTGAAAGGACAACTGAGCACACTTGAGCAGCAACTTCAAGATCGTAAGGCCAAGTATATCAGGAGTATGCGTTATATGTCCCGTCATCATAGTGTGCAGGATAAATTGATGTTTATTTTCAGTGCCAAAAATTTTGCCCAGATGTACCGTCGTTTACAATTTATCCGGCAGTATTCTGCTTATCAGAAGGCACAGGGCAGGATAGTGGAAGCTAAACAATTAGAAGTAAATCGTAAGCATCATCAGTTGGTCAATGTCAAGGGACATAAGAATGTTTTATTATATAAAGGTAAGATTGAAAAGAATAATCTTCAGGTAAAACATGGACAGCAACAACAGGTAGTCGAAAGTCTGAAAGATCAGCAGAAGACAATTCAAGAAATTATTGCCGAGCAACATAAAAAGAATGCTGCCTTGAATGCTCAGATTGATCGTTTAGTGGCTCAGGAAGTGGCTCGCGAGCGTGCTGCTGCAGCTGCAGAAGCACGAAGAAAGTCTGCAGAAGTAGCGAAAAAACGGGCACAGATGCTGGCTCAGAAGCGCGCCGCTGCTGCAGCAGCAGCGGCTGCAAATGCGCAGAGGATAGCTCAGGCGAAGGCTCGTGAAGCTCAATTGAAGGCCGCAGCACGGGCTGCAGAAGAAGCCCGCCAGAAGGCAATCGAGGAGACTGCCGCAGCCCGTCAGGCTCAAACTGATGCAACAAAGAAAGCTCAGGCTATTGCTGCTGCTCGTAAGGCAGAAGAGGCCCGACAAGCTCAAGCTGCCGCAACTGCCCGTAAGACAGAAGCTGACCAAGCAGCCAGAGAGGCAGAAGCTGACCGCAAAGCAGCTGAGCGTAAAGCTCAAGCGGATGCTGAAAGAAACCGAAAGGAAATTGCGGTTGCAAAACAGCAGGAGCAGAATACCCTTAGCTTGACGGCTGTTGACCGCATGATGAATAGTGGCTTTGAAGCAAACAGAGGCCGTTTACCTATGCCAATTACAGGGAATTATCATGTTGTAAGCCACTTTGGAGAATATAATGTGGCCGGGCTGAAAGGGGTTACTCTTGATAATAAAGGAATTAATATTTTAGGAGGGCCGGGAGCTATGGCTCGTTCCATCTATGATGGTGAGGTAAGCTATGTATTCAGTTACGGTGGCTCAATGGTTGTTATGATACGGCATGGTGCGTATATTTCTGTATATTGCAATCTGAAGTCTGTGTCGGTTCATAAGGGACAGAAAGTACATACGCGCCAATTGTTAGGTGCTGTTTGCCCAGACCATATCCTTCAATTTCAGTTACGCAGGGAAACAGCTAAGTTAAATCCGGAAGTTTGGTTAGAAAGGTGATGCTTGTTGAGATAATCGAAGAATGTTTTGCAATACTGCTTTAGAATTCTGTTTGATCTAAGAGTTTGACGTATGTGCTGATTGCTGTAGATATCTCGTCGGTCAGAATAAATTCATCAGCGGAATGACTGCGAGATGATTGACCTGGGCCAAGTTTAAGAGATGGGAAGTTCATAAGAGCCTGGTCACTGAGAGTTGGGGATCCGAAAGGTTTCATCCCTAAAGCAATGCACCTTTTGACGATAGGATGTTCTGGAGCGATTCTAGAAGACTTTAATCGGAAAGAATGCGCCTTGCATTCGCTTTTAATGTGTTCTGCTATGAAGTGATATACTTCTTCATTATTATAAAATTCATTCGTTCGTACATCCACAAGTGCAGTGCAGAGGTCTGGGATAATATTATGTTGTGTACCTGCATGGAGTACTGTAACGCTCATTTTTGTTGGCCCGAGGAAAGGACTGACTTTCTGGAAGTGATAGTCGCGTAGCCAAACCAGATCATCTAGGATTTTATAGATAGCATTTACTCCTTCATCTCTGGCTGCATGCCCGCTTTTTCCATGAGCAATGATATCAAGTACCATTAGTCCTTTCTCTGCTATTGCGGGTTGCATGCCAGTGGGCTCACCGACAATAGCCAAATCGATTTTAGGCAAAAGAGGAAGAACGGAGCTGATTCCTTTTGCCCCAGAGATTTCTTCTTCTGCTGACGCCAAATAAACAAGATTGTATTTCTGTGGTTTTGCAGTTAGTATTCGGAAGACTTGCAATAAAGATACTAATCCACCGCCACAGTCATTTGCCCCCAGGCCATAAAGCCGATTCCCTTCTCTTGTTGGTTTGAATGGTTGTCTAGTCCATGAATTTACTGGTTTGACCGTATCAATATGAGCATTGAGAAGAAGGGTCGGATACCGTTCGTTCCACTCGGAATTACAAACCCAGACGTTATTCATCTTACGATGAGTGATAAAGCCATATTCGCGGAGTTTTTCTTCAATAATATCGGCAGCCTGGTTTTCATTCTTGCTGATGGACGGTGTTGAAATCAACTTCTCAAGAAGTTCCAAAGCTTCTTCTGTATATTTTCCTATATTCATTTTTCTTGGAGGTTAAAGATGAAAATCACTTATTTCAGATAATAGATTAATGTTGATCCTATTTATAAATGGTATAATTAGAATTTTCATTCTACAAAGTTAAGAAAAAGAATGAAAGAGTCTCCGTAAACTGTGAAGAATCGAGAAAAAAGGAGTATTTTATTTTGTGTTCTTAGTGATTTACTTTATCTTTGCATGTATAAAGAATAGACGAATATGCAAACAAGATGTCATCTTTCGGTGCTGATTCATAAACAGGCCAAAAAGTATGGTGATAAACCTGCCCTAACTTTTCGGAATTTTGGAAGCCTGAAATGGGAATCCGTTTCCTGGAATGGTTTTTCCCATAGAGTTAAGCAAGTCAGCAATGCTTTATTGAATCTTGGTGTAAAATCTCAGGAGAATATTGCAATTTTCTCACAGAATTGTGCTCAATATCTTTATACTAATTTCGGGGCATACGGTGTACGGGTAGTGACAATCCCTTTTTATGCTACAAGTAGTGAACAGCAAATTCAGTATATTATCAATGATGCCCAAGTACGCTTTATCTTTGTAGGTGAGCAGGAACAGTACAATAAGGCTCATCGTGTCTTTGCTCTTTGTCCTTCCTTGGAACGTATTATCATTTATGACCGTAGTGTAAGGATTTCTACCCATGATCCAAATGCACTTTATTTTGATGATTTTATAAAATTAGGTGAGAATCTGCCTCGTCAGTCAGAAGTAGAAGTACTTTGGACTCAAGCCAGTATGGATGATATCTGTGATATTCTCTATACGAGTGGAACAACAGGAGATAGTAAAGGTGTCATATTGACCTATAGCCAGTATGATGCTGCTTTCAAAGCGAATGATGCCTGTGTGCCTATAAGAGAAAAGGATCGTGTCATTAATTTCCTGCCGTTTACTCATATTTTTGAACGAGCCTGGACTTATCTATGCTTGACAGAGGGAGCTCAGATGATTATTAATACATATCCTAAAGAGATACAAAAATCCATGCAGGAGACACATCCGACCTGTATGTGCTCTGTACCTCGTTTCTGGGAGAAAGTCTATATAGCTGTAAAGGACAGAATAGAACATTCTTCTTCTTTACAAAGGAAAGCCTTTCGATATGCCTTGTTGATAGGACATAAGCGAAATATATCTTACAAAAGCAAAGGAAAGCATGTGCCTATAGCTTTGGAATTGCAGTATAAAGTAGTAGACAGAACGATCTTGAGTCTTGTTCGTAAACAGTTGGGGCTGATTCATCCGAATATATTTCCGACTGCAGGAGCATACGTTTCCCCAGAGGTAGAAGGATTTATTCATGCTATAGGCATCTTTATGGTAGTAGGATATGGACTTACAGAAAGTCTGGCTACTGTTTCTTGTGATTTTCGGGGCAAGCCTTTTTCTATTGGTTCTGTTGGTCGTCCCATTAATGGTATCCAAATCAAGATCGGAGCGGATAACGAAATACTTCTGAAAGGACCGACTATTACCAGGGGCTATTATAAGCGTGATAATGTTAATGCCATAGCTTTTGATCAGGAAGGCTTCTTCCATACCGGTGATGCCGGATATATGAAAAAAGGTGAACTCTATTTGCAGGAACGTATCAAAGATCTTTTTAAAACTAGTAATGGTAAGTATATTGCTCCGCAGCAAATTGAGGCAATACTGCTGGTAGATAAATTTATTGACCAGGTGGCTGTTATTGCAGATCAGCGGAAATTTGTTTCAGCACTGATTGTACCAGAGTTTAGGATAGCAGAGGAATGGGCTCGTAGCCACAATATTCAATTTGGTTCTCGAGAAGAGTTATGTGCCAATCAACTTTTTAATGATATGATGATGGAGCGTATCGCAACACTTCAACAGACGTTAGCTCCTTACCAGCAAATCAAGCATTTTACACTTTTAGCCCATCATTTCTCAGAAGAGTCTGGAGAATTAACAAGTACACTGAAGTTGAAAAGACCCGTGATTGCCAGAAATCACAAATTGATTATTGATAAAATGTACGATGAATGCTGAGTTTTGCTGATGTATGGCTGGATAAGTCAAGGACGGCAATGTTGAGCAAATAACAAGTAGAAAAAGTATTTGAGGAAAAATAAATGATTACAGCTGATCAACTGAAAGATGTTCAAGTGCGCACAGATGCGTTGCATCGTTATCTGAATATAGACCACAAGAAAGTAGAATTTGAAGAGGAACAATTGAGAACAGAGGCTCCGGATTTTTGGAATGATCCTAAACGTGCTCAGGCCCAAATGATTAAAGTCAAAGGCATAGAAAAATGGCTGAAAGATTATGAGGAAGTACGTCAAGATGCTGATGAATTAAAATTGGCCTGCGATTTCTATAAGGAAGAGATGGTTACCGAAGAGGAAGTTGAAGCTGATTATGCCAAAGCTATCAAAGATATTGAAGCTTTGGAATTAAAGAATATGTTGCGCCAGAAAGAAGATCCTATGAGCGCTGTGATGAAGGTCAATTCTGGAGCAGGAGGGACAGAAAGTCAAGATTGGGCTTCTATGCTTATGCGAATGTATATGCGATGGAGTGAAGCTCATGGCTATAAAGTGAAAGTCACTAATATCCTCGATGGTGATGAGGCTGGTATCAAAAGTGTAGAAATGACTATTGAGGGTGAGTTTGCTTATGGTTATCTGAAGAGCGAAAATGGTGTACATCGTTTGGTACGAGTTTCTCCCTATAATGCTCAAGGTAAGCGAATGACGAGTTTTGCTTCTGTGTTTGTCTCACCTTTGGTAGATGATACTATTGAGGTCTATGTTGATCCTGCCAAAGTTTCTTGGGATACATTCAGATCCGGTGGAGCAGGCGGTCAGAATGTCAATAAAGTTGAATCAGGCGTTCGACTGAGATACCAGTATGAAGATCCTGATACGGGAGAGAAAGAAGAGATACTGATAGAGAATACAGAAACGCGGGATCAGCCTAAAAACCGTGCCAAAGCTATGCTTCTTCTAAAAAGTCAATTGTATGACCGGGCAATGAAAAAGCAGATGGCGGCGAAAGCTAAGATAGAAGCCGGAAAGAAGAAGATAGAGTGGGGAAGTCAAATCCGTAGTTATGTTTTTGATGACCGCAGAGTGAAAGACCATCGGACTGGTTTTCAAACTTCAGATGTCGATTCTGTCATGGATGGTAAGATCGACGGTTTCATCAAGGCTTATTTAATGGAATTTCATGTTACAGAAGAAGAAAACTGATATGTTTTAAAATATAATTACCTAAATAATATAAGACTATGAGTAGTAATAAAGCGTTGAGAAGGGCTAAACATGAAGCCTATGAAAGGAAAGAAGAGGATAAAGGTAAGTTGGTAGTATATCTCATTTTCGGTGGTCTGATTATACTGGCCATTATTTTTATGATTATTACTTTTTCGAATAACTGATGAGTGGACTGGAGATAGAAAGAAAATTTCTGGTCAAAAGAGGTGAAGCTTATAGGTTAGCTGCAACTTCAAGTAGTCATATCAGACAGGGATATATTCCTGCGGAAGGGGCTACTGTACGTATTCGAATACGTGATGAGAAGGCATACCTTACTATTAAAGGAAAATCTGTGAATCATGGAATGACTCGG
The DNA here is from genome assembly GCA_022486815.1 of Prevotella sp. GTDB lineage: Bacteria > Bacteroidota > Bacteroidia > Bacteroidales > Bacteroidaceae > Prevotella. Next base: position 30,279 of record JAKVJW010000014.1, on the reverse strand, counting down.
TATGAATTTGAGAAAGAGATCACTCTTGATGAAGCCGAACATTTGATGATCCTTTGTAGGGGTGGAATTATTGATAAGCGGCGTTATTTAATACCATTTGACCACCATATTTTAGAAGTAGATGAGTTCTATGGGGATAATCAAGGACTTGTTATGGCAGAGGTAGAATTAGGCTCCGAGAATGAACCTTATTCAAAACCAGATTTTATCGGTGACGAAGTGACCGGTGACGAGCGCTTCTATAATTCTCATCTGCTTAAATATCCTTTTTCACAATGGAAGGATACTATTCCTGAAGATTTCCGTCATTAAATTCTCTTTATCTATTAATATACATAATCATTGTTAATGTGATTTTGTATATTCTAAAATATGAATGGCTTTAATTGCTGCCATTTATTGATAAGCGTTTTATTGCTGTCAAACAATCTCTTTTATTTAATTTTAATTTATGATGCTCCTTTTGGAATCCAATTTATGTTTGTTGCCATACTGTTTTTTCTTATCTTTTTTATGTCTGGTTGTAACATGATTGTAACATGATTGTAACTTGTGTTTAAACTTTTTGTAACATCTATGACATACCTTTGGGGCCTAAAAGAACTAATATGAGTATTCTTTATCTATGCATCTTGATTTTCCTACTGTGTCTGGCAGTGTTTGATCTTCTTGCAGGTGTGAGCAATGATGCTGTTAATTTTCTTCAGCCGGCCGTGGGTGCACGAGTAGCTAGTTTTCGTACTATTCTTTTGACAGCCTCATTTGGTGTTATTCTGGGAGCGTTTATGTCATCAGGAATGATGGATGTAGCAAGACATGGAGTAATGATGCCCGATCATTATTCTTTTGATGAAGTGATGACGATTTTTCTTGCTATGATGGTGACAGACGTTATGGTTCTGACGGTCTTTAATACTTTAGGCTTTCCGACTTCCACAACAGTGTCAATGGTATTTGAACTTTTAGGCGGAACCTTTGCCCTTGCTACTGTGAAAATGGCAGGGAATAGTTCTCTTTCCTATGGTGTACTGCTTAATTCCAGTAAAGCCTTGAGCATGATCATTGCTATTTTCTTGTCTGTTGTGGTCGCTTTCTTTTTTGGTTCTATTGTGATGTGGTTCACGCGGGTGTTTTTTACGTTTAGTTATAAGAAGTACTTGAAATATCTTATAGCTGTTTTCGGAGGTATCGCTTTTACGGTTTTGACCTATTTTATTTTTATAAAAGGATTGGGATCGAGTTCATATATTTCATATTCTGTCAGAGATTATATTAATAAGAATATCAATCTGCTTCTGGTATATACTTTTATTGTGTCAACGATACTCATAGAGATACTTCATCTCTTGCACGTCAATATATTTAAATGTATCGTGTTGATGGGTACGTTTGCACTTGCAATGGCTTATGCAAAGAATGATCTTGTCAGCCTGATCGGGGTGCCCCTAGCCGGTCTTAGTTCCTGTCATGATTATATGATGAATGCGCATGGTTTGGCTCCGACGGCTTTTATGATGAAATCATTGATGTCGAGTGCAGATACACCTCCTATCTATCTTTTAGGAGCCGGTTTGATCATGATTGTTGCTCTGGCAACTTCAAAGAAAGCTAAGCACGTTATTAAGACTTCCGTAGACTTATCCCGTCAGGATGAGGGGGATGAAATGTTCGGTAGTTCAAAGGCAGCACGTGCGATTGTCCGTTTTGCGCAGAATACAGGAACTGTTGCAAGAAGGATACTTCCTCGTAAGATTCTTAACTGGATAGATTCCAGATTTGATAAAAATGATGTTATTCTTACAGATGACAAGGCCGCTTTTGATTTAGTGCGGGCTTCAATCAATCTAGTTTTGAGTGCCATGCTGATAACCGTCAGTACGAACCATAAGCTGCCACTTTCCACTACTTATGTTACCTTCATGGTGGCCATGGGTACTTCTCTTGCTGACAGGGCTTGGAGTCGAGAAAGTGCTGTATTCCGTGTAACTGGAGTATTAAGTGTGATTGGTGGATGGTTTATTACAGCAGGGGTGGCTTTCATAGTTGCCGGATTAGTGTGTCTGCTAATGCATTTCGGCGGATTCCCTGTTCAATTGTCTTTCATGGTTCTTGTTGTTTTTCTGTTGATTCATTCTAACCGTAGGTTTGCAAAGAAAGAAAAGAAGGAGAATGAAGAAGAGGATACCTTCCAGTTGATGATGCGTACTCGCGACCCGGAACTGGTGTGGGATATTCTGAGGAAACACGTAAGTAGGACTCAGAGTTATGAGAATCGCTTTGCATTGAAAGAATATAACCAGATTCTCAACGGGTTGGCCAAGGAAGATGTAAAAGGCCTCCGTCATGCAGATAAGGAGTTGAAGAATGAGCAGAACAATCTGAAGAAATATCGTCGTCAGGAGATGTTAGGATTAAAGAAAAGTCCTTTGAATATTTCTATTGAGCGGAATACTTGGTTTCATCTGGGAGCGAATGCAGACCAGCAGTTTCTCTATAGTCTCCGGCGTATGCTGGATCCCATCAAGGAACATGTTGACAATAGTTTCAGTCCTTTTCCTGAAAATTATGTCAATGAGTTCCAGTCCATGCAAGGAAGGATCAATGGGCTGATGGAAGATACGGAAAAAGAGATAGCTATGAACCAGTATGAGAATTACCGGGAGATTCTGGCAGAAGCTGATGGATGTAAGGATGAACTGTCGATTCTGCGTAAGAGGCATCTCTATCGTATGCAGAAAGGCGATAATAGCCAGATGCAGATAAATCTGCTTTATCTTAATGTCTTGCAGGAAAGCCAGGAATTCTTGAGTGTGATGAGGCACCAACTTCGAGCATCAAAGAAGTTTATGGAGAACTGATAAGATAGTCGTATTTTATTTTGATAAAAATAGATTGGTTTAATCTATAGAATAATGGCCTCTAGTCGTTGGAAGAATTAATTTATTACAGTACTGTACTGGAAAGCCTATTACCACAGTACTGGTAAACTCATTACCACAGTACTGGTAAGCTTATTGCCACAGTACTGGTAAACTCATTACCATAGTCTGGAAAGCCTATTACCACAGTACTGGAAAGCCTGTTACCATAGTCTGGAAAGTCTATTACCATAGTCTGGAAAGCCTATTACCACGCTGTGGTAATTTCGGATTGATAGTTTAAAGGCTAAACAGTATAGGTGGTTCAAAATTAGATATATGTACAACTTCTTATACCTGCTTTTTCCTTCATGTTTAATTCCGCCAAAGGGTTGGCCTCTATATTTTTATAGAGAAATCAAATCGAAGTCCTCCGTCTGAATTGTTTTTTACCCTAATAGTTCCATCATGAAGGAGTACTGCATTCTTGACGATAGCCAATCCCAATCCTGTTCCGCCCATTTTTCGGCTGCGTCCTTTGTCTAACCTGTAAAAGCGTTCGAATAAGCGGGGGAGATGCTCCTGGGGCACCCCGACTCCATTATCTTTGAAGGTAAAGTGCCATTTATTTCCCTGTAGCTTACTTTCAAGTGTGATAGTTGTGTTTTCACCGGCGTATGAGATGGAATTATCCGTAAGATTACGGAAGATGCTATAAAGAAGTGAACGGTTACCTTTGACTTTGACATTATCAGGAAGTTTGTCGATGAACGTCATACGGTGTTTCTCTAAAGATAAGGCTGTTTCTTTCTGAATATCTTTGACCATCTGCGAAATATCTACAGTTTCGAAGTCAAACATTTCAGATGAGGCATCATCCAAGCGGTTCAGAGTAGAGATATCATGTAGCAGACTTGTCAACCGTTGACTCTGAGCATAGCTACGTCTTAAGAACTGTTCCTTCATGGATTCACTGATTTTCGGATTATCCAGGATTGTTTCCAGATACCCTTGAATGCTTGCTACCGGTGTCTTCAATTCATGAGCAACATTTTGTGTCAATTGGCGTTTTAAGATACTTTGTTCTTTTCGTGTACTTCGCAAATTCTTATACATTTTGATAATCCGTTCAGCAATTTCTCCCAGTTCATCGTCTGGAAAGGCAGCCAAGTCTTCTACATCCAAACTTTCATTATGTTCGGCGCGATAAGCAAAAGTGCGCAGTTTATTGACATTAGAATTTAACCGGTTCATGAATCGATAGAGAAAAATGGTAAGGATAATAAGGATACCAAGTGTAAACCAGAAATAGAGGTGATTTGTCTGGAGAGATTTAGATAAATCGTTATTATGTGGTAAGGCACTACGTATAATTAAGTGTTCTTTTGGAAAATATGTGGCAGAATAGAAATAATCATGTTGAAGCGTTTTGCTTTTTCTTTCTATAGTAGAACTGGCCCCTACAGCTAAGGCTTGTCGGATTTCAGTCCTATTGATATGATTATCCATATTTCGATAATCTTTATGTACATTATCGAAAAGAACTTTCCCTTTATCAGAGATCAGTGTCACTCTCAGATCTTTAATAGGGTGTGTGTGAATATAAGCAGACAGATTTTTTTCAGAATGATTGCCGATATACTTTAGAGCATCATTCATGCGACCGTTGTAATCTTGTAACTGTTGATTTAAATATGCGATTTTATACTGTCTTTCTCTCACTTGTTGGAATACGATAAAGGCGGCAGCAAAGGCAAGAAATATCACCAATACACTATTAAACAACTTCTTTCCGAGAGATAACCTACGCATAATACAGAACTTAAAGGTTAAAAGTTAAAATGGATGTTGAAGAGACAGGATGGACACAAAAGATAAAAAGATAAGAACTTAAGAAAATTCAAGCATCAAAGTAATAACCGAATCCCAGACGTGTTACAATATATTTAGCATAAGGACCAATTTTTCTTCTAAGTCTTGTAATATTGACATCAACTGTTCTGTCAAGTACCATCACATCTCTGGGCCAGACCCGATTGATCAATTCCTGTCTGGAAAACACTTTTCCTTTTTCATTCAGTAAAAGGTGTAACAGTTCAAATTCTGTTTTTGTAAAAGGAACATTATTGCCTTCAACAGAAACAGTTTTCTTGTCTAGGTTCATCATAAGTCCCTGATAACTTAGAATCTGTGATTCTTCTGTTTTCTCTTTTTCATGAGTCCTTCGTAGGACAGCACGAATTCTGACCAATACTTCACGGATTGAAAAAGGTTTGGAGATATAGTCATCACCACCCAGATTAAACCCTGTTACCGTATCATTTTCTGTATCTTTCGCGGTCAAGAATACGATAGGTATCGGTGCCGTTACCGGATTTTCTTTCAGTTTTTTGGCCATGGCAAATCCAGACATTCCACCCATCATTACATCAAGAAGCAACAATTGGAAAGAAGGAATATCTTTATTTAAGGCCTCTTCTGCAGAATTGGTTGTTTCTACCTCATAGCCTTCTGTTTCCAGATTAAACTTGAGTATTTCACACAAATCTTCTTCGTCATCTACAACGAGTATCCGAACTTTATTATTATCCATGAAAGTACTTGTTTTTATCTATATAATGCAAAGATACAATTATTTTCTAACACACATACTCATTAAATTAGTTATAATTCATTTAAAGTCAGACGTTAAGGTGAATAAAACCAGTAAATTACTTTTTCCAGTATGATCAGATTTTGTTATATGTTCTTTATTCATTTAATTTTCCCCTTCATTCATAACATGATTAATAGCTTCGTCACTTTTAGAATTATCATAACTATGTTTCAAGACTTTTGCGTCAATATAGAAGATAATTTCTTCGTCAAGATTTGTCGTGTGATCACCTGCACGTTCCAGTTTGAGGAATACACTTTTAAGATCAAAGCAAAATTGCGCCTTTTCCGGTTTATCGTGTACATAGTCCGCTAATATCTTTGAGACGTTACTATTGATTTCATCCACAATATTATCTTTTGAAAATAAACTGTTGGCTAGTTCCAAATCTTCATGTATCAAGGCTTGACGAGCTGTGTCAAGCATTGACAGGACTTGTTCAACCATTTCATTCAGCCTCAATTTCTTGAGTAATTCCGGATCGGGGATTTCCTCCCCTTCATCTTTGATGATAAATCTGGAAATGCCTTCGGCAAAATCACCGATGCGTTCCAGATCTGCATTCATCTTCAGCATAGCCAAAGCAAAGCGAAGGTCAATGGCTACGGGGTTATATAAAACGAGGAAATCTTCTACATCACAATCTATTTTTAATTCTGATGCGTTGACTCTTTTTTCTCTGATTAAGACTTTCCAAGCTTTCTTCTTATCCGCTGTTGGTATAGCTTCGCATACAGTTTTTATCTGGTCATAGACCAAGGCCCACATATCCAGGATTTCCTTGCGGATTGTCATTAGTTCTTCTTCTATAAATTTTACCATAGTATTTATAATATTTTAAAGTGAAGAATATAGGTTTATGATATGGATCAGCCAAAACGTCCGGTGATATAATTTTGTGTAGCTTCTTTGGAAGGATTTGTAAAGATCTTCTTTGTATCATCAAACTCAATAAGTTTTCCGAGGTAGAAAAATGCTGTCTTATCACTTACACGTGCCGCCTGTTGCATGTTATGGGTAACGATGACAATCGTATACTGTTTCTTGATTTCATAGATCAGTTCCTCTATCTTGGTTGTTGATATGGGATCAAGAGCAGAGGCGGGTTCGTCCATTAATAATATATCTGGATTTACTGCCATTGAACGAGCGATGCAAAGCCGTTGCTGTTGCCCTCCTGATAAGGTGTATGCAGATTGTTTCAATTTATCCTTTACTTCATCCCATAGAGCTGCTCCTTTAAGAGTCTGCTCTACTCTCTCTTGTATGAATTTCTCATTTTTGATTCCGTTTACACGCAGGCCGTATGCAACGTTTTCATAGATACTTTTAGGAAACGGATTTGAGCGTTGGAAGACCATTCCTACATTTCTGCGCAGCAGGTCGATATTGACAGATTTGTCATAAATATTATTTCCGTCAATGTTTATTGCTCCTTCAAGTCTAGTTCCGGGAATCAAGTCATTCATCCGATTGAATAATCGGAGAAAGGTAGATTTACCGCAACCAGAAGGGCCGATAAAAGCAGTAACTTCATGTTCCTTTACATTCAAGCTGATATCCTTCAGTGCCTGAAAGTTTCCGTAATAGAAATTGACATGTTTTACTTCAATCTTATCCATTTTAGTTCTTTTTTAATTTTCTCTGAAAATAAATGCGTAGGAAATTAGCAATTAAGTTGATGATTAAAATCATTAAAATGAGGACAAGAGCTGTACCGTACGCAATAGGCATCTGCTTGTCTATATCCGTACCACTTGTAGCGAGGACATAGAGATGATAAGGTAAAGCCATGCATTGGTCAAAGATGCTGTGTGGCAGTTGTGGCAGGAAATATGCAGCACAGGTAAACAGAATAGGTGCCGTTTCTCCTGATATACGGCCGAGAGATAAAATGAGTCCTGTCATGATGTTCGGCATTGCCATAGGTAAGATTACATGCCATATCGTCTGAAGTTTGGATGCCCCAAGAGCACGGCTGGCTTCTCGAAAACTGTCAGGAATAGCTTTCAAGGCTTCTTCCGTTGTGCGGATAACCAGTGGTAATGCCAGCAGGCCGAGGGTCAGTGATCCGGAAAGAATACTGTCTCCGAAACCAAAGAAGTTGACAAAAAGTGCCATTCCGAATAATCCGAAGACGATAGACGGGACTCCTGCCAGATTGTTAGTCATCATTCGTATGAACCGGATGACTTTTCCATTTGTAGCATATTCATGCATATAAATCCCACTCATGATTCCCAGAGGAAAAGCAAACAGTGCTCCTCCTGCCATCAGATAGAGTGTCCCGACAATAGCAGGAAAGATTCCTCCTCCCTTCATACCATCGGAAGGAAAGGTGGTGATGAATTTCCAGTTGATAACACCTATGCCTTTTTTGATAATAAAAGCTAGAATGATGATGAGAATCAGCACAATGATAATACTCAGTAGACGGAATATCCCGAAGGCTATTTTCTGTGTCAACTTTTTATGATGACTCACATCTTTTGAATATACAAACTGGTTCATATCTTTTTATTTGTGTTTGGAAGAGATATATTCTACGCTCAAATTGACAATCATTGTCATGATAAACAAGATAATGCCCAAGAGGAATAGGGATTCATAATGAGGTCCACCTGTAGGAGCTTCACCTAATTCCGCTGCAATCGTTGCGGGAATAGTTCTCAGTGGATCCGTGATAGAGGTTGGAATTATAGCTGCATTTCCTGTAACCATCAGCACAGCCATCGTTTCGCCGAAAGCTCGTCCAATACCTAATACAATGGCAGAGGTGATACCAGAGATAGAATAAGGAATTACTACTTTATAGATAGTTTGCCACTGTGTGGCTCCTAAAGCCAAACTGGCTTCACGCATTTCTCGAGGGCAGTTCTGCATAGCATCTTCGCTGACGGATATAATGGTAGGTAATGCCATTATCGCTAGAATGATACTTCCGGCAAGGCCACTTTCTCCTACAGGCAAATGAAAAGTGTTTTGTAGAAGAGGAACAATGACAATCAGACCGAAAAATCCGTAGACGACAGAAGGTATACCATTCAGGAGTTCAATGACGGGTTTGAGAAACGACCTGATTCGTGGACTTGCCACTTCTGAAAGATAAATAGACACGGATAAACCGAATGGAAGAGAAAATAGGATTGCAAAGAAAGTGACCCAAATCGTTCCTAATATAAGTGGTAAGAAACCGAACTGCGGGGCGGGTGTTGCTGTGGGGTACCATTGTTTACCGAAAAGTGTTTCCCAAAACGAAATATGAGGATCTTTCAGTTGTTTGACGTGAGCATCTTTGTGGATAAATTCTTTTGGGACAAAGCCTATTATTCCCGGGTTGGCGGCTACTAGTTGGCTGATACATTTTCCGGCATTTTCATAGTTTTTGCCCAACTGTTTCTCTTTAAAAAAGGAGAGCATATCATCAAATCGGAAAACCTTGATTTGACGATCTTCCCCGCCTACTTGTTTCCAGTTATGAATATCCTGATCGAAAATTTTATTGATCTGACCTGCATCAAGTTCCTTGATGGGATTTGACTGATTGACGACAAGGGTATATCCGCCTTCTATTGACTTCTGTGAAAACAGCCCGAAGCCTTCAGAGAAAAGAAATAGAATAATCAATATGATGACAATACTTGTCAGAAAACCGCTGCATGTAATAATGCCGCTGATTACTTTTTCAAAGAATGCTTTCATATCTTCATTTTTATCTGTTCTTCCAAATGCAAAAATAGAGACATGATGTGAAGTATGTGTAAAGAAGACGTTACAATCTTATTACATTCAAAATTTATTTTATACTGTAACCCGAATGTAATATGTTTGAAAAATACCTGTAACATGAAAAGCCTTATTTTGCGTAAATGCAGATGAAATATGAAAATAGTTAATACCTTAATGATTATTTTATCTTTTGGGTTTGTGGGCACTGTCGAAGCACAAAAGATTAAGGGAAGTGATACCGTATTACCAGTTTCACAAGAAGCTTCAGAGACCTATATGAAGCTCCATCCCAGTGCTCATTTGATGGTGACAGGTGGAGGGTCGGGTGTAGGAATCTCTTCATTACTTGATGGAACGACGGATATAGCCATGGCTTCTCGCTCTATTAAATTCGGAGAGCGGATGAACTTGAAAAAAAAGCATAAAAAACTTTGTCAAGCCATTATTGCTTATGATGCCTTAGCTGTCGTAGTCAATCCTGATAATCCTATATCTCATCTTACACGTGTTCAATTGGAACTTATCTTTAGAGGGAAACGGACCAATTGGAATCAACTCGTAGATCCTGTTACCCACCGGCGTGGACCAGATTGGAAGATCGTTGTGTATTCTCGTGAGACCTCTTCTGGAACCTATGAATTTTTCAAAAGTAGCGTCTTGAAAGAAAAAAATTATATGGCAGGGGTACTCTCTATGCCGGCAACAGGTGCTGTGATCCAGTCTGTAAAACAGACAAAAGGAGCTATCGGATATGTGGGACTTGCCTATGTAAATAGGTATGTCAAGGCCATTCATGTTTCTTATGACAACCGCCGCTTTATTTATCCTAATATGACTACCGGGCGTAAACGTATTTATCCGATTATACGTCCTTTGTTTTATTATTATACGGCTGATAATACACCAAAGGTCATGCCTTTTATCCGTTTTCTTCTTTCTCCTCGTGGCCAACAGATTGTGATGAAGTGTGGTTATGTGCCTTTAAAGTAATTTTGTCTGTAAATGGAAGAAATACTGTGAAAAATTGAAAAGGATGAAGTTTATACTGACATCCTTTTTCCTTTTTTGATATTTCCTTATAGAAAAGTGTGAATTTATTAGTAATCAGCTATTTCTACTTAACAAATTGATATAGAGAGCTTTCCTCTCTTTTTATGCCCGATTTTTGTTTGCATTTTAACTTTAATTGCAACAGTATGAGTACTTTTACTTTCTGTTTGTTGTAAAATTGAGATGTTTTTTGTAATTTTGCCATGTTTTGACAACATTAATTGATAGATAGGAAATGCCTGAAAAAGAGAGAGCAAGTTTTGGAAGTAAATTAGGAGCGGTATTAGCTACGGCTGGTTCTGCTGTAGGGTTAGGTAATATCTGGCGTTTCCCTTATATGGCAGGGAAGGACGGAGGCGCTGTTTTTATATTTGGATATATTATATGTATAGTGGTTTTGGGACTGCCATGTATCATCAGTGAGTTTATAATCGGACGTCATGGTGCAGCGAATACAGCCCGTGCCTATAGTAATTTGGCTCATGGTACATCTTGGAAACTGGTCGGATATTTTCAGGTTTTGACTGGCTATCTGATTACAAGTTACTATGCCGTGGTTGCAGGATGGTGTTTGAACTATTTATACGCGTCTTTTATGGGACAATTGAAAGGTGACCCAGCTTACGTTATGAATTATTTTAAGATTTTCTGTGCGGATCCCTTTCGCCCTATATTCTGGACAGTAATTACCTTTCTTATTGCTCATTTCGTCATTGTACATGGTGTGAGAAATGGTATTGAAAAGGCTTCTAAATTGATGATGCCTATGTTGTTTATCCTTTTACTGATCATCGTCGTTATATCTTGTCTGCTGCCCGGGTCAGGAAAAGGTATCAGTTTCCTTTTTAAACCTGATTTTTCCAAGATGAACGGGAATGTATTTCTGGATGCAATAGGGCAATCTTTTTATTCTTTGAGTATTGCAATGGGTTGTCTTTGTACTTATGCTTCTTATTTTAGCCGACAGACAAATCTGACTAAGTCGGCTGGACAGATTGCCTTTATCGATACAGCGGTAGCTATTCTCGCAGGCTTGATGATATTCCCTGCTGCATTTTCCGTAGGTGTCAGTCCTGATAGTGGGCCTTCTTTGCTTTTTATTACTTTGCCGAATGTCTTTAACGAGGCGTTCTCTGGAGCACCGATTGTGAAGTGGATTATATCACTGTTCTTTTATGGTCTGTTGTTTCTTGCAGCTTTGACTTCTCTTATATCTCTTCATGAAGCAAATACAGCCTTTGTTTATGAGGAACTTCATATTTCCAGGAAGAAAGGAGCAATATTCGTTACGGTGAGTTGCTGTGTTATAGGTGCCCTTTGTTCGTTGTCTCTTGGTAGGTCAACATCTTTAACTTTCTTCGGAAAAACTTTGTTTGACTGGTTTGACTTTATTACGGGAAATATTATGTTACCTGCCGGTGGGTTCTTTATGTGCCTTTTCTTAGGATGGTATCTGCCCAAGAAAATTGTTAAGGACGAATTTACCAATTGGGGAACGCTCTCTGCCCGTTTTTTTAACATTTATCTGATAACCATACGCTTTATTTGTCCATTACTGATTCTGGCTATCTTCCTGCACCAATTTAAGGTGTTTTAAAATTTTTAGTTAATCTGATAAAAGATATGACATGGAACGAGAAAGTTTTGGAAGCAAGATAGGTATGGTCCTCGCTACGGCTGGTTCAGCTGTAGGACTGGGAAATGTTTGGCGTTTTCCTTATATGGCGGGACATGACGGTGGGGCAGCCTTTATCCTGATCTATATTAGTTGTGTACTCGTTCTTGGTATACCAGGGATTATCAGTGAGTTTATTGTTGGCCGTCATTCTGCAGCAAATGCGGCGAGAGCGTATCGTAAAATCTCCCATGGCGGTCCTGGTGGGGTCATCGGATATATCGGCATCTTTACATCCATGATTATATTAGGATTCTATGCTGTAGTAGCCGGTTGGTGCCTGCAATATCTTTTTGCTTTTATATTTGGGCAGATTCATGGCAATGTACAAGAGGTAAATGCCTATTTTCAAAGTTTCTCTACTGATCCCATTCGACCATTATTCTGGACTATTGCCTTTATTCTGCTAACGCATTTTGTCGTGATTAAGGGAGTACGTAATGGTTTGGAGAAGGCTTCAAACGTTATGATGCCTGTATTGTTTCTTATGTTGATTCTTATCGTAGTTGCTTCTTGCTTGTTGCCACATGCCTCGAAAGGAATAGCTTTTCTTTTCAAACCTGATTTTCAGAAACTAACCCCTCATATTCTTTTTGATGCCTTGGGACAAGCCTTTTTCTCCTTAAGTTTGGGCTCAGCCTGTCTTTGTACGTATGCTTCTTATTTTAACAAACAATCAAAACTGTCAGTTTCTGCTTTTCAGATAGCTCTTATTGATACAGCCATTGCCGTTCTTGCAGGCTTGATGATATTCCCTGCAGCATTCTCTGTAGGGGTTAGTCCGGATAGTGGACCAGCTTTGATTTTCTTGACTTTACCCAATGTGTTCCAAAAAGCTTTTGGATCTGTTCCTGTAATCGGATACATTATAGGAATACTCTTTTACGCTTTGCTTTCTCTTGCAGCCTTGACTTCTACTATTTCGATGCATGAGATTGGTACGTCCTTTTTCTATGAAGAATTCCATTTAACCAGAAAGCAGGGCGCTTGGATAGAGACAGTCATATGCTGTATTATTGGTGTTTTCTGTTCCCTGTCAAATGGAGCTGTTTCCAGCTTTAAATTATTGGGAATGTCTTTCTTTGACTTTTGCAACAATTTGACTTCTGACATTTTATTGCCTTTAGTATCCTTTCTGACCTGTATTCTCGTTGGTTGGTTTGTTCCTAAAAAAATAATTAAGGAAGAATATACTAATTGGGGCACTCTTAAGGGGCGTACTTTCAATATTTATTATTTTGCTGTACGCATCGTTTGTCCGTTGTGCATTCTCGTTATCTTTTTACATCAACTTGGTGTAATATAATCCTTTTTTCTGCGTTATTTTTTAAAAGTATTTGTCTGTGCCTGCGGGTATTCAGATAGATTGCACTGAAATATCTAAACCTTAAATCTAAAACTATGATTCTCGATTTTCCTTATTTACCTTTTTTAAAGTATCTGGTCTGTAGGGCGGCGATAGACTGAATATAATAATTGTTTTAATTCTTAACCTTTAACTTGCCATTTATATTTTGTTTCTAGATCATTTTTTTTATCTTCAGCGGAACGACCGCCGAGCTATTGTAGTTATTCTAATCGTCGTAGTAATTGCACTGATGATTGTGTCCTTTATTGGAGGGAGGAACAGAAAATCATTGGCTGTAGTAGATTCTCTACGACAGTCGGAATATTATAGTCAGCGCAATGGGAGGAATACGTATTATGATAAATATGGTGGATCTGTTTCTCAACAGAAGCTCCGGCTAGCGCCTTTTGATCCGAATACAGCTGACAGTACCCAATTGCTGCATTTGGGACTGGCTCCCTGGCAGGTAAGGAGCATTTATCATTATAGGGCTAAGGGCGGAATATTCCGAAAGCCTTCAGATTTCGCCCGATTATATGGGCTTACTAAGAAGCAATATCGGGCTTTGGAGCCTTATATTCATATATCTGATGATTATGCGCCGGCATCCAGTCTATATTCTACAAAGGAGAATGGTTCTTCCGAAAACAGTCAACTTAAGGATACGGTTCACTATAGTTATCCAGTAAAATTACATAATGGCCAACAGATTTCTCTGAACACTTCAGATACATCTTCCTTCCAGAAGATACCAGGTATAGGGAGCGGTTATGCAAAGGCTATTGTCAATTATCGTAATCGATTAGGTGGTTTCTATAGTGTAAAGCAGATAGAAGAGATTGGAGGTGTCCCTCCTGTAGCTGAGAAATTCTTGAAGGTCTTACCATCTGAAGTTCATAAACTTAAAATTAATCAGTTGACAATCAATCAGCTCCGCCGCCATCCTTATATCAATTTCTATCAGGCTCGCGCCATTTTCGACTTCCGTCGTCTGCACGGTCCTATAAAGAATTTGCGCCAATTGGCAAATGATCGTGATTTCCCTCCTGCAGAAATAGCCAGACTTGAACCTTACATCGACTATGGAATGTAGGAGATAACTTTTCAAGATTCATTCCTTCTTTCCTGTGAATAAACAGATCGCAGTTGTCTGGCAGCCTTAATCATGTGACAGAGGGATGGCTGTGTTTCTTCCCATCCACGGGTTTTTAACCCGCAATCCGGATTAACCCAGAGATATTGGGGATCAATGAAAGTTGTGGCTTTCTTGAGTAAATTGATGATTTCTTCCACGGACGGGATTCGGGCAGAATGGATGTCGTATACCCCTGGTCCGATTTCATTGGGATAGTGAAAATCGCGGAAAACATCAAGCAGTTCCATTTGTGATCTGGAGCATTCTATTGTAATGACATCTGCATCCATGCGTGCGATATCTGCGATAATATCATTAAATTCTGAATAACACATGTGAGTATGGATCTGTGTCTCGTCTTTTACTCCACTTGAAGCGAGCCGGAAACTATCAACTGCCCATTTTAAGTGTCCGGGCCATTCTTCTTTTCGCAAGGGAAGTCCTTCACGAATGGCAGGCTCGTCAATTTGGATAATTCCGATTTTGCTCTTTTCCAGATCACAGACTTCATCTCGGATGGCTAATGCAATCTGTTTGCAAGTCTCGGAACGGGGTTGATCATTACGGACGAATGACCACTCCAGAATTGTGACAGGACCGGTAAGCATTCCTTTCATCGGCTTGGCGGTCTGGGACTGTGCAAAGGTTATCCAACTGACGGTCATGGGATGAGGACGGGAAATATCACCATAGATAATCGGAGGTTTTACACAACGTGAGCCGTAACTTTGTACCCATCCGTTTTGGGTGAATGTAAATCCGGAAAGTTGTTCTCCAAAGTATTCTACCATATCGTTGCGTTCAAATTCTCCATGGACGAGTACGTCAAGTCCGATTTTCTCTTGCCAGTGAATGCATCTGATAATTTCGTCTTTCAGAAATTTTTGGTATGCATCTGCAGAGACTTCACCTTTCCGGTACTTTGAACGCCAGTTTCTTACCTCTCTTGTCTGGGGGAAAGAGCCTATTGTCGTAGTTGGGAAAAGGGGCAAGTTCAATTTTTTCTCCTGAATTTTCTTGCGTATTGCGTATGGATGTTGGCGATGATAATCGTCATCTGTGATCTGACTAAGACGATCCTTGACTTTTGCATCATGTACTTTTGGAGATAATTCCCTTTCCTTCAGGGCCCTGTTCTGAGTTACGTAAGCTTTGATAGCTTCTGTGTCCTTATTGATGTATTCTTTGAGAGTGGTCAGTTCTTCTGTTTTCTGTAAGGTGAAAGCCATCCAGTTTTTGACCTCGCGAGGCAGAATATTTTCATCTTTCTCTAATTCCAGATCGTATGGAATGTGAAGGAAGGAACATGACGGTGAAATAATTACCCGATCATATCCTATTCGGCTAGCAGCCTCACGGATAAAGGACAATGATTGCGTGAGGTCATCCCTCCAGATATTCCGTCCATCAATAACACCCAACGAAAGAATTTTATCCTTTGGTATTTTACGAATGAGTTGAATCTGCTTCGGGCCTCTGATTAGATCAAGATGGATACATCTTACTGGTAGTGCCAGTGTCAGATCTGCATGGTCTCCCAGATCCCCGAAATAGGTGTTTAAAATAATTTTCAGTCGTGTAGATTCCTTGATTCTGTCAAAGGCATACCGATATGCATCAGCTGCCTTTTCTGAGAAGTCTGTAACCAGATAAGGCTCTTCAATCTGAACCCATTCAGCTCCTGCTTTTTCGAGGGCATTCAATAGCTTGATATAGGCAGGAAGCAGCCGCTCAAGGAGGTCTAATCGGTCAAAATGCTCTTCTTTTTCTTTACCTAACATAAGAAAGGTAATAGGACCAATCAAAACGGGGACTGTTTGAATTCCTAATGCCTTTGCTTCACAGAACTCTTGTACAGCTTTATCATCGAAGAATTCAAATTGTTGTTCTTTTATGAATTCTGGAACAATATAGTGATAATTGGTATCCCACCATTTGGTCATTTCCATGGCGATGACATCTTTTCCGTTTTTCTGTAACCCATGAGCCATCGCAAAATACAATGTGGATTTATGATCCTTTAAGTCCTCGTATCTCTGAGGTATAGCATTCATCATCAGGCACATATCCAGTACCTGATCATAGAAAGAGAAGTCATTACTTGGAATCAAATCAATCTTTTTGTCTTTTTGAGTTAACCAGTTTGTACGTCTGATTTGACGTCCTGTTTCCCGCAACTCATCTTCTGATATGCGACCTTTCCAGAAGGCCTCACAAGCTTTTTTCAATTCCCGGTAGGTTCCGATTCGAGGATATCCTAATACTTGTGTTCTTAATTTTGAAGGTCCAATTATTTTTTCCATTTTCATCTGATTATTAACTTCCGATTAAATTAATGATTATCTTAGTCCTTTTTGTCTTTTGCTGCTTGTTATGTATTTCGGAAGTCTTGTATTTATTATCATCTGTCGACAAAGTTAAAGATAAACTATAATACAGACAAATAATTTTATTATTTCGGAAAAAATACCTATTTTTGTAAGTTATATATAAATTATTAGAATTATATTCTATATTTTCATTTAAATAAAGAATGACAAAATGGGTAAATTAGATACTGTTGATATTAAGATTCTAAAAGAATTGCAGAAGAATTCCAAGTTGTCGACTAAAGAGTTAGCAGAAAAAGTCAATCTTTCATCTACGCCTACTTTTGAACGTCAGAAACGTTTAGAACGTGAAGGGTATATTGAAAGATATATGGCAGTGGTAAATCCTGAGAAAGTCGGAAATGGATTAACTATTTTATGTGGAATTGAGTTGAAGCAGCACGGTAAGCGTTGGGGAGATGAATTCATGACTGCAATCAAAGATATAGATGAAATTGTTGAATGTTGGAATACTTCAGGGAATTATGATTTTTTGATGAAGATTTATGTGAAGGACATGAAACATTATCAGGATTTTGTACTAAATACTCTGGGTGTCATCGAAAGTATCGGAAGACTGCACAGCAATTTCGTGATTGGTGTGGTAAAATCCAATCGTGGCATTCCTATCCCTGAGTAAAAAATTTGACGCTGGTTGGAATAATATTGAGATTCAGGCCTTTAAATAAAAAAAGAAACTATTGAATCTACTCGATAGCTTCTTTTTTACCGCCTTACGGATAGGCATCAGTGAATGATTACTTTAGTCGGGGTATACATTCTTTATAAATAATTTTGTGTTACATAATGATGATTTTCACGCAACGATTGTCAAGGCGTTGAAAAAGAAAGGTTGGTATGTGAATGATGTCTGTGTTGGCAAGCAAATGAATCATATTGAGAAGCAGGCATTGATTAATCGTATGTTTATGGGGCGTGTGAACCATCAGGTGCTGATCAACTGTGACAATAACTGGGACCTTCTCATCTCTATTGAGACTACAGATGTCTACATGGGCAAGAAGGATAAGCGTGGCGAGAAACTGGTGGAGACTGAAGATGACTGGTTGGAGAACCGGATAGACGGGAGTGATGCTTTTGATACACTTTGCATTGGAGTTGAGAAATCCCCCAAATTCCAGATGCGTATGTCCGGTGCCGTGACCAGTTCGTTCGGCGGACATTGATCGCATCCTGATGGCAATTTTCATCTCATTCTATTTCTTTTTAAGCCGTCCGGAGAACAGTATGACATACCTTTCTCCGGACGGAATAGGTTAGGACTTTATTCTATGAGCAGCACAATACGAATGCTGCGTTACTTGGCATTCGTATAGAGCTGCATTACCGCAAATTTCTTGGCAATTGCCTGAGGATTATACCGCAGTGGGGGGTACGCTTAAAGCCTCGGGACATCTTTTCGATTTACAACAGCCTATCACCTTATGGCTCAGCCAGTTGTAAATCTACAGGCGTGCAAAAACGGTGTAAAAACGTGGTTAATGGCTGCCAAAACAGTTCGTTTTAGCCGTTCAAGGTGCAAAATAGCCCTTTTTTATAGGATTTTCTTGCAATATTGGTGAATTTAGTCCGCATTTTAATGATAAATTTCTTGCAATATTCAGGGTCGTTTTTTGTTGTCTAAAATTTTGATATGATGTTAAATTTGTCTATCTTTGCAAATAGATTCCTCTCTGAGGACACAAGGTGATCACTATAAATCATTATTGACATGAATACACAAATAGGCAAAAGATGCTTTAAAGATATAGATCTTTGTGATGTCTTTTTTGATAGTTTAAAGGAAGATTATCCAGGTTTTTCTCAATGGTACAATAGGAAGGCGGCAGATAATGCTGCTGCATATGTTCAGTATACATCCGATGGGGCTATTCAGGCTTTTCTCTACTTGAAAATTGAGAATGGGATACTAAATGATGTCGAACCTTCTCGTCCAAAGGCGAATCGTTTAAAAGTTGGAACATTTAAAATTGATGCTCATAATACTAAACTTGGGGAACGGTTTATAAAAATTATAACAAATTATGCAATAAATATCTCTGCTGATGAAATTTATGTCACAATTTTTGAGAAGCAAAAACCTTTAATTCATCTTTTGAATAAATACGGATTTGAGAAAGAAGGAACGAAAGGTAAGGAACTGGTGCTTATCAAAGATATGAAACGTATTTGTGGTGATATGCTAAAAGATTATCCTCTAATTTCAACAATCAATAAAAAGAAGTATGTCCTTTCTATCTATCCTGAATATCATACAAAACTTTTCCCGGATTCTATTTTAAATACAGAGAAGAGAGACAAAGATGCGTTGATTACGGATGTTAGCCATACAAATAGCATACATAAGATATATGTGTGTTGCATGCATAGAGCAAGAATATTACGAAAGGGTGATCTAATAGTCATCTATCGATCAAGTGATGGCAAGGGGCCTGCATGGTATCGGAGTGTGGTTACATCTGTTTGTCAAGTTGAAGAATTAAAGGTTTATAGTGATTTTAAAAACAGAGATGACTTCGTACAATATGCAAATGAATATAGTGTTTATAATCAATCTGTTTTATCATCTTTCTTTAAAAAGAATTTGATAGTTATAAAGATGACATATAATGTAGCATTCAATAAGAGAATAACAAATAAAAATCTTCAGGAAGGTTTCCACATTCATCCGGATTATTGGGGATTTTTTCCTCTATCGAATGAACAGTTTATCCGAATATTGAGGGAAGGAGAAGTTAATGAAAATTTTATTATCGATAAAGCCTGAATTTGCTCAAAGCATATTCAGAGGGCAGAAAGAATATGAATATCGAAAAAGCATCTTTAGGCGTAAGGATGTCGATAAAGCTATTGTATATGCTACTCGTCCTGTTTGCCGTGTCATTGGAGAGTTTTCTATTGAATCTGTCTTGAAGAGTTCTCCATTTGAGTTATGGGAAGGGACATCAAGGAAATCCGGTATCTCTAAACGATTTTTTGATCAGTATTTCCAAGGACGAAAAATAGGATTTGCACTTAAAATAAAGAATCCTGTCTTATATAAAGAGCCTGTAGTCCTTTCTCGGTTTTCTAAGGTTGCGCCTCAGTCATTTAAATATATCGAGGAAAAAGAGAAAGTATAATGATCAAAGGAATCGAACAAGTTTGGACTTATTCAGTAACATGAAAATTATCCGCCCATTTGAATTATTATGATATTTCTTTTTAGTAGTGTTGACATTTTAATATAATAATTATGACAGAAAAAGAAAGAGAGCATTGTGAAACTTTACAAGAAGTTGTCAAAATCTATAACAAATTCCATAAATCAATATTTAAGATATATGATGACCAAAATTTAACCTCTGATGTTAAAAGAAGTTTAATAGAAAGTATTTTCAATGAAGCGAAGAAAGAGATGGATAGTATTGATAAGGAGGAAGAATATTTGTTAAAAAATATCTATGAATTAGTAAAAAAAGCATTATTATATAAAATTTAAGATCAGATAACACTGCTGTCCCGTTTAGAAATCATCCGGACCGAATAGACATGGATAGTCATCATCAGGAGTCTCTTTCTCGGGAACAGTCTTGTTAAATAATTCATTAATTGGGCTCTTGTCCGTCAGGAACAATCCCACGTTCTTTGAAATAGTGTGTAACGATTGATCAATGTGCATCTTCTTTTTGGCAGATGCCAGTAGAAGGTATGTACAAATGGCAATCCATATCTGCAGATAGATAGCATTCTCAGAAATTCCATAGAAGGATTTGATGTGAAGGTGCTGCTTGATCCACTTAAAGAACAGCTCTACATTCCATCTTTCCCTATAGAGCTCAGCGATGGTCAATGCTTCATATTCAAGATTGTTTGTAAGGAACCGATAAATGTTTCCCGTTGCATAATCTTCATATGTTACCATCCTGATTTCTTCAGGATACCAGCTTGAAGTCCTAAGGCCGGTAAGCATGATTTGTTCATCAGCTATAACGCCTGTACCCTTGTCAGCTTCAGTTGAATCTACAACTTCAAAAAGCATGTTGTCTTTAGCTCTTGTAACGAAGAATGCATTCTTCTTGTGAACCAAATGGAACAGACGGTAGAAGTCTACATATCCCTTGTCCATCAAGTAGACAGCTGATGGCTCGATATAGAGATTATCCAGAGCCTTTACGTCATGAACTGCTGCTTCTGTAAGATATACGGATACGGGAAGATTACCTCTCAAGTCCAATAAGGTATGCATTTTGATACCGCCTTTGTGCTTGCGGAACTTAGCCCATGGACAGAGTTTGAGACAAAGACTGATGGTGCTGCTGTCAAAAGCATAAACCATATTGTCCAGGTCTAATCTGAAATCGTCTTTCGCATAAAGTGGGCGGACTTTCGTCAAAAGGACTTTTGCAAAATCTGCATAGATTCTCCAGTTTCTCTTCTCGTTTGCCTTCGCCAGAGTATTGCGTGGAACTGCATAACTGATACCACAGTGATACAATCTGCCGGACAATGTCGTCAGGCAATTTTCAATATCTCTCAGACTACCCCGGTTGGTCAACTGAGCATAACTCATTACCAAAAACTGATCCTTACAGGAAAAGTTCCTTGCTCTGTAGTTACCGTTATAGCGGTCAACACAAGCTTTGAATTCACGTTCTGGTACGAGTGACATAATCTGTGAGAATATTGTTTTGCCGTTGTTCATCGCACGCTCGTTTTATGATGCGTGCAAAGATACGAAATCAAATCGAATACACAGTTTTACGTGCGTAACATGTTGATTACAAATAATTTAATTAAATATAGTCTCGTTTTAACGGGACACTAGTGATCAGATAAAATAAACGTATAAACATTTATAATAAAAGCCTCTGATACAGATGTATCGGAGGCTTTTTCGTTTAAAAAAATCTGTTTCTCCTAATAATTTGCTATATTTGCACTATAGTCATAGACTAAAGTCTAATTTAATATCGTTTTTCATGAGGAAAATACTATTATTCTTGTTTTTAGTTATTCCCATTTGGGTATTTATTACAATGAAAAGTAGTAACTTTGCATACATAGACTAATTATTAAATGAGACGAATAAAATCTAATTTGTTAAGTTTCATGATAATCATAAAAACTCTGTTGTTAACTTCATTCGATTATAAAAATGATTTCTTCGGAATTATAGTGGAGGTGTAACGAGGCTAACAATGATAAAATTTAGTATCATTAGCGCTTATAAAACTTTAAATAACATAAATAAACTTGCTTAAATGGAAAGAAACCTTATAGACTGTGTTAATAATCAGAGTAATTTGCAAGGCAAGAAATATTGGAAAGCCTCGGAAATCCATAATCTCATTGATGAAAACAAGAAAGATATAGCTTTCATAACTGGTAATGGAGTAAACCTTTATTTCGCTGATGACATATATTCTAAAGAAAATAAAAGAGCCAACATCAAATCTTGGAAGGATTTGCTACTTTCTTTATGGAATAAAGATAATAAAGTAATTGAAGAGGAAAAAATAAGAGAAATTCCTTCTGGTTTATCCTATACGGAATCTTTTGACCTTTTAGATTTGAAAAGAACCTTGCCTCGTCAGTTAAGATCTGAAGATATTACACCCCAAATGGTGTCTAGAATTTTTGCAGGCATAACCCCAAATGTTAAAACAGACGTTACAAACGAAATGGAAAATTGGAAAGGAGGTCATAAAGTGGAAAAATTTGTTCGAGCTATAAAAAAACTAGAAACTCCTTTCCTTACAACAAATTTTGATGAGGTGCTACCTAGTTCTTTAAATTTAAAAGAAACAACAACAACAAGACTTCCCCAAAAATGTACTTCTAATTCTAAAAGGTTTCGCTGGAATTACTATTATAGTGATCAAGGAAGCTTAGAATTACCTACTTCTGGCTTTGGAATATGGCATATCAATGGTTCTGTTTGTCATCCAGAAAGCATCTCTTTCGGTTTATGTGATTATATGTTTAATGTTACAATAGCTCGAAATATGATACAAGGTATAGATAAGCCTGACACGTTTTCTGGAAAACACACATCATATTGGCCCGGATGTAATACATGGCTTCATATTATCTTCAACAAATCATTATTTATATTTGGGTTGTCACTTGGAGAAAACGAAACCTTTTTAAGGTGGCTATTAATTCAAAGAGCTAAATATTTTGCTTTATATCGTACATCTGATACAGATCATCAAGGGTGGTATGTAGCTGATCCTAAAGATATAAGTGAAGGAAAGAGATTCTTTTTAGAATCAGCTGGTTTTGAGATAATAAACATAAAAAAATATAAAACTATTTATGAGGATGTGTGGAAATAAACTACTAAAAGCCTCTGGTACAGATGTATCGGAGGCTTTTTCGTTTTAAAAAAGTCTGTTTCTCTAGATAATTTACTATATTTGCACTATAGTCATAGACTAATGACTAATTTAATATCGTTTTTCATGAGGAAAATACTGTTATTCTTGTTTCTAATTGCTCCTGTGTGGGCGTTTGCTCAAAAGGATAGTTTACAGTTAAAATTAAGTTCTGATTCTGTCAGACATATTATCAATGACCTGCACTATCCCAAGTACATCTCGTTTGATGGGAATGAT
The DNA here is from genome assembly GCA_022486815.1 of Prevotella sp. Classification (GTDB taxonomy): domain Bacteria; phylum Bacteroidota; class Bacteroidia; order Bacteroidales; family Bacteroidaceae; genus Prevotella. The sequence continues at coordinate 6,839 of JAKVJW010000014.1, read as the reverse complement.
ATAGAGTTTTATAAATCTCCGGATGACCTCACATCGGTGGGCACATTGGATAAGTATGAAGATTCCTATATTATCGGAGATAATGAAACTAAATATTTATGTACATCATACGGAAAAGCTTTCTGGGTTAATAAACAAGATGTATCATTAAGTCAGGATAGCATTAATAACATATTACATAATAGATGCCATGCATATTCCCAGTATGTAAAATCATGTGGCAAGTGTAATTCTTTTGTTGATGCATCAGATTTTTGTAATCATGCAATTGCGGTATATAAAAGATGTCCTGTGGTTTTTCGTACGGAACTTTATGATGGAGACGATGATCTGAAAACCACAAGTTTTAATTTCTCCATTGATAATAATTTGAAAAAGACAATTAAATATGTATATGTAACTGTAAGAGGATATAATGCAGTAAATGATCCTGTTGGACGGAGCCAGACAAAAACATGTATTGGCCCAATAAAACACGAAGAAACTGCGACTTATGAATTTAAAGATCTTTGGTGGACTGATATTATTGAGACCGTAAAAATCGTTGGTCTTAAACTGAAATTTATGGATAATACATATCGGATTATTCCACATCCTGAAAGATGTAGATTTCCCTGGGATTTAGAATATGAGGAGGACTATATAAAGAAATTAGATTCTTGTATTGATGACTCGAAAATCCCCTAAGTTAGATACTATATATAATTTAAATATCTTCTGCTATGGAAATTGACAAGCTGAAAATTGATGATGATTTGGTTGAATATTTGTCAACCAAGAGTGATGTGAATGCATTTATAAATGAATGTATCAGAAATAAGAAAAAGGAAGATCCTGTTAATATTCAAAGTTCTAAATCAGATGAGGCCCTCTCGGAGGTAAAAGAGGCATATCCTGTTTTTAAGAAGGAGAAGGAAAATGGAAAAGATTATCAAAATAAGATAATTGTCACTAGTATTGCCTTTGCTATTATTATGATCTTGCTTATTTTAATTACTAAGACTTGTAATTCTCCAAAGCCTTCTTCACACACATCTGTAGTAGATAGTGTTGCTGTTGATAGTACTCTTAATTCAGAAGATGATACATTTTCTCAACAGGATACTAAGGTCAAAAAAGTCTGGAATTTTAGGACTGAGAAAGATGAAATGACAAATACTAAGGATATTTGGGCAAGCATTACCAGTGATAATTCTGTTGATCAAGATGAACCTTATGGTGAAACGGATTGTAGTATTACTATCAGATATATGAAAAAATGGGGATATGATGCTATGATTGGTATCAGTGAAGGTCAGATATTTGGCAGTGAATATGATGGCGAAAATTATGTAATGGTGAAATTTGATAATGGCAAGCCTATAAAATATTGGTTTAATGAAGCTTCTGACGGATCCAGTGAGTCAGTCTTTATTGATAGGAAAAGTGATTTTATTGCAAGATGCAAGAAAGCTAAATCAATTAAAGTGGAGTTGCCATTATATCAAGGCGGACGTCCCGTATTCGATTTCAGTCTAGATGAGCCACTAAAATGGAAGTCTAAATAAATGATTTTATAATGAAAAAAATATATTGGATAATTCTTGTCACTGTTGCTTTATGTGTAATGGGAGTGTTCTGGTATTACAAAACAAATTATATAGATACTATAACAGAGTATTATAAATTAACATATACCCCACCAATGGAAAAAGATGTTTCATGGGGATTAAACGATACAACTGAGCCAAAATTCAAGTTAGAAAGAATTGCAAATTATAAAAATGATTCTATAGCAGTCGTTGTCGAAACAAAAAGAGAGAAAGCAGATCAAAAATTTTATTATCAAGAATTGAAAAAATGTATTGCAACAAAAAGTAGAAAGGATATAACGGGCCAGTTAGAAAAAACGATTGAAATTGAAGTGTATAAAGAGTTAATTAATAGTCAGGTGACGATTTTTTGTTTTACACATCGTCAAGGATATGATTCTAAGAACATTTTAGTTTATACAAAATCGTACAAGGGTGATATCCTTCAATTGAAAAGATTCTGTGATAAAAATAAAATTGAGTTTAGAAATTATCCTATAAATGATTGATTTTAGCTTCTTGATAAAAAAATACCTGAAATTCTTTTCGGTTTTAGAAACCTCATGTGGAAGATTTTACTTTGTACCGTGACAATGTTGGTAGACATCTACCCATAGACGACATCGCTGAGTAACGGAGAACTGTACACTGTTGTCACGAGCAAGGCAGGAAACGGCCGGAAAGGGACACTTGTAGCTATAAGGGTGTTGGGTCCGACTATGTCATACCGAAACTTCAACGACTTCCGGTCCGAGCTCGTCATGAGGTGGAATCCGTCACCATGGACATGTCCAATTCCATGTATAATATTGCCTCCAGGTGCTTCCCGAACGCTGAGCAGATCATAGATCGTTTCCATGTTCAGAAACTCACGTACGACGCACTGCAGGAACTTCGCATCCAGCACAGATGGCAGGCAATGGACGAGGAAAACAGGATGAAGGGCATCTGCAAGGAAAAAGGTATTGAGTTTAAACCGCAGGTACTCAAAAACGGAGATACCATGAAGCTGCTGTTCGTACGATGCCGTTATCTTCTGGTCAGAAAGCCCGATAAATGGACAGATTCACAGAAGGCCAGAGCCGAGGTGCTGTTTGAGCAGCTGCCGGACATAAAGGAGTTCTATTACCTCGCGTTGCAACTGGGATACATTTACTCCACGTATAATGACAAGGACGTGGCCAGGCCTAAACTCGCCCTGTGGTTCAACCGTGTGGAAATATGGCATTGCCCTCAGTTTGACACCGTCATCAAAACCTTCATGCAGCATTATGAGCGTATTCTCAACTTCTTCAATGACAAGCAAACCAATGCAAGTGCAGAATCTTTCAATTGTAAACAGAAAACCTTTAGAACTGAATTTAGAGGAGTGAACGACCTGAAGTTCTATCTCTATAGAGTTAAGCAATTTTATTCCTGAAACATAATAAGATTGTTAAAAACCCAACTTTATAAAATGATCCATAGTATACCCCTTAATCTCATTAATGTCAGAATCAGAAAGAATCATTTTTTTACCCATTTCATTGCTAAAATGGGCACGGTTGTTAAAATAGAATGGAGGCGTGCTGTCCGACTTTTGCCCGACCGTTTACCCCTTTAAAGCATATAAGGAACTGAAAATCAGTTCCTTATAATTACTTTTGTCGGGATTAGGCGACTCGAACGCCCGACCCCTACGTCCCGAACGTAGTGCGCTACCAACTGCGCTAAATCCCGATAAGCGGATACAAAGGTACTGTAAAATTCTGAAACGCGTGCATTTTCTTTAAGAAAAATGGTCTTTCTTTAAGAAAACCGTAGAATATCAGAACACAGATTTTGTATCTTATTAATCATCATGATTATCAGGGAATCCTCTACAGAAGTTGAGGCAGTTCAAAGAGTTTGATACCGTTACTTCCTTTTATTAAAATATAATGACCATGTGGTTGTTGACGAGTAATCTCGGTTTTGACTTCTTCTACATTCTTAAACTTACGAAAACTAGAATTGGTTTTCGTAAATTCAGGTCCTACCAACCACACATTAGTGATTCCTGCCATTTGTAATTCTTCAATTACTTTCTGATGTTCTTCTCCGGACACGGCACCTAGTTCACGCATATCTCCCAGAATAGCCATCTTATCCGGTACATCCATGAGCCTGAATGCTTCTATTGCGGCTTTCATACTGGAAGGGTTGGCATTATAGGCATCCACAACCAGATGGTTATGAGGAGTAACAGTCAACTGTGAACGGTTATTGCTTGGTATATAATGAGTCAAGGCATCATCAATCTTCTCGTCGCTGATTCCGAAATGTTTTCCGATAGTAATTGCAGCAAGCATGTTGTCCAGATTATAGGCACCGATTAATTGAGTTTGAACCGTGTGTATCCTCTTTTTCGCTTGTCCTTGAGAAGTTCTTCCGCTTGTCCAGGTAAATTTAAGGAAAGGAGCACAACTGACGACAGAACCGTATACAGCCAGATCTGTATTCTCTTTTTGTCCATAATAAACCACGTCGTTGACATTCCGCTCTTGAGCCATTTGCATCAGATAGGTATTATCATGGTTGATGAAAACCAGTCCTTGATGTGCTTTTAGAAAGTCATACAGTTCACCTTTGGTTTTCTTTACACCCTCAAAACTCCCGAAACCTTGCAAGTGAGCACGACCGACATTAGTAATTAGTCCACATGTGGGTTCTGCATAGTCTATCAGTTTTTTGATATCGCCTGGATGGCTTGCACCCATTTCTATCACTGCAATTTCATCTTTGTCAGAAAGACGAAATAATGTTTTGGGTACTCCAACGTCGTTATTGAAATTACCTTCAGTGTGCATGACATGGTATTTCTCTTCTAAGACAGTTGAAATCAATTCTTTTGTTGTTGTCTTTCCGTTTGTTCCTGTAATACCGATGACAGGAATATGAAATTGCCGGCGGTGTTCACGGGCAAGTTCCTTGTAAGTCTTCAGACAATTATCGGTTAGAATATATCGGCAATCATCTGCCTTAAAATAGGCGGGATTGTCCACGATGACATAGCTGCATCCTTTTTCCAATGCCATCGTTGCAAATCTGTTACCATCGAAAGATGCGCCCTTAAGTGCTAGGAAGATACTCCCTTGAGGACAGTTGCGGCTATCCGTTGTAATCATTGGATGCTGTTGATAGATTTTATATAAATCAGAGATTTTCATCATTTTTATCTTTAAACCCTTACAAAGTTACTGCAATTTTCTTAAAAAGTAATGGTTTTCTCGATTAATATGTCTATTTTTGCAAAACGGCGTGAGTGCTTTAGTAACCTTTTTGGGTACTATAAAACTGAAGTGTTACGTTTTAAATAGTGTTTGTAAATGGAGAGAACGAAATTCACAATGAATGTCCGTGGGCGATTATTTGATTTGTCCATTCCACAAGTCATGGGGATCATTAATGTTACGCCGGATAGTTTTTATGATGGGAGCAGAAAACAGACTGAAAAGGAAATTGCAGATAGGACTAATCAGATTATTGTAGAAGGAGGTTCGATGATCGATGTGGGTGCCTTTTCTACACGGCCAGGTGCTCTTGTCGTCAGTGAGGAGGAAGAGTCCAGACGGTTGAAAAATGCTTTGGAAATCATTCGCCGTGAACAACCTGAAGCAGTCGTATCGGTGGATACTTATCGTCCGGCGATTGCCCGACGTTGTATAGAAGAGTGGGGTGCTGATATCATTAATGATGTTTCGGAAGGCGGATTGACAGGTATCGTTAATATGCCTATTCACGAGAGTGAGCGGATGTTTGATGTGGTTGGAAAATTGAAAGTGCCTTATATTCTGATGTCTGTGAAATCTAATCTTCATGATATGCTGATCGCTTTTGCCAGGGAAGTGCAGGAATTACGAGACTTGGGTGCTCGTGATATTATATTAGATCCAGGCTATGGCTTTGGAAAGACTCTGGAAGATAATTATCGTATCTACCGTGATGCAGAGAAGTTACAAGTGATGGATCTTCCAATCTTGGTTGGTATTTCTCGGAAGAGCATGATATTCAAATTGATTGGTGGTGATCCGAAGACTTCGTTGAATGGTACGACAGTTCTCAATACAATCGCCTTGATGAAAGGAGCTTCTATCCTTCGTGTACACGATGTGAAACCTGCCGTAGAAGCGGTGAAAATCATCGAAGAAATGAAAAAATCCTGATAAATTAAATTCAGGTACAAAGAAACAATAATATGACGGATGATTTAAGATAAAAACCATGCCATTTGAATTTGGGATCAAAGACATCATTGACATCTTTCTGGTTGCATTGATATTGTATTATATCTACAAACTGATGAAGGCGAGCCGTTCGCTTAATATCTTTGTCGGCATTATGGTCTTTATCTTGATGTGGCTGTTTGTCAGTCGTGTTTTGGAGATGAAACTCCTTGGAGCCATACTGGATAAGCTAGTCAGTGTAGGGGTAATTGCCTTAATCGTCATCTTTCAAGAGGATGTCCGTAAATTCCTTTATGAATTAGGTTCTCAAAAGGGTATCCGGAGGCTTGTTAACTTCTTCAAACGTTCTTCCAAGAATGGTAATGAGAGGGAAGTTGATAAGGAAGCGATTATGCCGATCGTCCTTGCTTGTATGAGTATGAGTAAGAGATATGTCGGAGCACTTATCGTAATAGAACGTTCTGTACCTCTGAACGATATTGTAGATACCGGGGATCTCATTGATGCTCGGATCAATCAGCGGTTGATTGAGAATATCTTTTTCAAGAACTCCCCTCTGCATGATGGAGCAATGATTATCTCAAAAAAACGTATTAGGGCTGCAGGATGTATTCTTCCAGTTTCTCATAATCTGGATATTCCAAAGGAATTAGGTCTTCGTCACCGGGCGGCTATGGGTATCTCTCAAAATAGTGATGCTATTGCAGTGGTGGTTTCAGAGGAAACCGGTAGAATCTCTGTGGCAATTAAGGGAACTTTCCGTCTGAGACTTTCTGCGGAAGAGTTGGAGAGCATATTGACCCGAGAAATGGTCTAAATAAAAGGGGAGAAATGAGACAAAGAATAGTAAGGACCTTCTTAAAAGTTCTTCCTGATCAGAAGTTGAGAATGAATTTTAATAGTTTTTGCTTTCTCTTAGAAAGTGATGTCTAGCTCAATATACTTTTTAGTAAAATTTATCTCATTAGCACTTTCTGTATAGATATATTTTGCTATATTTGCAATATCGAAATGACAATTTGAAAAGTCATTGTCTTTTTGGGTATGAATAGTAACAATTTTT
>JAKVJW010000013.1 GCA_022486815.1 Prevotella sp. | reverse complement strand
CAGCCCATAGGATCGCGTCATAGGGAAAGCCATGGTCTCTATTCCTGCATGCACATCCGTACCATTCAGCATACCGGTCTCAGGATCATACTGGGGGAAGGGGGTGATACAGAACAGATTTGTTACCCACGCGCTGATATGTACCCCCTGCAGCACTTTACTTTTGCGTAACAACTTTTCAGGAATGGCATAGTCCAGGCGGACCTCTCTGCATTTGAAGAAATCTGTGCTGAAGGTGTTTTCCTCCGTATTATTACGAACCAAGACATACTTATTATAATAAGTCACAATACTGTTCACTGGCGTTGTATTTTTCTGGTAAGTGATGGTACCGTCTGCTCCTTGGATGGCATTTACGCCATCTACGGTCAAACCATTGTCACGCCCTGCCAAAGAATTCTTCAATTTCCCCTGATAAGAAAGGGCGAAGTTGGTAACGGAGAAACAGTGTCCTCCAACCTGAGCAGAGAAATCCGCGGATAAGGTCAAGTTCTTATAACGTAAAGTCTGTGTCATCCCACCCTGCCAGTCCGGAGTGATCTTTCCGATCCGACGTGTAGGAGAAGCATCCAGAACTGGCATCCCATCTGAAGTCTGGACAAGTTTTGCCCCTGAGCAGTCTATTTTATTCCCTTTCACATCCAGATAATAGGCCCCCTTGGGAGCACGCTGATAGCCACGGCCATAGAGTTCATACATTTCGTGCCCGACGTAAGAATAGACATAAGTACGACTGCCTATGGTCGCACCCATATCAGTCTGAAGGGGTTCTGACGGATCCCATCCATCCTGGAGCTTCACCAGTTTGTTGTGGTTGGTTGCCCAGTTTACGTTAAATGACCAGGTGAGATTCCTTGTTTCCACAGGTATGAATGATGCGGAAATTTCAATTCCCTTATCCTGCAGTTCACCAGCATTGATTTTCTCTCCCGAAGCGCCTGTAATGGGATCCCGGTCAATACTGAGGATCTGATTAAAGCCTCTTTCCAGATACATTGTAAAATCCAGTTTTACGCGTCCGCGAAAGAGATAAGTGTCTACTCCTCCCTCCCAGCTCTCCGTCCGTTCGGGCTTGATATTCTTGTTCAGGATAGTAGAAGGCATATCATAGCCTCCGGGGAATTGGGTCGTGCCATAATATTCCAAAAGTGAATAAGGACTTGTATCATTCCCTACATTTGCCCACGATGCCCGCACTTTCAACAAGTCTATCCAGGGCATACTGTCATGCAGGCCCAAGACCTGATCCAACAGGATACTTGTGCTGACTGAAGGATAAAAGAATGACCAGTTGTTGCGGGAGAGGGTACTGGACCAGTCATTACGGGCAGTCACATCCAGATAGCAACTGTTATTCCAACCGAAATCCATTAATCCGTACAAACTGTTTACAAGTTTCTTGGAACGGTAAGTCCCGATGTCCGGGATCACGTCCGCAGGATAATTGTTCAGATTATAGACTCCATCAACCTCCAGCTTGCCCAAAGAGATTTTATTGCTGTAATAATAGTTGGACCGTTCATTGCCGCCAAAGGAAGTATTGAAGGACAAGCGATTTCCGAACCATGAATCATTGTGATAAGACAACAGAAAATCCGTGTTGTACTCCAACTTGCGGATGGACTGCTCACGATAGAATCCTTGAAGATAACTGCTAGAAAGAAAGGGCTTCTGCTGAGTACGAAACTGGTCCGTCCAGTCTATGCCCGTACGAAGAGCTAAGGTCAACCCTTTATAAAGAGTAGCTGTTGCATTTACCTGCCCATAAACCCGGTTGACTTTGGAAGCATTCAACTCTTCATACAGGGTCCGATAGGGATTATCATCTGCGACTAAAGCGGCTCCGCCGGAATGATAGGAAGAAGAATAATTGGCTTCATTAAAACGACCCTTGTTGTACTCATCCTTCCACATCTGCATCTGATTGACATTCTCCCCCCATACCAGATCATACAAAGGATTGGTGTCGCCATAACCTCCGGCCGGTGTATTGTCCGTCGTCTGAAGGATATAGTTTAACCGTGAACTGATCTTTATATACTGATTCAGGTGATGGTCAGACGCCCAGGATATTGCATCCCTCCGATAACCAGTATTGGGCAGAATCCAGTGATTATTCTCATCAGTAAAAGAAAGTCTGCCGGTCGTCCCCTTCCCATTGTTTCCGGAGATGGTCACCGTATTCGTACAAGTCACACCCGTTTTAAAAATACCTTTATACCAGTCATCCTGATATTTCCAAGGCAAAGGAGTATATTTATCCGAATCCCAATTCTTCGAAGCATAGAGATAACGGTACTGAGAGGGATCAAATTTTTCTCCAAAGGAATAAGAAGAGTCATGCATCTTGATGCTCTGCCCATCGGCGGCCTCAGCACCGGACAATGTCCAGAAACTATAGGGAGAAGCACCATTGTCTGAACCCGGGCCATATTCTTTCTGAAAATCTGGAAAACGCATTGCCTTATCAAACTGCACCGAAGAATTAACGGTAATGCCAAGTCCTTTCTGGAGTCGTCCTCCCTTAGTCGTAATCTAGATAACGCCATTAGCTGCTCGCGAACCATAGAGGGCAGCGGCAGAAGCCCCTTTTAATACCGTTACCGAGGCTATATCCTCAGGATTCAATTGACTGATATCATTCCCGAAATCTATGGGTGCATCTCCATTGGAATAAGAGGATCCACTACCTGTCGACGTCCCCCCCGAGCTGATCGGCACTCCATCAACAACAAACAAGGCCTCATTACTCCCATAGTTTAAAGAACGGTCTCCCCGCAAGGTAACTCTCACGGAAGAGGTGGGACCACTGCCTGTCTGAAGCATCTCCAGTCCGGCAACTTTTCCATTCAGCGCATTCAACCAGTTTCCTGACAAGTTTTCCGTAATAACATCACCATCGATGTTGGCTACTGAATAGCCTAAAGACTTTGTCTTGCGCTTGATACCCAGAGCAGTCACCACTGTACCTTTCAACATAATTCCATCAGGATACATCTTGATCACAAGAGCGGACAGATCCGACTTCTTATCTATTTCCGATTCTGTTTTCTTATATCCCATATAAGAAATGTCCAGTGGCTTATTCCGGTCATCCGTTTCAAGGGAAAAGCATCCGTCACGATCAGTCACTGCCATGTTTTTCGTACCTTCCTGTTTAACGATCGCACCGATCAATGGAATATTCCCTGCTGCGTCAACCACTCTCCCTGATATGGGAAATGACTGGGCTTCGGCTCGCTTACACCATAAGCACATTCCCACACAGAAAACAAATAAAATTACCCGTTTGCCCTTTTTCATTATGAAGTCATTATTTGTAATTATCGGATGCAAAAGTATGATCTCCATATTACAATGAAAAGACTGGCACTTGACAAAAACGAGACATAAACATGAAGAACACATTACATACCGTCAAAAAACAGGGTGGACAGGATTCAAATCCACACCAAATCCACCACTATTAAGATAAATAATGAATCATCTATCTAAAATAACCGGACTTTAAAAAATTATGTTTACCTTTGACATGTCTAATAAAGTTAAGGTAAATATGAATACAATACTTTTTATTATTGGCTCTACAAGATTAAAATCATTTAACCGACAAGTAGCCAAATATGTTGAAGGCCTATTAAAAGGCAAAGCAAATGTTAAATATTTTGATTTCACCGAACTTCCATTTATCAATCAGGACAAAGAAGAACCTGTTCAAGAAGTAGTTTCAAGAATAAGAGAAGAGATAATGAACGCTGACGGACTCTGGGTATTCTCACCAGAATACAACTATAGTTATCCTGGATATATCAAGAACTTATTTGACTGGTTATCGCGTCCAAATGATCCCACTATACAAAACGGACCAACTGCCATAGCTGGTAAGAAGATTACCATTACAGGTGCAGGAGGAACATTTGCAACAAAAGGAATGAGGGAAAAACTGACAGAACTGCTAGGATTCATAAAAGCTGATGTCATGAAAGAACCGATGACCGGAATCCATGTGACTCCAGAGGCCTGGGGATCAAATATCCTGACTTTGTCCCAAGAAGACAAGGAACACCTACAGAAACAAGCAGACGCTTTCTTACAGTTTATATAGTCTACAAAAGGAATAAGAAAAGATCTTATACCGATGAAACCGTATTTTTACGCAATCGGTCTGGTCATCTGATATGCTGAACTCTATTACAGGAGTTCAGCATATTTTGTATACCACTTATATAACTTACTAATACCGTCACGTAGTGAGGTCGCAGGCTTATACCCAAAATCTTTCTGTAGACGAGACGTATCAGCATAAGTACGAGTTACATCTCCTGGTTGCATACCCAACATCTTCATCTTAGCCTGGCGACCTGTCACCTCTTCAATAACATGGATAAAATCAAGTAATTTCACAGGTTGAGAATTACCTATATTATAAATACGATAGGGAATCTCTTCATCCATCTCAGCATGCAGGACCCGGCGGACCCCTTCTGCAATATCATCAACATAGGTAAAATCACGAAGCATATTACCATGGTTAAAAACCGAGATTTCCTGCCCGGCCGAAATCGCCTTCATAAATTTGATTGGTGCCATATCAGGACGTCCCCATGGGCCATATACAGTAAAGAAACGAAGCCCGATCGTCTGTATACCATAGAGTTTACTATATGCATACGCTATAGCCTCATCACTCTTCTTCGTAGCCGCATAAAGGCTGACAGGTTGGTCTGTACGGTCCGTCTCAGAAAAAGGTACATGTGAATCCATACCATAGATACTACTCGAACTGGCATAGACAAAATGAGGGAGACCATGGTGACGACAGGCTTCCAGCAAATTCAGAAAACCGACAATATTCGACTGAATATAAGAATATGGATTTTCAATGGAATAACGGACACCGGGCTGGCCTGCCAGATTACAGACATGAGTAAAATGTTCCTGGTCAAAAAGGAGATTCAGTCCTTCTCTGTCGGTCAAATCCATCTGCACAAAACGGTAATTAGCAATCGTCTTACTCCGTACAGGCTTTCCACAAACTATCTCCTCACGTGTAATTCCAGTATCGGAAAGACGAGCATATTTCAGTTTAGGATCATAATAATCATTGATAATATCAAGTCCGATAATCTCTTCACCTTCCCCAGCAAGTACTTTTACCAACTGATGGCCGATGAAACCGGCTGCTCCTGTAATTAGTATTTTCATTTCTTGATTGTATTTTGCATAGGATTCTTCTTAATCACCTATACATCTTTTCTATTATATAATATACGTATTATCCCATAGGATGTATGCTAAATCTCAAAAATATCTTTACGAAAGATTATTCAATCCTTGATTTCCTCGATTTTCTTCCGCTCTTTACGACAAAGGGCTATATTCCGGAAATAGGTAAAGAAACCTACTGACTGTCCGAGAATCAATACCGGATCCAATCGGAACACCCCATAACTTACAATAATAGAACATCCTATTAGACTGATAATCCAAAAACCTACAGGCAGGACTGATTCATGACGATGATAGGAATAGAACCACTGATAGATAAACCTCAAGGTAAAGATGATCTGCCCCACTGACCCCCATATCAGCAAAGGCAAGGGTATCAAATCATTATGCAGGAAGTTGTGAAAAAACCGCGACACATCTGATAGCATAAAGGATATAGCGATTAGAGGCAGAGCTTCTATTACTATCCTGAGCAGCAAAGGGACCTGACGCCATATTTTTTTAATATCCAGATTCCAGATATAAATATAAAAAGATATCAACTGTCCCAGGATAATAGCAAAATCATGCCGCATCCAACCGTAGACAAACAACAGGATACTACCTGCGAGACTACAAATCCAATAGAGATTAGGGGAAACCACTTTCTTCGCACGTTCTGAAAGAATCCATTGGATAAGCATCCGTGCAGAAAAAAATCCCTGGGCTATAAAGCCTATAACATAAACAAAAAGTGGTGATATCTGCATTTAGGCTTTATGATAAAAGTTTTGTTCGTCGATATGATAGCGAATATACCGTTTCTTCATCCAACGGTAGGCAAAGCAATCCAGAAACGGTCCTTTCAATCGATTCCAAAGATGATATTTTGAGACACCGGTCACACGGGGATAATGGCGTACGGGCACTTCCCTGAATTTTCCATGTTCCAACATCATCAGAGCCGGAAGGAAACGGTGCATTCCATCAAAGAACGGTAGACGCCTGGCATAATCGGTCCACATCACTTTCAACGGACATCCGGTATCTGTTGCCGTATCTCCGGTCATCTTACGGCGAAAGCCATTGGCAATCTTTGATTGTAACTTCTTAAAGCCAGAATCCTTGCGATGTGCGCGTATACCTGATACAAGTTGATACTCCGGGGCAAACTCCAGAAGAAGATTAAAATCTTCCGGATTAGTCTGCAAATCAGAATCAATATAACCGACGTATTTACTTTCAGCTGTATCAATGCCCGCTTTCATCGCAGTACTAAGACCATGGTTCTCCTTAGATGAAATAAAATAAAAGTCCTTATTACGAGTACATATTGCTTTTATCTTGTCCAGACTGTGATCCTTTGAACCATCATTAATCAGAAGCAGGCAAGTTTTCATAGGGGCTGTTGACAAGTAAGCCTTCAGTTCCCCTTCCACTCTGCCCAGATTATCTTCCTCATTATAGACGGGCATAATAATCGTAAAGTCATAATCTTTCGTATTGTTCATATCGCTGATTTAAATCTTTGGTTTTCATATAAGTCTTAACTTTCATCGTTATATAGACTCTTTCAATAGTTTATTTTTTCTCTTTCTTCACAGACTTATTGACTTTTGATCTAACAGATATATCTTTTTCCAGGATTTTACTCTGTTTAGCCTTCAAAAGAGTTACGTGATTAAGAAACAGACTGCTGTAATGGCTGTCTTTCCTTGGATGTTTGTTATCGTCAAAACAGCCTATCGACACTGTATCCAACTTGTTCAGAATTGTCAGGGGCATCTCATCAGCAAGTGGTTTCTGTGAAACGATGACACATGGCAAGGAACCCATTACCTTAGTAGCATTATTAAGGTCTAATGGAAGAATTTTGCGGCGTGCCTCATAAACCAGTTCTATACGCAACTCCTCTTTTTCATTATAATAAAATGGCACATGATCAAGACTGCTCATTGTACATACTGCATTGATACTATGCTCGTTCGGATTTCCGAACAATTTACCGACTGGTCTGAGGAAGAACAATTCTGCAATAAAGAAAATTCCTGCATAGATCCATACGAATACTTGTGACAACTTCCGGTGTTTGCTTTGTGTCTCCAGCCAGACCAGGACAAAAGCAACGGACATGGCAACTGTAGGAGCCATCGGTAACAAATAACGCATCTTTTTCTCTGGCATACAGGAAAGTAAGACCAGTTGAAGCAACATCCATACAACTACTGAAACGTATTTTTTGGGTTGGGATATCCGTTTACGCCAGAAAGGAATAACAAGTGCTGCCAGAATAAATGGAGCCCAAAGACCACCTTCAAGGAAGAAACGCCAATAATAATACCAAGGCCGGACATTATGCCCGGACCATGCTGCCGATTCTTTGTGAATAACATATTCCGTAGCTTCCGGATGATAAGTCAGCAGATAGATATACCACCATCCCCCTAAGACAAGGCAGATCAGAATAGATATACACAATGGGCCCCACTTTCCTTTCATTCTCGGTTTACGAAGAAGTATTACGGTAAGAATAAAGGGCAGAAGCAGTGCATAAAAAGAAACTGGCCCCTTACTTTCAAAGGAAAGTCCCATAAAAAGTCCAGCCAGGAGAAACCAACGCCATTTATGAGTATGCAACGGTCCCTCATAATAAAAGCCTTGGTCTTCCTCATAGAATCCGTGGTCATCATCATAAAAGCCACGTAAGAAGAAGTAAATGGCTCCCATCATAAAGGAATGGCAATAGATATCCCATGTAGCAGACCGCCCCATGAGTACAACATTATATAAGGTAAGGAAGACCAGCACAGTATTGACTGCAAAATCATTTCTTCTAGTCAGATATTTTGCCGTCAAAAACAAGAAAAGTGTCCAAATCAATCCCATAACAGCCGGTGCAAAACGTTGTACTGAAAGATTATTCGGTGCAACCATTTCCATTAGTCCTGCCACCCAAGTAGGCAAAGGTGGTTTCTCCAGCCGTAATTCACCATTCATGGTAGGCAACAGCCAGTTGCCATCCGACACTATCTCACGAGCCGTCACAATGTTCCTTGATTCCATGATATCCGTAGGCAATGCACTACGATTCACAAAAAAAGTAGTGATACAGAAAATAATTAACAGGAAAATTGTATTTCGTGACTTCATCTTTTAAATTTAATCTATTTATCTCTCAAAAATTACTCACAAATTCTGTAGATTCTTCATCTGCTCCCCAACATCACAAGACCGAATTATATCTAAAAGAATCTCTATGAGACGTGGCAATGCATAATGTCCTAATTCAGATTCTTTCACCCAGATGTAGCTATCCGGTAATTCTGGCTTTTCCGATACCTTCAACAAATAGAAATCTGCATAAATCAGACGGTGCGTCAGTACATGTCTGACTCCCTTTCGAAGTAGAATAGAGGTACCTCCTAACCCATTCAGAATTGAAAACATCGATGAATCCGTAGGATTATCTACCAGCAACGGTTCCCATAGACCTTGCCAGATACCTTCTTTACGACGATGAATGGCAACCTCACCACTACAACGAATATAAATATACGCCAGTCGGAGTGTAAGCACTTTCGTCTTCCTCAGCTTTACCGGCAACTCTGCAACTCTATTACTACGAAAAGCAGCACAAGTTTCTAGAAATGGGCAAATCGTGCACTGTGGAGATTTCGGTGTACAGAGAGTAGCTCCGAAATCCATCATTGCCTGATTAAAATCAGCAGGACGGTCTTTGGGTATAAGCGACTGTGCCAATTGTGAAAAGAGAGCCTTCCCTTCTGTAGAATTAATCGGAGTATCAATACCCATAAAACGTGAGAGTACTCGATAAACATTACCGTCAACCGCCGCTATCGGAATGCCAAAGGCAAAAGAAGAGACAGCTGCCGCTGTATAAGGCCCTATTCCCTTCAACTTTCTTAAATCTTGAGGCGTATCGGGAAAGTGACCTAAAGAAACTATTTGTTGCGCCGCTTGATGAAGATTGCGTGCCCTACTGTAGTATCCTAAACCTTCCCAGAGAAGAAGTACATCATCCTCACTGGCCGCAGCTAAATCTTTCACTGTAGGATATGCCTTCAGAAAACGTTCCCAATAAACTTGTCCCTGTATTACTCGTGTCTGCTGTAGGATCACTTCACTCAGCCAGATTGCGTATGGATCATGCGTATGGCGCCATGGAAGATCTCTTCCATTGGCCTCAAACCACTTTAGCAACGCAGGCACAAAAATATCGCTCATAATATTTTGCAAAGATACGACAAAAATAAATTTAATCTAAAAAGTTTTCTGTATTTTTGCACATAAAGATTTAAAACATGGAATTAGATACTTACCGAGATGCTATCGTCAAAGCACTGCTCTCTGCAAAGGATGAAAAAGGACAACCGAAAATCACCGAAGAGAATGCTCTTGCTGCTGTAAAGGATTTTACCGATGAAGAACTCCTGGATGGAATGCCGTTCAATTCACCTGAGGAGGTAGCAGAAATGATTCTGGAATGAAAGTGGAATACAGATATAAGCCATTCACGCTCTCCTTGATTCTTAATGGTACCTTATCAGGTAATCACCATCAAAGAAGATATTCATTTCAATAAAATCAATTTCAGAATGAAAGACTCACTTCATAAGAAAAACGAGGAATATCCGGAAAGAGAAATTCTGCACACGAATCATACAACTCCCAAAAATGATTCACATCTTATTATGGGCCCACATACTCTCTTCCATCCATTTCATACAGATATTCCTATACCAGACAAATTCAATAATCCGTTCCATTACAAACCCCATCCTCTTTGTATTCTTGCTGCTGAAGAAGTACAAAAATACCTGATTTCATCGGAAATTCCTACAACTTTCAAGAAGGAAATCGCAGAAGGGAAGATGTTCGGAATTCTTGTCGTACAGGATCCTTTAAAAGATTTAGGCTATTTTGTAAGTTATGGAGGACAAATCTGTGGGCGAAACAACTGGGAAGGATTTGTTCCTGCTATCTTTGACTATCTGCAACCCGATGGATACTTTAAAAGAAAAGAGGCAGAAATCACAAATATCAACCGGCATATCGACCAAATGGAACATTCCGTAAAATACCATAACCAACTAACTGCTTATAACCTGATGAAACGTGAGGCTGAAGAGACTATCAATGAGAAAAAAGAGATTATGAAAAAGGCTAAACAGCTAAGGGATAAGCAACGGTCAGAAGGGCAACTGAGCAAAAGCGTCGAGCAGGATATGATACATGAAAGTCAATTTCTGAAAGCAGAAGTACATCGGACAAAAAGATTATACGACACTTACCTGGATAACAAAAAATTCGCACTGGAACAATATCGGATGAGAATAACTAATCTGAAATTCCGGAGGAAAGCCAAAAGCGATGCCTTGCAACAATGGTTGTTTAACCACTTCTTTCTATGCAATCCTGAAGGCGAGGAACATAACTTACTAGAAACCTACAGGAAATACTATGTCATGACTCATCCTTCATTCCGGCCGAACTCATCGGGAAGGAAATCCCTTCTTAACGACATCTACCCCCCTGCTGGTTGTGGAGAATGCTGTGAGCCAAAACTTCTACAATATGCCAATCTCCATCATTTGCGTCCTATATCTATGGCTATGTTCTGGTGGGGGAAATCCCCAAAAGGAGAAATTCGGAAACATCTGCACTACTATCCGGCATGCGAAAGCAAATGCAGGCCTATATTATGGTATATGCTTCCAAAAAAATAAAAATAGGAAGGACTGTCAGCCACCATCTATTACTGTCAGTCAGCTATACAAAAAACATGATTAACACCTGTGCGATAATGACTCTGATAAACATTCCCAACGGATAAACTGAAGCATACGAAACACTGGAAGAATCACCGTCCAGAGTATCATTAGCATATCCTAAGGCCATAGGGTTAGCCATACTTCCACAAAGAATGCCACATATTGTGCCAAAGTCATATTTCTTGGTTTTCAAGGCAATAAGACCAATAACCAGACACGGGATGACAGTAATCAGGAAACCGATCATCACCCATACCAATCCTTCTGGCTTCATTACAGTAGTAAAAAAATCTTTTCCTGCATCCAGTCCTAAACAAGCCAAATAAATACTTAACCCGAATTTTCGCAACATCAATGATGCAGATCGTGTTGTATAGGAAATAAAATGTAATTGAGGACCCAATGCCCCGACAACAATACCCATAACAATAGGACCACCGGCAATTCCCAGTCTGATCGGACTTTCCATACCAGGGATATGGATCGGTATTGTTCCCAAAGCCAATCCTAGAATAAGCCCGATAAAGATACTTCCTAGATTCGGCTCGTTCAATGTCTTGACAGAATTCCCGAAGAATTTCTCTACATTATCAATCGCATCATATGTTCCAACCACCGTTACACGATCACCATATTGCAGTCTCAAGTCACTTGTAGCCAAGAGTTTGACATCACCGCGAATAATACGGCTCACATTAACATCATAGGTAGCACGCAGATGAAGTTGTCCAAGTCGCTTTCCATTTAGATCTGTACGGGATACTACCAGCACCCTGCTTTCTATTTTCGTATCTATTGCATTCCAATTGACTTTCTCCTCATTCCAGTTCTTTTTCAACTTCCCGAATAGAAGGCTCAAGGATTCTTCATCATCCTTAGTCGTTACAGCCATCACATCGTCATTAACATGCAACATCGTATCAGTTTCAGGAATAATGACCTGACTGCCACGCCATAAGCGTGAGACAATAAATTTCAAATGTGTCATGTGTGTAAGGTCGGCAATTGTCTTGCCCTCAAGAGCGGGATTAACAACTACAAACTGGGCGATATAGGTCTCATCATCATCGGTCAATGGCTTTATTTGCAGATCACGTGGCTTGACAAATACCTTTCTCATCAGGACCATAACGATGATAACTCCCAGGACACCCAAAGGATAGGTCACAGCAGTTGCCAAAGCCAAACTCCCTGATGGTAGTCCCAAATGAGACATAGCCTGTGTAGCAGCACCCAATGCAGGAGTATTGGTCGTAGCACCACAAAGCAAGCCAACCATATCTGGAAGATTGACGCCTGTAATCGGAATAAGACACACAGCGAAAACAGTACCAAACAAGATAATGGCAAAACTCCACAGATTTAAGTCCATACCCTCATGGCGTAATGATCCGAAAAAATTAGGACCAACATGTAAGCCAAGGCAATAAACGAAAAGGGCTAACCCGAAGGTCTCCGAATAGATAAGTACCTTATGGTCAATACTCAGGCCAAGATGGCCGGCAAGGATACCTATGAAGAAGACAAAAGCAACACCTAGTGAAATTCCTTTCACCTTGATCTGCCCTAAAGCAAGTCCCACAGCGATAATCAGTGAGATAACAACTACCGACTCAATATCAGAATGAATCTTAAAAAGCCCCGCAAACCAATCCATGTATTCTTTACTAAGAATTTATATTTGGTGCAAAATTACTTCAATTTACGCAAACTCCAAAAAAAATGCTTAAAAACGTTTAAATATCCGAAGTATATCCATTATGAATAAAGTCTTTGATATCTGAGAAGATTCCTCTTCAGGCATTTCAAGAATTTATTATCATTCTGGTTAAGAAACTTTAAGGTTTTATTCCGTTTTCACAGTATATTCAGGTATCTTTCTATAGGAATACCATGATTTCTATCCACATTATCCTTATTTAGATCAATGAGTTTCCAGACTGCATTCATCGCTTTCTGAGTGCTCTCCTCAAGCGAGTAGCTATCTAGTAAATATCTGATCAGCACCGCTGAAAAGATATCTCCTGTACCGGGGAAGTGAACAGGGATCTCTGTATAAGGAAGGGTGAAATATGACTTTGAACGAGCATTGTAACCGCATACACAAGTTTGTCCGTCTATAGAAATACTAGTAATCAAAACTGAACGTGCCCCCAGTTTCCTAAGATGGTCCAAGAGGATCTTGGCTGTTGCCTGATCCACGCCTTCAGGCTGATAAGGGCGGCCCGTCAACAGGCAAGCCTCTGTATAATTAGGATAACAAAGATCGGCTACTGACAACATTTCTCTCATACTCCGTACTGAATCCATCGTCATTCCATTATAGAGTTTTCCTTCATCACCCATAATCGGATCAACAAAGATCGGCGTACCTACAGCAGTTTGTTCCTTGCAATACCGACTGATATAATCAGCTTGACGGGCACTTGCAAGAAGCCCTGTAGCTATGGCATCAAAATGGAAACCGAGTTCTTTCCACACTGGAAATACTCCCTTGATATAATCGGTAGTATCAAGCATATTGAATTTACCATAATCAAGTGTATTCGAAACAAGAAGAGTGGGAAGACTGTACGTAGAATAACCGAAATATGATAAGATAGGCAGCATTGCAGCTGTAGCTACTTTACCATATCCGGCAATATCATTGATGAGCAGTATCTGTTGTTTTTTATCCATACGAAAATTTTATTTCGCACGCAAAGTTAATAAAAAATCAAGACTCTGCATCACTTATTTGTTTTTTCAAAAAACAGAAAGCAAAAAACAATTAATAAGTAAGAATATATCTGATAATTCCAGAGACGCAATAAATAGTCCTTTTTCCTTATAGGAACGGATATCTAAAAGGAAATCAACTCTTTTTGCAAAAATATGAGTACATTTGCAAAATTTAAAAAGATAAACGCATGAGTCAATCGGTTAAAGAGGAAAGCAATAAAGAGATAAATGATTCCCAATTCCAAGATAATTTTGCAGGTAATAATATTCTCTGTTGCATCGGGCATATCACAAAAGACAAAATCATCACACCCGAAAGTACCATTTATATGACAGGAGGTACTTCTTTCTATTTTTCATACGCGATGAACCGACTTCCTCAAAGAGTAAAATTCTCATTGGTTACAGCGATGGATCCAAAAGAAACAGAACCGGTAGAAAAAATGCGACAGGCAGGTATTGATGTTACTTTGTTCCCTTCACATCATACTGTTTTTTTCGAAAACATCTATGGAGACAATCCGAACGATCGCACACAACGTGTCTTAGCTAAAGCCGATCCTTTTACAGTCGGACAATTACAGAGTTTCAACGCTAATATCTACCATCTCGGAAGTTTACTACGTGATGATTTTCCACTTTCTATTGTCAAATATCTGGCCAAAAAAGGCAGAGTTTCCATTGATGCACAGGGATACCTACGGGAAGTACGCGGAAAAAATGTATATCCCATTGACTGGAAAGAAAAGAAGGAAGTACTTCAATATACCTATTATCTCAAGGTGAACGAAACAGAAATGGAGACCATCACAGGCAAGAAAGATCCCAAAGAAGCAGCTCTTGAATTACATCAATGGGGTGTTCACGAGGTCTGCATCACATTGGGTAGTCTGGGTTCCATCATTTATGTCAATGGCCAATTCTATCAAATTCCGGCTTATCCTCCCCATAAATTCGTGGATGCAACCGGTTGTGGTGACACCTATTCTGCAGGATATCTCTATTGCAGAATGCAAGGCAAATCTCCAGCTGAGGCTGGAAGATATGCAGCTGCAATGTGTACTCTAAAACTGGAACATAACGGACCGTTTAACGGTACAGAGGAGGACATCAAAAACATTCTGGAAGAGAATAGCATTCGTTAGAAATCCGAAAAAGACAGAAACAAAAACCTGCTATTCATTTTTCAGCACTGTTACTCTCATTGTCTCCCGGTCAAAAGCAATTCCTTTCCGTTCCACATACCGACCGAGATCGCCACTTTCAGATAGTTTCTTTGGTGAACCTGCCGAAAGACCTTGCTTTTCATCCATGAGCCAAAGAACATCTGCTACCTGTAATACCAGTTCGAAATCATGAGTAGACAAAAAGATGGTCTTGTCCATCTCGTGAGCCAGTCGGCGGAGGAGAAGAAGCAATTCTACCTTACTAGGAAAATCAAGGAAAGCTGTAGGCTCATCCAGAAAGATGATTGGGGTTTGCTGGGCTAGGGCTTTTGCAATCATCATTTTTTGTCTCTCCCCATCACTCAACGTCTGGATAAAACGGTCTTTCAATGCCGTAATGCCAATCAGGTCAAGTGACTCTTCAACTACCTTTTTGTCCCTTGCTGACAACCGCCCCCAGAAACCTGTATATGGAGAACGCCCCAGACCGACCATTTCGGCTATAGTCATATTACGCACTCGCGGTTTCCCTGTCAGGACAATACTGATCAACTTGGAAAGTTGGTGTGTGGAATAGTTTGATAAGGACCTCCCTTCTAGCAAAATCTGTCCGGACAGAGGACGTTGAAAAGCAGAGAGGGTCTTCAGAAGTGTAGACTTCCCCACTCCGTTAGCTCCCAACAGACAAGTGAGTTGCCCACTATACAATGAAGCATTAAGCCCTTCCATCACCGTCTTTATTGTTTTATGATGCTCTGCATAGCCAATGCTCAGATTTTCTAATCGTAATGTCTCCATATTGCAAAATTAAGAAACTCCAGGCAAAAGGACAAAATAAAACCCTTGTATTTTCTTCTCTGACGTTTCTTATTCCAACTTTCAGATTCTATTGCCTCATTCATTAGCTTTCGTACTTATTATCAGACTCTATACAACATTTAATCAGTTTATACCATTTTCAAGATCTATATGATTAAAGTAAAAGAAAATAACTTCATAAAATAATGATTGACGTTTTTTGTTTCTGGAAAATTATTTTTACCTTTGTCTTATCTTAAAGATTCTCTAAAAATAAATGTTCAATGATCCGGATATAATATCTTTATGATTTGCCGAAACCATTTTAAATTCGAGGTCTGTGCCAATTGCGTTGAAAGTTGCATCTCTGCACAGAACGGCGGTGCAGATCGAGTAGAACTGTGTGCCGGAATTCCAGAAGGTGGCACGACACCTTCGTATGGAGAAATTCTGACTGCCCGTAAAGTATTGACCCATACGCTCCTGCATATCATCATCCGTCCTCGCGGAGGCTCTTTTACTTATTCCCCACTGGAAGTGGAAAGGATGATTGCTGATATAGATATTTCCCGCCAACTTGGTGCAGATGGAGTCGTTTTCGGTTGTCTTACATCTAAAGGGGATATAGACAAGGATATTAACGCCCGGCTCATGGAACATGCCAAAGGTATGAGTATCACGTTCCACCGGGCTTTTGATGTCTGTACTGATCCACATCAAGCCATTGAAGATCTCATCCAACTGGGATTTGACCGTATTTTAACATCCGGTCAGCAACCTAAAGCAATCCAAGGTATTCAGGAACTTGCAGCCTTACAGAGACAGGCGGATAAAAGAATACAGATAATGGCTGGTTGCGGGGTGAATGAAGATAATATTACTAAGATTTATTCTTCTACCCAAATTAACGAATATCATTTTTCCGCACGTGAGAAGATTCTTCCTGATGATAAAAACGAACAGATCTGGACACAACAGTTTGGAGAATGTCAGGTCACAACTTCAAGAAAAGTCAAAGCTACTATTGACGCGCTCATCAACAGTTTATGATTCTGTTCACAACCTCTACTCATTTATAAAAATGACGGTCTGAAACAGACCCAACGATTTTAGGATAAAAGTATTAATTATCTTATAGACAAATCTTTAATGAAAAAGACCTTATTTCTCATTCTATTAAGCATCTTCTGTATAACGATAAAAGGCCAGACCACTAATCATTTTATCACAGATTCAACTTATCGTGGGAAAGTGATACAAACTTTTGATAACAGAATACATCTTATAGGGAGACACATTCCCGGATTTAGTAACCTGCATGCTTCTCAACCGGAAAAGGAGGCATTACAATTTTTATATGCCTATATGCCTCTTGCCGATTTAACGGATTATCCGGTTTCTTTCTACATGAAGAATATAAGGTGTAGCTTCAAGACCCGCAAAGAAATGCCATGGGGAAAAAGGGTACCAGAATTATTGTTCAGGCACTTTGTCTTGCCAATCCGGGTAAATAACGAAAATCTTGACAGTTCACGGATAGTATTCTATAGACAACTGAGACCCAGAATAAAAGGAATGAGCATGTATGATGCGATCTTGGAGGTCAATCACTGGTGCCATGAGCACATGACTTATGAGCCATCCGATGCCCGGACCTCCTCTCCTCTTGCCTCTATGCTGACAGCAACAGGACGCTGTGGAGAAGAGAGCACCTTTGCCGTGGCAGCACTCCGGTCTATAGGCATACCAGCCCGTCAGGTATATGTTCCCCGTTGGGCTCATACAGATGATAACCATGCATGGGTTGAGGCATGGGCTGACGGTAAATGGTATTTCTTCGGAGCATGCGAGCCTCAGCCGGTTCTCAACCTTGGATGGTTCAATGCTCCTGCATCACGTGCCCTTCTTATCCATACACGTGCCTTTGGCGACTATGAAGGACCGGAAGAAGTTGTACTGCGTACCAGTAATTTTACAGAAATCAACCTCATTAACAATTATGCGACTACTGCTCGTGTAGATTTTCATATTACTGATATAAATGGCAGACCTGTCAAAGATGCTCGTGTAGATTTCAAGATTTACAACTATGCCGAATTTTATTCTGCCGTAACGAAATATACAGATGCTAACGGCCATACGTTCCTTACTGCCGGAAAAGGAGATATGCTGGTCTGGGCATCAAAAGACGGAATGTACAATTATGCCAAGGCTTCTTTTGGAAAGGATCAGAACATCACTATTGTATTAAACCGGAGTAAACGGACCGATCTTTTACAAACCGCTTCACCGGAAGATTCCCTGAACATCGTTCCACCTCCGGAACACGCCCGTATTCCAATTGTAACTGAGGCGATGAACCAGATCAATCAAAAGCGTCTGGCTTTTGAAGATTCTATAAGAAATGCCTATACCTCAACTTTCCTTAATGAAAATGAGGCAAAGAAAATATCAGCCGATGCTGCTTCGTATCTAGTAAAATCCAGAGGCAACCATGCTACTATTACTGCCTTTCTGACTCGTCATAAAGATAATTTGCCTCGTGCCATCGCCCTTCTGAAAACTCTTAGCGATAAAGATTTGAGGGATATGCCGATGAATATTCTTGAGGACAATTTCACAGCAAGCAGCAACGAACTCTCCCCAAGAGTTGAAGATGAAATGATTATCTCACCATTCAAGCATTATTTTGAGAAAGCCTTTAATAAGAAGACAACAAATCTGTTTGTTCAGGACCCTTCAAGGCTGGTAACATGGATGAAGGATCATATCAGGATGAATCCAGACATCAAAGCACTGCGTATTGCGCAGACCCCCGTCGGTGTGATGAAATATAGAATGACAGATACCCGTTCACGGGATATCTTTTTTGTTGACGTTGCACGAAGTCTGGGTATTCAGGCTCGTAAGGATGTAGTAACTTCAAAGGTTCAATATTTTAAAGATAATAAATGGGTGGATGTAAATTTTGATTCGGGTACACCTCTAATCCCTCCAGCAGGAATGTTGAAATTGGATTATACCCCTTCGAAAATACTACCTGACCCAACATATTATAGTCATTTTACCATCAGCAAAATCCAAAATGGAATAACAAAGCTACTCAATTTTGACGAAGGTCAGGTAGACATGGGAGGCGGTACAAGTTGGAGCAATACTTTCAAGAATGGTGTGCCACTCGATACCGGGACTTATCTTCTCACGACAGGTACCCGACTGGCTGATGGTAGCGTACTTGCGCTGAACAGAATATTCAATATTGATAAAGGAAAAACCACAGAACTTCCCCTTGATATCAGGCAAGATCTGTCCAAAGCAACAGTTATCGGCACATTCGGTTCAGAATCAGAATATATTCCTTATGACCTTAACACGAAGAAGGTCGGAACATCAAAGACACTTTTATCCCAAACCGGCAGAGGTTTTTATGTATTAGGTATTTTGGGTGTAGGACAGGAACCTACGAACCATGCTTTACGTGATATTGCAAAAGTACGAGAGACCTTTAATAAATGGAAACGGCCATTTGTTCTTTTGTTTGAAAACAAGTCTGATGCAGATAAATTTGATTTTAAAGATTTTGGTCCTCTTCCTTCTCATACTCTTTTTGGAATAGATGACAATGGAAAGATTCTCCGGCAGATCGTCAAGAACATGAAATTGGGAAACAGTTCTCAACTGCCCGTTTTCATTATTGCAGATACTTTCGATAGAATCGTCTTCATATCACAGGGATATACCATAGGACTTGGAGAACAGATAAAAAATATCATAAACCAGTTGTAGCAATTGACTTGTTGAAAAGAACAACTTACTGAACTATTATAAAAGATTTTCTGTACCTTTGTGACGAGATGAGTGATCAAGATTCTCCGGTTCAGGCTCTCCAACGGCAGAAGTTGCTCCTGAAGATGGAATATTTCGAAGAAAAAGAGGCTTTCCGTAAGCAAACGGAAACGATGGGATTGCAACGCAAAATCAAACGGGGTGATGCGTGGTATCCTCTGACCATCGGAAAAAGTTATTATAATTCTTTGAATCAAAGGGTACTGGAGGTTCTCCGGACTGTTGACAAAGACATCGAACACAACTTCGAGTTTGGCAAACCGGTCGTCCTTTTCAGTATCTCTCGAAGAAACGGAAAGGACAACATTCGTTATTTCAATTTTACCGCAACGGTAAGTTTCGTAGATAAAGATCGTATGACCATCGTCGTTCCGGACTCTGAAGTCATCAGTATCCAGAGTTGCGAAGACTCTGTGGGCATTCAACTCTTCTTTGATGAAACCAGTTACCGTCTGATGTTTGATGCATTGGACCGGGTTATCAACGCCAAGAATAACAGAATGGCCTATCTCCGTGATCTATTCTATTCACACCGTCAGGCAGGGCGGTTCTCCTTCGCTCCTACTCGCTTTCCGTGGTTGAATCCTACCCAGGAGAAAGCAGTCAACGAGGTACTATGGGCTAAGGACGTAGCTGTCGTACATGGCCCTCCCGGAACGGGGAAAACGACAACTCTCGTTGAAGCCATCAATGCTACTTTGATGCGGGAGAATCAGGTACTGGTTTGTGCACAGAGCAATATGGCTGTGGACTGGATCTGTGAAAAACTCGATGACAGGGGCATCAATGTGCTTCGCATTGGTAACCCGACCAGAGTAACTGACCGGATGTTATCCTCTACGTATGAACGACGTTTCGAGGACGATCCGGATTATCCGTCCTTATGGGCTGTCAGAAGAAACATCCGGAATCTGAGACAGAATCGCAAGAAAGGGGAACATCAAAAACTGGAGCGTCTGAAGAGCAAAGCCATCGAACTTGAACTTCGTATCCGTGCGCGGCTGTTCAGTGAAGCCCGTGTTATTGCCTGTACGCTTACCGGTTCCGCTAATCATCTTCTGGACGGACAGAAATATACAACATTATTTATTGATGAGGCAGCTCAGGCTCTGGAAGCTGCCTGCTGGATCCCCATCCGAAAATGTACCCGGGTGATTTTCGCCGGAGATCACTGTCAGCTGCCACCGACTGTAAAAAGTATTGCTGCAGTAAAAGCAGGACTCGACAAGACCCTTATGGAACGGATTGTCAAAAACAAACCAGAGGTCGTAACCCTTCTGAAAGTACAGTACAGAATGAATGACCAGATCATGCGCTTTTCCAGTGACTGGTTCTATGGCGGGCAAGTAATAAGCGCACCTCAGGTCATGCACCGTGGCATTCTGGACTATGACCATCCGATGATGTGGATTGACACAAAAGATTATACCCTTAATCCGGACTACCGGATGGAAGAAGAAAACAAAGGAGTCCAACCTTTCCACGAAGAATATGTGGGGAATTCCTTCGGACGGATCAATAAGGCCGAAGCGGAACTCACCCTGGATACGTTAAAAAAATATTTCGAGAAAATTGGCAAGCAACGCATTCTCGAAGAAGAAATCGATACAGGCATCATTTCTCCTTACCGTGCGCAAGTGCAATATCTGAGAAAACTCATTCATAAACAGGCCTTTTTCAAACCTTACCGATCGCTCATCACAGTTAATACTGTAGATGGATTCCAGGGGCAGGAGCGGGATATCATTCTGATATCAATGGTCCGGTCGAATGAGAACGGACAAATCGGATTTCTTAGAGACCTGAGGCGCATGAACGTAGCTATCACCCGTGCAAGGATGAAACTCATCATCCTGGGTGACGCCTCTACATTGATAAAACATCCGTTCTATCTGAAACTGTGGAATTATATTCAGGATATCAATCAAAATACTGATATTCCAACTGAAAGGATCAATGCAGATTCAATTCTATCGGATAAAAATAACCCTATTAAAAACGAAACGAAATCATTAAATCAGTAAATTCTTATGTTAGAAAGAGACTATTTTATAAGAGTTCTTCAGGAATTTGAAGCAGCTGTTCAGGCATTTCTCGAAAAAAACGAGGGCAAGCAAAAAGACACCATGCTCAAGGAACTATATCATCGGTACTTGGGAAATTACGAACTCCTGAGAAACATGACCTTGGAAGAAGCCCTCGGATATGCGCAAGATAACTGGAAAGAGGAAGAGCGTATTGAACGGCTGGAGATGCTGGCTCAACTCTGGTATTATGAGGGCGACTTAATGGGCAGTAAACCTCTACGTGACCTTCTTCTGGACAAGGCTTTTACCCTTTTGGATTATGTCGATCAGCGGAGTAGTACTTATTCTATGAGCAGAAAACAGAAGATGATACACATTCGACAATTACAGGAAAATTGAGATGTCTTTCTTTTTCAAAAACATATTTAGCAAATCCTAACAGCTAATCAACAACACAAATAGTACGAATTCGACATAACAGGATGATTAAGATGTGAGTTATCTTCTATGACTCTCAGCAGATAAGAACATGACAAATACAAATGATATGACTGTGGGTTCCCCAACAAGAGGAATCCTGAAATTTGCTATACCTCTCATTTTCGGATATATTCTACAGCAGATGTACCTGATCATTGACGCAGCGATTGTCGGTAGATGGATCGGCGTAAATGCACTAGCCGCAGTAGGAGCCTCTTCATCGATTATGTTTCTGATATTGGGATTCTGCAATGGATGCTGTTCCGGCTTTGCCATTCCTATAGCTCAGTCTTTCGGAGCAAAGGACTATACTAAGATGAGATCATACGTAAGTAATGCTCTCCGTATCAGCATTGTCTTTATCATTGTTATTACTTTTCTGGCCTGCATCTTCTGCAGTAAACTTCTCAAGATTGTGAATACTCCGGAAGGGATCTTTCACGATGCATATATATTCCTCTTGCTGCAACTCTTGTCTATCCCATTCATTTTCTCCTATAATCTCTTTTCAGGTTTCATTCGTTCACTTGGCAATTCCAGGGAGCCATTCTATTTCCTGATCATATCATCATTTCTGAACATTATCCTGGATATCATCCTGATTATACTCTTAGGCATGGGAGTAGCAGGAGCAGGACTATCAACCATGATTTCTCAGGCTTTTGCCGCCTTACTCTGTTGGTTCTATATCAAGAAGAAATTGCATATTCTCATTCCTCAGGGAGAAGAACGGCGATATGACAATAAACGAATCAGTATCCTCCTCAACAACGGTGTCCCTATGGGATTACAATTCTCCATTACCGGTATCGGCATCATTATGTTGCAGAGTGCCAACAATGCCTTAGGCACTATGTATGTAGCTGCTTTTACCGCTTCCATGCGTATCAAATACCTTTTTACTTGTGTCTTTGAGAATATTGGTGTAGCGATGGCAACTTACTGTGGGCAGAATATCGGAGCTAAGGACACTCATAGAGTTGCCTTAGGAGTACGCTCGGCCATTAAGATTATGTTGGTTTATTTCGTTTTCACCATCCTTGTCATCTATCCTTTTGCAGATGACATGATGAGTCTCTTCGTAAAATCCGGTGAGACAGCTGTCATCACGAATGCAGCCTTGTTCATGAGAATAGCCAACTATTTTTACCCGGCTCTGGGCATTTTAACCATCTTACGTTATTCCATCCAGGGACTTGGCTATTCCAATCTTTCCATGATAAGCGGAGTAATGGAAATGATCGCCCGCTGCGGGGTGAGCATCTGGCTGGTTCCGGCTTTGAGATTTCTGGGAGTATGTTATGGTGACCCTGTAGCCTGGTGCATGGCTGATTTGTTTCTTATTCCTGCCTTTACATGGCTTTACTATCATCTGAAAAAAGAAGTAAACATAAAAAAGGTCAATTCGAATGTATGAACGATCAAATCGGTGTTTTTCTGTATTCGCATCTTTACCAAACACCCTTTCGTTTGACTAACAGATTGGTTCGAGTCTTCTCTTGAGGAAAAACCGTTTCGTTATCAGGAAAAAGAGTATCACTCCCAAAGCATTGTCGGCCGCGACCATCCAGAAAGCAGCAGTATAACCGAAGAATTGAGATACGACACCGCCAAGTAGAATCCCTATTCCAAATCCAAGATCCCAGGAAGTAAGAATAGAGGAATTGGCAGTTCCTCGCTGATCATGACGGGCTGTAGCTACAAACATATTAAGGAAAGCGGGATACATGTGTCCATTACCCAGACCGATAAGACAGGCTGATAGATAATAACCGACACGATTCGGACAGGCGACAAAAAGCGTATAACCGATAAGTGCAATACACATTCCATAAGCTGCATTGTGCGTAACTCTTCCCTGTCGCAATGCCTTTGCTCCTTGAAGACGAGAGCTGAAAAGTCCGACAGAAAGAAGGGCAAAATAAGTCCCGGTCCCACTGGTAATGCCCATGACATCCTTCGAATAAATGGCCAGATAGTTGCTCAACACGCCAAAACAAAAGCCAAACAGGGCAATATTAACGGCCAACAGCCACGCCCGTGTCAAGAAGAAACGGTCAAGTGATATCTTACCTTTGCTCCTGACTATTTCATTAACTGGTATTTTGACTGATGCATCAATGAAGAGCCCTATGATTGCAACGACTAAAGCAATCCAGAAAAGAACTCTGAAATCGTGACATACTTCATAAATATAAATACCGATTGAAGGTGCTACGGCCATTGCCAGATTATTGCTCAGCCCATAGTAGCCCAGTCCCTCAGTACGTCTGGAAGAAGGAAGTACGTCTATTGCGGTCGTACTGTTTGCTACCGTTGCTGCCCCAAAAGGCCCTCCATGTACTGTTCGCACTATACCAAACATCAGTAAAGTACCAGCTACAAGATAGCCTGCAAAACAGGCAGCAAAAGCAAACACACAGATCATCAGTACTTTCTTACGGTTAAAACGGTCAACGACATAGCCACTGAACGGACGGATGACAAGGGCTGCCACTGTGTAACCGGAAAGTACGATGCCAATAATATCTTTTGTGGCCCCGAACCGTTCACTCAGATAAATCGGCAATAAAGGAGCCAGAATGTAAAAGGCAAAGTACATCATCGTATTGGCTGCCAATACTTTAATATAATTGATATTCCAAAGTTTCCCCCTTTTGTCGTTATCATTTTCCATTAACACACTCTTATATTTCTTTTTATTTCTCTATCTCCGAAATTCCTCGCTTTCATTTTGGAATCTCACCAATCATCAAACACTATATCCAGTTCTTTCCATTCAGGTTTTTCATTCTCCGGATCTCCCGATTTTGATACAGCGAGTCCCATAAGACGAATAGGATGACTGGCATCATAGTTAACCTGGCGAAGTAAACTTTTGGCCAATGGCAGGATTTCTTCTTTTGTCTTGAGGATCTTCCCCTGTGTAAGACTTCGGGTAATCTGGATAAAATCGCCATATTTGATTTTCAAGGTCAATGTCCTACCTTCAAACTTACTCTTTTCAAGTCGGTCTTGAAGTTCCAGAACCGTATGGTAAAGTTCGATAATCACAGTAGATTTCAAACTGATATTCTCCGGAAATGTACGTTCACAACCCACGGATTTCCTTTCACGGTATGTTACCACAGGACGGTCATCAATCCCTCTTGCAAAATGATAGAACACTGTACCTGCCTTTCCGAAAACTTCATTAAGATGTTTCAACGAACAGGCTCGAAGTTGGGATCCCGTAAAAACACCCATACTGTGCATTATCTCTGCTGTTCTCGAACCTACACCCCAGAACTTTTCCACCGGTAATTGAGCGATGAAATCGAGTGCTTTTGCCGGATGAATGGTGCAAAGTCCATCTGGTTTCCGATAATCGGAAGCAATCTTTGCCAGAAATTTATTATAGGATACACCAGCGGAAGCAGTCAGATGCAACTTCTCCTTGATCTCTTTCTTGATGGCTTTTGCTATATCATCAGCAAGAGGAATATCTTTTTTATTGACAGTAACATCAAGAAAAGCCTCATCAATCGAGATCGGTTCAATCAGATCCGTATACTCGTGGAAAATATTACGGATTTCCTGAGATATCTGACTGTAGTATTCCCGATGACCTTCAACGATGACCAGGTTCGGGCATAACCGTTTGGCTGTAACCATAGACATCGCAGAATGAACCCCATATTTACGGGCTTCATAACTTGCAGTAGCAACCACACCGCGGGCACTGTCATGCCCGACAGCTACAGGAAGCCCCTTCAATTCCGGATGATCCCGCTGCTCAATGCTTGCAAAGAAAGCATCCATATCGATATGTATAATTTTCCGCTCTGCCATGGTTTATTTGCAAAGATACTGTTTTTCGATGAAAAGAAGTTATCTCACTGTAAGATTAAACGGCAAACAACAGCAAAGAGAATAACACAGAACAGACATTCATGACATTACAGGAATTTTTCTGCTCTCTCCGTGGACTTTCCGATTATTTTCACTAACTTTGCAACTGCAATCGGGCTATTTCATGAATCTCAATATAGGTTTCATTCATCTGATGGTCAAATCTGCTATTTGGTTCTTTAAAGGGCTAAAAACAGTCGGTTGAAATTCAGTGATATTCAATAAAAAATACCGGTATGAAGATCGAAGATCAAATCAGTAACTCGGCGATATGTGCCGTGAAAGAATTGTACGGACAGGATGTACCTGACAAGATGATTCAGGTACAAAAGACAAAAAGCAATTTCGAAGGCAATCTTACCCTTGTTGTTTTCCCTTTACTTAGGATTTCCCGCAAGAAACCAGAGGAAACAGCCAGCGAAATAGGAGAATTCCTGTTAAATAATTGCAAAGCCGTAGCCAGTTACAACGTGGTTAAAGGATTTTTGAACCTCAATATCGCTCCTGCCGCATGGGTTGGATTGCTCAATGATATTCAGAGTGACCCGGACTTTGGAAAGACTGCCCCCACAAAAGATGCTCCACTTTACATGGTGGAATATTCTTCACCGAACACAAATAAGCCTCTGCATCTGGGACATGTCCGCAATAACCTCCTGGGCTGGGCACTTTCTCAAATTCTGGCAGCTACCGGAAAGAAAGTAATCAAGACTAACATTGTCAATGACCGTGGCATCCATATCTGTAAGTCGATGATCGCATGGAAAAAATGGTTCAGCGACGAGACACCGGAGTCAAAAAACGAAAAAGGTGATCATCTTATCGGTGACTGCTATGTAGCTTTTGAACAGCACTATAAGGCTCAATGGGAAGAACTAAAAGCTGAATATGTCAAGAATGGTCTTGACGATGAAAAAGCTGAAGAAAAGGCGAAGAATGAAGCACCGCTTATTCAGGAAGCTCATCATCTGCTCGTACGGTGGGAAAACAACGACCCGGAAGTTCGTGCACTGTGGAAGCAACTGAACGCGTGGGTCTATGCTGGTTTTGACCAGACATACAAGGCTCTGGGCGTGAGCTTCGACAAGATCTACTATGAATCAAATACCTACATTGAAGGAAAGCGGAAAGTTCTGGAAGGTCTGGATAAAGGCCTTTTCTACCGTAAAGAGGACAACAGTGTCTGGTGTGACCTGACTCCGGAAGGTCTGGATCAGAAATTACTGCTCCGTAAGGACGGTACTTCAGTCTATATGACCCAGGACATCGGTACAGCAGAAATGCGTTTCCATGATTATCCTATTGACAAGATGATCTATGTCGTCGGCAATGAGCAGAATTACCATTTTCAGGTGCTCTCCATTATCCTTGACAAACTCGGATTCAAGTGGGGCAAGGACTTGGTTCATTTTTCTTACGGTATGGTCAATCTGCCTAACGGCAGAATGAAAAGCCGGGAGGGAACGGTCGTGGATGCTGATGAACTAATCGCTGAAATGATCAGACAGGCACGTAAGACTTCCGATGAACTCGGTAAGTTTAAGGATATGACCGAAGATGAAAAGGATGAAGTAGCACGTATCGTGGGCCTCGGAGCACTGAAATACTTTATTCTGAAAGTTGATGCACGCAAGGACATGCTCTTCAATCCGGCAGAATCCATCGATTTCAACGGTAACACAGGACCTTTCATTCAGTATACATACGCACGTATCCGCAGCATCATGCGAAAAGCTGCCGATCAGAAGATACTGATTCCTGCACAACTCCTTGATGATGCACCTATCAATGATAAGGAAATCCAACTCATTCAGAAAATGAATGACTTTGCTGCAACGGTACAGGAAGCCGGGAACAACTATAATCCGGCTGTCATCGCCAACTATACCTACGAACTCACAAAGGACTTCAACCAGTTCTATCATGATTACAGCATTCTGAATGCAGAGAATGAAAACGAGAAAGTTACTCGTCTGGTCATTGCTGACAATGTGGCTAAAGTGATTAAGAATGCGATGAACCTCCTCGGTATAGAAGTACCGGAACGGATGTAATCATCCTGTTCCATTAAAGAGAACAATTCATAAGATTATGCCTCATAAAAACGAACCGGTCAATCCCCCTGACTACCGTCACGACACGGTGTTGTCATTACCTATGGCCGTAAAAGCCAACGCATGGGCAGTAGACGCTGCCTGTTCCGGCAACCCGGGGCCAATGGAGTATCAGTGTATTGACTTGGCTACAGGGGCACGCGTGTTTCATTTTGGGCCCGTAAAAGGCACGAACAATATCGGGGAGTTCCTTGCCATCGTTCATGCCCTTGCCCTCATGGACCGGCAAGGTATTCGAGATAAGGTAATCTATTCTGACAGTTATAACGCTATCTTATGGGTTCAGAAGAAGCAGTGCAAGACCAAACTGGCACGGAATGCCGGCACTGCTCCCCTATACGCAATTATTACCCGTGCAGAGCAATGGCTGCGTACCCATCCTGTTCAGGTACCTATCCTCAAGTGGGAAACCTCCCAATGGGGCGAATGTCCTGCCGACTTCGGAAGGAAAAAGAAATAGGCCTTTCACATTCAAAGAAAGGCCCATATTAGAAGATCATTAGTTATTTATTAATTTCCTGCATCTCCTGATCCAAAAGTTTAAAGAAATTCTTCTGTTTCTCCTCATCTCCCTCCAAAGTCATCATAGAGAAATAAAGAATACCCGCCTGATCACACTTCTTTGCTACTGCAAGTTTCATAGGTACATCCGTAAAAAAAATCCGCTTGCTGACGACACCTCCATAACTCTTGACAGCATTGTTAAATTTATCCACATCTGTAGCATCAAAAACCGGTGTTTTACATTCTACAAACAATAACTTCTCACCTGTTTCAACAATAATGTCTATCTCATTGGTTCTTCTTTAATTTAGTTGAAGAAGAACCTTATTATCAGTCCTATCTCTACAGATTTATTAAAAAGTATGACGATAATTGGTCAGTCTATAAACATAGACATCATTACTCATAGCAAAAATACATTGTTTTTTTTAAGTGCAAAGATTTCTTTTAGTTATATTTAACTACATCGATCTTTGACATATTGAATTATAATTGTATTTTTACAAACTTTTATGAAGTACTACTTTTGGGCGCTCTTTGTAAATATTTAAGTAAAGTAAATGAGGCCTAAAATTAAGGAAATTAACAATTCGCTTTCTGAGAGGATCATCCATTACAAGAAGGATTAAATTTTATGATTTTGCAGTAAAGATATTATTCTTATATTTGGCGTTAATTTGAGTGAATACCTAAGTATAACTTTCTAACAATTAAAAAAGATTTATGAATAAGATGGACATTCAAAAAAATATTTCGATAAATACAACCTTCACAGAGAAGGATCGGATCTGTCGGAAATTTCAGATGAGAAAATTTAATGCTAATAAAATTGTACCAGCGGTTACAATGCAAATCGAGGTAAATGCCAATGAGCTGCTTTTAGAACGTCAGAGAATAAACACGACCTCGGATGTCCATGTCACGATATACTCTCTTTTGTTAAAAAAAATAGCTTCAGTACTTATAAGGTATCCGTTATTATATAGCCTTTATTACAAAAAGAAAATAATAGCCAGCAAAAGACTTATGTTACATATTCCGGTATCCATTGATAACCATGTTGAATATATTTTCATTCAGAATCCGGAAAAGAAGAGTGTGAAAGAAATAACATCCGAATTACAAAATGATGTTTTGCTGGTTAAACAAGGGAAAAACAGTCTTATGAATGCTTTGAAGAAGATGGATAAACTAAAAGGACTTCAAGCATTGTTATATAAAAAGAAGTGCTTTAAAAATCCTCTTTATTTTATTGAACATTTTTATGGTAATTTTCCCGTAACGAATTTTGGAACATTTAATGTGACACAAGGTACCATGGTACTCACTGAGCCATTGGCAGGCGGTTTAGTCATCGGGAAAGTAAGACCAAATGCTGTTTTTGAAGAGCTTTCAGTTAATGAGCCCCATTACATAACCCTCTCCTTAGCCTTTGATCATCGAGTAATGGACGGAGCCTATGCCGGTGGTTTTCTCACTGAACTGAAAAAGGAAATAGAGCAATTATGATTGCAACGCCATTTTCAGGTATCAGATTTACCACATAATATCCTATCAAAATTTGCATTTTTGGGATTTTGAGCCTTTCTCTTGAGAAACAAATATAATGAATGCATTCCTGTCAATCTTACTAATGACAGAGAGATAGCTCCTTACTATAAGGACCAATAGAAGAAGGTCTTCTACAGATCTTCTATATATCCTTTCGAAAACATATCGTAGCTGAGCGCATCCAATTCTCCCAGTGTCATCTTTTCGACAGCTCCTTCTATCTTTCTAATCAAAACATCCCGCTTGTAGTCTTCTGAAGCTGTCAGCCGAGAAGTAAATCTATTCGTTGCCATATTCCTCCTTTCTTTCATACGTACAGATGAGTTGATGGTCATAAACCTTCTGGCTTAGCAGCACCAGATCACCGGGTAGTTCGGGTGCATGCGTACCTTCGCTGATCACTTGGTCCAACGCCGTCTCTACACGAATCTCATCCCATAGACCGGCAGACAGAAAACTATTGAGAGTCACGGCACCACCCTCAACGATCAGGCTCTGTTTATGTTCTTCAAAAAGTCTGTCAAGGATTCTCTGCGGTGTATCCGGATGCCGAAGCACGATTCTTTCAGGATCAGTACCACTCCACTCCCGGACATTGAGTTGCGGGTGTTCCCGTTCATCAGTGATACGCCCCACCAGGATTGCATCATTTTCAGCACGGAGCTGATGAACAAGCATCCGGGTAAAATCACTAGAAAGTTGAACGGGTTTAAAATGATCATCCATAAACCCATTGACACTCTGAGCCCATTTCAAAATAACATAAGGCCGATGAAGCGTATTGAAAGTCATAAAACGCTTGTTAAGATGTCTGCACTCCTTCTCCAGCACATTCACGGTAACATCAATACCTGCAGCCCGGATTTTCTTTACGCCACGACCATGTACCTTAGCAAAAGGATCAATGCAACCACAGACCACACGACGTACACCTTTCCGTATAATCAAGTCACAACAAGGCGGTGTCCTGCCATAATGGGAGCATGGTTCCAGACTGACATAAATAGTAGATTCAGGGAGAAACCGCTCATCTTCAGGACGGACAGAAGCAAAAGCATTCACTTCTGCATGGCCCTCGCCACATCGTACATGATAGCCTTCACCGATAATCCGACCTGATGCATTCACGATTACTGCACCCACCATTGGATTCGGTTTTGCATTTTGCCGGCCGTTTACAGCCAACAGAAGACAACGCTGAATAAATTTTTCATCCTGAGCTTCTTGGTCTTTCTCCATATTTTCAGTATTTTTGCAATATGATCAACATTCGACAACTCTGGCAGGAATTAACTCCTCTCTACGATGCCGGTGAGGCAAAAGCCATCATCCGCACTATACTCGAAGTACGTTTCGGCTTGACACTTGCTGATATTCTTTGTGACAAAGTTAGTGAATTTTCAGCAGAAGAGCGGCAATCACTAGAAGAAATCATACAAAGATTGAAAAAGGGCGAGCCTGTACAATATATATTAGAAAGAGCTGACTTCTGTGGTCATACTTTCAAAGTAGCACCGGGAGTACTCATTCCAAGGCCTGAAACTGCCGAACTCTGCGAACTGATCATCCAACAAAAGACTCGAGGGAACATTCTGGATATCGGCACCGGAAGTGGATGCATTGCCATCACACTTGCATTAGCCCTGAAAGAGAATGCTCAAGTCACCGCCTGGGATCTTTCAGAAAAAGCCTTGCATATCGCAGAAGATAATGCCCGAAAACTCCATGCTAACGTGAACTTCATTTGCCAGGATGCCCTTCAACCTCCGCCAGGCCATGACCTCTGGAATTGTATTGTCAGCAATCCACCTTATGTAACAGAGAAAGAACGGGCAGATATGGAAAAGAACGTCTTAGACTACGAACCCAATATGGCACTCTTTGTTTCGGACGATGATCCTCTACGTTTTTATCGGAGTATCGCAAGATATGCAAAGACAGCACTTCAGCCTGGAGGAATACTCTATTTCGAAATCAATCCGCTCTATGAGGACACGATGAAATCGCTCATTTATAAGGAAGGGTTCAGGCATCCGGTCATCCATGAAGATCTTTTCGGAAAACCAAGAATGCTGGAAGCTCATCTTTAAACTATAGCAAAAGACCCAAAATTCAAACTTCACGAACATTTCCGTTCAGCTTCGAACGAATAAAAACACTTATGAGAAGAACTATCAGACAAAAATCAGAAGAACAGGCATTAAATATTCTCTCTTCCCTATGCGCTTCTTCAGAATACTGTTCCAGTGATATGGAAGAGAAGATGAAACGTTGGAACATGCCGGAAGAGGCACGTACGAGAGTTCTGGACCAGCTTATTTCAGACGGTTTCATCGATAACGAACGATATTGCCGTGCCTTTGTCCATGATAAGATCACATACGCGAAATGGGGACGGAGAAAACTCGAACTGGCTCTGTATCGGAAAGGTATTTCAAAAGATGTCTCCAATCCTATTCTCAATACGATTCCGGATGAAACCTATATTAAAATCCTTAAGCCTCTGATCAATACGAAGATAAAATCCGTTCATGCCAATTCCATTTATGAACGGAACCAGAAACTCTTCCGCTTTGCAGCTGGACGGGGATTCACGACTGATCTGATTCTGAAATGTATCCCAGATGGTGATGAGATGGAAGTATTCCCTATGGACATGGAAGAAGAAACTGATGATTTCACCGATCATAAAGATACCACAGACCGCATCTCCAATACCTTCGAGGCTGAAGAACAGGAAGACCGGATATCAGACACCTTCGGCGAAGACGATAAGATCGACAGGGTCTCTACGACCTTCGGAGCGCAAAAGCCAACAACAAATAAGAAGAAAGGTACATGACCACCAGTTTACTCGAAAGAATCCTTAACCTTATCGCACCCAGGGCCTGTGCTATCTGCGGCAGACGACTGGCTCCAGGAGAAGAAATGATCTGCTCATCCTGCAACTATTCTCTTCCACGGACCTATCAGTGGCAGCACCCTTATGATAATGAGATGGCTAAGATATTCTGGGGAAGGATACCCGTTGAACGTGCTGCTGCATGGATTTACCATCATGGAGGATCTCAGGAAGCACGCATGATTTACACTTTGAAATACCGAGGACATCCGGAATTTGGAGAAATCATGGGGGAAATGCTTGCTGAAGAGATTGCCCCATCACGTTTTTTTGAGGGAATCGATGCTATTATACCTGTACCCTTAGCACGAAAACGGCTGCGCCAACGCGGTTACAATCAAAGCGATGAAATCGCCAAAGGTATCAACAAGATTACCAATATTCCTATTTGGGACAAGACCGTCACACGAAGTCAGTTTACGACAAGCCAGACTCACAAAGACCGTTGGGAACGGGCAGATAACGTAGAAGGTCTTTTTCAGGTACATCATCCGGAACAGATCCAGGGCCATCATCTTCTTCTGATAGATGATATCTGTACGACCGGTGCGACACTTACTGCCTGTGCACAGTCACTTATGGAAGTTGAAAACGTCAGATTCAGTATTCTGACTTTAGGGTATGCAAAAAGTTAAATACGACATCCTATAACTTTCAACCAGATCACCATCATCCAAAAAATGTAAATTAGTGTTTTCTAAGACACTTAATTGAAAAAAGTATTGTACCTTTGTACAGAAATCTATATCACTTCTAACATTCATCATGGACAACTTAAAAAAAGTTTTTGCATCAAAACTTCTTCAGATCAAGGCTATTAAATTACAGCCTAACAATCCCTTCACGTGGGCATCTGGCTGGAAATCCCCTTTTTATTGTGACAACCGGAAGACTTTGTCCTATCCCAAACTCAGGACATTCGTCAAACTCGAATTTGCACATCTTATTCAGGAACAGTTTCCTGAAGCAGAGGCCATTGCCGGTGTTGCTACCGGGGCCATACCGCAAGGTGCACTCGTAGCCGATGCTCTCAACCTGCCCTTTGTCTACGTCCGTTCTAAGCCGAAAAACCACGGACTTGAGAATCTGATTGAAGGCGAACTGAAACCAGGCACCAAGGTAGTAGTTCTGGAAGATCTGGTATCTACCGGTAGCTCTTCCCTCAAAGCAGTCGAAGCTCTCCGTAAATACGGTTGCGAGGTTATCGGAATGGTTGCCTCTTACACCTACGACTTCCCAATTGCAGAAAAAGCTTTCAAGGAAGCAGACGTCCGACTCTATACATTGACAGACTATGATCATGTCGTGGCAGAAGCATTGGAAACCGGTTATATCGCTGATAGTGATGTGGAGATCTTACATGGATGGCGTAGAAATCCGGCAGACTGGAACAATGACTAATGTAATCAACCGTTCACTGTCAGAAATAAATTATGTACATCAACTTATATTCCAAAGGCCAAGTTTGAAAAAAACAATATGGTAAAAATAGAAAGTAGCATCAAGCAGATACCCTACGCACAAGAAACCGTTTACAAGAATCTTTGTGACTTGAATCATCTTGAGCGTTTAAAGGACAAGATTCCCGCTGATAAAGTCGGAGACGTCTCTTTTGATCAGGACAGTATCTCTTTCAAAGTACCCATGGCTGGACAGGTTACCATGAAAGTGGTAAACCGCGAAGAACCGAAAACAATCAAGTTGGAAACTGAGAAAAGTCCGGTCCCCCTGACTTTTTGGATACAACTCCTGCCAACGGATGAGAATTCATGTAAGATGAAACTCACTGTCAAGGCTGATGTCAGTCCTTTTCTGAAAGGGATGATTTATAAGCCTCTGCAGGAAGGTCTGGAAAAGATAGCCGATGCCTTAGCGCTAATCCCATACGAGGAGTAACAGACTGTTCCTTTTATCAAAAGAACAATCTTTATCCGGTGACAGAGAAAGTCATGAAAGGAACTTTCAGGCAAACGGCCTTACGAGATAACACCCGCAAGGCCGTACCTGTATTAGATAACAATGGAATATAAGAGAGAACCTATACTGCCGTCAAAAGATGGAACTGTTTCAAGAAAGAGCATAACATATCTGTTTAAAAGAAATAATTATGGCAAAGAAACTTTGGGAAAAAGGTTATGAAATCAACAAAGAGATAGAAACTTTTACGATCGGACATGACCGTGAAATGGATCTGTATCTGGCGAAATATGATGTTCTGGGATCCATGGCGCATATCACCATGCTGGAATCTATCGGTCTTTTGACAAAAGATGAACTCAGTCAACTCCTGGCTGAACTCAAAAAGATATATACCATCTGCGAGCAAGGGGAATTCAAGATTGAAGACGGCGTTGAGGATGTCCACTCACAGGTAGAACTCATGCTAACCCGCAAACTCGGTGATACCGGCAAGAAGATCCATTCCGGACGCAGTCGTAACGATCAGGTCTTACTTGACTTGAAACTCTTCACGCGTCACGAACTCAAGGAAGTAGTAGACCACGTGAAAGTCCTCTTTGATGAACTCATTCAGAAGAGTAACCAGTATAAGGATGTCCTGATGCCGGGCTATACCCATCTCCAGATTGCAATGCCAAGCAGTTTCGGACTATGGTTCGGTGCATACGCTGAATCATTGGCAGATGATATGTTCTATTTGCTGGCAGCCTATCGTATGGTTAACCGCAATCCATTGGGCAGTGCAGCCGGATATGGCAGTAGTTTCCCTCTCAATCGTTCCCTGACCACCAGTCTTCTGGGATTTGACTCCATGGACTATAATGTCATCTATGCACAGATGGGCCGCGGGAAAATGGAACGTAATGTCTCTTTTTCTATGGCCACTGTTGCCGGGACACTCGCAAAACTCGCTTATGATGCCTGCCTGTTTAACTGCCAGAATTTCGGGTTCGTTCATTTACCTAAAGAGTGCACAACCGGTTCAAGTATTA
Source organism: Prevotella sp. (assembly GCA_022486815.1). Taxonomy (GTDB): domain Bacteria; phylum Bacteroidota; class Bacteroidia; order Bacteroidales; family Bacteroidaceae; genus Prevotella. Next base: position 32,485 of record JAKVJW010000013.1, on the reverse strand, counting down.
TGCCTCATAAGAAAAATCCGGATGTTTTCGAGCTCATCCGGGCCAAGAGCAACAAGATACAAAGTTTGCCACAGCAGATTATGATGATCATGAACAACCTCCCTTGTGGCTATTTCCGTGACTTGCAAATGATCAAAGAGACCTTCCTGCCAGCATTCGACGAACTGATCAATTGTTTGCAGATGACTGCATATATTGTCAACAAGATGGAGGTCAACACCCATATTCTGGACAATTCCATGTACGATCCGATCTTCTCCGTAGAAGAAGTCAATCGGCTTACTGCAGCCGGAATGCCTTTCCGGGATGCTTACAAGAAAGTAGGATTGGAAATCGAGGCTGGCACATTCAAACCTGACAAGCATATCCACCATACCCATGAAGGATCTATCGGCAACCTTTGTAATGAACAGATTGAATCTCTTATGAGTAAAAACCTCAGTGAATTCCATTTTGAAAAAGTGGAAGAAGCAGAAAAGGACTTATTGAAATAAAAAGGTTCAATAGGCCCGATCATTCTTCCCAGAAATCATTTCCCATATTGTAAGCCAGATGATTTTCAGATCCAGCAGGAATGACCAATGCTCAATATACCAGATATCTTTCCGTATACGCCTCTCCATCTGCTTCAGTTCACGTGTCTCTCCCCGACAGCCCAAAACTTGTGCCCATCCTGTGATACCGGGTTTTACAAAATGACGGACCATATATTTAGAAATAAGTTGAGAATAGACTTTCGTATGCTTAAGCATGTGTGGGCGGGGGCCAACAATTGACATCGTGCCGATGAACACATTCCAGAACTGTGGCAGTTCATCAATATTTGTATGTCGCATAAAGTCCCCGAGCTTCGTCTTACGCGGATCATCTCTTGTAGCCTGCCTACTGTCAGCCTCCTCATTAACTCTCATACTCCGGAACTTATAGCACCAGAAGTCACGACCGTCCAGTCCGGTACGCTTCTGCTTGAAGAACACGGGACCAGGCATAGTCAACTTGATGAGTACCCCAATGATCAACAATATCCATGGGAAGAAAAACAACAAGAATATACCTGACACTACTACGTCGAAAGTACGCTTAATAAGCCTGTTACCCAACCGGTTCAGAGGAATTTCACTCACATATAGTACTGGCACATCACCGAAGAAAGCCATATTCATCTTTCGTTTCAGGTAGTTACGCACATCCGGTACACTATAAAAGAGGACCACGTGACGGTCACAGCATGCAATCAGATTTCTGATTTCATCGGCCCTTTCCGAAGAAAGACTGCAGAACAACGCCGAGATCTTTCCAGAATAAAGTTCCAACCAATTCTCTATGCCGGATACCTTTCCCAGATAGGGTGCATCTTCAAGGAAACCATCTCTTGGAATATCCGCAAAGTAGCCCTTCAGCCGATAACCGTAAGAAGCATCATTTTTCATTGCGGTATAAAGATCCTCCAGATTGGAACTTACGCCTACAAATACCACCTCATGTTTCAATCCTCTCTGCCGTCGATACCTGAGCAGCCATCGACGACCACCGAGCCGTTCGATAACGAGAAGAACAAAAAACAACACATAATAAAGAATCCAATACCGCCAGTTTAAAGGAGAAGCACAGTTTAAGAAAAATACGAAGCATAAGGATACTACAGTATAGAACACCCAGGTTTTTGTGACTCCCCGGACAATTCCCAGTCTTGTAGACTGACGCTGATAAAATATTGGAGGAAAGAAACGGACACCGATGAGATAAGCAAAATTAATCGCCAGCCAGAAACCTTTACGAGCTATGAGAGGAGTTGCAACTATAGCTGTATACGCTCCTGTAAAGCTGTTCAAGAGCAGCAGATCTACCAGAATCACCAACCCTTTAAGCAAGTTGTTGTTCTGGCTGTTCAGTTCATGTACTTGAGATGACATCTATTAAAATATATGACTAAAAATCATTTCATATCACACAACTCCATTGCTTCTGCAATGAAAAAATCATAATACCAATATTCTTAATCAACTAAATACTTTTACTGTTTTAAGATAAACACTTACTTATCCATAAAACTTTATCATTAACAGACTTTCTATCTAACTTGTTTCTCATGCCTTCAAATACTAACTATAAATCAACGAAATAAAACCTAACAGGGTGTTAAAACGTAATCTCACTATGCTTTGGTAATACATCGGCTCAAAGATAGTAAAAATTTTATTAAGTATATCAATTACTTTCTTTTTTTTAAGATAAAACACAATTATATCATTTCCCATCAGACACTTAAACCGATAGTCCAGAATTTTCAAAAGAAATCTCAGATATTATTGTAAGCATTAAAGGACTTTCTTGATTTCGCAAAATTAATACAAAAAATCCAAAATACTACATAAAAATAGGTTAAATGGTTAAATTGACATAATAAAAGTATGATTATTCAAAATAGACATTTTTGATTTATAACTTTTTTACTATCTTGGCGGTGTATTTAAGTAGACAGAGATAACATATATACGGAAACTCTGTATACCAAACAACTAATAACTAAATTTTTATATTATGACGGTTGGTGGTTGGTCTGAATTCCACACTCTTACAAAAGACGAGGATATTCTATTTAAAGAAGTAATGGGAAACATCTATGGTGTTTCTTACAAACCCATTGTAGTTTCCACTCAAGTTGTTAGTGGAATGAACTATTGTTTTATCTGCCGTGCGACAAGTATGACAAATCCTCCAGCAGAATTCAATGCAGAAGTTTACATTTACAAACCTGCAGGAAGAGGAGCAAAACCTTATTGCACAGCTATTCACCAGATGACCATGTAAAAAGATAAAACTTATAAATAGAAAAGGTGGATACAAGACAAAACTTGTCATCCGCCTTTTTTACTATATACAAGCGAATACTCCATACCTCTCAATAAAAGCCAGCATCATAGACACAGAAGTTTGCCAAAGTAATGTAAAATAACCAAAATGGTGCATTTCGCTATACCAAAATAGTGCATTATGGTATACCGAAATAGTTCATTTTGGTCAGTCTCGATTTCGATATGACTTTACCTGAATCTTCCACGTATTCAAGTGGCCATCAAACACTTTTATGATTCTGTATCATTCTCCAGAAGAAATGCCAAGTACGGAACACTGGTTCAGAAAGGGCCTCAACAGGAAAATTACATACGAAATGGAGATTGCGATAAATCTTCATGAAATACTTCTTAGCCCTACCTTGATGGGTAAAATGGTGATATTTCGTAAAGAACCATCCAAAATTACCACCACTGAGGACTTCTCTCAGGAGTAACTGACCACGCTTTCTATCCATAGGAACCAGCATCTGATCATCTCGTAAGCCAAAAGCCACAGAAAGAACATACATGACTGCTCCGGCAAAATGATACAAGCCTAAATGCCGAAGTTGCCTGACATACTCATCTTTATCCAATTTCAGATCCCCCTTTGCCAACACATAATAGTAATCCATAAATTGTCTCAACCCTACTCCTTCATCAAAGAAATGATGATAGATATGTGCCAGTTGGTAAATGCTGTTAAAAGCCACAGTAGGAACAGCCACCCTCCCGAGCCCCTCCGGGAGTTCAACAAGATGGGGAAACTGATTTTCCGCATTCTGTGCAAACCATTTCTGTAGTCTGTGATTATATAAAAGAGCATTCATCGTGCAAGGAGTAAAGTGTACCTCTAATCGAATCTCTTTTGACAGTTCCAGCCCGATATGATGATAGCAAAGTTCAGTATTTTCAGTAAACTGATGAACATAACTGATCATTTTCGTCCTGCGCTTACTCAAACTTAAAGTTCGGTCAAGTCTGACAGATCCTTTCAAACTTTGTCCACAACAAACAGGCCACACCCAAATGTCAATATCACCCGGCATACGAGAATAGACATCCGGATACCGCAATGCATTCCCCTGACCTTTCAGGATACATCCGGCCATTCCATCCCCGGCAAACTTTGTCCAGATCCTCAAAACTTCCGCATTCAACTTAATATTCTGTTTCCGTATCTGTTGACTCAGTGAAAGCCATTGCACCAGAATATCTTCAGGCGGTGCCATTCTTTTCGGCAGACGCTTAATCCCATCAAATAAAACTCCAATTAAGGCCTGTCGTTGCGCAAAGACAAAAAGTTTCTGCCACTCAATATCGAGGAATTCCTCTTTAATCATCCTCGTATGATCCATGGAAAATTGAAGGAATTCAAAGAAGAGATCTGACATAAAAATACATGCTGATAAGGTTTTTCATATATTGATTCTCAGTAACTCACAACATTCAGTATTATGTCATAAGTCATAGCATCAAAAGGTATTTCAGTTTACTGCAAAAATACCATAAATTCTGAATAAGACCAAAGTTAAAAGATTATTTCTCACCCACTCAAGGCATGAAATCACATCGTCTCATTCTCTTTCACCGAATTGACCAGAAGTTTTTTTGAATTAAATTCCTTGCTTATATGTCTTTATTCTTAAAAAAGTAACATAAAAGAAAATCTATGATACATAAAAGAAAAAACAAATCATATAAATTGAATACCTTTGTCTTCGACTGCAAATAAATTTAATTAGGACATGAAATATAAAATTATTTTATTCTTTTCATTTTTACTACTTGTGAGTTGTGATCACTCTGACAATGATTCTATCCAGGAATATGATATTCCTCAATACGCTGTAATTAATGGAGATCAAACAATTGTCGTCAATAATACCAATGACTTTAATCAATTGTTAGGAAAAAACAAAGACCTGGAAAATGTAGACTTTTCTCACTACACTTTAGTCATCACTCATGGAGTTTCAAATGCAGGAATATTAAAGATAGCCCCGAATATCTGCCAAAAAGACGGAAGCTATTATATAGTTGTCCAGATTAAGAACAACTATACAACTTCTGTAGAAAAGTGGAATGTGGCTTATCTCATTCCCAAAGTGGATAAACCAACCGTCAAAGTTTCAGTTTCTTATAGTAAATAAGTAGTATAACCCGTTAGCAGGATGAAGTCAGTACATGCTTGATTCTGCCAATGAGTTTATTATTATGTTAGGGGATTATAGTTTCCAGCCGTTTCGGCCGAACCCATACCATAATTTCAATGAACTGCCACCGTTTCGAACAAGTTTATCTTCAATCGTCAAAAGGAACGAACAATTCGAAGAAGGATATCAAGCTTGTCGAAAAACACATTTCTTCAAGAAAAAGTTCTCGATTCATTTGGCATTTTAAAGATTTAGCTCTATCTTTGCAACCGTTATGCGATGTACAGGCATGACAGAGGCGGCAATAGCTCAGTTGGTAGAGCGCGACCTTGCCAAGGTCGAGGTCGCGGGTCCAAGTCCCGTTTGCCGCTCAAATCCCCGATTCCGGGGCCGCAATGGTGGAATTGGTAGACACGAGGGACTTAAAATCCCTTGGCCAGAAATGGCTGTACGGGTTCGAGTCCCGTTCGCGGCACTTCTCAATCATCAACTGAAGGTCCTTACTCTCTAAGGATCCATAAGGGCAAATACATGAAACGAGTAGCATACACCCTTTTCTTTATTCTGATATTCTTCCTAACCTCTTGCGGAGTAAGCAAAGGGCATTTCAAATTAGAAGGTCGGATTCTTCATATCAATCAGGGTGAACTGTATATTTACAGTCTGGACGGAGGTACCATCGGGATGGATACCATAAAAATTCAGGGCGGTCGCTTTGCGTATGAGATTCCATTGAAAGATGATGCTATTCTGATGCTCGTTTTCCCTAATTTTTCTCAGCAACCTATTTTTGCAAAATCCGGAAAATCAGTTGAGATCAGTGCTGATGCTTCCAAATTAAAGGAAATGGAAGTCAGCGGAACAAAAGATAACAAACTAATGACCGATTTCAGGAAAGAGATAGAAAATTCTTCTCCTCCTCAAATCAAGCATGACGCAGAACAATTTATCAAAGATCATCCTACTTCTCAGGTTGGAACTTATCTCGTCCTGAAATACTTCATTCAAGATCCCCAGCCTGACTATGCGAAAGCTACCAGACTGATTGATCTGATGCTGAATGCCCAGAAAAAGAATGGAACACTCATTCGTATCCGTGAAAAGATCAGTAGCCTGGAGGCCACACAGAAAGGACGCCAGATTCCCGTTTTTAAGACAAAAGACATGAATGGTCGTCCTATTTCAAGTACGTCTCTCACCCATTCTCCATACGCTATGATCATCGTCTGGGCTACCTGGAATGATGAGAGTCAGCAGATTCTACGGGAAGTCAATGCTTTCAGGAGACATTCCGGCAGCAAACTACAGGTGGTCAGCATCTCCGTTGATGCCACCAGACAAGACTGTATGAATTCACTGAAAAACGACACCATTTTCTGGCCCAATATCTGGGACGGAGAGATGTTTGAAAATAAAACCCTACGGAGGTTAGGGCTCACCAACGTTCCAGATAATCTATTGCTAAAGAAAGGCCGTGTCATCGCACGCGGCATCAAAGTCGGTCAAATAAACAGCCAACTGAACAAACTGGTGAAATGATCCCGGCAGACTGGAACGGTCTGAAAGAAGACGAATAAAGTAGTCTTAATATATCTATGCTTATAAAAACATTCTGTGCTGCGGTCAACGGACTTGAAGTGACCACAGTAACCATTGAAGTCAGTATTACAAGAGGAGTGCAGTTTCATCTCACCGGACTGGGTGATGAAGCTGTAAAGGAAAGTCGTGACCGTATCGCTGCAGCATTGCAATACAACGGATTTAAATTCCCTATAGCCGATATTACCGTCAACATGGCCCCGGCAGACCTGAAAAAGGAAGGCAGCAGTTTCGACCTTCCCTTAGCCATAGGCATCCTGGCCGCCAATGAGAACATGAGTAGTGACCTGTTGCAAGAATATATGCTCGTAGGAGAATTGAGTCTTGATGGAAAACTCCAACCCGTAAAAGGAGCCCTGCCCATCGCCATCAAAGCAAGAGCAGAACATTTCAAGGGCCTGATCGTACCCCGACAGAACGTACGTGAAGCCGCTGTTGTCAACCATCTCGATGTCTATGGCATGGATCACATCCTGGAAGTCATTCACTTCTTAAACGGACAACAGGAATTCAAACCTACAGTAATCGACACCCGAAAAGAATTTTACGAGAATCAAAGTCAATTTGATATCGACTATGCAGATGTACGGGGGCAGGAAAACGTAAAACGAGCCTTGGAAGTGGCAGCAGCCGGAGGACACAACCTGATTATGATCGGTCCGCCCGGAAGCGGGAAGTCCATGATGGCGAAACGATTACCATCCATACTTCCACCTCTTTCACTGGCAGAAAGTCTGGAGACAACACAGATTCATTCGATTGCAGGGAAATTAGGACGTAAGGTATCCCTCATTTCCCAACGCCCCTTCCGCTCTCCACACCACACCATCTCAGAAGTTGCACTTGTCGGTGGAGGAAGCAATCCGATGCCCGGAGAGATTTCCCTGGCACACAACGGAGTACTCTTCTGCGATGAGTTACCCGAATTCAATAAGCACACACTGGAAGTCCTACGACAACCCCTTGAAGACCGGTCCATCACCATCAGCCGTTCCAAATACACCATCACTTATCCCTGTTCTTTTATGTTTGTAGCCAGCATGAATCCTTGCCCTTGTGGCTATTATGGCGATCCGACACATCACTGTGTCTGTACGCCAGGACAGATTCAGCGCTATATGAACAAGATCAGCGGACCACTGCTCGACAGAATTGACATCCAATGTTCCATCACACCGGTACCCTTTAAGGAAATCAGCAAGGCCGCGCCGGGAGAACCCAGCTCCGAGATCCGAAAGCGTGTCATTGCCGCCCGGTCCATCCAGACCGAACGATTCAAGGATATTACCGGAGTATATTGCAATGCCCAGATGAGTGAAAGGATGATTCATAAGTATGCAGAGCCCAATGAGGAAGGACTGACCCTGCTGCGGACAGCTATGGAAAAGCTCAGTCTCAGCGCCCGTGCTTACAGTCGGATATTAAAGGTCGCCCGGACTATCGCTGACCTGGAATCAAGTGAAGATATAAAACCGGAACATCTTGCAGAAGCTATTTCCTATCGTGAACTTGACCGGGGAGATTGGGCAGAAAGGGCGTATGATTCCTAAGCAGAAGTCCATAACCCTACACCTCAAAAAACAATCAAATTATTTTGTTCTCCGCCCAATTTATAGTAATTTTGCACAGAAGAGTAAAAAAGGAAAGTAATGGAAGAAAAGAAATTCAAACGTACCCTCGTTACGGCAGCACTACCCTACGCCAACGGCGGTGTACATATCGGTCACTTGGCCGGTGTTTATGTTCCCGCTGATATCTACGTAAGATACCTCCGCCTGAAGAAACAGGACGTCTGTTTTATTGGAGGAAGTGATGAGCATGGTGTACCTATCACGATCCGTGCCAAAAAAGAAGGATGTGCCCCTCAGGATATCTGTGACCGTTACCATAAACTGATCAAGGATTCCTTCAGTGAATTTGGAATCAGTTTCGATATCTACAGCCGTACGACTTCAAAGATCCATAACCAGTTTGCCAGTGATTTCTTCAAGAAATTGTATGACGATGGCAAGTTGATTGAAAAAGAGAGCGAACAATATTACGACGAAGAAGCCCATCAGTTTCTCGCCGACCGTTATATCATGGGAGAATGTCCTCATTGCCACAACAAGAATGCCTACGGTGACCAATGTGAAGTTTGTGGCAGTGACCTAAGTCCTATGGAACTTATCAATCCCCATTCAACGATCAGTGGCAGTAAACCTGTACTCAGAAAAACCAAAAACTGGTATCTGCCGCTAAATGAGTATCAAGAGTGGTTGAAGAAGTGGATCCTTGAAGGTCACAAAGAATGGCGTTCAAATGTATACGGTCAATGCAAGAGTTGGCTTGACATGGACCTTCAGCCACGTGCCATGACTCGTGATCTGGACTGGGGAATCCCTGTTCCGGTCAAAGACGCCGAAGGAAAGGTCCTTTACGTCTGGTTTGATGCCCCCATCGGCTATATCAGCAATACTGTAGAACTCTGTCAGAATGAACCGGAGAAGTTTGGTAATTGGGAGAAATGGTGGAAAGATCCGGACACGCGTCTGGTTCACTTCATCGGCAAGGACAACATTGTATTCCACTGTCTGATCTTCCCGACGATGCTCAAAGCCCATGGGGGTTATATCCTGCCGGATAATGTACCGGCAAACGAATTCCTGAATCTGGAGAATCAGAAAATCTCCACTTCACGTAACTGGGCTGTCTGGCTGGATGAATACCTGAAAGATTTCCCCGGAAAACAGGATGTCTTACGTTATGTCCTTACCGCCAACGCCCCTGAGACGAAAGACAACAACTTTACCTGGAAGGATTTTCAGGAACGTAACAATTCCGAACTTGTTGCCATCTATGGCAATTTCGTCAACCGTGCCCTCCAACTGACCAAGAAATACTGGGACGGTGTCGTTCCTGAATGCGGAGAACTTCAGGATGTTGACCAGAGAGCCATCAAAGAATTTAAGGATGTCCAGGAGAAAGTAGAAGGATACCTCGATCATTTCAAGTTCCGTGAGGCTCAGAAAGAAGCAATGAATCTTGCACGTATCGGCAACAAATACATCACGGAATGCGAACCCTGGAAAGTATGGAAGAATGACCCGAAACGCGTAGAGACTATCCTCTATATCTCCCTGCAACTGGTTGCCAACCTTGCCATAGCATTTGAACCGTTCCTGCCGTTCTCTTCAGAGAAACTTCGCAAGATGATTGGCATGGAGCACTTCGAATGGAACCAGTTGGGTAATACAGACTTGCTCAAACCGGGACATCAGATCGGAGAGGTCCAACTCCTCTTTGAAAAGATCGATGATGAAGCTATTGAAGCACAACTGCAGAAATTAGAGAATACCAAAAAAGCCAATGAGGCCAAGACTTACAAGGCAGAATCTATTAAGGCTCCTTGCTCCATTGAAGATTTTGATAAACTCGATATTCGCGTAGGACACATCAAGGACTGTCAGAAAGTCAAGAAATCCAACAAACTCCTGCAGTTTACTATTGACGACGGACAAGGAAAAGACCGCACCATTCTTTCAGGGATAGCCAAGTTTTACAAACCAGAAGAGTTGATAGGCAAGGATGTGCTTTTCATCGCCAATCTTCCGGTACGTAAGATGATGGGAATCGAGAGTCAGGGAATGATCCTTTCTGCACTAGATGCCGACAACAGTCTGGCCGTTACAACTATCTTGAAGAAGGTCAAGCCCGGCAGCAAAGTCTGTTGAGCACTTCCAAAACACATATAGCAAAGGGGGAAGTTGCTTTAATGGGCACTTCCCCTTTTCTTAATAAGAATATCTAAAGATATCATTTACAAATTGTCACTTACCATGAAGGAAAGAAATTTATTATTTGGCTTATTTCTGCTTATTACGCTTTCAATATCCGGGCAGACTTCCAGAAAATTCACTTTAAACATTACACCTGACGGAGCCTCAACACTGACCTGCTTTCTTCCCGATCGGCCTACAGGAAGAGCCATCGTAGACTGTCCAGGCGGAGGTTATGTATGGCTTTCAATGGGTAAAGAAGGTTATGATTGGGCAGACTATTTCAACCAAAAGGGAATCAGTTATTTTGTACTAAAATACCGGTTGCCCAAAGGCAATCATCAGTTGCCTGTCAGTGACGCAGAGAACGCCATACGCCTTGTACGCGATTCTGCAAGTCAATGGAAAATCAATCCTTACGACGTTGGAATTATGGGATTCTCTGCAGGTGGTCACCTGGCCTCAACGGTAAGCACCCATGCAGATTATAATGCCCGCCCTGACTTCTCTCTCCTTTTCTATCCGGTTATCACGATGGGAAACGGCACCCATGAAGGCTCAAGAATCAACTTTCTCGGAACATCACCTGATGCACAATCAATCAACGCCTTCTCGAATGAGAAACAGATACGGGCCCATCTTACCCCTCCGGCTGTCATCTTCCTGGCAAATGACGATAATGTCGTTCCTCCGATCGAGAACGGAGTAGCGTACTATACAGCAATGCGAAAAGCAGGTAATGACTGCTCATTATATATATATCCGACCGGTGGCCACGGATTCGGATTCAACACACATTTCACCTATCATGAACAATTGCTGAACGATCTCTCTGAATGGTTGACGACACATCCCAGTCCGCTTCTAAATGCTGTCCGTATAGCATGTATCGGAAACAGTATTACAGATGGTGCCGGTATTGACATGAACTCAGAGAAAGGTTATCCAGCCTGTCTCCAGAAAGATCTCGGAACAGGATATCTCGTAAACAACTTTGGTGTAAGCGGCCGTACGATGCTCAACAAGGGTGATTATCCCTACATGAAAGAACTAGCATGGAAAGACGCTATGGCATTCAAGCCAAATATCGTCATCATAAAATTGGGAACAAACGATTCAAAGCCACAAAACTGGCGTTATAAACAAGATTTCAGACAGGACATGCAACAGATGATCGATTCGCTCAAATCGCTTCCAAGTCATCCGAAAATCTATCTGGCTACACCTATCCCCGCATTGAAAAAGAGTTGGGATATCAACGACAGCATAATCACAAAAGGTATTATCCCTGTAATACTTAAAGTGGCAAGGAAAAACCGATGTAAAGTACTTGACCTCCATACCTCCTTCTCCCCCTACATTAATCTGTTACAACAGGATGGTATTCACCCTACCGCTATGGGGGCAGCAAAATTAGCAGAGATTATTGCAACTGAGATAAAGAAATAAGTTTTTTAGCATCCTGGCAACTAATAAAACAATCTGCCAGAAAAGAAGACTATCAAACAGCAAAAAGGCGAACCACAAAGGTCCGCCTTTATATTTGGACACCTGTCAGTCAGGTATCCAAGTCAGGTTACAATCAATAATTCCGAGCATCAATCTCAAAGAAACTCTGAGGATGTCCGCATACGGGGCACATACCAGGAGCCTTTGGTCCTATGACGATATGACCACAATTACGGCACTTCCAGATTTTATCACCATCTCTTGAGAACACGATATCATGTTTGACATTATCCAACAGTTTCAGATAACGTTCCTCATGATGCTTCTCAATGGCGCCAACCATCTCAAATTTGGCAGCGATCTCATTGAAACCTTCTTCATGGGCTTCTTTAGCCATCCGAGGATACATGTCTGTCCACTCGTAGTGCTCACCATTCGCACCAGCCTGAAGATTTGATGCGGTATCCTTCAGCTCGCCTCCTTCAAGGTATTTAAACCAGATCTTACCATGCTCTCTTTCATTGTTAGCCGTTTCCTCAAAGAGAGCAGCAATCTGCTCATAACCTTCTTTACGCGCTTTAGAAGCGAAAAAAGTATACCTGTTACGCGCTTTTGACTCACCTGCAAAAGCATCTTGCAGGTTCTTCTCTGTTTTTGTTCCTTTTAAGTTTTTCATAAGGCCTTCTTTATATTATTATTACCCTAACATTATGTATCAAGACTAAGTGCAAATATATAAATAAAAAATGGAAAGTGAGCAAAGAAGATATGTAAAATAATTATTTTTTTTACTATTACAAACAGGAATAGAATCTCCCTTCTCTTAGAACTTATTTCAGAATTGTCCGGAGGATCAATCAGTTCAGTCCTTGTTCCTCAATTACATCCTTAACGATAATATCTGAAAAGGCCTCACAAAACCAATATTTGTGAGGCCTTTATCCTTAGTTTATATCCTACCTTCTTAAAAAAGAAGACAAACTATTTAATCATTTACCTGATTCTCTTGATTCTCCTGAGGAGCTTCATTTTCAGTTGCACTTTCCTGACGATCATGGTGTTCGAAACGACGATGCTCATGATACGGACGACGTTCACGATCACGATCACCATAATCACGATCACGGTCACGGTCACCATAATCACGGCGAGGGCGGCGTTCACGCTCTACCCAACCTTCTGGTTTAGGAAGCAATGCGCGATGAGAGAGTTTGTATTTGCCCGTCTTGGAATCAATATCAATCAACTTCACCTTGATCTTATCTCCTTCATGAATACCGGCATCTTCAACTCTTTCAAGTCTCTTCCAGTCAATCTCCGAGATATGGAGAAGTCCGTCTTTACCCGGCATAATCTCTACGAAACAGCCGTATGGCATAATGGAACGAACCGTTCCTTCATATACCTCACCTATCTCAGGAACAGCTACGATAGATCTGATTCTGGCAAGAGCAGCATCGATGCTATTCTTATCAGGTGCAGAAACCTGTACATGACCCTTTCCGTCAGTTTCATCAATAGTGATCGTTGCACCCGTTTCTTCCTGCATCTGCTGGATAATCTTTCCACCAGGCCCGATTACAGCACCAATAAACTCTTTAGGAATATCAAATGCTTCAATACGTGGCACCTGCGGTTTCAATTCCTTACGAGGCTCCGGTAATGTCTGAAGCATCTTCTCAAGAATCTGCTCACGGGCACCCTTAGCCTGCATCAAAGCTTCTTCCAGGATCTCAAAACTCAGACCATCACATTTGATATCCATCTGTGTAGCTGTCAATCCATCCTTCGTTCCGGTTGTCTTGAAGTCCATATCACCCAAGTGATCTTCATCACCCAGAATATCGGTCAGAATAGCATAACGGTCACCATCCTTGATCAAGCCCATAGAAATACCTGAAACCGGTTTTTTGATAGGCACACCTGCGTCCATCAAAGCCAACGTCCCGGCACAAACCGTAGCCATTGAAGAAGAGCCGTTACTCTCAAGGATCTCTGATACCAAACGAACGGTATAAGGATAGTTATCAGGAATCTGATCTTTCAAAGCACGCCAAGCCAGATGACCGTGACCAATCTCACGACGGCCTACTCCACGCTGGGCTTTTGCTTCACCCGTACAGAAAGGAGGGAAATTATAATGGAGGAGAAAACGCTGATAACCCTTTTCCAACACATTATCAATCTGCTTCTCATCCAGTTTGGTACCTAATGTACAAGTACTCAGAGACATCGTCTCACCACGCTGGAAGATTGCACTTCCATGAGGCATTGGCAGAGGTGAAGCCTCACACCAGATAGGACGAATCTCATCCAGAGCACGGCCATCCATACGCTTATGCGTATCGAGAACGCTATTACGCATAGAGTCACGCTGCACATCAGCAAAGTAACGGTCTATCTCTGCATGTTTCTCATCCAAATCCTCCTCAGAGAGATCTGTATGAGCAGCATCATAAGCAGTTACAAAATCTGTTTTGATCTTGTCGTATGTTTCTTCACGATGCTTCTTGTCTGCATCACTGGCCTGAGCCTCAGCATAACACTTGTCATAGAGTTCATCACGCACTTGTTTGCGAAGATCCTCATCATTAGTCTCATCACAGTATTCACGCTTCACATCCGTTCCAAGTTCCTTGGAAAGCTCTTCCTGAAGTTCGCACATCGGGCGAATAGCATCCTGAGCTGCCTTGAGGGCACCGATCAGATCCTGTTCAGAGACCTCATCCATTTCACCCTCAACCATCATGATATTCTCTTTTGTAGCACCTACCATGATATCCATGTCTGATTTGGCCATTTCCTGGAAAGTCGGATCAATGACGTATTTGCCATCAATTCGGCCGACACGGACCTCTGAAATCGGGCATTCGATAGGAATATTTGAAGCAGCCATAGCTGCAGACGCTGCAAATCCTGCCAGTGCATCAGGCTGATCAATATTATCAGCTGAGAAAAGCATTACTTGTACATAGACCTCTGTGTGGAAATCTGAAGGAAAAAGTGGACGAAGAACACGGTCCACAAGACGTGAAGTAAGAATCTCACTGTCTGATGCTTTACCTTCACGCTTGGTAAAGCCACCGGGAAAACGGCCTGCGGCAGCATACTGCTCGCGATAATCTACCTGCAAAGGCATAAAATCTGTTCCCGGCACTGCATCTGTGGCTGCACAAACGGTAGCTAACATCACGGTCTTGCCCATACGAAGGACAACGGCACCGTCTGCTTGTTTTGCAACCTTTCCGGTTTCAATTGAGATGGTCCTGCCATCTGGCAATTGAACTGTTTTCGTAATTACGTTCATCTAAAATTTAATACTTTATTGTTTTGACTAACATCTAAATGACTTTACCAAAGCGTTTCTTTAGTAAAAACCGGAACAAAGATACCTAATTTATTACTTAATCACGAAAAAAAGCGCATTTATTTATATTTATTATCTGAAAATAACGTTACTATATTGATAATGAGTATATTAAGGGCTCATTTCCCCAAAGGTATACAATCTCATAAAATCCGTTTCCAGAGAAAATCTCATTACGAAAGTTATTTTACCAGATCATATCATTTCAAATTCATCAAAAAGGTATCAAATAATTTTGTGTTTTGCTGTATTTACATTAAATTTGCAAGGATAATCAACTCCATACGTAAGTTGAGACAGAAGAGGATTCAAGGAACTATTCCGACGAAGATTCTTGTCATGAGCTACGGTCTCCCAACCATTTATGAATACAACAGGTAGCTTATGTATTATAGACTCGTTCCTAAAAGTCACAATAAAACCTAAAAATGAAAATATCAAAGTTTTTTACCGCAATCACCCTCATTGGTGCAGCATTAGCCGCAACCTCCTGTTCAAACAAGAAATTCCATATTGAAGGCAATATCGCAAATGCTAAAGACTCAACACTGTATCTGGAGAATATCAGTCTGAACGGTCCAATAAAAATCGATTCCGTCAAACTGGACAAAGAAGGTGCATTCGATTTCACAGAGAATGCTGCCGACTCTGTGTGTCCCAACTTCTATCGCTTGCGTATTGCAGGCCAGAGTGTCAATCTTTCCATTGACTCCACAGAAACAGTTACAGTAAATGCCAAATGGCCACAGATGTCCACACAATATACGGTCAGAGGCTCAGAAGACTGCTCCAGAATCAAAGAACTGTCCCTTATGCAGATGCAGTTGCAGTCTCGAGTTAACGCCATTGCCCAGAATCCTTCTTTCGGAATGGATTCCTCTGAAGTAGCTATCGGAAATATTATTGAAGCTTACAAGAATAAGGTAAAAGTCAACTATATCTTTAAAGAACCGATGAAAGCCTCTTCTTATTATGCATTATTTCAGACCATTCAACTTGGAGGGCAGAACACTTTAATCTTCAATCCACAGGCTTCCAAGGCTGATGTACAGGTATTTGCAGCCGTAGCAACAAGTTGGGACACCTTCTATCCTGGTTCCCAACGAGGAAAGAACTTACATCAGATCGCCCTACAGGGAATGAAGAATATCCGGATTGTAGCAGCCCAAAGAGCACAAAGACTCGCCTCAAGTCAGGTCAGCAATACAGGAATCATCGATCTACAACTTACTGATAACAAGAACCAAGTGCAAGCTCTCTCTTCTTTAAAAGGGAAAGTAGTCATGCTTGACTTCCATCTGTTTGCAAGTGACCAGAGTATGCAAAGAATCATGTGGTTACGCAGCCTTTATAACAAATATCACAAGGAAGGTTTTGAAATCTATCAGGTATCCGTAGACCCGGATGAATCTTTCTGGAAACAACAGACAGCCTCGCTGCCATGGATCTGTGTACGTGACCAAGGAGGTGTACAAGGTCAGAGCCTGCAGGAATATAATGTACAAAACATTCCGACTTATTTCCTCATTGACAGGAATAACGTGCTCCAGAAACGGGATGTCCAGATTAAGAATATAGACAAAGAGATTCAGGCGCTCTTGCAGAAATAAGCAATTGCACATAAATCGAATCAAATCTTTCTATCATGAATAAACAAATCATAATGACAATGGTTTTCGCCATGACGCTGACGGGAACACAAGCCAAAGTCAGACTTCCGCACCTGCTGAGTGACGGTATGATTCTTCAGCAAAATACGGACGCACGCCTCTGGGGATGGGATCAACCAGGAAAAAACATCCAGGTCACTGCATCCTGGACCTCCCGGAAATATACCGTCAAGGCTGGCAGGGACGGAAAGTGGCTGCTTAAAGTCAAAACTCCGGCGGCGAGTTTCACCCCCCTTTCCATCACTTTCAATGACGGAGAGAAAACAACTCTGCGCAATATCCTTTCCGGAGAAGTCTGGGTCTGTGCCGGACAAAGCAACATGGAAATCACGCTTAAAGGTTTCTACAATTGTCCGGTAAAAGGTTATAACCAGGCTGTACTTGAAGCATCCAGATATAAAGGTATCCACTATGTGAAGATTCCAAGTGAGATGCGAATGGAACCTCAGGACGATGCCAACTGTTCGTGGAAAGCCATCGCTCCCAATACAGTCGGAGATTGTTCTGCTGTGGGTTACTTCTTTGCACAAGTTATCTACAAAACGCTGAAAGAACCCGTAGGACTGATTATGGCCAACAAGGGAGGCACACGCGTGGAGAGTTGGCTCAGTGCTGAGAACTTGAAGAAATACACGAATGAGAGTTTGGATTCCATGACTAATGTCAGGAAATATGAAAAGAATGATTATTTGCGACCCTTAGTATGGGGGAACGGGACTTTTTCTCCTATTCTGAACTATACCGTAAAGGGTATCCTTTTCTATCAGGGTTGTTCAAATGTGGGTGATCCAGTAGGGCAATATGCCAAACGCCTTGAAGTTCTCGTACACCAATGGCGTCAGGATTTCAAACTCGGAGATATTCCTTTCTACTACGTACAGATAGCACCATTTTTCAATGGCAATAACGAAGGTGACGAAGGAGCCAAGTTACGTGAAGATCAATGGAAGGCATCCAAGGTAATCCCAAATTGCGGACTGGTATGTACCGATGATTGCGTTTATCCTTACGAGAGTCAGCAGGTCCATCCCTGCCAGAAAGAACCTGTAGGAATGCGTTTAGCCCTTCAGGCTCTGAACAAAACCTACGGGATGAAAGACCTCTGGTGTGAAAGTCCGGAGTTCAAGGATATGACGATCAGTCATGACACCTGTTATATCCATCTCCAGAACGATTACGGTGCTATCAGCCGTTACGAAGATATTAAAGGTTTTGAAATAGCAGGATCAGACAAGATTTTCCATAAAGCCAATGCCTCTTATTATTGGGGAAAAGGAATTGCCTTAACCTGTCCGGAAGTAAAAGATCCGGTAGCTGTACGCTATGCTTTCCGCAACTGGGGATATGGTAATGTAAAGAATCGTGCCTTATTGCCGTTGTTTCCTTTCAGAACAGATAATTGGTAAATACTACCTTTAGAAAAATATAGACATGCATCCTTTAGACAGGTTCAAGTTTTGTCCGGTTTGCGGTTCTCCTCTTTTCAACATACAGGATGGAAAAAGTAAGAAATGTGAGCGATGTGGTTTTGAATATTTTCTTAATCCAAGTGCCTCAACAGCAGCTTTTATAATCAATAAAAGAAACGAGATTCTTGTAGAGAGAAGAGGTCGAGAACCGAACAAAGGGACATTGGACCTACCTGGAGGATTTACTGATATCGGAGAAACCGGCGAAGAAGGAATAGCACGCGAAGTAAAGGAAGAAACCGGATTGGAAATTACATCTGCCCAATATCTCTTCAATTTACCGAACGTCTATCACTATTCAGGCTTAGATATTCCCACTCTTGACTTTTTTTTCAAATGTACGGTAAGTAATTGGAAAAATGCAAAAGCTGCCGATGATGCAGCAGAACTGATATGGATTCCACTGGACGATATTCATACCAAAGAATTTGGTTTACAGTCAATTCGAAAAGGACTTCGTAAATTTATGACTTTACTTAAATAATCCTCAAGGTAAAAGGAAAATTCTGCGTTATCCTCTTACAATGCTTTTTTATCTATTCAAATACATCTATATCAATTGAATAGACTTTCTTTATTTCCAAGAGAACTATCAGCTTTTTCTCTCCAATTGTCAGCAACAAGTTAAAGTTAATAGATATAAATTACACCTAAAAACATTAAAAAACAAAAAAAATAATCTTATACAATAAGGTATAAGCCAAAACTTTGCTTATTTTTGCGCCCAAAATGAACTGTATCGATGACAGAGAGTATTTTTGGAACGTTCAAGCCCTCACCTGCCAATATTCTTTATAGAAAAACCGGCAGGAGAAAAGCATTATGAACATACGATTTATCTCAGATCAGAAGAACAGACGAATAAGGTAAAAATAATGTGACTGGATCAATTCGATCTGCCACATGGGAAGTCGTTAAAATATAACAAAAGAGCGAGATATGCAAGAAAATTTGGTCATTGTCGAGAGTCCCGCCAAAGCTCGGACCATCGAAAAGTTTTTAGGTAATGAATACAAAGTAATGTCTTCTTACGGTCATATTCGTGACCTTAAGAAGAAAGAGCTCAGCATAGATAAGAAAACCATGGATCCTACTTATGAAATTCCTCCTGAGAAGAAGAAATTAGTAGCAGATCTTAAAGCGAATGTTAAGAATACTCAAAAGGTCTGGCTTGCATCCGATGAGGATCGCGAGGGAGAAGCTATATCATGGCATCTTTGTGAAGTGTTGGGACTAGACGAAGGCAAGACCAGCCGCATTGTATTCCATGAGATTACCAAGCCTGCCATTATCGAAGCCATCAAGCATCCGCGTCATCTGAATATGAACTTGGTCAATGCCCAACAGGCTCGCCGTGTTCTTGATCGTCTGGTAGGTTTCAAACTCTCTCCTGTCTTATGGAGAAAGGTCAAGCCAGCACTAAGTGCCGGTCGTGTGCAGAGTGTCGCAGTAAGACTGATCGTAGAACGAGAGCGGGAAATTCAGAAATTCCAGAGTGAACCTTATTATCGTGTCAATGCCATATTCGCACTTATTAATCCAGATGGCAGTGCTTCTGAAGTAAAAGCAGAACTAAACAAGCGTTTCAAGGAATATGATGAAGTCCAGAAATTCCTGGATTTATGTAAGAATGCTACTTTCTCTGTAGAAAGTGTAACCAGGAAACCGCTAAAGCGTACCCCTGCGCCACCCTTTACGACCTCAACCCTACAACAAGAAGCTGCACGCAAACTCGGATTTACCGTCAGCCAGACTATGATGGTAGCTCAACACTTATATGAAAGCGGACAGATCACTTACATGCGTACTGACAGCGTCAACCTCTCCAGTCTGGCAATCAATACCAGCAAGGATGAAATTATCAAACTCTACGGAAAAGAATACAGCAAATCACGTAATTATATCACCCATTCAAAGGGAGCACAGGAAGCTCACGAGGCTATCCGTCCTACCTTTATGAGTAACTCTGAAATTGAAGGGACTTCACAAGAACGTCGCCTCTATGATCTGATATGGAAACGCACAGCAGCTTCACAGATGGCCGATGCTCAAATAGAAAAAACCAGTGCTGGAATCGCTATCAGCAATTCGGACGAAATGTTCATTGCTAACGGAGAGGTCGTTACCTTTGATGGATTTATGAAAGTATATCATGAATCAACTGATGATGAAGACAACAGCACTGAGGATTCTTCACACAACCTTCCTTGCATGAAAATCGGAGATCAACTCGAACGACGTGAAGTATCAGCCATAGAACGTTTCTCCCAAGCTCCATTACGCTACACAGAAGCTTCTTTGGTGAAAAAACTCGAAGAACTAGGTATCGGCCGTCCTTCTACATACGCTCCTACCATCTCTACGATCCAACAACGAGAATATGTACAAAAGGGAGACCGACTCGGTAAAGAGCGCAACTATACCATCGACACTTTGAAAGGTTTGCAGGTCATACAGAAAACGAAAACGGAAATGACCGGATCAGAAAAGGGAAAGCTCGTTCCTACTGATGTAGGAATCGTCGTCAACGATTTTCTGATGAAGAACTTTCCGGAAATCATGGACTATAACTTCACGGCAAAGGTAGAACAACAGTTTGACCGTATAGCCGACGGGAAGGAAGAATGGCATGCCATGATGAAGGATTTTGATAAGGGTTTTGAACCTACGGTTACCGAAGTAATGAACGCTCGTAATGAACATAAAGCAGGAGAACGGCAACTAGGTGTTGACCCAAAGAGCGGGAAACCTGTATTTGTCAAAATCGGGCGTTACGGTCCTGTGGTACAGATAGGTACTGCAGAAGACAAGGACAAACCACGTTTCTCCCAGATTCCAAAAGGCAAAAGCATGGAAACACTGAGTCTTGATGAAGCCCTGAGCCTCTTCAAGTTGCCACGAAAGGTAGGAGAATTTGAAGGTACAACGGTTACAATCGGCGCAGGACGATTCGGACCTTATATCCTTCACAACAAGAAATATGTCTCAATTCCAAAGACAGAAGATCCGATGACGATAACACTTGATACGTCCATCGGCCTCATTGAGGCCAAAAGGGAAGCAGAGAAAAAGCGCCATCTTAAATCATTTGATGAAGTTCCGGGCCTGGAAGTTCTCAATGGACGTTACGGACCTTATATCTCATACGAAAGCAAAAACTACCGTATTCCGAAGGAACAGCATGATAAAGCAACTGAGTTGACCTCCGAACAGTGTATGGAGATCATCAAAAATACTCCTGAGCCTCGGACTAAAAGCAGAAAAGTTCGGAAATAACTGTAAAAGAAGGACACGTGAATGAGTTTAATCAGCAAATGAAGAGAATCATCATCCTCGGATATATGGGCGCAGGAAAGACGACCGTAGGCAAAGCACTCGCCGAAGACCTAAAATGTCAATTCTATGATCTGGACTGGTACATAGAAAGCAGGATGAGGAAAACCGTCAAGCAACTCTTTGACGAACGGGGAGAAGCCGGTTTCCGTAAAATTGAACATAACATGCTCCATGAAGTAGCTGAATTTGACAATATCATTCTAAGTTGCGGAGGAGGTACTCCCTGCTTCTTTGATAATATGGACTATCTGAATCAACAAGGGGAGACAGTTTATCTGAAAGCTACTCCAGATATACTCCATAAACATCTGAAAATGGGCAAATCGGTACGTCCGCTTCTGCTCAACAAGACACCGGAAGAAATACAACTCTTTATCCAACAGCAACTCACTGAACGTGAACCTTCTTATTTAAAAGCAAAATACATTCTGGATGTTAATCTGATGGATAATTATGAGAAAATCAAAATAACAGTTGATCAACTGGAAAAGATGATTGGGATAGAACCAAGACGGTAGACAGACTATCTATGGTAGATCATCTTCCCGGCAGTATCCGCAAAAAATCGCAGACAACTTCCGGAATAAATTCTATCAACACTAAATAACGATAATAAAATATCAAAAAATTGACTTAAAGAAACTACTCTGTACCAAGTAATGAAAAAATGGACGATTGAAGACTCAGAGGAGCTCTATAATATCAAAGGTTGGGGCACCTCTTATTTTGGCATTAACGGAAAAGGTAATGTCTATGTAACTCCTTGTAAAGACGGCACGCAGATAGATCTGTGTGATGTGATGAATGAATTGGCGTCACGTGATGTCACAGCACCTGTGCTCCTTCGCTTCCCTGATATTCTGGACAGCCGCATCGAAAAATTTGCGAGTTGTTTTGCAAAAGCAAAAAAGGAATATGACTTTAAGGGACAGAACTTTATCATCTATCCGATTAAAGTCAATCAGATGCAACCTGTCGTGGAAGAAATCATCTCCCATGGGCAAAAATTCAATCTGGGACTTGAAGCGGGGTCCAAGCCAGAATTGCACGCAGTGATTGCCGTGCAATGCCAAAGTGATGCTCTCATTATCTGCAATGGCTATAAAGATCAGAGTTATATAGAGATGGCCATGCTTGCGCAGAAGATGGGCAAGCATATCTTTATCGTCATCGAAAAACTGAATGAACTTGATATCATTGCCAAAGTAGCTAAGGATCTGAATGTAAAACCTAATCTGGGTATCCGCATTAAACTCGCGTCTACAGGTTCCGGGAAATGGGAAGAAAGTGGTGGTGATGCTTCTAAATTCGGATTGACTTCGTCTGAGATTCTGGAAACCCTGAACAAATTGGATAAGATGGGATTGCACGACTGCCTAAGGCTGATTCATTTCCACATCGGCAGTCAGGTCACGAAGATTCGTCGTATTCAGGATGCCCTGCAAGAAGCTGCACAGTTTTATGTCAACCTCCACAAAATGGGTTATGATGTGGACTTCGTAGATTGCGGTGGAGGACTGGGCGTAGACTATGATGGTACGAGAAGTTCGAGTAGTGAAAGCTCCGTCAATTATTCCATTCAGGAATATGTCAATGACTGTGTCTATACCTTCACCGATGCAGCAAACAAGAATCATATCTCCCACCCCAACATCATTACGGAAAGTGGCCGCAGTCTTGCCGCCCATCATTCCGTACTGGTCATCAACGTGCTGGAAACTGCCTCTCTGCCGGAAATGCCGGAAGAGTTCGAAGCAAAGGAGACTGATCAGCAATTAGTAAAGGACCTGTATGAAATCTGGGATAATCTGAACCCGCATTCCATGTTAGAAGACTGGCACGATGCGGAACAGATACGAGATGATGCACTGGAACTCTTCAATCACGGAATGATCAATTTGAAGACAAGGGCGGAAATAGAAAGTATGTACTGGAGTGTCTGCCATGAAATTAATAATATGGCAAAAACGATGAAGCACGTTCCAGATGAACTTCGCGGACTTGATAAGATTTTAGCGGATAAATACTTCTGTAACTTTTCTCTCTTTCAAAGTCTGCCAGACAGTTGGGCCATTGATCAACTCTTTCCGATTATGCCTATTGAAAGGCTTAATGAAAAGCCCACACGGAACGCGACCATACAAGATATCACCTGCGACAGTGACGGTAAAATAGCCAATTTTGTCAGTAATGACCATATCACGAATGTACTTCCCCTGCACACCTTGAAAAAAGGTGAACCCTATTATCTGGGGGTATTTCTTGTTGGGGCCTATCAGGAGATCCTCGGTGATATGCACAATCTCTTCGGTGATACGAATGCAGCCCATATTCTGGTAAAGGACGGTCATTATTACATTGACCAGATCTATGATGGAGAGACCGTATCTGACGTCCTTGGGTATGTACAGTATAATCCTAAAAAACTTGTAAGGCAGTTGGAACAGTGGGTTACCAAAAGTATGAAAGAAGGTAAGATTTCCCTCAAAGAAGGTAAGGAATTTCTTAACAACTATCGCAGCGGACTCTACGGATATACCTATTTGGACTAAGGACTTTTAGTAATACCAAGGCCACCCTGCCCTTACTGGGGAAAAGAAGTTCAGCTAGTCTGACCGGAAACCCATAGATGTTTAAAATCTATTAATGCTTGAATAAAATGAAGAAAGAACATCTAACAATCGTAAAAGTGGGTGGTGCCATTGTCGAAGACGCATCAAAACTCAAGGAGTTCCTGAACGCCTTTGCTGCCATTCCTGACCATAAGATACTGGTTCATGGTGGAGGCAGAAGCGCCACAAAGTTTGCTTCATCACTTGGCATTCAAAGTAAAATGGTGGAAGGCAGACGGATTACAGATGCCAACATGCTACAGATTGTCACTATGGTCTATGGAGGTCTGGTCAATAAGAATTTAGTTGCCAAGCTGCAATCAATGGGTATTAATGCTCTTGGACTGACAGGAGCAGACATGAACATCATTCACAGTCATAAGCGTCCCTTGGTAAAGGGTGTTGATTTCGGTTTTGTAGGTGATGTTGACCAGGTAAATGCCTATTGCCTGCAGAAACTTATCCAACAAGGTGTTATTCCTGTGATAGCGCCTCTTACACACGATGGAAAAGGGCAAATGCTTAATACCAATGCAGACACGATTGCTGCCGAAACAGCACAAGCACTTGCAAGGTTTGATGAGGTAACTCTGGTTTACAGTTTTGAAAAAGATGGTGTACTTCGCGATCCGGATAATGAGCATAGTGTCATCTCAACAATCACACGTCCAGATTTCAATCAATATGTAGCTGACGGAATCGTTGAAAAAGGGATGATTCCGAAACTCCAGAATGCACTTTGTGCTGTCGATCAGGGAGTCAAGGAAGTAATTATCACTAAATACTCAGCCTTGGATGGAAAACACGGTACACTT
Organism: Prevotella sp.; assembly: GCA_022486815.1. Classification (GTDB taxonomy): domain Bacteria; phylum Bacteroidota; class Bacteroidia; order Bacteroidales; family Bacteroidaceae; genus Prevotella. The sequence continues at coordinate 7,417 of JAKVJW010000013.1, read as the reverse complement.
ATCCACTCATAATATAAGATTTCCTTTTATAATTTTCTAAAGGAAGTACTAAAACAGTTAACGAATATTAAGTTCGAAAGAAATATTCAGTTCTCTGTAACTTTCGATCAACCAAGTCGTCATTCAATTAGAGAGGATGAAAAAGATTAGCTTTCGTAACGATGTGTTGCCGCTGAAGAATCAACTCTTCAGACTGGCGTTGCGCATTACTCTTAACAGGGAAGAAGCGGAAGACATCGTACAGGATACGCTAATCAAAGTCTGGAACAACAAGGAAAAATGGGGAAAGATAGACTCTTTGGAGGCTTACTGTTATACCATTACCCGGAACCTTTCACTTGATTGCCTCAAGCGGCAGGAAAACCAGACAACTTCTTTTGATGATACGGTGAGCGAACCTATAGACCATTCTTCTGACCCTTCTGAGCAGATGATTCAAGAGGATCGGATAAAAAGAGTGAGAGAACTAATAGACGGATTGCCCGAAAAGCAACGAACATGTATACAACTTCGTGATTTTGAAGGAAAGTCGTACAAAGAAATCGCCACAATTATGGACATTACAGAAGAACAAGTAAAAATAAATATCTTCCGTGCACGTCAATCTATCAAAAAGAAATATCAGGAACTCGATGAATATGGACTATAAATACATTACACAACTTTTGGAGCGCTATTGGAAGTGCGAAACTACTCTTGAGGAAGAGCAGATTCTTCGTACGTTCTTCAGCCAGAAGGATGTTCCAGATGAACTTCTTCCCTATCAGGAGCTTTTTTGCTATGCGCAAAAAGAAATGAAGAAGGATATTCTCGGAGACGATTTCGACCAGAAGGTTTTGTCTAAGACAGAAGGCACAAGAACTGTCAAGGCTCATGTAATCACCATGCGGCAACGCCTGATGCCTCTGTTCAAGGCTGCTGCCATTATAGCCATCCTACTGACATTGGGCAATGCTGCCCAGGTACCGTTCCGAGCAGAAGACAAACCGGCAATGAGTGCGACAGGCCAGAAGGCCGTAAAAGGTGCTTCTGTGGCAATGGGAATGGATACTTCTGTCATTGACAGTGTACAGCAAAACAATGCTGTTCCCACAACACCTACACCAGTCGGTACAATATTAAAATAGAATTTTTCTATGCTTTCTCTATAAAAGAAATCATGTTTAGTTAAAACAACAACTCTTGAAACTGCGAAGTTTCAATTCTCTCAAATTTTTCATAACATACTAACGTAGAAAAGGGCCATCGGTTGTAAAAGACTGGTGGCCCTTAACTTTCTTCACGAAGCCATATCTGCTATGCCTTTTTCATCCTCATATACAACTGATAAATACTTGGTATAAGGATACAGAAAGAGAATATGATTCCCCCCGTCATCAATCGTGCATTCCCATGGAAAAAATCAATCAGTTTCCCATCTTCCATCCAAGGCATGAGATTAAACATGAAATAAGCGACAGTATTGTTAACCCAATGGAGTACAACCCCAGGAATGATACTATCCGTACGATAATACATCCAGCCTAGAAGAAGTCCGATAGCAAAGGCATGAAAGCCCTGAGCGATGTTACCATGCACCAAGGCAAAAATCAGAGCCGAAAGAACTATTGCTCCCCAATGCCACTTTTGACGAAAGAGTTTGAGCAGGACACGAAGTACTCCACCACGGAACACGACTTCCTCTGCCAAAGGAGCAAAGATTCCAATAGCTACATATCCCCATGGATTTTTCATAACACTATTGAATATCTGCCCATAGTTTTCAGGCATCACCAGATTAAGTTTCTCATCAATCCATTCTGCTGGCAAGATTGTTCCAATGGTCAGGCATACCACCCAGATTATTACACCCCAAGGCTTAGACTGAAAATAGGAACGTGATAAAGGAGACCACTTCAGACAAGCAAAAAGAACAATAGAAATAACACTACTTACGGCTGTAGTAATAGCTAGCAGCACCCCCTGTTTGCCAGCCGCCATGCCCTGAAGGATAGTCTGAAAAGCTTGATGATCGTGAACGGCAACTATCCCAGTGCCTGCCATCTCTACAATTATCTGAATCATAAAAAACACAATTACGAACCAGACGACATCTAATATTCCTCTTGTAGTCTTACTCATTTTCCAAATCTTTATCAAATTGTTCATTTACCATTTTCTCATCTTCATGAAGTTGTTGCTGCAAGGCTTTCACTGAAGGGAATTTTTTATTCTCGCGTATCCGATGTATAAAACTGACAAACAATTTTTTGCCATAGATATCACCTTCAAAATGAAAAATATTTACCTCAAGAGAAATATGACGTCCATTAAAAGTAGGACGCGTTCCGATAGACATCATAGCTCTCATATTAACCATTGTCCCTTCCATCCTGGCCATAACCGCATAAACCCCATTAGCCGGAACGAGCAGGCCATCTTTGCCTACGCTCAAGTTTGCAGTAGGGAAACCAAGTTTACGTCCTTCCTGGTGTCCTCGCACGACTCTTCCACATAAGGTGTAAGGATAACCCAGACAACGATTTGATAATTCTACTTCACCCTCTTTGAGTAAAGAACGGATAACGGTAGAACTCACATTTACACCATTCAAGACAAATGCAGTACTTTTCACCACCTCTATACCCAATTGGCTGCCATATTTCACATACTCATTGAAACCTTCTGTACGGTTATGTCCAAACCGATTATCATATCCAATATAAAGTTTCCGGACACCAAGTCCGTCATGGAGAATGGTTTTCATAAAATCATGAGCCGACAAGGACGCCATTGCCAAGTCAAAGTGAAGCACCACGGTATGATTAATATCTGTCTTTGAGAGAAGGACCAGTTTTTCCTCAAGTGTACTCAACAACTCCGGTTGATAGTCACTTTGCAAGACCTTACGTGGATGTCGGTCAAAAGTAATTACCAAAGAATCAAGTCCTTCCCGACGGGCATCATCTGCTACCTGATTGATCAGAAACTGATGGCCACGATGTACTCCATCAAAGAAACCTATAGTAGCTATACAAGGGTTCATCCCACGGATCTTATGACCACTCTTATAATATTTTATATCCATTATAACGATTACTTTCTATTTGCCATTTCCAAGCAAGTTTTCCACTGAGGACACCCAACTATGGTCCTTGGTATGGTGAAAAGTGTTCAAGCCAACCTGAGCAGCTCCTTCCAGGTTTACCTTTGAATCATCAATAAAAACCGTTTCCAAAGGATGAATACCGGTCTGCTCAAGTACCGCCCGATAAATGGATTCAGAAGGCTTGACAAGTTGCATCTGATAGGAAAGGAAACATTTTTCAAAATAATCGTTTACTGTGTATTTCTTATCATTGAAAAATTCCCGGACACAGAAAGTCCAATGCATAACATTTGTATTGCTAAGCAGAAAAAGATGATAACCCTGTCTTCTTAACCGGAGAAGGCTCTTCTTTTTGATATCAGGGATCCCAGTCAGCAACTGGTTCCAAGCCCATACGATCTCCTCATCAGATATCTTACAACCAGCGGTTTGCCTAACGTTATCACAAAATTGTTTCTGATTGATCGATCCTGTTTCTATATCAAAAAAAAGATCCTCTGTAAGGTGATTCTGGACATAATGGGCAATCTTACCCGCTCCGAGTTGGGTAAAAGCATCTACACAACGCTGAATATCCAAACCGACGAGTACACCACCCATGTCAAATATAATATTTTTGATTTGATTCATTCCTATTCATTTTACTTTAACGACCCTGCGACATGGACACGTTTCTCTTTGTGCAGTCCAGTTAGTCGCCCAAACGCACGTCCAATCTCACCACCCCATAGCACTACAGAAGTAGCAACAATAATTATTATCCATTCTTTAAAGGATAAAGGTTCCGTACGAAATATACTTCCACCAAAAGTTACGATCAGCCACTGCCCAACGAAGATTATCAACAATATCCAGAGTATTCCTTTACTTTCAAAGAAGTGATAAAAAGCTGAATGTCTGCTACCCAAAGCCTTTGCATTGAAGAGATTCCAAAACTGAAGCATAACAAAAGCCGTAAAAAACCATGTCAGTTCATGAATGCTAACACCACCTTCAGGGCCACGTCTTATACACCAGAAAAGAAACAGGAACATGACCAAGAAAAAAGAGATACCACAAAATAGGATTTTTGCTCCCATCGATCTGGTAATAATAAAACTATCCGCCCTTCTCGGTTCTTCCTTCAATACATCCCGAGAGGGAGGCAGAGAAGCTAAGGCCATAGCAGCAAAAGTATCCATAATGAGGTTAACCCACAATATCTGAGTCACAGTCAACGGTAGTTGTGTACTGACAACCGAACCTACAAGAACAAGCAGTAAAGCTGTCAGATTAACCGTCAGTTGGAAGAATAGAAACCGCTGAATATTCTTATAAATAGATCGTCCCCACATAACCGCACTTGTAATCGAACTAAAAGAGTCATCTATCAGTGTGATATCAGAAGCGGCCTTAGCCACAGATGTTCCCGATCCCAAGGAAAGACCGACATGAGCATAATGCAAAGCCGGCGCGTCATTCGTGCCATCACCAGTTACAGCTACTACCTCCTTACCTTTTTGTAACAGTTCAACAAGCCGCTGTTTATCAGTAGGACGTGCCCGTGACATAACGCGGAGTGTCTTGGCCCGATTGAAAGCATCTGCATCAGAAAGAGCTTCCCATTCCGGACCGGTAATGGTATAAGGAGACAAATCCGTTCCCGGTTTAACATCATCAAAAAGATGGATCTGACGACCAATCTCCACAGCCGTTGTTGAAGAGTCTCCCGTTACAATCTTAACAGTAATCCCAGCATCCTGGCATTTACGCACTGCATCCGGAACATCCTTTCGAACCGGATCTGAGATAGCCGTCAGTGCTTGCAAAGACAGGTGAGACAACAGATGATCCCATTTGGGAATTGGCTCTTGCTCAAGTTTCCAATCTTCTTCAGAGATTTCTTTATAAGCAAAGGCAAGTGTACGCATGGCATGATTCTGATAGTTGAGCAATTCATTTTCCGCCTTCTTCCGATCTTCATCACCTAAATCACATAAAGCTAATATTTTCTCCGGTGCACCTTTGGCAAAGACATATTGCAGACCATCGAGAGTTGCTATGGTAACCATATATTTTTTTTCAGTAGAGAAAGGAATCTGATCATTGATAGCCAAGCTTTTCCGGAAAGCCTCATAACCATAACCTTCCTTCTTCATCCAAAGCAGCAAGGCTACCTCTGTAGGATTTCCAATTCCTTTATCCCCATTCAGTTCAGCAGTTGAATTTGCAGCAATGGCATAAGCGAGGAATTTTTTTGCTCTACCTTCATCAAATTTTTCTCCAATCTGATCCAATTCAGAATGACAAAGATGCATCTCGCCTACGGTCATCTTGTTCTCCGTAAGAGTACCTGTCTTATCTGTGCAAATGACCGTCACGGCACCCATAGTCTCACAAGCATGAAGCCTTCTGACCAGGTTGTTCGACTTCAACATCCTCCGCATATTCAGCGCCAAAGCCAAAGTCACGGCCATCGGTAATCCTTCAGGTACTGCCATCACGATGAGGGTTACTGCCATCATGAAATAATTCAAGACAATTTGCGCCAGATAGAAATAATCTTTAGAGCCCCAAGCAGGATTAGTCAGAATATCATGAACCAGAAAAAGGAGAAAAGCAGCAACAGCGACTAATGAACCAATCTTTGAAATCAGTGAAGCCAACTTGGTAAGTTGGATATTCAACGGAGTTTTAACGGAAGTCTGTGCCGTAGTCAACTCTGAGACTTTACCGATCTCTGTAGCATCACCTACCGCAGTAACCACCGCCTCACCACGGCCACTCATCACCATAGATGAACGCAAGACCACATTTTTAGGAAAAGCAGCAGCATTTTCAGAATCCTTTTCTTCAACAATCTCCACAGACTTAGAAGCCACAGGTTCCCCTGTCAACTGAGATTCATTAATCTGTAAGTTTTTAGAAAAAAAGAGACGCCCATCAGCCGGGATTTCATCTCCGGTTTCAATCAAAATGACATCCCCTACCACGACATCAAGCCGAGGAATTTCCATCACTTTTCCATTACGGCGGACCTTTACGGGTTGTTCTTCTCCCAACGCGACAAGGACATCAAACTTATGTGCTGCATCACGTTCAAAGTAAAAGCCCACTGTGGTAGCGAAAAAGACAGCCAGAAAGATACCGATGGTCTCTACGAAATCATTTTCAAGGAAACCTAAAACGAGAGAGATGCCCGCTGCGACGAGTAAAATCTCAATAATCGGGTCCTTGTATTTATCCAAATACAATTTCCACATTGATACTTTATGAGGAGGCGTCAAGAAGTTCTTGCCATACTTCTCACGGTTTTCCAATACTTGTCGGTCAGTTAGACCCTGGGGATTAAAATCTCCTAACTTCTGGTTTTTGTTCATATTTTATACCATAAATTCAGTGCAAAATTAATAAAAATCAAACTAACCACACTTCGATCAATATGATTTAACATGAAATCAGCACGTTAATGACTTCCCGGCAAACAGATAATCGATATTTATTATGCAAAAGCTCGATTTCCAGATTCGTCACGTTCCTTTTTGTTTATTTTCACTATTATTTATAGGAAAGCTAGTATCATTTCCCATGCCTTACCCTTTCTTTCCTCTCCAATTGTTCCTGACCATCCGGCATCGGAGGAAGCAACTTCTCCACTTCTTCCAAAAATCCGATACTACGTAACAAAGCGAGAAAGTTGCCAAAGGTAATATTCCTGTCTTCCCCTTTTTCAAATTGACTGATCGTAAATATGCTTACCCCAGCCTTTTCAGCGACATCTCGTTGTGTCAATTGAGAATGCACCCGGTATCTCTTGAACCGGCGCCCCAAATCAGCGATAATCATTGAATTCAACTTCGCATAAATATCATCCCCTTCTAACATATATCAACAAATCCTGTTTATCAAATAAATGATAATTTAATATATTTTGCAAATATAGATATTTCTCTATTTATTACCAAATAACAAACTCAACATTTATACAACTTTATTTATTTTTTGACTGTAGTTAACGGCTCATCCATCTTTGAATTCAACAACATTCATTCTTTTTTCAATAACCAACCGCTACTCATCAAACTCATACCCAAGTTCGATAGAATAATGGCTTACCCGCATCATAAGGTACACAAGTATGAACGGAACACAAGATTTTCCTTGAATTATTTGCGAAATAGCCAGAAACATTGTATCTTTGCACGCGGAAATAGCTTTAGCCATTTTCAACGGACTTGTAGCTCAGTTGGTTAGAGCAACAGACTCATAATCTGGAGGTCATAGGTTCAAGCCCTATCTGGTCCACACTGAATATCAAGGAGTTACAGAAATTCTGCGACTCCTTTTTCT
>JAKVJW010000012.1 GCA_022486815.1 Prevotella sp. | reverse complement strand
TCCATTTAATGGATCTCAAAAAGACGTTCCATTTTTTATTGATATTGAACAAATAACCTGAAATGAAAAGAAATGCCGGCATGTGGAAAGTAAACACGATATTCTTGGCATAAGGATATAAATGCTCAATATAAGATAAATGGAATGCAATCATCAACAGGATAAATACACACTTTAAGAAATCGATTTCCTCTATTCTATGAGAATGAGATATATTGTTCATATCAGTTGGTAAAATTAAAATCCTTTTTTTATAAATCTACAAAAATAGCTATCATAAAAAAAGGAGAACTATCTGTCCTATACTATTTCTTTCGGATATTATCATATAAATCAAACAAATATGCATGGATTGATTTTGCCTGCCCATGGTCAGACTCACTTCTTATAAAAATCAAGAATGCAAAGATACCTCTTTTAAGGATATTCTCAAAGAAAATAATAAGAAAAAGACATTTTCCTACTGCTAATATGAACTATTTGAGAAAAAGAAGTACTCTATTTGTATGATCCGTAAAGATTCAGAAGAACAGTTTTAAACTTTCCTTAATTGTTTCTATTGAGTTTTCAATCTGCTCTCAGAAGGTAGAAACAAGAAGTAGAACAGTAATCTCGCAAATATCTTATATTTGAAAGGAAAGGACTTAATTTTATCGGCTGCAAGTTGAATTTTTGCTTATAATGGGGATTAACCAACCATAGTTGTCGGTTAAGAATGTGATAAGGACATGCCTTGACAGTTTGTTCAAATTTCTCTACCGAAGTTCCACATTTCTTAATATAGAGAAGTTCACGTACAGTATCGGCATTCTCTTTGGCAACATGTTTCAGAAAGAAGGTATACCAACTATATGAAAGCAAATGGGTAAAAGGGACTTTAGAAAATATTCTACTTTTACAGATCTGTTGATGTCCTCCGAAAGGCATCTGCCATGCGGGAAAAGCGACAAACAGGATACCTTTCTTTTTGAGAAAACCTCTAATGTGAGACAAGAAAGCCTGTTTGTCTGCGATATGCTCTATCACATCATGCAATAAGATAATATCGTATTTGTCTGTTTCCTGTTCTGGAACAGGATCTTGCAGAAAATCACCACATCTGAAAGTCCCCAGACAGTGATTTCCCATAAAAAATTTCCGGGCCTGTTCTATCCTGATCCGTGCTATATCAATTCCAGCAACCCTGCATCTACGTTGTACGAACGGAAACAGGTTTCCTCCTTCTCCACATCCGATCTCCAGCACCCGATCTCCATCTAATACTTTCTTGAAACGTTCTATATAAGGAATATAGAACTCTCGTGAAGTGTTGGAGGATTCCATAAAATAGATACTTCTGTCAATATGTCTTTTTTGCATTTCAGCATGTCTTTTATTTGAAACTCATTACTTTAGTAATAGGATTCCATAAAGTGAAAAAAACTTGCTGACAGAATGTTAAATATTACAGCATCAACCCGTTGACGGAATTAATTTAGCGTTACAATTATCACCAGATCATCGTCTGATCCAGCCATACAAAGAAGTATCCTTAAAAAACAATTCCTCCAACGGGTTATAAATCAGTATTTGATTCTTATGCCAAACGGCAGTATAAAACTTGTCTGATGTTCATTAAAGATCGTATGTATCTTACTGTTATTCCGGAAATAGAAACTCACTCCCGGTTCCAGGAACAGTCCGAAGGAAGGCGTAATATCGTATTGAATCCCCATCCCGGCATTGACAGACCATTGCAACGGTACAGACACCTTAACAGATTCCCGGTAATCCACCTTTCCATTAATGACATAATCAATATGATTATGTGCATAACAAGGAATATCCATTTTTACCCCACCGGAAACATAAACAGAGAACGGACTTCTTGGGTGAAGGACATAAATCCCCTTTAGCGGTATACCGATATACTGGACTTTCTGTCTTTCCATCGTACAATATCCATTCTCACCTGTCGTAATCTCTGAGCCTGCGCGTGTATAGCTGACTCCGAAGCCGACATTCCAATGTTTTGTCAAGGCCTTATCAGCCATTGCTTCCATGATAAAGGGCATATCGAGACTCTTACGTTGGCAAATACTGCCACGATTATGTGAGGCAATAGCCTTTAAGTCATTTTCCCTTCTACCATCGATAACCTGAGAATTGAGATAACGGGAATAACTTTCCCAATCTTTAAATGACTCCAATGGCGGTTGAACGTCTGAAGTCGTATTTTGAAAAGAATAATAGGACGGAAGGGTCGGATTATTCATTTTCTGGTTTCCACTCAAACCACAATGCAACGAGAAATACCATCCATTTGTCCCTAACGTACCATCATCTGTACGATTAGTATTCCGACTGGCATAATCATTTTTGTCAGAAGAAGAATACGGACACAAAGGAAGAAAAGTCCTGACAGTATCATGCGCAACTTCCATTGTATCCCGGAGAGAACCCTTTTTCACGGAATCAACAGGCACAGAATTCTTCTCCGGGACAGTATGAGCAAGTAATACCGGTTTCCGGAGCTTCCTTTCCATACCATACTCCTTTTCAACCGGATGAGTCCATTCCTGTTCCACAGCCTTGTGCTTTTCTCCTGAAGGAACACGACTATTTGTCTTGACGACAGTGTTTTCAGAATTCCGAGCCGTCTCGAAAGTCTTTTTTGAAAACAAATACCATATTACGAGGAAAATCGCCGGCAAAAGCCATGCAACAGAACGGTACTCGACAATCATCTTCTGCAACTTCGCCTTTGCAACAAACAACATTGACGAAGAGGTGTGAGGCTCGATATGAAGCAGTTCGGATATCTCTTTATGCGACAACCCTTCAAGAACATATAACCTGAATACCTTACGATAGCCCTCTGGTAATCTGTCTACCATCCCTTCAAGGATCTCAAATGGTATCTCATCAGATTGCAAAGCTCCCTTTTCATAAAAAGCGTCGGTATCCAACCGTTCCAATGATACCATCCTGTTCTCCTCCGATTTCATGTAGGCATAGGAAAGGTTGACAACGATACGATTCATCCACCCGGCAATGCTGCGATTATCCTTAAGAGAGCCAAGAGAAGTAAGAATAATGATAAAAGCGTCATGCACAATATCCTCTACAATCTGTTTGTTATGCACAATACGCATAGCACTTGCTTTCAGTTTAGGCACAGACAAGTTATAAAGCAAGGTAATTGCCTCATGATCTCCTTTCTTGCACTTTGACACTAATTCATCAACTGACATTACTGACGGACGTATACATATAGATGTCAGATAATGCAAAAGACTTGTTTTAAATTCAGAATATTAACATGTATTAACTACTATATACATTCTAAATTCCATTATCCCTCACTTCAGTTCGTCCAGATAATAGCTGATCTGTCCCCCATCATCATCAATTTCCGAATTAGTATTATACCAACTCACGATCATCAGTTTATAATAATGTTCCCCATCAGCCGAACGAATTGCATAAGTATGCTGGCTCGGCGTATATACCATAGGCGGTCCGCTCAAGGCAATAGCCTTCTCAAGTACAGGATTGCCAGATGACGGCAGTTGCCGGATACCGTTGTTAGGGTCAAACCAAGGGTTCTCATCAAAATTCAATTTGTGTATCAACAGATAATGATACCAGTCAGCCTGCGAATAAGTCACGGAAATGGTCGAATCGTCAGGAGTAAAATCTTTCGACATCACTTGCGTTTTTGAAATCCAACGATCATAGTTACCGTATCCCAGATCAACAGCTCCCCCTTTTCCGAGGCCACTTGTCCCACTGTTGGTCCGGAGATGATAACTACAAAAGGCCAGATCCCAATCCGTCCGTGAGAACTGTTCAACCTCCTTCATATCCTGGTTGGGAGCAGTCCTGTTAAACACCTCCCCCGTACGAAGGTTGAAATAGAGCCAGTCATTGCTTACACCAGTTGAATAGCCCGTGACACGAGGCAACACCTTCCCTGCAAAATCATCTGCATCATATTCCGTACACGATGAAAGAATCACGAGTACTAAACCTGTCAGATATATTATTCTTTTCATCCTTAATTCTCATTTATGGAACAACGCATCCAGTTTGACCTCCATCTGCACATATACCCTCGCTCCTGCCGTAGCCGGTATACTAAAGGCCGTCAAACCCGATCCCAGCGTCTTCGGCTTATAATTGAAAAGATTATTCACACCGGCAGAAACTTTAAGATACGTCCCGAAATCCTGCAAGATATTCAGATTACAAAGTACATACGCAGGCAGTTTACAGCGGAAATAGGCTTTATGGCTTATTCCGTCTACCGTCAGTCGATCCTGTACGTCATAAGTTTTCTCCCCCATCAGGGAAGTATTCAGATTCACCTTCAAACCGTAATTTCTGCGATTGTCATAACTATAGCCAAGTCCCGCCGTAGCAGCGTATGGAGAAGTCGTATTAAACTGTAATCCATTCTCTTTACTGACATAAACATACGAACAGGAAGCATCCAATATCCAATGCCTGAGAAACTTCCATTTCATCAACCCATCAAGTCCTGCCAGAGTCTGGTTGTCCAGATTCGTATATTCAAAATTGTACTGCATATCATAAATGCGCCATACCCCCTCTATCTTATGACGGAAGAGATTTGCATAGGCAGTGCCATTGAAGAAGAAGTCACCATGAGTATATTCAGCCCCAAAAGAAAAATAATGATTCTTTTCAGGTTTCAGATATTCATTACCCTTGATCATAAACATACCCAGATGATCCCAGTTGAAGAACAGTTCCTTAATACTGGGTGACCGGTAACCCATCGAATAGTCGGCCCGCAAGGCTAAATGATCATTGACACTATATTTCGCAGCGATCTTCGGCATCCACATAAAACCGAACTGATGACTGAAATCAGTTCGCACGCCCAGTGAGAGCATCCATTGGTCAGAAGGAGTCCATTCATCCTGAAGATAGCACTCGGTTTCTTTCAGAGAGCGGGAAGTCATTCTGCGGTTTACAAAACGGTCACTCGTAAGCCGGTCACTGAAACCGTCTATCCCCATCTGCAGATCATGCCCTCTGAGACAATGACTTTCCAAAACGAAGAAAGGTTCCATGATCCGCGAGTTGTATACCTTCATACGCTCATCCCGCCGTTCATGCCGCTTGTAACGGTAATAGAAATCAGTATGCAGGCCCGCTGTAACACTGAACCAGTTTTTCAAAGCATACTTACCTTGAGTCCCCCACGAAAAATCTTTCGACTGTGTGAACACAAGATCCTGGATCATATCGTATGTATTCATAAAAAAGCCGGTACCATCAGCTTGCAACTCCAACCCTTTGAAAGGTTCATAATAGAGTTTCTGAGACATCGAGACATGCTCATCGCCCTCCACACCCATCGGTGGCCGTGGCAACAGACTCGTTACCGTCACATCATGATTCAGGAATCCATTAGCCTCAGCCGTATAAGTCTTCGTATCATTTTTTTTCTGATAGAGGTTAAAAGCATCTGATGAACTGTAACAGACATCCGTCTGAGAAGTCACTTTCCCCTGATGCAATCCGGCGGAGAGCCAGGTCTGCAGGTTTGGTCTATCAACATCCTTCTCAAACATATAGAGAAAATCCTTCTTTTTGGGATTCCTATAATTACGTTCATTCATCTGTCCCCAGCGCACCCCAGCCTCGATGGACACCGGTTTACTGGTCTTCTTCGTGATCATGTTAATCACCGCACCTGAAGACATCGAACCATAAAGCGTGCTACTGCCCCCCTTGATAATTTCTATATGATCAATAGCATGGAGGTTAAAACGTTCATAGTCAAGATTACCGGCCATGTCTCCAGTCATACGTTCACCATCTACGAGAAAAAGTACATGACGAGCATCAAGCCCATCCATGTTGAGTTCATTGCCAAACCCTACCTTCTGAATATTCAATCCCGGAGTTTCCATCAACAGTGCCTGTTGCAGATTGCCATATCCGGCATCAACCAAAGCCTTGCCGTCCAGCACCTGTGTAGTAACAGGTGATACCTTAATGGGGCGTAAGACCTTAGAACCCGTTACAGTCACCCCTTGCAACTGATAAGTTTTCTTCTGCATATCCTTCATCGATGTTACCGTTTTTGCAGAGTCACAATGGTCCTGTTCAGTCTGAGCCGAGACTGGAACAGTGGCCAACAAAAACAGCGGCATAAAAAAGATCAGAAGAAATATTTTTTTCATCCTATCCGATTTCACAGCCCATGTGCCTTCTTATAAGCTGCAAGATCAGCCTCATATTGAGTAAACTCCTTAGCATAGTTTGCCATCCTGCTCTTATCTATCTTCTGCTGGTAGACATCAGCTGAGAAATCCATCACATTGAATTCAGTCTCAAACTCGATCTCATTAGTATCTGCATTAAAATAGCCGGTGACGGTGCCTCCTCCTCCACCTCCATCCGTATACTCATGAGAGGTATCCTGATCATTTCCGGTATAGTTAGTAACACCACCTATTCCTTCAAACTTGATCCAGCCTTTCCCTTTATACTCATCTTTTTCCCATGTATTCAACTGCATAAAAGCACAATTGATACCAAAATAAATTGTAACAGGCATTCTGCCGACTGAGAATTTTCTGATCTGGATATTCAGTGAATCACCCTTCCATGAAAAGTAATACTTCAAAGGACATCCTTCCTCTAAAAGTGTTTTATTTACAGTACCCATCATACCTCTCGCATTCAGTATGATGCTGTCATTCAGGACCTTCTTGGCTGCATTCAAATTCTCCTCAGACACTGGTGTCTGAATGATTTTCTCATCTTCTGAACAAGAAAAGAAAGTCAGACAGACCAGCATCATCAGTGACGCAACGGAAAATAAACGATATTTCATTTTTTATTCCAAATAGAATTATAACTTATTTTGTACCCGTAAAAGAAAAATCAGATTCTAAGCCCGTTTTATATAAACGAGCATTACAAGTAAATGCCAGAGAATTACCATCCAGATCAGTTACTGTCACAATACCCGTATAGTGCATCTTAATTCCTAAAAGCATAATATATCCTGTTACAGAATAGGTTCCTACACCTGTGATAACTGTAGAAGAAACCATATAGATATCATGAGGACCTACTGTGAAATCACCTTCAAGAATGCCATTACTGATTTCAAAAGCACAGTTATATTCCTTACCACTACTAATCGGAACACCATTCATTCGGGTAGGAACGGCTACACCCGAATAAGTTCCATCATATTCATCTGTTGCAGAAGTGGCAAGATACTGACAGGTTTCACATTTGGCATTTACATTTGTTACACCGGCAAACGCCATAATCATCATAAAAAGAAAAGTTACTTTTTTCATAAAACTTAAATTTTAAAAGATTATTATTTATAGTCAGCAGCCCAATCATAAAATTCGCCACCTGAATCAGGAAAAGCCGGTCCAGAGGAACATTGGAATTGGGAATGATACTTATCAAGGAAGGCTTTGACCGAAGGCCGGTTATAAGTTTGCTCATCTACACTAAAAAAGGGATTCCATGTCCAGCCCGAAGGCATTTTCATTTCATAAAAAGTTAATTTACAGTTTCCAATATCCTGAAGGGAAAGATCTTGGACATAACTCATTGTCGAAAGATTTAAATCTTTCAATAACGGCAAATGTTCCAAATCTATTCCACCCAGAATATGAGCAGTTTTGGGTATAGAGAGAGACGTCAGTTTGGGACAACGAACCAGGGTTATCTGGCTTGGATCACCAATGTCGAATTCTGTCATCTTGTCCCTTGTCCCCATTAAAGTACAATGGCTTAAATCAGCACTCTCTATAGAATCATTACAAGTAATGCTGAAGCAACATAACCGAGTAGAAGCCGACAAGTTTAACAAATTTGTGCTGACTTTAGAAATGATAAACTGGTTCATAAACAGATTTGTTGCAATATAAGGCAATACACATTGATCATGGGCATCAATGAATATAGTGCCACCCTTGTATCCAGGATTCATAATGATATATTCCACGCCTTCCACCGATTTGATCTCGTTGGTGGAACTTGTTGAAGGAATATATTTTTTAGATAAAGCAATATTCGCATTCGCTTCTGTCAATTTCACTAATCGTTTGCTGATATCGATCTGATCCCCCGTAAAGACAGAAGGAAAGACCTCTTTCAGATAGACTCTTGTTGCTTCATCCGGGACATCCCTCAGCGTAGTATAAGGTTTCAGTATACCATCCACATTCTGCATCTCCATATCCAAGCCCTTTACCTGGGCAAAATAAGCAGGAATTTCCACACAGTTGTATTGTGCACTGTGAGGCAGGAGTAATTTGGTGAAATGACGTAGAACGGTCACCGTTTCATCACCGTTCTCAGCGGTCTGGATATTCACAAGGCCTGGATATTCATAAATATTATTACCAGACAAGTTGACACTTCTGATTTGTTCAGGCAAAAGAGAAAAATTAAATCTCGGGCCATATCCATTATGAGAAAGATCAACCGATATCAGATGAGGCAGAATAGAAAGATCTGCCAAAGCTGTAGTGTCAATTTTCGTACCAGAGAGATCAAGTTCTGTTGTCGTATCCACCCTGGTATCCAGCAGCAGACGTCCCTGATCATCAAAATGAAATCCCTTTTGAGTTAAAATAGTCTTTAATGCATTGTTCGTCAACTCCGCCTTAGTATAAGAAGGACCATCATCATTACTACATGCAACCATAAATAACAGCATTACGGCCATGCCCATCACCATCCATTTGTTTTTTTTCATCTCTTTTACTTTAGATTATATATTGATTCACGTCACGCAAAGTTAAAAGAAATCTTATCATTAAATAACAAACAGTGGCTATTTAACGACTAAATCATAACAAATGAGGATGATATTTATAAGATTTTCAACGATCCATTACTTATGATAAGATAAAACTTATCAAACAATCTAATAAGGAAAGCAAAAGCTAATAAATCATTCGTTAACCATTATAAGAATGTGTCAACGGAACCAAGAAAAAACAGGTTTACCTTCTAAATCTGTATATATTTTAAAAGAGAACCCTACTTATTCTCTCTGGATTCTGAACCTGAACAAAGAAAATCCATCGACAGTACAGGCGCATGAAAGACATGACAGAAATCTATACTAAAAAAGTCTTCCATCCCTAAAGCCAGATTCAATACGATACGTTATAAAAACGTATACAAAAAAACTCCGAATGCAGGAAAAGCCAACATCATACAGTAGATAGACAAGAACTTTCTTCAGGCCTGTCCTAAAGAAAGTTTTGCCCTATATATTGGAGTTTAATTTGACCAATTTTTAATTTGTCATACTGGTACAGACTCATCTTCTACAGTATCCTCTGATACCTGCAAATATTTTGGAGAAAGACCATACTTATTCTCTTCCTGTTTCGAATCCATACAGCACCAGACAAGAATTAAAATGGCTGTCACGACAAGAACGATAGCCATAAGAATCGTAAGCACAAAAAGTTGAACCAAAGCAAAGATGACGCAAAGAGCTAATGGAACAATTACCAACAAATAATTCCAGCCACTTTTATTTATATCATGAAGGCGGCGCCATAAAACCGACAAGCCCGGCAATAACAAGGCCAAGGTAACAATAAGAGAAATAACACCCTCTCCTGTATCTGAAATGCCTAAGCCCAACAAATCATCAAGTAATGAGGCTACAAAAACCAAGATAAAATTAAATAACTGAAACCACCAAAATTCTGAACGTCGAGCACGTCCTGTAAACGTCGCATATTTACTAAAAATATTTTTGATAGCCTGACCAAAGGATAATATTGGTACGACATTAAATTGATTACTTTCTTCCATAGTAAATTTATTTTTTAATATTCAAGAATCTATTTCTGAATGGATATATTTAGGAGACGAACCGTATTTGTTCTTTCCCGGTTGAGAATCCAAACAACAAAAAAACAAAAGGATAACCCCACAAACAAGTCCTAAAACTCCAAAGATGATACTTCCAATAGTAGAGAAACAAGATAAAACGGTACTCAGAACAAACGGGACGAAGAGAATAAGGTAATACCATCCAATTCTTCCCGTATCATGGAGACGGCGCCAGAACACCGCCAAGCCGGGTAATAACAGTCCGAGAAAAACTATTAACGTCAGAATTCCAACAGAGCCTTTATACAAAAACCCGAATTTCCTGTAGATGAAGTTAATGATCACAGTATCCAAAGACGAAGCTATGAAACTAACAATAAATTCAAACAACACAAACCACCAGAACTCAGAACGTCTGGCACGCCCTTTAAACGTAGTATACTGATGAAAAACGCTTCCAACAGCTTGATTGAATTGCAACAAAGGTTGTCCCTGCAAAGAATGCTTCTCTTCCCTTTTAATCATATTCGGAATTTGGCTTTTACTACTTTTATTCTAAAATCAGTCGCTTGCAACGACGATAGAAACACTTTTGCAATCCAGCCGTCCCACAAGATTCTCTACAAAATTAAACAATTTGGACGAGATACACAACCTTATAAACCTAAAAACAGTAATTATCACCTAAAAAGATAAAGAATCAGTAAGCATGTTTATCATGAATGAATACAGACTTAAACGTCCGGAAGATGATATGGAAATCAAGTTCTATACTCCAATGTTCCATGTACCAGATATCATATTTGACACGCTTCTTCATTAATTCCAGATTCTTCGTCTCCCCACGGAATCCTGAAACCTGAGCCCAACCTGTAATACCGGGTTTAACAAAATGACGAACCATATATTTTCTAATCAAACTCGAATAGAGTTGGGTATGCTTTAACATGTGCGGGCGAGGGCCGACCACACTCATATCACCTTTAATAACATTGATAAACTGAGGGAGTTCGTCAATATTGGTCTTTCTCATAAAATTGCCGAAGACAAACTTACGAGGATCATTTTTTGTAGCTTGAAGTTGATCTGCCTCCGAATTGATACACATCGAACGAAACTTCAATATCGTAAATTCTTTCCCATTGATTCCAGTGCGCCGCTGTCTGAAAAACACCGGTCCCCGACTCGACAGTTTGATAATCAGAGCTATGACAGGATAGAAAGGTAAAGTAAGAATCAGGGAAATCAGAGAAAAGACAATATCAAAAGTACGTTTTAGGAAACGGTTTCCAGACAATGACAAAGGCATGTTATAAGTGGAGAACACAAGCATTTCATCACCCAGCATTTCCGGCCTGAGATTCAAGTCAAAGCCTTCTGCCAACATCGGAACATAGAAAAAACGGATGAAATGATCATCACAATATTGCGCGACATGCGTAATCTCATCATAGCAAGAACGAGGCAGACTGCAATAAATCTCGTCAGCGACGGCTGATTGTGATTCAGAATCCAGTTTCTGGTTTAAAGCTTCATAAGTACCTAAGTAAGAAAGGCTATTCCTATTCAGATACTTCTTATTATCTTCCGGTGCATAATATCCGCCAAACCGATAACCTGTAGAAGGATCTCCTATCAATCTACTGAAAACAATATCCAAGGCAGGATCCGTACCCACAAAAATGACAGACCGTGTATTTCTACCCTTTTTGCGGAGATAACCGAGGACATCACGCTCAACATACCTCAACGTAAGTAAGAATATCCAGTATGTCCCACTAATAAAGACCAATATGATGCCCCCATCAAGCCCATCAAAATGAAGCAAACGGATCATTAAATAGGTAACGACAAAAACAGTTACTACTAATTCCGTTACACGATGAAGGATTTTTCCAGGAGAAACGATTCTACGATGAATGATAGAAGGATAGACATACTGAGCAATCATCAGTCCGACAAGAGCAGAGACATAAAACAACTGCCGGTCCACAAGACTCCATGAAATATCAGGAAATATGAGAAATAGATAGATTGCTGTAATTATATAAAAGAGGGCAATATCCCCTACTAAAACAGTCCATTTTATAAGCCCGCTTGATTCTACCAGAATCTTTTTCATCATGGATTTTTTCTTATTTAACCAACTAGTTCTTGCAAATTTAGATTATTTTATTGAATTTTACAAGTATATTAGGCAAATTTAGAAATTATCTTGTCTATAATATGACAAGTATCCACAATAAAGAAAAAAAATGCAAATTTCATCTATATTAAGTACATTTCATCATCTGAACACAGATATCTGAAGCCACTATGATTTAATCAATGAGACTCCCGATTGTCTGAAAAGTTTTGTATATTTGCAAATAAGTTTTACTTGCAAATATGAATATTCAAACAAAACCACATCATACGTTCTCCCCCATATCCATAATCTTAATGACTCAAAAAAGAGAAAAATTGAAAAGAAAACGAATAAGGATAAAAGTCCTGTTAGGTTTAACCATCTGCCTGATGCCAACCTTGGTTCAAGCTCAACAAATAGATTATAAGGTCGAAGCAGATGGTGCCCTTTCCAATAGCAAAACCCCTTTGTGGCTGAATGCAAACAGGTATGGATTATCATCCCTGGAAAAGCACAGCGGTTATCTGCGTGCTGGTATATTCAAGTCTTTGAAAGGTTATCCGAATGAAGAAACAAAAAATATAGAACCAGAAAGTCAGGAACCCACAAAAGGAAAATGGGATTGGGGAGCCGGTCTGGATCTGGCATTACCAGACCATTACACTTCTGATTTTATCGTCCAGCAAGCATACCTGGAAGGACGATGGCTGCACGGAGTATTGACAATCGGATCAAAAGAATTTCCTGAAGAACAGAAAAACGAATACCTCTCAAGCGGTTCTCAGGCATTGGGTATCAACGCCAGGCCTGTCCCGCAAATTCGGTTAGAATTGCCTGACTATATCAAGATCTTCAAGTGGCTTGGATTCAAAGGGCACCTCTCTTTCGGATGGATGACAGACAATCACTGGCAGAAGGAGTTTGCCGATCCAGAATCCAAATGGGCCAAGAACATGCTGCTCCACACCAAATCAGGATTTTTCAGGTTTGGTAACCCGGACGGACATCTCACGGTTGAAGCAGGAATGGAAATGGCCTGCCAGTTTGGTGGAATTACCTATAATCACGGCAAAGCCATCAAACGAGGATCAAAACTAAAAGACTATTGGCAAGCATTCCTTCCGGGGGGCGAAGGTGATGTGGGAGAAGGAGTCTATGCAAATGACGAGGGGAACGGAGTTGGCTCCTTGATGTGCCGTATCAATCTGGACGAGCCATCCTGGAAAGCAGCATTCTATATAGATCACTTCTTCGATGATCATTCCCAACTCTTTTTCCTTGACTTTGACGGATATGGAGATACCAAAGAGGACTTTCGTAAACATAAGTACTCACATTATATTTTCTATACCCCAAGAGATGGACTTTTTGGGGGTGAAATCAATTTGAAAAGGAATACATGGTTAAATGATATTGTAATAGAATATATTCACACAACTGACCAGAGCGGAGCTGTATACCACGACAGTGAACCAGGTCTGCCAGCACATGTAGCAGGAAGGGACGATTACTATAATCATTACTTCTACCCTGGTTGGCAGCATTGGGGACAAGCCATGGGAAATCCTCTTTATCGTTCCCCTATATACAATACTGACCGGCACGTTGATTTCAAAGATACCCGGTTCATTGCCTGGCATCTGGGATTTTCAGGCAGTCTGACCACCCAGTTGAACTATAGGGTCTTGGCTACCACTCAGAAAGGCTGGGGCACATACGATAATCCATACGTCCCGATACAAAGGAATTTCAGTATGATGGTCGAAGCAAGTTATCTATTCAGAAACCATTGGATCCTTAAAGGAACTTTTGGCCTTGACCATGGAAGGCTTTTAGGAAACAATACAGGATTCCGTTTGACCATATCAAAAAGTGGAATTTTCAAACTTTAAAGAATGAACAAGCATAAGAGATTTATAAGGATGATGTCAGGAGCGCTCCTTCTTACAACCATTCTATTGTCAGCCTGCGGCGATATCAGTTCTACCGATAATCGGAAAATTGACGGCTATTGGCTTCTGACCAATATCGATTCCATCGCAAAAGGGCAGGGAAAAAACGTCTCACAGGAGAAAATGTTCTGGGCAATAGAAGGAAAACTCTTTCAGACAAATGGTCTGACTCTGATGACAGAAAAATACAGAGATACGCTCAGACTCTATCGACCGGTCTCCGACTCTGCATCCGTAGATTCCAAGCATCTATCTATAGAGCCCTACCGCAGATATGGCATAAATTCCTTTGATGAACACTTCTTCATTGAGCAACTTACCCAAAAGCACCTCATCGTCAGGAACACTATTCTCAGGCTCCAGTTCAGACGATATTAAACACCATTCATTTCCTTATGGAAAGGTTTCAACTCGAATAGAGTTCATTTCATTTTTTTAAGCTTTGGAATATCCGAAAAAATGATTATCTTTGCAAATAGTGATTTTAAAAGACCAATTAAGAAATAATGGAACTCACTGAACGATTTATTAATTACACAAAGTATGACACTCAGTCGAGCGAAGACTCAGACAGTGTCCCGAGTACGGCGAAACAACTGGAGTTCGCCAAGTATCTGACCAAAGAACTTGAGGATGAAGACCTCAGTGACGTGGAGATGGATGACATGGGGTATATCTATGCCACCCTGAAAGGAAACACAAAGATAAAGACTCCGACTATCGGATTTATCTCTCATTATGACACCAGTACTGATGCCTGCGGAAAAGATATAAAAGCTCATATAGTCAAGAATTATCAAGGGGATGACATCGAACTCTCACCAGGCATCGTCTCCTCTCCGGAAAAATTTCCCGAATTATTGGCACATAAAGGAGAAGATCTCATTGTAACCGATGGCACGACTCTCCTGGGAGCTGATGACAAAGCAGGTGTAGCAGAAATCGTACAGGCCATGTGTTATCTGCGCGACCATCCGGAAATCAAGCATGGTGATATCCGCATCGCCTTCAACCCTGATGAAGAGATTGGAATGGGTGCCCACCATTTTGATGTCAAGAAATTTGGTTGTGATTGGGCTTACACCATGGATGGTGGTGATCTGGGCGATCTAGAATATGAAAACTTCAATGCTGCTGCTGCAAAAGTCCACATCCAAGGTGTAAGTGTACATACAGGTTACGCTAAAGGAAAAATGATTAATGCCAATAGACTGGCCTGTGAATTCAACAATATGATTCCTGAAGATGAGATTCCCGAGACAACAGAAGGCTATCAGGGATTCTACCATCTGCTGGGCATGAAGAGCCGGACAGAAGAGGCTTTACTCAGTTATCTGATCCGCGACCACGATAAGCAAAAGTTCAAGGAACGCAAGAATTTCATCATGGACTGTGCCAAAAAGTTGAATAAGAAATACGGAAAAGATACTTGCACAGTGGATATGAAAGACCAGTACTATAACATGAAAGAGAAAATCAACACCAATATGCATGTAATTGAAATCGTATTACGTGCCATGCAACAAGTTGGTGTTCCTCCAAAAGTGGAAGCCGTACGTGGCGGAACAGACGGAGCTCAACTCAGTTTCCGAGGGTTACCATGTCCGAATATTTTTGCCGGCAGTGTAGAAATGCATGGAAACCATGAATTTGTCAGCATCCAAGTCATGGAAAAGGCTGTCCAGACAATCATTAAGATTTGCGAGATCACTGCAAAATACAATGAATAAATACTTTAAGAAAACAGATGTCGGTGACCAACATCACTGGCAACTGTTTTCTATAGAGTTTATCATTTTCAAATTTGTTTCTGAACCATCAAAGATACTAATTATCATTGCTTTTCGAATTCATTCTCAGAATGAACTATATACTAATATCTTATACCCAATAAATTCATATCCAGCTGCAAACAATAGACCTAAGGCATACACTGGATTTACCAGATTTTCCATTCTCTCATAATTTATTTCCAGAGAATCACTAAATTCGATTACTTATGGCAGAAACACCAAATCTCATTACAGATCTTGCGCTTATTCTCACCATAGCAGGCATCGTAACCCTACTGTTTAAGAAACTTAAACAACCATTAGTCCTAGGATATCTGGTCGCCGGTTTTCTGGTATCACCACACATGCCCTATACGATATCCATCATGGATAAGTCATCTATACAGACATGGGCAGACATTGGAGTGATATTCCTGCTCTTTTCCTTAGGTCTGGACTTTTCATTCAAAAAGATTCTCAAGATGGGAATGGCTCCCATAATAGCGACCTGTACCATTATCTTCTGTATGATGACACTAGGTATTCTCGTAGGACATGCTTTCGGATGGGCAAAAATGGATTGTATATTTCTGGGAGGAATGCTGGCAATGGCTTCTACAACCATTATATACAAAGCTTTCAATGACCTGGATTTAATCCAACAGAATTTTGCAGGACTGGTCATGAGCGTTCTTATCCTCGAAGATATTCTGGCAATCGTCATGATGGTCATGCTTTCTACTATTGCCAGAGGGAATAATCCCGACGGCGGTCAATTGCTGGAAAGTATACTGAGGATTGCATTCTTTCTGATCCTATGGTTTATCGTAGGCCTTTTCGTCATTCCGCTCTTTCTTCGCCGCACACGTCATTTTATGAATGACGAGACCCTTATCGTTGTATCCTTAGGTCTATGCTTTCTTATGGCAGTCATCTCTTCAAAAGTTGGCTTCAGTTCAGCATTCGGTGCCTTCGTCATGGGCAGCATTCTTGCAGAAACCATTGAAGCAGAGAAGATCATCAGGCTCGTTGCTCCCGTTAAAAACCTTTTCGGAGCTGTATTCTTCGTTTCTGTAGGCATGCTTGTCGACCCCAAGATAATAGCAGGATATGGCATCCCTATTCTGATTTTGGTTATTACCGTAATAGTAGGTGAAGCACTATTCGGAACAGTTGGATTTATGCTGAGTGGGCAACCCCTGAAAACAGCCATGAAATGTAGTTTTTCCATGACTCAGATCGGTGAATTTGCCTTTATTATTGCGTCCTTGGGGCTATCTCTGCATGTGATCAGCAACTTTCTCTATCCTGTTGTTGTCGCAGTAAGTATCATAACGACCTTCCTTACTCCATATATGATCAGGTTCTCCAATCCTTGTTATCAATATCTGGAGCGGCACCTTCCCAAGCGGTGGATCAGGAGACTGAACCATATCACACTCAGCGCACGTTCCACTTCCAAGACAGAAAGAAACAGTTGGAAACGTCTTCTCAGGTCTCTGTTAAGGATCACGATTATTTGCAGTATCCTTTCTATAGCAGGTATATTCCTGATGTTTACCTTTATCCTGCCTGTTCTCAGACATATTTTCGGACACCTGCCAGGAAATATAGCATGCGGGATACTGACCGTACTTATTATCTCTCCTGCACTCCGTGCCATGGTCACAAAGAAAAATCATAGCAAAGAAGTAAAAACACTGCTGACAGAAAAACGAATCAATCGTCTCCCTATCTTTTTTACTATTCTGGTGAGATTTATTATTGCCTCAGGATTTGTGTTTTATATTTGCAATTATCTGACAAGATTCAATACTGCCCTGTTGATTACAATCGCCTTGGCAATCATCATTCTGATGATTGCCTCCAAAAGACTTAAGAAACAAAGTATCAAATTAGAAAGACTATTCATACAGAATCTTAACAGTCGGGAAATCAGAGCGCAAGTACAAGGAAAAAGGAAACCACTCTATGAAGGCCACCTATTGGACAGGAATATCCATATCAGTGCATTTGAAATTGTAGAAGATTCAAAATGGGGCGGTAAATCATTACGAGAATTGCAACTCCGAAAACGCTTTGGAATCCAGGTAAGTAGTATACTAAGGGGACATCAGCGTATCAATATTCCTAATGGAGACAACGCTGTCTATCCAGGTGACCGATTGGAAGTTATTGGGAATGATAAACAACTGACTCACATGACTCAAGCTTTAAAGCGTGAAAGAGTACCAGAGGACCCGGATATAGAAGAGAGAGAAATGAAACTCCGACAGTTTATTGTTACTGACAACTGTCCGCTGATAGGTAAAAACCTTAAGGAAAGTGGCATCCGCGATATATACAATTGTATGGTAATAGGACTGGACGAAGGACTCGAAAACTTAAAAATCATCAATCCGGAGAGAAAATTTCAGAAAGGTGATATTCTATGGGTGGTCGGTGAAGAAGTTGCTCTAAGAAAACTGATAGGAGAAAATTGATATTCTGCCAAGGAGCAGCATTTGGATATCAATATAAGTCAATGCTTATAATGCTTATTCTCCACGGAAAGATGGGCTACTGCCCGCGATAATTGATTCAATCCTCTTTCTATAATACTTCTCGGACATCCTACATTCAAACGCATAAATCCCTCGCCGCCAGGCCCGAACATCTCTCCGTCATTCAATGCCAAATGAGCCTTGTCAATAAAGAGATCCAATAACTGATCATGGGTAAGGCCAAGAGAACAGCAATTGAGCCACACCAAGAAACTGGCTTGAGGACGCAATGGACGGATTCCGGGAATATGGTCCGCACAATACTTTTCCACAAAACGGATATTATCCTCCACATAAGCCAGCATCTGTTTTCGCCATTGCTCACCATAACGGAAAGCTGCTATTGTAGCTATCGGAGCGAAGATATGAGGATCAGCTAACTCGTTTGTATTCACCCAACGGTAGAATTCCCCCCGAATCTCAGAATCAGGAATAATAGAGTGCGAGGTGACAATGCCAGCAATATTGAAGGTTTTCGTAGGAGCTTGAAAGGTTATACTGTTAGAGGCAGCCTTCTCACTCACACTGGCAAAAGGAATATGTTTGTTCCCGAAAAGGGCCATATCACAATGTATTTCATCACTTACCACGAGAAGATGATGATCATAGCAGAAATCGGCTAAACGTACCAAAGTGTTACGATCCCAGCAAATACCAGCGGGATTATGGGGATTACAAAGTACAAAGATTTTACAATGCTCATCATAGACCCTCTCCAGATCATCAAAATCCATACTGTAAGAACCATCCGGATTCCTTTTTAAACGATTAAACACAACTTTTCGGCCATTTCCTTGAGGGACGAGCCTGAAAGGATGGTATACGGGTGGCTGGATAATTACGTGATCACCAGGTTTGGTAAAAACATTCAAGACCATGCCCAAACCTTTCACAATACCCGGAATAAAATTGATCCAGTCCTTTTCAACCTTCCACTGATGATGAGTAAAAATCCAATCCTGAATAGCAGTTTTATAATCAGCAGGCAACGCCGTATAGCCAAGGATCGGATGTTCCAGACGCTTACGCAAGGCAGCAATAATAGCCGGACAAACAGCAAAGTCCATGTCTGCTACCCACATAGGCAGTAAATCTTTCCGCCCCCAGCGTGACTGCAACGCCTCATGCATCACATCACCACTACCAGAGCGATCAATAACCCGGTCAAAATCGTATTTATCCATCATTTCCCCTCCTAATTAAAATGGCCTCAGGGACCGAAATCAATACCACTGGACAGCATTGGAATACCCGCTGCGCTTTTCATATTTCAGGGCATCTGTCAAGGTAGAAGCATTGCAACGGAAAGTAAAGTTATAACTCGTATACGGAGCGAGGACTACATCACAACTCATATTAAAACAGTGTAGATCTCTTTGCAAAGAAGCTGTCGTCATACTGATCTTATGATATTCAAAATCATAACCGGATGAGAAATTAATGTTCCATCCTTCACTGATACGAATGTTTCCGCTGAAATTAAGTGTCTGTGTATATTTATAGGGATAACGCATGTGCTTATAATTAAATTTGCCACTCGTATTCTCACGCATTGATATACCATAGCCAAAAGTGAGAGACCAAGGCATAGAGAACTTCATATAACCATCATCGTCCGTTTCAGCCTTACCAGTCTTCTTAGCACCATGCTTACCTTTCTCCATGTCCGGATCAATATTACTCTCTATATTTGTATCTGTGCCTTCATCATCTTGAGAGCTATTCTTTTTGTTCTTGTTTTTGCTTTCTCCTTCATCATCTCCATGATGGAATAATTTTTTAATCTTATCCGGTGTCAACGTATAGGATATATTTTGGGACATCCCCTGGAAACGAGGGAACCGGCCTTTACCAAACTCGGTATGATTACTGACATAAGGCTTTCCGTTCTGGTCCAACTCATAAGCATACGTAGAAAAAACGCCATTGAAATTGAAGGTATAGTTTTTCCACCATTTCAACCGCATGCGTACAGACAAGTCACTCCAACGATGATAGTCAGCTGCAGCATTATAAGACATTGTTGCCCCCAGTTCATCTATCAGGCTGATCTTCTTAAATCCTGTAGAATCCTTGTCGCTCTTGATCTTCATTTCGAGATTATTATCAAAATCCCAGGTAATGCTCTCAGAACGCCCTTTCCCCGGCACGCTATAAAGTCCATCGCTATAAGGTGAATAAGATACAAGCGAGACATTACCATCAGCATCTGTTTTAAGATAGGAATCCCAATACCCATAATGACGTGATCCAAAATCAGGAGAATAACTGAAAGAAACTGTCGGAGTAAAAACATGACGAATAACCTGAATCTTATCACCGAAGATTTTTTTGTTCGGAACCCAGAAGCCATATACCTTCGTACTCGCACCTACACTGAAATTCCAATTATAAATATTGTGAAATCCGTATGTGGTATCGCGAACCTCCGTTTGATGAACATCATCCCAAGAACGCATGATCTTGTTTGTATACATACGGTCTGTGAAATTGAAATTCGGATTAATGTTGATAGCATTGAATAATGTAAAACTTGCACTAATCGGGATTGAATGTTCCCAGCCGTTTTTCCAGTCCTTTATGAGGTTAGAATGCAGGAATTTGTTTTCTGTCGTATTAATCGAATTACTGACCTGACCGGTATAACTCATGGCAATCTTCTCATACCAGCGTTCCTTGCCTACCATGTGCTTACGCCGAAAAGGATAGAAACGGGCCAGACTGATATTCAGATCCGGCAAAGTCATAGCCAAAGAAGAATCACGCATATTCTGTGACAGATTGGCCGTGGCACTCAGAGACAATCCAATGCTTGAAAAGCCTGTACTCCAACTGACAGAAGAAGTTCGCGTACTCTGCGTAAAACTTTGCGGATTATATAAACTCGTCAAGTTATTCTTTTCATAACTGGAAGTTGCAAAGTTGACACTTGCTGAAAGAGAACTAAAAGGATTAGCCTTAGCATCTTGCCGATGACTCCACTGAATCTTAAAACTTTCCTGTTTGGCATAGTCAGGCATACCTTTATCCCCAGTCTTGGTATCCTGATAACTAAAGAAAATGCTACCGCTATAACGATAACGCTTACGATAATTCGTAGCCGCACTCAATCCCCATGAACCCTGAGTATATATCTCACCAAGTAGTTTTAAGTCCCAATCATCATTAACAGCAAAATAATACCCACCATTGCGAAGATAGAATCCCCGGGCATTTTCATCACCATAGCTTGGCATGATGAATCCTGAAGAATAATGCTTGGTAAACGGGAAGAAACCATAAGGGATAGCCAAGGGCAACGGCACATCAGCTACAACGAGATAAGCCGGTCCAAAAACGACATCCTTATTGGGACGTACCCTGGCACGGGAAAGAGAAATATAAAAATCAGGATCAGGCTTGTCACACGTAGTATAACAGCCATGCTGCAAATAGATAATACCAGATGAATCACGCTTAGAAAGTTTTCCGGATAGATAGCCTTCATCCTGATGTGTATAGACTTGATCTATCAACGCTTTCTTCGACTTATAATTAAAAGCAATCGTATCTGTCTGGTATTCATCCTGACCTGCTTTGAA
Source organism: Prevotella sp. (assembly GCA_022486815.1). Classification (GTDB taxonomy): domain Bacteria; phylum Bacteroidota; class Bacteroidia; order Bacteroidales; family Bacteroidaceae; genus Prevotella. The sequence goes on along the minus strand of JAKVJW010000012.1, from coordinate 54,715 downwards.
AACAGGTTTCCCTTTGACACCACCCTCTACGGTGGAATCTTTTGTACCCCGAGCCTGTATCAGATTATTATCCATATTCATCCGAATTTTATCGGATGCAAGATTATATCTTTCATATTTTACCACAGAATTCCCATAAAGATAAGCAATCTTCTGATCTGCATTGTAAACAATGGAATCATCTGCCTGATAATTTATGGGAGCATCTATACCACCTGCTTTTTTCCGATTGATGGAATCCAGACGAATAGAGTCATCTATCAACTTATTATGTTGATAGATAGCAAGTTGCATAGAATCTACTTTCGTCGTATCGACTACGATACGGCCTAAGGAATCACGCTTCACGGAATCCCGCAATGCGACTGAATCGGCAACTACCAATTTCTTTTTCCTTTTAAAAAAAGGAATATTGGGCACTGCCATCATATAGATGAAGGCGCACAATAGCAGAAATATAACTGACTTTCTTTTCATTGACAGAGTGCAAAGATACTAAAAAGTTGTCTGTCGTGAAATAGCATTCTATTTTTTTTCCTTTTCGAACCGAATTTAACCTTTTCTTTAAATTGCAACTTTCTCCTTAAAAAGTATGGATTCCAAAGTAAAGAAGATTGCTCACGGAAGTTTACTCAAACTGCTTTTCCCATGAATGAAACTGCTCCAGTCCCTTTTTACCAAACCTTACAAGACTATGTTCGGCCTGTTCTATCGTTTTTTCGCGTTCAGGATGAGTTTTGGAATAGAACTTATCGGCATAGCAGATCACCTGTTCTTCCATCGTTTCCGGCAGGAAATCCTGATGCGGCAATGGCAGATTCTGCCGGATAATCTCTTCTTCTGTCAGTCCCGTTCCAGTATGTCGCTCACAGACACGAGCATGGCGAGGAAACCCTTCCTTACGCAACATCTGTGCACCAATATAGCCATGACAAATATATTGCTCCGTACCAAAACAGCAGATACCAGGCGCATAACACCTATAGATACCAATGTCATGGAGCATTGCAGCCTCTATAAGAAACTGGCGATCCAGTTTCAATTCCGGATGTGCCTCACAAATACGCACAGCACGTCTCATAACAAGCGTACTGTGCGTGATAAGAATATACCGGAGTTTGTTATTCTCCGGATAGTATTTATCAATAATTTTCTGATAATCCAAAACAACTCCTATCAAAGAACAGGATTCAGGGTTCAGGCTTCCGGACGCTGGATATATCCAAGTACATCCCCTTTACGAACCTTGGAGCCCTGATGAGCTGCAATCTCAACAAGTTGGCCACCTAAGTCTGCCGGAATCATCTGGAACTCACCCCATGGAGTCAGAAGATAGCAGAACACATCTCCCTTTTCATACTCCTTGCCGATATAAGGCTCTACTGCAGGAAGAGCTTCACCTTCGCCCTGGAACTCCCAGAACACCTGTCCGTGGACAGGAGCAACAATAGGATCAGCCTTTGCATGTTTGAAAGCAACAGCTTCTTCCACGCTCACTTTAGCTCCCATTCGAGCTTCCTTGGCTTTTTGCAAGTCAGCCAGGAAATTCTTTTTAGCCTGACCGCTCTTATAATTACGGTACTGTTCAGGGTGCATGGCAAGCTCAAAGAGTTCCTCATCATCCTGACCATAGTCCCAGCCGTTCTTGTCCATTTCCTTACGGAAATCAGGAAGAGCATCTTTCAGAAGAGTATGAGGATCAACATCAGTAAACTGACGGCCCTGTTTCTTGGCCAGATCGACAAGTTCCGGAGCGATCTTTCCAGGAACACGACCACTCTTACCCAGGATCATACCCCACATATTATCATCCATCATCACGAAACGCCCTTTGCCTTGTTCCATAGTCAAAAGGTTCATTAATGCTATATTCTTGGTATACTGGCTGAAAGGAGTTACCAATGGTGGATAACCTACACGAGGCCAAACATAAGCCACTTCATCAAAGAGCTTCACCATCAGGTCATCTACAGAATATTCAGGTTCACCTTTCTTCGCCCTCAAATGATTGATTGTCTGGCGGATTCCTCCGAGGTCTGCCATCATACTTCCCATCATACCACCTGGCAGGCCACAACCTAACAGCAGAGAAGACATCAACTTATTCTGTGGGTTAATAAAATATCCCAGCCAGTCATCAATAAATTCTTGCGTAAGGGCACGAGCCTTCATATAAGCTTGCATATTGATATCCGGAACATCGAAGCCATAATGTTTCAACATGCTTTGCACAGATATCACGTCAGGATGCACTTTGCCCCATGACAATGGTTCAATAGCTGTATCGATAATATCCGCACCATTCTTACAAACTTCTATAATAGATGCCATGCTCAGTCCCGGGCCTGAATGTCCATGATACTCAATAAGAATATCCGGATGTTTAGTCTTGATAATCTTAGTCAATTGACCAAGGAAACAAGGCTGTCCAATTCCAGCCATATCCTTCAAACAGATTTCCTGAGCACCGGCCGCAATCTCTTCGTCGGCAATCTTACTATAATATTCCAATGTATGCACAGGAGAAGTAGTAATACACAATGTGCCCTGAGCCGTCATACCAGCTTCCTTAGCCCATTTGATAGAAGGGGCTATATTGCGGATATCATTAAGACCGTCAAATATACGGGTAATATCTACACCTTGAGCCTTTTTCACTTTGTACATCATTCTGCGCACATCGTCAGGAACAGGATACATACGCAGCGCATTAAGACCGCGATCAAGCATGTGAGTTTTAATTCCTGCTTCATTGAGAGGCTTACAAAAAGCACGTACTGCAGGATTTGGATCATCTCCCGCAAGAAGATTAACCTGCTCAAAAGCTCCGCCGTTGGTTTCTACACGAGCAAAACAGCCCATATCAACGAAGACAGGAGCAATGCGCTCCAACTGGTCCTTGCGTGGCTGAAACTTACCTGAGCTTTGCCACATATCTCGATAGACGAGACTGAATTGAATTTTCTTTGCCATATTTCAATGATTCAATATTCCTAATTTCTTGATTAAAATAAATAGGATTACGGGCTTCCGCCTCGCAAAATTGTAGCAAAATTAGATATTTTTTTCCAAATATCCCATTAATACTTATTTTTTTTTAAATTTATCGCTTGTTTATGCACAAATAAAGGATGTTGTGCATAAAATGACAACAAAATTATTTCTGCGAAGTTCTCCTCGTCATATTATGATTCATTAAACGGTAATCAGCCAGTTTCTCAAACTTAGTACCTTTACGCCCAAAGTTAGCATAAGGATAAATACTGATTCCCCCACGAGGCAGAAAATAACCGGTCACCTCAATATACTTCGGATCCATCAGTTTAATCAAATCCTTCATGATGATATTCACACAATCCTCATGAAAGGCTCCATGATTGCGGAAACTGAACAGATAGAGTTTCAGACTCTTACTCTCGACCATCCGCTGATCTGGAATATAAGAAATACAGATCTCAGCAAAATCAGGTTGGCCTGTAATCGGACATAAAGAAGTAAATTCGGGACAATTGAACTGAACCCAATAGTCATTATCAGGATGCTTATTCATAAATGTTTCCAGCACCTCCGGGGCATAGTCCGTCTTATACTTTGTCTTTGATCCCAGGGCTTTCAGTCCCTCCGTCTTTCTGCTGTCATCAGCACTGACAGCAACCTTGTGATTTCTTTCCTCCATAGTTCATCATTTATTCTCAGGTTTACATCATATCACACTTGCCAGATCTTCCAGACACTGTAGTTGATCCCATCGTCATAGGTATCTATCTGTTCATGACGCTTCAAGGCCTTTACCACACGAATTGTAACCGGAAGACAGACCACTTCATACATTGTCTTCAGAAAGACCTGCAGAATCATCACTTGTGGAAGTACGTCTGTCGGGATCACCCCACCGAGAGCCAAGGGAAAGAAAACAAGTGAATCCAAGCTTTCCCCTGCAATTGTACTCAACACCGCGCGTGCGGAAAAATGCCTGCCTTGATCATGGATTTTCATTTTACTCATGACGTATGCATTGGCAAAACTGCCTATAATAAAGGCCAGAAAAGAAGCAAACGTAATACGAGGGGCCAAACCAAAAATAGCATGAAAACCTGCATCATTAGTCCAATAAGGAGCCCCTGGAATAGCATCGCAAAGTGCGCCGAATGCCACAAAAAAGAAATCCATGGCAAATCCTAGCCAAATCATCAGACGAGCCTTGCGATACCCCCATACTTCACAAGTACAGTCATTGATAATATAACTGATTGGGAACACAATCAACCCACCGGTAAGACTCAAACTCCATGGACCAATATTCAATACGATCTGCTTCGTTTCAAGAATGTTAGCCGTAATCAGACAAACACAAAAGACGATACTGAAAAGCATAAACATCACCGTCACTTTCTCCGGTCCCTGTTGAGAGACCCGACTCTTATTTTCCATTTTCTTGTTTTTAACGAGGTTTTACAAGCACTCTTAAACAGCAATTATAGTAGTCAACAAGGTTTCAAAGATACCGTTAACCACTAAGCTGCCCGCAAAGGTAGCAATTTTTTCCTGCAATCCAATAGAATTCAGAATTATTCACTATATTTGCAGTGGAAAGACATTACGAATTCATCTTTTCCTTATCTTAAAGAATCATCAATTAACATTATAAAAAATGAGAAAGAAAATTTTATCACTATTCCTTTTCGCTTTGCTCACAGCAAATACCAGCGCCCAAGATGTAAATTATGTCATCACCGGTGATGCACCTACAGGCAATGACTCAGTTTACATCTTTTTTAACGGAACAAGAAAACCTGATATTTATCCTATAAAAGATGGAAAATACCAAGTACAAGGGAATAAGCCGCTTAATACCTTTATCACGGTAGCCTTCAAAAATGGAGGAGCAGCAGCAATTGTCAATGACCGTACTCCTGTAAACATCACAAATACTCTCAGTGTTACAGGATCTCCGCTTAACTTACAATTTGCTGACCTCCAGAAAACGCTCAACGATTATGGCACAAAAGAAGAAAAGTTTTTCAAGGAATATCAGAGCATCCAAAAGGACAAATCTGAAGAAAATCAAACAAAATTGAAAGCCATCGAAGAACAAATTGATCAACTGGAGAAGAATATTCATAATGCCATCCTTAACTATACTGAAAATCATAAGAATGATGTGACCCCAGCCTATATTCTGGGAACCAATGATATTTATGGTTATTCCTATCAGGAACTTCAAAAACTCTGTGATCAGTCTACAGGATATTATAGTTCTCCGATGATGGAAAGGGTTAAAGCCCAGTTGCTTAGTCTTTCCAAACGGCAACCCGGTACAACCTATACCAATCTAACCATGCAGAATATGGATGGTAAAACCGCAGAACTCTCCCAATGGGTTGGAAAAGGCAAATATGTCCTGGTTGATTTCTGGGCTTCCTGGTGTGGTCCTTGCCGTGCAGAAATGCCAAATGTAGTCAATAACTACAAAAAGTATCATGCTAAAGGACTCCAGATTGTTGGAATATCATTTGATGCCAACGCCGGAGCATGGAAATCTGCTGTAAAAAGATTAGGAATGACTTGGCCTCAGATGAGTGAACTCAAAGGATGGCAAAATGCTGCAACGAAGATTTATGGCATCAACTCTATTCCTGCAAACATTCTGCTTAGTCCTAAAGGAAAAATCATTGCTTATGACCTTCGCGGTGATGACCTAAGCAACAAACTAAAAGAGATTTATAAAGAATAATCAATTATAGCACAAAACTTATAGAGTATTGAACAACTCCTCTATAAATTAGTAAACGGGCGATTCATCGTGAAATGAATCGCCCGTTTTAGTTCTATACTCAAAAGGGGTTATTCCATCAAAAGTAAACGGATAAGGTTCCTATTTTTTATCCTTATCAGATTGAACTTCAGTTTCATTTTCACGATCGGCTATATTAGTTCCATTTGTAGGAATCAATACCTTTTTAAAATCAGTAATACCGTTCTTTACGAGAATATCATACCACTGAAGAAGTTTTTTAATATCACTATCATGTACCCTATTCTGATCCCAATTAGGTAAAACCTTAGAGAAATATTCACGACGCTCAGCTGCACTCACCTTCCGATAATTGAAAGACAGTAGTTGGAGATTCTCTTGTTTACCAACATTCTCCAGAATTTGCCACAAAGGCACATCATCAGCATCAGTATACATAGCTATATCGCTCAAACTGGTTACACGATCAGTAGCGAAAGCTGGTAAGCGTCGATGAGTATCATCGAGGGATTCGACGATTAAATTACTCTTTCCACGTGATACCAGTTTATACAATCCTGATTTCCCTGCAATTGAAAGTATTGTTTCCATTGTTTCAACTTATAATTAAAGATTTATTTTATTATTGATGAATCGAATCTTAAAAAGATCTGTTTCAAGATCTCATTCCTATCCAAAAGATCCATTAACGTTTTCGAATTCTTAATTTTCAGACCAACGACTTAGAGTCTCCAGTAAATGTACTACCTCTTTTTCAAGATTATGCTTTCCATCATTGAGGATAACCAAATCACTTCGCCGCTCGACTTCCTCCTGAGGCAACTGGCTATGAATCCACTGCAAGGCTTTTTCACGGCTGATCCTGTCCCGATCCATCACTCTCTGAATGCGCACCTCAACAGGAGCAGAGACACAAACTACAACATCCATCTTCACTCGCTGATCAAAACCGCTATCAAAGAATATAGCGCTTTCCAGCCAATCCTTGCCACTATGAAGAAAGTCCAAGGCCACCTCGGGATGGACGAGATTATCCAGAGCCTGTCGATGTTCCTTATTGTTTAGAAGATATTTGGCAAGCACATCTTTTTGCAATATGCCATTCTTGTATGTATCAGGGCCGACGAGTTGACAAATGGCTTTCTGCAATGCAATGTTACCAGCCATCAATCGCTTGGCAGCAGCATCGCAATCGTATACATGAATACCTTTTCTCTCCAGAATTTTAGAAAAGTAAGATTTTCCTGAACCGATTCCACCCGTTATTGCAATTTTCATTGATCTCTCCACTTCTATTCTTACCTTATTTATTCTCTTCAATAAGATAATCCACCTGATTCATATCTAAATGCGGTTTCATTATTCCATGAGGAAACATTTTCAAATGCAACTTGCAGTTTCTCGTCGAATCAGCAATTATTTCCTTATAATCTGCAACGACAGAAAACTGATTAGGATGGATAGTACGAAACATACTTGCTCCAATAACAAATCTTACCTTAACTTTACTGGGAAAGGTTCGAAGTACTTTTCCGGCAGGCATATTAACAGCTGTAACAGGAACATCTACGCTTTCCTCAGTCAGAATATCAGGAAACAAGCCAATCCGAACTTTATCAGGTACGATCTTCACTCCTCTGATACTTTTCAAGGATACCATGCGGTAAACCGTATCAGAAAAATTGGTAATATAAAGATTTTCAGTGCTAACCGAGTTGATTTGACTCAATAGACGATGACTTGCATAAATCGTCACCTTTTCCGGCAAGAACTCGACCTTTGACAGATAATAGCTTTCTCCGGGGATAACACTACCTGCCATCCGAACCGCTACAACCTTGGAAAGCCCGAAATTAAAGTAAAAGTTAAGAGCACCAGGCTTAAACTGTGTGATCCTGGACGATTTAAAGAGTTGTGTATAAATTGATGCCTTTACATCACCGACAGGTACACTACCCTCACCTGTATCTTTTTCCGCGTAATTAGAAAAAGGAACAGATATCGGTTGTATTTCTTTCGTTGTGGAATAAGCCAGTAACTGAAAGCCCTTATCCCGAATAGTTACATAAACCGTATCTTGAAGCGGCCCTGTAATAATCGCATTACGCGGTATACCCACAAGGCGAAGTTCTACAGGGTATTCCTCCTCATAGGTCCCATTCAGCGTCATGAGCAGCCAGAAGATAGCACTCAGCGCCAAAAAGAATAAAAAAAACAGAAATTCCTTGCTGATAATGCGCTTAGGCAAACTCAGCAAGAAGTCTCTGAACCACTGAAATATGTGCGATGCATTATGCATTCTTTACTTGGCCTGATTCTGCGAAGCAGAAGCAGGGTTAGCAAATACATAATTTTTGTCAACTGTAATCACTACGCCATGAGCAATTTCAAGATCGATAGTATTACGGGTTGCATCAATATGCTTTACCTTACCATAAATCCCACCACCAGTCACGACTTCTGATCCTTCTGCCAGTGCATTTTGAAACTTACGAATTTCTTTCTGTTTCTTCTGTTGAGGACGAATCATAAACAACCACATAATCACAAATATTGCGATCATCATGATTAAGAATCCCATTCCTCCTCCTGCAGCACCCTGCTGAGCTAATACTAATGATGTCATCATCTTTCTAATTTAAATAAATAATTTCTTGATTACTCTTTAAAAACCAAAAAGGTATCCTTCTCAAATTGAGAAACTACTCTTTCTCGTTTAATTCACTTTGATCCTCCTCTTTCTCTGTAGGCAAAGGAGGAGTCTCTACAGATGCATTTTGATTATCTTCACCTCCAAGTCCATCGATACGATCCTCTTCATCTTCAGGAGAAACAGAATGTGCCAAATCTTTTTCCTGATGTCTGGCACTGAGCATTTGGTTCTCATCCTGAATGCGAGGACGACGACTTGAAGATTCCCGTGTTGCCCGTTTTTTCTCAGTTGCATGCACACGTGTATGAAGTTCACCCATAGGCTTGGCCATTTTACCCGTCTCATTTAAACTACGGGCTATCGAATCTAGCATACCGTTTACATAACGCCCACTCTGATAAGTACTGTACAACTTGGCAAGATTAACATACTCATTAATTGTAACGCTTACCGGAATATTCGGGAATGTCATCATTTCTGCTATAGCTATCTGCATAATGACTACATCCATATAAGCCAGTCGGGAGAAATCCCAATTGTGACTCGCCTCACTCATATAATGCTGGTAACTATCCGCATTAAGAATAGTGGCGCGAAACAACTTCCTGGCAAAATCTCGATCTTCTTCATCCCTATACTCGGGAAGCAACTCCTGCTTTGAACCTTTTTCAAGATCAAATCGTTTGATCGTCTTGAGAACGAATGTATCTACAATCTCTTTATCGTCATTCCAATAAAGACTTTTGTCCTCTAAGAGATTATCCAAGTCAACATTTTCCTGAATATCTTGTTTATACACTTTACGCCAAAATTCCCGTTCCGTCTCATAATCGTCAGACGAATCAGCCAGGTATTCCTTATAAAGTTCACTCTGCTGTATCTGTGACAGTAACTTCCGCACGAATTCAATATCATCTTCCCATCTCGTTTTCTGGTTCGCCACAAATTCCGAAAGCATTTTGTTTTCTTCCAATTGTACAGCAAACTTATTATAAGCAAACTTTTGGGAGGGAGGTTCCTTTCCTTCACGAGCTGCACGCATACCAAGTACTTCTACCTGATTACGGGCTTCTTTTGTCACAGCAACAATAAGAGCTAGTAAATTATTATATAAATCATACGCCTTAGAAAGGCTAAAGAGTAACTCTTTCTCGGCATTGTCAATATTTCGATCCCCGTTTTGATAGTATGCGTAGGTTAACTGAACTATCTTGATACGTATTAACTCTCTGTTAATCATCTCGTCTATATTTGATTCTTTGTTTCAGCAATCAAGCTAACAGTGCAAAAGTAGGAATTTCTAACGTAATATGCAAGAGAACGATAAGAAATTTTAAGGAAAAGTTGCATAACTCAGAGAAAACGAGTAACTTTGCAGCGCTTTTCAAGATTGAGAGGGGATCGATAGGACATCAATCCTGCCCATTAACCCCGATCTCAGTGTGATGGCGAATTAAAGTCCAATATTAATTTAGAGTAACACTTAAATGAAAGAGATTACTATTTCAGGTCAGAAGCGTACAGACCTTGGGAAGAAAGCTTCTAAAGAACTTCGTAAGCAAGGACTCGTACCTTGCAACATCTATGGTGAAGCTAAAGAAAACGGTCAGCCGACCGCCATGGCTTTCGCTTCTCCAATGAGCGAGTTGAGAAAAATCGTATATACGCCACATATATATGTAATAAGCATCAATATCGATGGCAAGCAGCATACTGCAATCTTGAAAGAGTTGCAATTTCATCCAGTTTCAGACACATTACTACATGTAGACTTCCTCGAAGTAAATGATAAGAAGCCTATCACTATCGGTATTCCTATTGAACTCAAAGGACTTGCTCCTGGTGTCCGTGATGGTGGTCGGATGAATATATCTATTCGCAAAATCAATGTAACAGCTCTCTATCAGAATATCCCAGAACATCTGATCGTAGATGTAACTAAACTGGAATTGGGAAAGAGTATCAAGGTAGGGCAATTACATTATGACAATATCGAACTTACAACAGGAAAGAACGTTGTTGTTTGTTCTGTGAAGATGACTCGTCAGAGTACAACAGATGATACAACAGCTGCCGCCACGAGCGAAGAAGCAGCTCCTGCTGATGCAGCTGCAAGCAGTGAAGCTGCTCCAGCCGATGCAAAAGAAGAAAAGGCCAAATAGTCAGCAAAAGATAATTGAAATGAAGGCGCTGTTATGAATAATTAACCGCACCGGACTTTCTTCCTATCGGCCATTCGACTGTAAGGTTAAAAATCGACACATGGACAAATACTTGATTTGTGGTTTGGGTAATCCTGGAAAAGAATATGACAGGACCCGGCACAACACAGGATTTATGATATTGGACGCTTTCGCTAAAGCGTCCAATATTTGTTTTGAGGATAAACGTTATGGCTTTGTCGCAGAAACAACTCTCAAAGGAAAGAAAGTCATTCTGCTTAAACCTTCAACTTTTATGAACCTCAGTGGTAATGCCGTACGCTATTGGCTAGACAAAGAGAATGTTGACCAGAAGAGGCTTCTTGTCATCTGTGATGACTTGAATCTTCCTTTAGGAGAATTCAGACTGAAAGGTAATGGCAGTAACGGAGGGCATAACGGTCTGGGACATATCCAGCAACTTATCGGACAGGACTATGCTAGACTCCGCATGGGCATAGGCAATGAATTTCATCGGGGTGGACAGATCGACTGGGTGCTTGGGCATTATGATGAAGAAGACATGAAAGTTCTGGATCCAAGCATCCATACAGCTATAGAGATCATCAATAGTTTTATCCTCAAAGGACTGAATGAAACGATGAACACTTATAACCGGTTAGGAAAAGGACATGGCAGAAACAGCACGGATTGATAAATGGCTTTGGGCAGCACGGATATTCAAAACTCGTTCCTTGGCTGCAGATAATTGCAAGAATGGCCGTATCACAATAAAGGGGATGCCGGTCAAGCCATCACATCTAATCAAAAAAGGAGAAATAATCGATGTTAAAAAACCACCGATCATTTATTCTTTTCAAGTGCTCGATTGCATTGAACAAAGAGTTGGAGCGAAACTGCTTCCAGGTATATACAAAAATGTCACCAATCCAAAACAGTACGAACTGTTAAAAATGAGCCATATCAGTGGTTTCGTTGATCGCGCTCGTGGAACAGGCCGTCCTACTAAGAAAGACCGCCGGAATATGGATTCCTTTATTGAACCAACTTTATTTGGCTTTGACGATGATGAACCGGAGCAAAATGAAAGAAATGACTACGAGAAAAAGAAACACAACAACTTCTGATACAAAAAGTTTCTTCCTTTCTGAAGACATAAGAATTGTTTTATGAACAACAAATAAGATTATAAAGAAGATTATGACCCACATAGCTATCTTCGTTTCCGGAAACGGAACGAACTGCGAAAATATCATTCACTATTTTGCTCGTTCTTCGGAAGTCAAGATATCTCTTGTGCTGTCTAACAAAGCAAATGCCTATGCCTTAGTCCGTGCTGAAAAGGCAGGTATTCCAACAGAAGTCCTGCCTAAAGCCGAATTCATACAAGAAGATTTACTCCTTAACCTCATGAAGAAATACCATATCGACTTCATTGTATTAGCAGGTTTCTTACTTCTGATACCTGAATTCCTGATTAAGGCTTATCCGCAAAAGATCATCAATATACACCCTGCCCTCCTTCCAAAGTTTGGAGGTAAGGGAATGTGGGGATATCATGTTCATGAAGCTGTTAAGGCCGCAGGTGAAAAAGAAACGGGTATGACCGTTCATTGGGTAAACGGCCAATATGACAAGGGACAGGTCATTGCCCAATACAAGACCTCATTAAGTCCACAAGATACGCCGAATGATATTGCCGCTAAAGAACATATATTGGAAATCAAATATTTCCCGAAAGTTATTGAGAAAATCATAAAAGCAGAAAAGCACTAATCAGAATCTGAACTTCATATAATATCAAAAGGCTGTCCAAAAATATGGACAGCCTTTTTTATTATCATATCATAATCACATGAACCCTCCAAAGCCACCGCCTGGACCATGGTGATGACCACCACCATTAGGAGGAGGTGTACCTCTGAAACGAGGATTATGAAAGTTTGGACGATTCATTCCACGCATCTGCTGGCGCGAATTTCTATTTCCAAAGACATTCAGCCGATAGATAACGTGCAACATCGCATAACTGTTAATGCTGTTATATTGTGTATCACTTCTCATTATCGCATTGATCGTTCGGCTAAGATTACTCTCATTATGAAGAATATCATAGAACTGCAAAGTTACAGTCAAAGGACTTCCCGCCAGAAAACTCTGCCCGATCTGAGCATTCCATATCAGTTCATTCGTATTCATGGAAGCGTCACTATACCCTCTTCGACTATTCTCATGAATATCCGAAGCGATGTTCATTCCCCATGGCAGAGTTATATTGACAGACGCGCCATAAGCAAATTGCCAGGTATCCATATTACTCTGCTTCTGAAGTTCATTACGGGCATGGGTATAATTAAGAGAGCCGTCAGGACCAATCTCCAACCAACTGTTACGGAAATCACCTCCTAAACGTTCACCAATAGTAAATGTACGCGTAGTATTCTTTTGAGAATCACTGCTCTTGTCCAGACTTAAATAACTTACATAGTGATTATAATTGAGGTTAGTAAATGTATTTACGCTGAAATATCCTGCTGTATCAACAGCCGTATTGAACATAAATGCACCCATCGTACTCCAATTACCATTAATATTTTCCGGTTTGGTAGTACGGCCACCAGTAGTCTCATCATACGTCACTTTATTACTGATACTGTTACTCGTTGTCGAATAATTTAAGAAAGTCATTAATGCCCGTTGGTGTTTCTGGGCATAATTATTGTAGAAAAACCGAAGTGTATTTGTAAATGAAGGTTTCAGACCAGGATTACCTTTCGAGATATTCAACGGATCACTGTCATCGGTAATGTCAAGGAGTTGAGACATAGAAGGTTGTGTAGAAGTTCCCCTGTAGTTAATCCGTAAATAACTGATTGGAGAGAATTTATAACGGAAATCAAGTGTCGGAGAAATATTAGTTACTGTACGAGTCGTATCCACACTCACACCCATATAATTCTGCTTATACTTCGTCTTCTGTGGTTGCATCATCATACCCGCATTCAATTGGTATTTACTATGGATCAACCGAAGCATCAACTGAAAATTATGGATATAGTTCTGATATACGGAATAACGGCTTAGGTCCTTGTCCAAATAAGTATCCAGCGGATTCGGCAACAGATCAAGATAACTGTTCCAACCACGATAAACTGGTTTTATGTCAGAAAAGATATCATTTTCCAGATGACTGAAATCATAGGTAGAACGATCACTACGAGAATAATTATAGGTAAACTGATAACTGAATTGTAAGAAAGTAGCCTTTGCAATCGGTTCACTATATGTAGTTTGCAAACTATAACTCCTTTTCTTTGTCGGCATCAGATTATACCGATTAGTCTGGTAAGTAGAATCCAGGCCAAGAGCAGTCTTCATCATATAAAGATGTACCGCATTATTGGTCAGACTCTTGGAATCGCTTTTACCGACACTTCCGTCAACCCGCAACGTAAAATTGCGTCCCTTGCTATTCAACTTCCGATTATATTGTAACATACCCGAAAGATTTTTGGAATCACTATAAGATATGCCATTGTTGTCCTGTGTATTTACCATCAAACTATCCTTAGCCAGTTTTTTGATATCTTCCTTAGAAAGTGGGTCTGCTACATATTGATAAGGATCTTTATTATAAGAAGCAGAAGAGGAAGATGACCGGCTGTCATTCGTAGAATAGGTAAAAGAAGGGCGGAACATAATATCCGTCATCGTATCAGGGTTCCATTCCAGTCTTGCCCTACCGTTCCAACTATTTGAACGCGTATAGTTCTGGTTAAGAGAATTAGAAAAAGCCCCTATTCTACTGACAAAGTTTTCACTGGAAGTATTCGTTATGACATCGCCATCAGAATGGTTCCAACGCAAACTGGCATCAATAACAATCTTGTTTTTTATCTCGTAATTATAATTGCCACCCACCATCTTCGTAGAATTCAGTCCCTGCTTTCCACCTCCGAAGAAGCCACGTCCGCCACCAGGGAATCCCATGTCATTTACATTATTGGCATTGGAAAAAAGCATAAATCTGCTCTTCGAATTGAAGTAAGCTCCCATAATTCTTCCCGCATAACGATCATGTGTACCGTATGAAAGGTCGACGTTAGAAAACTGTCCTTGATGCATTCCCTTTTTTAGTCCGAAATCCAGTACAGTCTGTTCATTTCCGTCATCTATACCTGTAACCCTGGCCAGATCACTCTTTTCATCGTAAGTTTTAATCTTATCTACTATGGAAGTCGGCAGATTCTTCAGTGCCGTTTTAGTATCGCCGGTCATAAATTCTTTTCCGTCAACGAGAATTTTCTTCACAGTTTTCCCATTAATCGTAATTGTTCCATCATCACTGATCTGCGCTCCGGGAAGTTTTTTGACAAGTTCCTCAACTACTGAACCTTCCGGTGTACGATAAGCCGCAGAATTATAGACAAAGGTGTCCGCCTTAACCACCACCTGAGCTGCATGCCCGACAACTGTAGCTTCCTTCAGCATGATTGCGTCAACACTAAGAAGGATCTTCCCCATCGCAAGATTTTTACTGTCTTGGATGATGATTCTCTTAATACTTGGACGATACCCGATACAGGAAATCTTTAACAGATACTTACCATCCTGTGGCACAGTCAGATGGAAAAGTCCCTTCTCATTAGAAAGGGCACCACCGACATACGTACTGTCCATTTTCAACAATTGAACCGTTGCTTGTTCCACAGGATTCCTGGAACTTCGGTCCTCAATCAAGCCGGAAATCAAACGATCTTGTGCAAAAGAAGTGACCGACAAGCTGATCAGAAACAGCAGGAGAAATAATCTTCTCATTAGTCTATAATTTTAATAATTACTTTTTTATCGTTACTATCCTTAGACGTTGGTTTGTTCAACTCGTTTAATTGAAACCTTAAAAAATAATTATCTTTTTATCGATTTTTCGCTAAAATTATCTATATTTGCCATTAGAAAAGTTTACTTTAATCCTAATTATGGAACAGAGAATCATACTATCACAGCATTTTAAGATAGAACTTGCAACTGTTATTTCGGAATGTGAGCACGACAAGATATTTGTACTGACAGACGAAACGACAAAAGAAAAATGCTGGCCTCAGATCAAGCCTCTCCTTAGTTTGAAGCATGCTCAGACTATTACCATCGGTGTATCTGATACCCACAAGAACCTTGCTACTCTTGTAAAAGTATGGAAGGCATTAGGAGATAAAGGGGCTACCAGACACTCACTTCTTATCAACCTTGGCGGAGGCATGGTCACAGACTTGGGCGGGTTCGCAGCTTCGACTTTTAAAAGAGGATTAAACTTTATCAATATCCCAACCACACTGCTGGCTATGGTGGACGCCTCTGTAGGCGGTAAAACGGGCATCAATTTTAACGGATTCAAGAATGAAATAGGAGTATTCAATGATTCCAGATTTGTCATTCTGGACACCTTTTTTCTGAAGACACTTGATGAATCAAATATACGAAGCGGTTACGGAGAGATGTTGAAACATGGATTAATCTCCAATGAAAATATGTGGGCCGAACTTCTGAAGTTTGATCTGACACATCCAGACTTGAAAAAACTTCAATCCATGTTGACTGACTCTATAAGGGTCAAAGAGCGTATTGTCAAAAACGATCCGTATGAAAAAGGAATCCGTAAAGCACTTAATTTCGGTCATACCTTCGGTCATGCCTTTGAGTCCTGGAGCCTGAAGCGCAAGCCTATTCTTCACGGCTATGCCGTAGCCTACGGATTAATCTGCGAGCTCTATCTAAGTTGTTTGAGAATGCACTTCCCTACTGAGAAAATGCATCAGACCGTCAGTTTCATCAGGGATTACTATGGCACTCTCCCTATTACATGTGAGGATTATCCTGAATTAATCCAAATGATGCATCATGATAAGAAGAATTTAGGTAATGATATTAATGTAACTCTACTTGGAGATATCGGTGATATCCATATCAACCAGACTATCAGCGAAGAAGAAATCAAGGAGGTTCTGGACTTTTTCAGAGAAGGTTAAGGGTTACCAGAACATCTGATTTGGGACTAAACCGTTTAATCATTCTCGAGTTCCTGTCAAAGCTATTTTTTCTGCCTCTGCTCGCGCCGGTTTACCTGTTTCGGTAAGAGGGATATGATTCACATGAAGGTATAACCGGGGTTGCCAGTAACGAGGCAGGATACGTTCACAACAAGTCTTCACAGCATGTAAGTCAGACTGTTCTGTTAAGAGAACGACAATCTCACCAAATTTTTCATCAGGACGCTTCGTGATAAGATAAGGAAGATCAAGAACAGACTTCAATACTTTCTCCACCTCCTCTATCTGAATCTTTATTCCACCACTGTCTATGACATTATCCTTTCTGCCAAGGATACGAAACTGCGTACGTCTATCCTTTCCATCCAGAGATATGGAACGGAATTGCACCCGGTCATTAGTGACTAATTTTCCCTCATGCACCAATGGAGCATCGATAACGAGACATCCCTCAGCATTTCTACTGACCTCAACACTTTCAAAAGGTGTATACCATTCACTGGCCTCAGGCCCGTTTAACCGGCGGAGGGCAATATGTGACAATGTTTCCGTCATGCCGTATGTACTCCACACTGCATTAGGAAAATCCGCCAGTTGTTTCTCTAAAGCATCATCTACACTTCCCCCGCCGATAATAAGATGCTTAACCTGACGAAGGATTGCTGCTTCTTCGGGAACCTGAAGGGAATCATAAACTTGTAAAGGTACCATAGCTGCAAAAACCGGAGCAATACAAGAGGACTTTTGTGATAAACGAGCAGGTACTTTACGGAGAGAAGATTTAAGAAAAGGCAAACCCTCACCAAAAGATAAGGACGGGTTTCTCTGAATGTAAAAAGATTCATCATGTGAGACCGTAGGGCTTTGCCATACCGTATAGTCACCTCGTAACAAAGCAGCAAGAGGATGTCCACAAGGGATAACACTCATCAGTTTCAAATTTCTTTCTATGCTTCTCACCACGACCATCTTCCCGGCGATATAATCAAGTTTCATACAGAGCAAAGCTGTATTACCAGATTGAAGTCCAAGAAAATTACAAGTGATACGGGCACTATTCAACATCTTCCTTTTCGACACCCACATCGGCTTCGGCTTTCCTGTAGAACCACTGGTATGAACCAGAAGTTGCGGACAGGTATTATTCCAATCAACTAAAAATTCCTCAACAGTCATTTGAACCCTTCTATTCTATAATCTCATCTTAAAAAGCCAATACTATTATTCCTACCTGTTGGCGGAATTAATTTACCATAGTACTGGTAACCCCTTTACCATAGTACTGGAAAGCCCATTACCTTAGTACTGGAAAAACCATTACCATAGTATTGGAAAAACCATTACCATAGTCTGGAAAGCCCATTACCATAGTCTGGAAACCACGTTACCATAGTCTGGAAAACACGTTACCGCTAATTGGTAAGTCCATAACCATAGTACTGGTAAACTAATTATCAAGTTATCACGTACCACAGCATGGTAATTTCGGATAGTGATATTTTAAAGAATAGACTGAATGAGTGACTGAAAATCATATATATATGACTTCTTGCCCCATTTCTTCCTTCATGTTTAATTCCACCAATGGGTTATTCCTCTTTATACCAAAGTTGATCACCTTCT
This sequence comes from Prevotella sp., assembly GCA_022486815.1. Lineage (GTDB taxonomy): Bacteria > Bacteroidota > Bacteroidia > Bacteroidales > Bacteroidaceae > Prevotella. The sequence goes on along the minus strand of JAKVJW010000012.1, from coordinate 36,475 downwards.
ACTTTCAGAGGCATCGGAATATTATCGGTAAAAAGCAAACCTGTACCGAGTCCCTGCGGGAAGGTAATGTGAGGACCGTAGATATGTGCTGCAAAATGCGAAACCGCATTTAGTCCTACATTACTTTCCAACGCTGAAGTAATCCAACTCCCGATATGACGCTGCCGAGCCATCCCTATCCATTCTTTGCAGCCTGCCATTCCACCATGGAGACTGGGTTTCAAAACCAGATAAGCAGGACGGACCGTATCCAGAAGTTCCTCCTTCATCCCTTTCATATTCACCCCGATCAACTCTTCATCAAGAGCAATGGGAAGTGGTGATTCCTTGCACAGACGTGCCATTTCTTTCCACTGATGCTGCTTGATAGGTTGTTCTATCGAATGAATATCGTATTCGGCAAGCTGTTCCATACGCTGCAAAGCATTCTCAGGAGTAAAGCCACCATTGGCATCTACACGCAATTCTATATCTGACTTCGAAAAACGTTCCCGTATATGCTTGACCAACTCCAGTTCATGATCAAAATCAATGGCTCCAATCTTCAGTTTTACACAGTGGAAGCCCTGATTCAACTTCTCCTCAAGGCGCCTGAGCATCTCCTCGAAAGTTCCCATCCATACCAGTCCATTGATGGGAATCCCCTCTTCACCACGAGCAAAAGGTGTATCGAAAAGGGCTGTAGATCCACCCGCCTGAAATTGTACAAAGGCTGTCTCAAGACCAAAAAGGATAGACGGATAGGGACGTAACATCTCGAAAGGAATCTTACCCAACTGCTCCACCATCATACAGATATGTTGCAAGGTACGTTCATATTGCGGACTAGCATCACAAGACAAGTCTGGCAATGTAGCACATTCTCCTATTCCTTTCACTCCCGGACGATTATCAGAAGTAAGCGTAAGAAAGTAACTTTTTCGTACCGTATATACACCGCGTGAGGTCCCCGCCGGTTGCTTAAAATGGAGCGTCCGCCCCGAAATTTGAATATGATACATCATAAAGAAATAAATGAAGTCAAATTATATTCGCAGTTCATGGAAACTGAGGAAACTTATCAAAATCCGGTTTCCTTTTCTCCAGAAATGCATGACCACCTTCCTGAGCCTCATCCAGCGTATAATACAGCATAGTAGCATCACCGGCAAGTTGCTGGATGCCAGCCTGACCGTCAAGTTCAGCATTAAATCCAGCCTTCATCATACGCAGGGCTAACGGAGAACGCTCCATCATCGTTTCAGCCCAGGATACCGTCTCATCCTCAAGTTGATCAAATGGTACCACCTTATTTACAAGTCCCATCTGTTCAGCTTCCTTCGCAGAATATTGCCTACATAAGAACCAGATTTCACGAGCCTTCTTCTGACCCACGATCCTGGCCAAGTAAGAAGCACCGAGCCCGGCATCAAAAGACCCTACCTTCGGTCCCGTCTGTCCGAAAATGGCGTTTTCGCTGGCAATGGTCAGATCACAAACTACATGCAGGATATGACCGCCACCAATAGCATAGCCGTTTACCATAGCAATCACAGGTTTAGTAAGATAGCGAATCTGCATCTGAACATCAAGCACATTCAAACGAGGAACACCATCCTTCCCCACATATCCACCACGTCCTTTGACGTGCATATCACCTCCAGAGCAGAAAGCCTTGTCTCCTGCACCCGTCAATATGACAACGCGGATATCCAATGTATTGCGGCAGTAGCTGAATGCCTGGCTCATTTCCCAGACAGTCAGTGGAGTAAAAGCATTACGATAACGGGGACGATTAATCGTAATCTTTGCGATATGATTGTATTCTTCAAAAAGAATATCCTTAAAATCAAAACCTGGAATGGTCTTCCATTCTCTTTTTTCCTTTTCTTCCATGTCATTTCTTTTTAAAAAGTCTTAGTCAACTTTCCTATTCATCAATAGGAAAACTTTCTTTTCGATATTTTTATTGGCCCTCAACTGACTGCCTTTTGAAATAATCTTCATAAACTTTCGTATCTGTTTCCGAATCTGTAAACACTTCCAAAAGCATCGGGCGATTGGTCTTTCTCGTAAGGAGTTGAATAATCCCCATTTGCATATCTTCCATTGAATGAGCTTGAAAATAACCAATATCATTCTGTGTACAAAGGCCCTGAGCCGTCGTATGGTGATCAGCCCTGACCAGTTTTTCACGTGCAGGACTGTTATGCAACCCATCAAACTGATTAAAAATAGCACCACCACCATTATTCATCAAGATAATACGGAAATTACCTCGTAGATTCTGATTCCAAAGTGCATTTGCATCATAGAAGAAACTCAAATCACCAAGGATGCAGAAGACCATCTCTTTGCAGATAATCGACATTCCTGCAGCAGTTGACAACGAACCGTCTATACCATTCACACCCCGATTACACCAGGCATGATGCCAAGCGAGGATATTCGCCAGTCGGACAGCACTACTGTTGCCATATTGCACCTGATAGTCATAATCCACATCTTCCACCTGTTCTTCAAAATACTTTACGACCGCCATCTCGGAATACTCCGGTTCATAATCAGCAGTACGTTTTTCGACGATGTCCAAAGCCTCTCTCCAAATTTCGTGAAAAGGTAAACTCTTCTTTTTTGTCTTTTCGATTTCCGTGGCAAGATGTTCCAGAAAATCAGCAGAATCAGTTTGAACTATTCCCTTCAACGACTTGAACGTATCGTATACCGTATCATCCATGGATACCCTCCAAGTCTCCAGATCAGGATTTTTTCTCAGAAAAACTTTTAATCGTTTGCTGACCAAGGTATATCCCATGAAGATCAGGAAATCAGGTTGGTACCGTTCATCTGTATTTCCGGAAAGGACTTCATCAAAATGTACAATATCATAGTCCGGTATGCTGAGTCGTTCATTGAGTAAAACACCATAACGGGAAATAATCTGCAAACTCTTCTCCAACCCTTTATAGATAAACGGATCATCCTGGCCGATAACAATCATCGGACGTTTTGCTTTCATGAACTGATGGATAATAAAATCCCGTCCTTCTATAGATATACTTCCCTGAAAAGAACGAATCAAGCGCTCTTCAGGAAGTTGACTGACTGTATATTCATACAGGGGTTCTGTAATCGGAACATTGATATGTACCGGTCCTCCACCATAATGGGAAGATGCCAGTAATGACTCATTGACCAATCGATTACAATACCAGTAAGTTTCCTCGTCATGGGGCTCTGGCAATGAAACTGTTTTCAGGACAAAATTACCCAACGCTCCCTCCTGACGGATCGTTTGTCCATCCAACTGATTGATCCATTGTTCCGGACGATCAGCCGAAAGGACTATCAACCGCTGGTGCTGATAATAAGCCTCAGCCACCGAAGGAGAGAGATCTAAAAGGGCAGTACCGGAAGTAACACAAACCACAACAGGTTCATTGGTATACTGACACATCCCCAAGGCATAAAAGCCAGCCGACCTCTCGTCTGTACATGGGTAACAAGTAACAGAAGGGCAAACCTGAAGATTATGTACAATAGGCGAATTCCTGCTTCCAGGACAAACCACTGCATAATGAACTCCATACTTGACCAGCAAGTCGGTTAATATATTGACATTCTCTTTATTACTATACATATTCTCCTTATATTTTGACAACAATCACAATAATCGTTCCATTGTACCCAATTTCGCTTCTGTCTCCAACCACTCATCTTCACAATGACTGTCCTTCAACAAACCGCCTCCAGCATATAGATCACAATATCGGTCTGTAATCTGCATGCAACGCAAGGCGACATAAAGATGCGTCTCCCCTTGAAAAGAAAGCGGTCCCTGGAATCCACTGTAGTAACGACGTGGAAAGCATTCATTGTTAAGGATAAACCGACGCGCCTTCTCCTTCGGAAGACCACATACAGCCGGTGTAGGATACAAGGCATCAAGCAATTCTCCCAAATGATCCTGCCCTTGAAGGGTAAATCTAAAATCACTTTTCAGATGCAGCAGATCAGCGGCACGTATCGTATACGGCAGAGTCCTCTCAAGATGATTGGAAAAACGTCGAATACATTTCTCAATATAGTCAGCGACGAGATATTGCTCATGAACATTCTTCTTCGTCCAAAGGATATTACGCAAAGAACCATTCTTATGTTCCAACATAGCATCCACATTTTCAACTGACTCAGGGTTGATCTGATCTGGCAAAACTTCTGATACAGACTTCATCGTTCCGGCCAAAGCCATGGTCTGCCAGACTTTTCCATTTCCGTTCAATAAAATTTCGGGAGTAGCCATCAGCCATGTTCCACTCTGCTCAGTTGAAACGAGCGCAACAAACAAATGAGGATAGCGCAAACAGGCTTTCTGAAAAAGATCTTCGGGAACCGGAGCCATCTCCATATAGCGCCTCGATCGTCGAGCAAGAACAATCTTCTCAAACTCATCTGCTTCCAGCTGATCATGAAACACCTTAAAAACCTTCTGATAAGCATCTCTTTCACTGGACACATCACAAGCCTTACTAGAACTTACAGCATCCCTATTTCCAGAAACACTGTCTTTCCCCATTCGGATCTTAACAATTTCCGTATGGTCAGGAACAAGAAGAAGTACAGGATTCTCATCAGAAGGAGCAAATGGAGTAATGACGAACCCTTCACGTCCGTTCAAGTCCACCACAGAATTTAAGGCAACCGGTTGTGATTGGGAAGACATGTAAACACACTGATCCTTATCCGGTAGACGATAAATCACATAATTACTCATGGTTTACAGAATCCTCTGCTGTATTTTCCTTTACCTCCGGTTTTGGATGACGAGGGGTCAACACATAGTTTGTTACCTGTACGGTAGATATCAAATCACCCTCTTCATTGCGAATATCAATATGCCATTCATGCAGTGTACGCCCTTTATGCTGCAAGTATCCATAAGCAGTGACTGTATCTCCATAAAGAACAGATTTCAGATGGTTACCACTTACGTTGATACCCACACATATCCTTCCAGGACAAACTGCCATACTACCTACACCGGCCAAGTTCTCTGCCAATGCCAGAGAAGCACCACCACTCAGGAAACCAAAAGGTTGTTTATTGCGGTCATCAACTTTCATTTTTCCGATCAATGTATCTGGTTCAGGCGTAGAAATAAATTCCATGCCCAAGGTTTTTGAAAGCCCATCTTCCTTTTCCAGAATTTCTCTTTGTTTTTCGATATCCATGAATCTGATATTTTTGTTTGGCAAATTTACTAAAAAACAAGCACATAAATTTATGAAGAGATTATATTTTGTTATTCTTATGTTAAAAAGGAAGAATGGAGAAGAAACGAAAGCGGGTACTTACGAATATAAAGTGTAATATAAAGATATACCTAAGAGACGAATAAAAATCACAAAACACATGATGCTTTCGGAATAATTTATTAATTTTGCAATCAAAGTAACAGATAGAAAGTAGAAGAAATGAACGTATTAGAACTTAGCGAACAAGAAATCGGTCGCAGACAAAGTTTGCAGGAACTTCGGGAAATGGGAATCAATCCTTATCCAGCAGCAGAATATCCTACCAACGCTTTCAGCACAGATATCAAATCTGAATATAAAGAAGAGAAGCGCGAGGTAATCATTGCCGGTCGTATGATGAGCAGACGCATTATGGGTAAAGCCAGTTTCATGGAGATACAGGATTCCAAAGGCAGAATTCAAGTATACGTCACGCGGGATGACATCTGTCCGGATGAGAACAAGGATATGTATAACAAAGTTTTCAAAAAACTTCTGGACATTGGTGATTTCATTGGTATCAGAGGGTTCGTGTTCAAGACTCAGACCGGTGAAGTTACAGTACACGCCCTTGAGTTGACCCTTCTCAGCAAGAGTCTGAAGCCGCTGCCTATCGTTAAGTATAAAGATGGAGTCGCCTATGATAAATTTGACGACCCCGAACTACGTTATCGCCAACGTTATGTTGACCTTATTGTCAACGATGGTGTCAAGAAAACCTTTATGGAACGGGCTATCGTACTGCGCACCATGCGTAACTTCTTTGACAAAGCAGGATATACAGAAGTAGAAACTCCAATTCTCCAGAGCATCCCCGGAGGAGCCAGCGCACGTCCATTCATCACCCACTACAATGCACTGGATATCAACATGTATATGCGTATCGCCACAGAACTCTATCTGAAGCGACTCATTGTCGGCGGTTTTGAAGGAGTATATGAAATCGGCAAGAATTTCCGCAATGAAGGTATGGACCGCTATCATAATCCGGAATTTACTTGTCTGGAGCTCTATGTCCAGTATAAGGACTACAACTGGATGATGAAATTTACGGAGAACCTGCTGGAAACCATTTGCATCGCTGTCAATGGCAAACCGGAGGTCCAGATCGGTGACCATCTTGTCAGTTTCAAAGCTCCTTATCGCCGTATTCCTATTCTCGAGGCTATCAAAGAAAAGACAGGCTATGATGTTAACGACAAGAATGAGGACGAAATCCGTGAGATTTGCAAAAAACTTAACATGGAAGTAGATGATACCATGGGCAAAGGCAAACTTATCGATGAGATGTTCGGTCAATTCTGTGAGGGAACTTTTATCCAACCTACTTTCGTTATAGACTATCCTGTGGAGATGTCTCCACTGACAAAAATGCACCGTTCCAAACCGGGACTGACAGAACGCTTCGAGCTGATGATCAACGGAAAGGAATTGGCAAACGCTTATTCTGAATTAAATGATCCGATTGATCAGGAAGAACGTTTCAAAGAACAGATGCAACTGGCTGACAAGGGTGATGATGAAGCGATGATTATAGACCAGGACTTCCTTCGCGCCCTACAATACGGCATGCCTCCTACCAGTGGTATCGGTATTGGTATTGACCGGTTGGTTATGCTGATGACAGGCAAGGAATACATTCAGGAAGTCATGCTTTTCCCGCAGATGAAGCCAGAACCCAAAATTCCACAAAGCAGTGTCACGGAATGGACTGCCATTGGAGTCCCGGAAAACTGGATGCATGTACTTCGCAAATGTGGTTTCAACTTGATCTCTGATATCCGTGATGAAAAAGCTCAGGGACTACAACAGAAGATTGGAGAAGTCAATAAAAAATATAAATTGGGCTACGACAAGCCTTCCGTTGATGAAATAGAGAAGTGGATTAACGCTGCAATTAAGGTTACTAAGGCAGAAAAGGCCTGATCACTTTTTGCATAAATCGTTAAATTATCAGTTGTGATGGTTTGAACTATTCATCCACACAACTGATTAGAATTTATACGGGGACTTAAAAGTTTCGTAAGATTAATCGTGTGAAGGACTTATGTTTAATGTAGGTAAGATAGCGATAATAGGTGATGGTTCGTGGGCGACAGCAATTGCAAAGATGATTGTCAGTCATACTCACCATATTGGCTGGTATGTCCGCAGAGCTGACCGCATCGAGGACTTTAAGCGGATTGGACATAATCCTGCCTACTTGTCAAATGCCCGGTTCGATGTCGGAGAAATATTCTTTTCCAATGATATTACCGAAATCGCAAATCAGTACAACACCCTTGTTTTCGTCACACCCTCAACTTATCTAAAAGGTCTGCTTAAGAATCTGAAATCTCCTTTAAAGGATAAATTCATCGTTACAGCAATCAAGGGAATCATTCCAGATGAAAACCTGGTTTGTTCTGAATACTTTCATCAAGTATATCAAGTACCCTATCAAAATCTGGCCTGCATAGGAGGACCTTCCCATGCAGAAGAAGTCGCACAAAATTGTCTCACCTACTTAACTATCGCTTCACACGATTTAGTAAAAGCAAGAACTTTAACACAGGTGTTAAACTCAGATTATATCCGTACTAAGGTCTCTACCGATATCATCGGAATAGAATACAGTTCAGTTCTGAAAAACATTTATGCCATCGCAGCAGGAATTTGCAACGGACTCGAATATGGTGATAACTTCCAGGCTGTCCTGATGTCAAATGCCATACAGGAGATGAACCGCTTTCTGACAGCTACCTATCCTTGTGACCGTTGTATCTATGACAGTGTATACCTAGGTGACCTGCTGGTGACAGGGTACTCAAAATTCTCCCGTAACCGTACCTTCGGTATGATGATTGGGAAAGGCTACTCTGTAAAAGGTGCTCAGATCGAAATGGAAATGATAGCAGAAGGCTATTATGGCACAAAATGTATGAAAGAAATCAACCGCCACACACATGTGAAGATGCTTATCCTTGACGCTGTCTATGATATTCTGTACAATCGTATTGATCCTAGTACGGAAATCAAACTCCTGGCAGATGTGTTCCGGTAAGAATTCATAATTTTCGGTGGATCCAGTCCACTAATTAAAATACAATTTTAATGAAAAATATCAGCTTAGACATTACAAAAGTTACACCGTTTTTGAAGAATGGTGCAGTAAAATCGTATGAGTCAAAAGTAAAAACAGCCCAAGAAGCACTCGAAAACGGCACATGTGCCGGAAATGATTTTCTGGGATGGTTACATCTTCCATCTTCCATCACTCCAGCATTCCTCAAGGAAATTGAAGATGAGGCAAGTATTCTTCGCGATAACTGTGAAACTATTGTTGTCGCAGGTATCGGTGGCAGTTACCTGGGTGCACGTGCCGTCATTGAAGCATTAGGAAATTCTTTCAGCTGGCTTGTAAATGATGATCATAAAAACCCGAATATCCTCTTTGCCGGAAATAATATTGGAGAAGACTATCTATCAGAGTTGACAACTTATCTAAAGGATAAGAAATTCGGTGTCATCAACATTTCCAAATCAGGTACGACAACAGAGACAGCACTGACATTCCGTCTGCTAAGGAAACAGTGTGAAGCACAACGCGGGAAAGAAGAAGCCCAAAAGGTCATTGTCGCTATCACTGATGCCCGTAAGGGTGCTGCACGGATATGTGCCGACCAAGAAGGCTACAAGAGTTTTATTATTCCAGATAATGTCGGTGGTCGCTTTTCCGTCCTTACTCCTGTCGGATTACTGCCCATCGCCTGTGCCGGTTATGACATCAAAAAGATGATTGAAGGCGCTCGTGACATGGAACAGATTACTGGCTCTGATACATCTTTCGAAGATAATCCCTCTGCACAATATGCTGCCACACGACAAGCCCTCTATACACAAGCAGGAAAAAAGATTGAGATCATCGAGAACTTCCAGCCAAAACTTCACTATATCGGTGAATGGTGGAAACAACTCTATGGTGAAAGTGAAGGCAAAGAAAACAAAGGATTATTCCCAGCTGCCTGTGACTTCACGACAGACCTCCATTCGATGGGCCAATGGATACAAGAAGGTGAACGGTCTATATTCGAAACCGTTATCTCTATCGAAACACCTAATCACAGACTACTGTTTCCTCATGATGAGGATAACCTCGATGGCTTGAATTTCCTCGAAGGAAAACGTATTGATGAGGTAAATAAAATGGCAGAACTCGGTACACGTCTGGCTCATGTAGACGGTAACGTCCCTAATATCCGCATCAGTGTTCCAGAACTAAACGCATACTACATCGGTCAACTCATCTATTTCTTTGAGAAAGCTTGTGGCATCAGCGGTCTGTTGGAAGGCGTCAATCCATTCAACCAACCTGGTGTAGAAGCTTATAAAAAGAATATGTTTGCTCTCTTGAATAAGCCAGGATATGAAACAGAAAGTACTGCTATCCGGGAACGTCTAAATAAAGAAAAATAATTCTTACTCCGGGGGACAAATTCAGAACTATAGAATTCGTCCCCCGGAAAACATTAAAAATATCCCAACTGGATCTAAGGATGAAACTTCCATAGTATATGTACCCCGTTATCAACATTCGGACATATACAAAGGGAGACTCATTCCATTCTATTTATAACATGAATAAAGAAAACATCCAAGAAGCTTTAAGCAAATACAGAAACCATCTTAAAGCATCTGGAGTGGTCACAACTGAAGAAACAGAAAAAGGTATCCGCTGCGTTTTATTCGATATGGATGGAGTGCTCTACAACTCCATGCCCAATCATGCTATTGCATGGACCAATTGCATGAGGCAATTCGGTATACGCATGACTGCCAAAGATGCATACGCTACAGAAGGTGCCCGAGGTATCGATACGATCCGTGACTTTGCGAAAAGGCAAGCAGACAAAGACCTCACACTGGAAGAGGCACAAAAAATATATGATGTAAAAACTGATTATTTTCATCAATTACCTACAGCAAAGATATTTTCCGGAGTAATCGATCTGATGCGAAAGATTAAAGCATCGGGAGTCACGATCGGCGTAGTAACAGGAAGTGGGCAACGTCCACTTATCAAAAGACTACTTCACGATTTCGGAGAATTCTTTGATGAAAAACATATCGTTACAGCCTACGATGTTACTCGCGGCAAACCCTATCCTGATCCTTATCTGATGGGACTGAGAAAATGTGGTAATTGTCAACCGTGGCAAGGCATAGTCATAGAGAATGCTCCTCTCGGAGTACGATCGGGTGTCACTGCAAACATTTTTACAGTAGCCGTAAACAGTGGTCCTTTACCTGATTCTGCACTGACCAAAGAAGGTGCTAACCTTATCTACAAAAAGATGACTCAGTTTCGTGATGATTGGGATATCCTTGTAGATGATTTTAAACGCTAAAGCCTTAAACTCTCTTTTTCCGGCATTTTAGTTAGCTTCTGTCGGAAACAAAAGAGTTTATATTTCCCAATATTTACTTGCTTATATACTATAAAACTACGGCAGTACCACTACAAGTCACCATCAACATGGAATTGGACTGACCTACGGTCTCATAATCCAAATCTATTCCCACGACGGCATTGGCACCCAATTGGGCAGCACGATCGGACAATTCCTTGATAGAAGCATCCTTCGCTTCCTGTAAGACACGTTCATAACTTTTGCTTCTACCTCCAAAAAAGTCATGGAAACTTGCCATCATATCCTTTATAGCGTTAGCACCAATTATTGTCTCACCCGTTACCACACCTTTATACTGTTGAACAGGATGTCCCTCTATAGTTGGAGTCGTTGTTAAAATCATAATCTTTTTTATTTATAGGGTAATTTCTCCACTTCCAAAACACCGATGGTGGTTAATATCATAAACTACACAGAACTGCCCTGGAGCCACGCCATGGATAGGATTGTCAAGGTGAAAAAGATAATCTCCTTCGCCCAAACACTCCACAGTTGCCGAATGAAATTCCGGAGTATGGCGAATCTTCAGCGTAACTTGACGATCAGTTACCGGTTCTGTCAGAAAATGAAAATCATGTACCTTAAACTCTGTTTTATAAACGGCCTGAGGATCATACCCATGACTGACATAAAGGATATTATTCTTTGTATCCTTTTTGACTACAAACCACGGGCCTCCACCCAATCCTAGTCCCTTACGCTGGCCGATAGTATGAAACCATACCCCATCATGCTCACCGATCTTCTTACCGGTTTCCAATTCTATAACATCTCCTTTTTGCTCACCCAGATAACGCCGTACATATTCATTATAATCGATATTACCCAGAAAGCAAATACCTTCAGAATCCCGACGTTTGGCTGTAGCCAGATGTTCACGCTCAGCTATCTCACGCACTTCATTCTTCACATAATGTCCAATAGGAAAGATGGCCTTCTTCAATTGCCAGTTGTATATCTGAGCCAGAAAATCCGTTTGGTCCTTTACTGGGTCAGGACTGGTAGTAAGCCATTTTTTGCCATCAATCATTTCCGTCTGCGCATAATGACCTGTAGCAATCAGATCATAATTGCATCCCATCTTTTCATCAAAGGCACCAAATTTGATAAGTCGGTTACACATCACATCCGGATTAGGAGTCAGACCTGCTTTTACCTTATCCATCGTATATTTCGTCACCTGCTCCCAATATTCCTTATGACAGTCGACAATTTGCAATGTACAATCATACTTCTTTGCCACGGCTGTAGCCATCTCCAGATCTTCCTCACTGTTACAATCCCAAGATTCTTTCTGCTCAGGACCAATCATAATATAAAAACAGTCAGGATGCAAACCCAACCGGGCAAATTCATAAACGACAACACTGCTGTCAACTCCTCCGGAGAGAAGTACAGCAATACGTTTGTCCTTAATTTCCTCTATCTGCATAGTGAACAAAGTTAGTAATTTTTATGGTTTGAAAAGGATGAGAGATGTTAAAATACATAAAATCACGCAGAATCGATTCTACAGAAACCTGAAAGAGGCCATTGGATACGAATGGTATCAAGTTCAGATAAACATAAAAAGGATTTCCCCTATCCGAAGATAAAGAGAAATCCTTCTATAATTAAAATCCATTACCGGATCCTAAATCAATTTCTACAGGAATACATATCAATCCGTTTTTGCCTCTTGGGAAACAGACTGGTCTGTATCCTCGTTCCCATCAGAAACAGTATCAACAGGCTGATCTTTTCTCTCTTTGGCAGGAGACGCAACTTTCTTCTCTGCTAGTTTTCCTTTAATTGCTTCCCTGTTTCTCTGGTCAATAGCTTTAATCTGCTGCCTCACCAGTTCCAGATTATCTTTCTGGCGCTGAACCTTTCGGTTCATCTCTTCTATCAGGGTATTCCCCTTCTTACTGGCTGCATTCAGGAATCCAAGATTATTTTCATAAGTATTAATCTCCTGTTTCAGGGACTCATAACGATGCATCAGACGGCCACGCTCATTATCTAGAGCACTCTCACCCCGCTCTGCAACATTCTTAAGATTACTTCTGAAATTTTCTAAGCGATGACGAGTCACAGACACATGCAGATTCGTATATATCTGGTCAAGAACATCATGATAAACTTTATAGATTTTATCCTTATCCTTATAAGGCACATGACCGATATTGTTATACTCACTAACCAGTTTCTGAACCTCATCCTGAACATTATCACCCGGATTCTTCAGCAAGTCTTGCAACTTACCTATAATTTCGTTCTTCTTATCAAGATTCTCATGTTCTTCCTTGTGTGTACCAGCATTAGCTGCATTACGAGCCTCAAAAAAGTGGTTGCAAGCTGAAAGAAAATCTTCCCAGAGTTTATCCCCTTCCTTCTTCGGTACCATTCCTATGGTCTTCCATTCTTTCTGCAGGGCAATAAGTTTATCCGTAGTAGAATGCCAGTCTGTACTATCTGTCAGACTCTTAGCCTTTTCTACCAGTACTTTCTTTTTCTCAATATTTTCAGCAAATACCGATTTCAAATTCTTGAAGAACTCAGCTTTTCCATCGAAAAATTTATCACAAGCAACACGAAAACGCTGAAAGATCTTCACATTCATCTTCTGTGGAGCAAAACCAATTTTTCTCCACTCCGTCTGAATAGCAATAATCTCCTTGGTATGCTTTTCCCAGTCACCTGCACCTTTATTTTCTTCATCGGCAATAGTTTCAACCTTTTCACAAAGAGCAGTTTTCTTCTCCAGATTCTCTTTTTCCTGAGTACGAATCTGTTCAAAATGCTCTTGATGCTTCTTATTGATAACAGTAGAAGCAGCCTTAAAGCGAGCCCACACCTTTTCACGAAGATCCTTTGAAACAGGCCCCGTTTCACGATACTCCTGATGCAGTTCCTGAAGTTGGTGAAAAGCACTGATCACATCAGGCATCTCTGCCAGTTTTTCAGCCTCTTCACAAAGCTTAGTCTTTAATTCCAGATTCTTTTTGAAATCATATTCACGGGCTTCCCTATTCAGATTGAGCAGATCATAAAATTGTTCCACATACAACTGGTAGTTTCGCCATAGTTCATTGGCCTTTTCTGGAGGGACCGCTCTAATCTCTTTCCACTCTTGCTGAAGGGCTTTAAATTCCTGATAAGATTTATTTGCGGCCTCCGGAGAGGTAGCCATAGACTTAATCTTTTCAATAATATCTTCTTTCTTCTTCAGATTTTCTTCTTTCTCCGTTTCCAGTCTTTGATAAATCTGAGAACGCTTTTCCTTTATGATCTGCATTTCAGCCTTAAAGGCCTCTTCCGTATCATCAGGCAACACAGAATAATGATCCGGATCTCCGCCACCATCTATGTAAGCTTTCATCTTAGCTTCACGATCAACATTCAGTAATTTATAGAAAGAAGTCTTTAAATGATCTACTTCAGCCTTTTCCGGATTATCCTTTCCCCTGGCGATTTCGGTTACTCGGGCAAGTATATCTTGCCTGCTTGTATAGACCGTCATTGCAGGGTCAATATTATCTGTTTTTTCTTCCTGAAGTGATTCCTTATCTTCCCCCTGAGTTTTTTCCTCAGAAGTTTGAGATTCCGAATCAGAAACATCTGTATCCTCCACACTTGGAATCTGGTCAGTATCACTGACTTTCAACTCGGTTTCTGTCTGTTGGGCAGCATCTAAAGCCGGCTCTGAGGGCTGGTCTGTCTCATCCTGAGAGGTAGCTGCTTCCTCATGAATCTCCTTAGGCTCAAGTTCTGACTGTTTGTCTGTCGTTGTAATTTCTACAGGAACAGATTCTTCGGATACGACAGATTGTTCTGTCTGATTCTCTTCTTCTATTTTACCCTTTAATGGGGTATTCTCTTGAGAGTCCATCATTTACTGTTAGTTTATGATATGGTTTTTCAATGCAAGCACACGTTCTAACATGTGACTATAAATTCAAGCTCATGCAACTGGTACAAAGCTTATACTATGCAAACTTATATAAATTTTTCGTAAAAACCTAAAGAAAACTGATTTTTCTAATGTATTTCGACTAAAGCAAACGTTTATAGCGTAAAATCCACCAGGATAAGCCTGAAACGACAATAGAAAGGAACAAAGCTATGAGAAAACCATAAGGATTACGTTCCAGTCCATTGATTAAGTTCATTCCCAACAGAGATGCTATAAGTGTAGGAAACATCATGATGATACTCACTGACGTAAGTGTACGCATGGTAGTATTCATGTTATTGTTAATGATACTCGAATAGGTATCCATTGTCGATTCGAGAATATTAGAATAAATACTAGAGGTCTCCCTTGCCTGCATCATCTCGATATTGACGTCCTCTATCAAATCAGTATCCAATTCATCTACTTGTAATTTAAACTTCAGTTTCTGCAACAAACTTTCATTACCTCTGATAGAGGTAATAAAGTAAGTTAAGGAATCCTGTAACCTGCTCAAGCCTATCAGATTTTCATTATTCACCTCCCGATCCAGATTATGCTTAGATTTCTCAATAAGGGAGCTAATCTGCTTCAGACGTTTCAAATACCATACAGAAGACGAAAGAAATAGCCGGAAAATCAGATCAACATAATCCGTAAAACCAACTCCCCTCTTCTGTTGATAACTGATAAAATCAATCATCATATTCGTCTCATAGTAACACACTGTAATCGTGACATTACCTTTATGTATAATACCCAGTGGTACTGTTGTATAAGGTGTACGAGAACGAATCTCCTTCACATAGGGAATACGGAGGATAATCAACATCCAACCGTCATCATAATCATAACGGGCCCGCTCATCAGTATCACTGATATCAGAAAGAAAATAATCGGGAATATGGTATTCTTCTTCCAGCAACTGCTGGTCTTCTTCACTTGGGCAGGTAACTTGAACCCAGCAATCCGGCTTCCATGAGTCGATTGCCTTAAGGTTTTTATCGATATTCCAAAATGTTCTCATTGTGCTAATCTCCATAAAAAATCATAGTATGGGAATTAGCATCTAAGCCATTCTCACACTTGACCAATCCTGTTTGTCGCGTGATAATCGTCCATTTAAACTTTAAATTTTTTAATAGTTTTGCAAAAGTACGCAAAATAATCCAAAAATAGAGCAAAAGGCGGAAAATAATTTAAAAATTAATTCCCGCCCGTCTCTTGATAACTCTCATATAAGAATATCCACTTATTTGAGAGCTTGAACACAACTTGTCTGCTTCTTATTTTTCAGGAATCTCAGCTAATACTTCCTTAACCAAATTCCAGTACGGAATGACGGAAGATATCAGACAACGTTCATTGGTAGTATGCGGAGATAATATGGTAGGGCCAAAGGAAACAATATCCAAACCTGGGTATTTACTCAGGATCACAGAACATTCCAGACCTGCATGGTCTGCCTGGATAACCGGATTTTCCCCATTCTGTTCGCAATAAACTTTCTTTACAAGTTCCACGATAGGACTCCCGGGAACCGGATCCCAGCCACTATAATCGCCACCAGTAGTAGTTTTCATACCAGCCATACTGAAACAACTTGTAAGTTGCTCTACCATATATGCTTTCATATCCTCACGGGAAGAGCGGACAAGAATCTTGAAGAGAGCTTTATGATCATCTATATCTATTATAGCCAGATTACTTGATGTTTCTACTACATTCGGAAAAGCAGGAACCATACGGAGCACGCCATTATGACAAGCAAAAATGGCATCCACTAAGTTATCTTGAATTTCCTCAGGCACACAAGTCTCTGATACAGCGACCTCTTCAACAGAGAATTGCACATCGCTCTCGATACCCTTAAATTCATCCTCCAGGATATGTTTTTGCTGTTCTACGGTCTGCTCAAGCTTACTGATGTTTTTCTTTGGCAGAGCCAGTACAACCACAGCTTGAAAAGGTATAGCATTGCGCATACTTCCGCCATGCCAGGATACAAGACGAGCACCTTCCTTTGCGATAGCCTGACGCACGAGACGAACCATTTCCTTATTTGCATTTGCACGGCCCTCATTGATTTCCAGACCGGAATGGCCACCACGCAAACCTTTCAGAGTCACCTTCACTGCCCCATCAAGGTGATTTGCATCCTCTTTATAATCAAGTTCTGCATTTACATCTATTCCTCCAGCTGAGCCAACCGTAAACTTCCCCCAGAGTTCTGAATCAAGATTCAAGAGTATATCTGAATGAAGTTCCCCTTCAGGTAAATCATTGGCGCCATACATTCCGGTTTCTTCATCACGAGTAATCAGGACTTCAACAGGCCCATGCTTCATATCCTTGCTTTCCATCACAGCCATCGCAGTAGCAACACCCATGCCATCATCAGAACCCAGCGTTGTACCTTTTGCCTTCACCCAATCCCCATCGATATAAGCATCTATTGGATCTGTTTCAAAATGATGGGTACTCTCGGGAACTTTCTGCGGAACCATATCCATGTGGCCCTGTAATAAAACTGTTTTGCGATTTTCCATTCCTGGGGTTGCAGGCTTACGCATAACGATATTACCGGCCGGATCCTTGAAAGCTTCTACTCCTACTTGCTTAGCAAAGTCCAGCAAGAACTGTTGTACCTTCTCCAGATGCCCGGAAGGACGAGGAACCTGCGTTAAAGCATAGAAATTATGCCAGATTGCCTCTGGCTTTAAACTTTTGATTTCTTCCATTGTATATTAATTTAAGTTGGATCATCTATTATAAATCCTCTGCCAGGAAAGGAACTGAGGTCAACTGCCCTAAAAGAAATGATTTATATGGTCATCATCCATATCTCACTCTTGTAGAAGACTCCTTCGAAAGTCAGGCTGATACCCATAAGTCTACAAGCAAGAGTCTATGCTTCTTTCAAAACTGCCTTTTTCTTAGTAGTAAAAGATAAGGCCAGCCAACCGTAAATGCCTATCAACACAACTAGCAAAGTCTGGATACTATGTACAATCAACACAAAGTTAAGTGCATCAGTAGCACCCACCCCATACAATATCAGCATCGTTTTCACCGCGAAATGCCATGGCCCTGCTCCATTTGGAGTAGGAACAATCACAGCAATACTACCTACGATAAAGGTCACAAGGGCACAAGAAAGGCTCAAATGTGAAGTTGCCTGGAAACAAAAAAAGGTAAGGTAATAATGCAGAAAATAACTAATCCAGATCGCAAGGGTAAAGAAAATGAACAAGGGCACATTCTTTACTTTTTTCAAAGATATAACCCCTTGCCAGATGCCTTTGAAAGCATCTTTCACCTTCTTATATATAGATAATTTTTTTAACAGGAAATACAACAAGATAATCACCGTTATCCCACATATTCCCGTTACGATATAACCCGTAAAAGTAAACTGGCAGAAAAAAGTCCCCATACTCGTACCTGTTTCCCTAAAGAAAGTGTGAAAAACAGGAATCTGATAAAGAATGGTAAGAAAAGTAATCAACAGAATCAACAGGGAATCAATGGCTCTTTCTGTCACAACCGTACCTATAGCCTTCGGAAAAGAAACGCCATCCCAGCGGCGGAGGATTCCACAGCGTGCGAATTCACCAATTCTGGGGACCACCAGACTAGAAGCATAGGAAACAAATATGGAGTTGACACTTATTGATGCCCGAGGTTTCTCTCCTACCGGCTCCAGTGTCTGACGCCAACGCCAGCCACGAAAAGCCTGGGCAAAGATGCCAAAAGGAAGGGACAACAACATCCATGTCCAATTCATCCCGTGAAACATCACATACTCTACTTGTCTGAAGTTAAAGTCCCGATACATCCAATAAAGTATAGCACCGCCGAGAAATAACGACAGAACAACCTTTAGGATCTGAGTCAAAACCTTTTTCTTCATACTTTGCAAATATAGATAAAAAAAATGAAATGAAATTCTTTTTCAAGACTATAATTGGGTAAACAGGTCGAAAACAAGCTCTTTATTCAGAAACCAATTGATTAACATCAACAAAAAAGCAATTAGGACAATTTTATGATGGAATTGTTATCGCGCACAATCAAATGTATGTATCTTTGCAACTGAAAAGAAAAACAAAGAGGTTAGAAAAGGATAACAGAATCTACGAAATGAGTAGATCATACAAGAGAGAGAGAAGTAAAAAAGATTGTTTAATTTAGAGGTAAAAAGATTATGGTAACATTAATTTCAGCAGCCGTAGTAGCAATCATGATTGCACAGGCTATTAAAGTAAATGACAAGATTAACTTGAGCAACAAGTAATCTTGTTTAGAAGTAGAAAATTCATTTAAAACAATAATAAGGCGAGACAATAAAAGTTGTTCCGCCTTTTTCATTGAATATAATGATTATAAAAAACACCAAGTTGACAAACTAATTTGAAGTTAACAAATAATCTTGTTAACGAAATGATGATTTAACAACGAAAGCTGTCAACTAATTACTGCATACAATCAGACCACCCAACGGTAATATGAGCTTTCCAGTACTATGAAAATGTGTTTACCATTACTATGGAAACGAGCTTCCAGTACTATGGTAATGAGCACTATTTTCATATTCCAAGACTTGTGAATGAGAATATTTCCACAATGAAAACACGATTTTATCATCTAAAGCCTTTTTTATCATCAAGATTTACTACTTTTGTAAAGTAGAGAAACTAAAATATGAACAAAGTAAAGCCCAAGAAAAATCTCGGTCAGCATTTCCTGACGGATTTGAACATTGCACAACGCATCGCCGACACAGTCGATGCCTGTCCTACAATTCCCATTTTGGAGGTCGGACCGGGTATGGGTGTGCTCACTCAGTATCTCATGCAAAAATCACGCGAGTTGAAAGTCGTTGAGATTGATTCAGAATCCGTGACTTATCTGAATGAGCATTTCTCTGTTATGAAGGAAAATATCATCGGGGAAGATTTCTTAAGAATGGATCTTTCTAAAGTGTTTGACGGCCGCCAGTTCGTTCTGACTGGTAATTATCCCTACGATATCTCCTCTCAGATATTTTTCAAGATGCTTGATTATAAAGATCTTATCCCCTGTTGCACCGGCATGATCCAGCGCGAGATGGCTCAGAGGATTGCTTCCGAACCTGGTAGAAAGGCCTATGGCATCATCTCCGTCCTTATTCAGGCCTGGTACAATGTTGAGTATCTTTTCACAGTCGATGAGAATGTTTTTAATCCACCTCCAAAAGTAAAGAGTGCTGTTATCCGAATGACACGCAACCAAGTGACAGACTTAGGCTGTAATGAAAAACTCTTCAAGCGATTAGTGAAAACTGTGTTCAATCAGCGTCGTAAGATGCTCAGGGTCAGTCTCCGGCAAATGTTCCATAAGGATCAAATCAACAAAGAGTTCATTTCACAGGAGATCATGACAAAAAGGCCAGAACAACTATCTGTAGATCAATTCGTTGACCTGACCAACCAGGTAGAAAGAGAGTTTCAAAAAGCAGGTATTCCATACTAATAAATCAGGAAAGAAAAGAATTCCAAAACAAGTAAAACTCAGGGAAGTCCTCTGCAACTGTACATGTTCCAGAGAGCAACGAAAAGAGTATGAATCTTAAAGGATAGAAAATCCGTCAGGGACTATCAAAAATGCACTCAAACAGTTGCATAATCGGAATATTATCTCTAATTTTGTCGATACGAATCTAATAAAAAATCTTATGATAGACGTTAAGCAAACACTAACAAGTGCAGAAGACCGTATGAAAAAAGCTACGTGTTTTCTAGAAGAAGAACTGGCACGTATCCGCGCAGGGCGCGCCAATGCAGCCATTTTGGATGGAGTAAAGGTAGAATCCTATGGTCAGATGGTACCATTGAATCAGGTCGCCAATATTTCGATTCCTGATGCACGGACCATTGTAATCCGTCCTTGGGACCGTAAGCAGATCAAAGCTGTAGAAAAAGGTATCATGGACTCAGACGTGGGTATCACACCAGAAAACAACGGTGAAGTAATTCGCTTAAATCTTCCCCAACCTACCCAGGAACGTCGTAAAGAACTTGTCAAGCAGTGCAACAAGATGGGAGAAAAGACAAAGGTAGAAATCCGCAGTGCCCGAGGCGAATACAAAGAGAAACTCAAGAAAGGCATTAAGGACGGACTTTCCGAAGACCTGGAAAAAGACGCAGAAGACAAACTTCAGAAAGTACACGACAAATACATCATGGGTGTAGACCACTTACTGTCTGACAAACAGAAAGAAATCATGACTGTATAAATGAAGGGACTTGTCATCAAGAATACCGGCAGCTGGTATACGGTAAAAACAACTGAGGGACGTATTGTAGAAAGTAAGATCAAAGGTAATTTTCGCCTGAAAGGAATACGTTCTACAAACCCTGTAGCTGTTGGCGATCATGTAGAGATTATAACAAATCCGGAAGGTACTGCCCTTATTACTGCTATCGACGACCGTAAAAATTATATCATCCGAAAGGCGCCTAACCTGTCAAAGCAGAGTAATATACTTGCTGCCAACCTGGACAGTGCTTTCTTGATGATAACAGTCAATTATCCTATTACCAGCACTACTTTCATTGATCGTTTCCTGGCAGGAGCAGAAGCATATCGCGTACCCGTCACTCTTGTTTTCAACAAACAAGATCTGTTAAGCGAGGACGAATTGCACTACGAGAAGATGATGATTGATCTCTACAACAATATTGGTTATCCCTGCGTAGAAATTCAAGCGAAAAGTGGTCAAGGAACAGAAGCCTTGAAACCGATGCTAAAGGATAAAATCACCCTATTAAGCGGAAACAGTGGTGTAGGAAAATCAACATTGATCAATCAACTCATACCCAAGGCGCATCTTCGTACAGCAGAAATCAGCGAAGCACATAATACAGGTATACACACTACCACATTCAGTGAAATGCTGGAACTGCCCGGAGGCGGTTATCTCATTGACACACCTGGAATCAAAGGGTTCGGAACATTTGATATCGAACCAACAGAACTAACCAGTTATTTCCGTGAGATATTTGAATTTTCGAAACAGTGCCGTTTTTCAGATTGTACCCATAAGAACGAACCGGGATGCGCAGTAAAAAAAGCTGTGGAAGAGCATTACATTGCAGAAAGCAGATATAATTCTTATTTATCCATGTTGGAAGATAAGGAAGAAAACAAATACAGAGAAGCATATTGACGATCCAATATGCAATATACCAGAGGTATCATTTATCATACAAACTATCATTCAGCTGCCGAGACTATAAATTGTGTCAGCTCAATCTTTCAGCACTACAGAAAAGCAAGTGATGAAATTATCATTGTAGATAATTGTTGCAAAGAAGAGGATATTCAATTGTCTAAAAAACAATTGAATAATAAGCGCATAATTATTAGAGACAAACCTAATTTTTGATTTGGTCGATGAAATAGTAATAATAGTAGTAGATATTTAACGCATTAAATATCACCGAGTACTTATAAATGACTAAAGGCTAACTTACTGTTATCAGTATCGTTAGCCTCTTTTTCGTTGGGATACCCGGATTCGAACCAGGAATGACAGGACCAGAATCTGTAGTGTTACCATTACACCATATCCCATTATTTAAAGCAAATTCCTTATCAATTTGCGGTTGCAAAGGTACTTATTTTTTTTGATTTTGCAAATGTTTTAGTGAGAATTTTCCAAAAAAAACAAAATAACGGGTATTCTTAGCGATTTTTTCAAGATTTAGGTGTATCTTTGTGAGCATTTAGATTGCATCACATCTTATAAAAATTGAATGGAAGAAACGAAACAATTAGTAGAGTCTATTGTATCTGGAATTCAAGATAAGAGAGGTTCCGATATTGTAATAGTAGACCTCACTCATATCGAAGGAGCAATAGCAAATTATTTTATTATTTGTCAAGGGAATTCAACAACACAAGTTGAAGCTATCACGAGATCTGTCAGTGATATTACCTATAAAAATCTTAAAGAGAAACCCCTTAATGTTGTCGGTTTAGAGAATAACGAATGGGTAGCATTAGATTTTGTTGATGTAATGGTCCATATATTTCAACCGGAGGTCCGCAGATTCTACAACCTTGAAGATCTATGGGATGACGCGCCCATAACAGAGATTCCGAATGAAGAAGATATGCAAACAGCAGTAATTTAATGATGCCGATAAATGTTTAACTCATTAAAAAGGAAGTTATAAAGATGGAACAAGGTGGAAATAATCCAAGAAATAATAATAATGGCGATAACCAACCAAAGATGCCACGATTCAACATGAACTGGATCTACATATTGGTTCTCCTCACTATCATTGGTGTTTTCATGTTTGGAGGTGGAGATGCCTTAGGAGGCAGTTCTAATCAAGAAGCCACCTACACAAAGTTTAAAGAGTACATACAAAAGGGCTATGCAAAAAGCGTAGTTATCAACAAGAATGATAATACGCTGAAAATGTTCGTGAATCCAAAGGATATCCGCAACGTTTTCCAGATGAGTGCAAAACAGGTTGGTCCCAACCCCTATGTATCGGTACAGTTCGGCTCAGTAGACGAATTGGAAAAATACCTGACTGCTGAGCAAAAAGTAGGGAAACTTACCGATTTTAGCTACAACAATAAAAAGGGAAATAACCTGATGAATATTTTCATCAACCTATTACCTATTTTATTCTTCATTTGGTTCATCTGGTGGATGGGACGACGCATGAGTGGAGGTAATTCAGGAGGCATGGGTGGTGTCTTTAACGTGGGGAAATCAAAAGCCAAGATGTATGAAAAGGGCAATACTATCGGCATCACTTTCAAAGATGTTGCCGGTCAGGAAGGAGCCAAGCAGGAAGTAGAGGAAATAGTTGAATTCCTGAAAAGCCCCAAGAAATATATCAATCTTGGTGGTAAGATTCCTAAGGGAGCCCTGCTTATTGGCCCTCCGGGAACAGGTAAGACGTTACTGGCCAAGGCTGTAGCAGGAGAAGCAGGAGTACCTTTCTTCTCCATGAGCGGATCAGACTTCGTGGAAATGTTTGTTGGTGTCGGAGCCAGCCGTGTCCGAGATCTGTTCCGCCAAGCAAAAGAGAAAGCACCCTGTATCATTTTCATCGATGAAATAGATGCCATTGGGCGTGCCAGAAGCAAAAATCCATCTATGGGCGGCAATGATGAACGAGAGAATACCCTGAATGCTCTTCTGACAGAAATGGACGGATTCAGCACAAATAGCGGTGTTATAATTTTGGCTGCCACAAACCGTGCAGACATGCTTGACCCCGCATTACTCAGACCTGGAAGATTTGACAGACAGATTCATGTAGATTTACCTGATTTGCAAGAACGCAAAGCAATATTTATGGTCCATCTCAGACCTGTAAAAGTCAATGGTTCAGTAGATGTAGATCTTTTAGCACGCCAGACACCGGGATTCTCTGGTGCTGATATTGCCAACGTCTGTAATGAGGCAGCCTTGATAGCTGCACGACATAATAAGAAATCTGTAGGAAAACAAGATTTTCTTGATGCTGTCGATCGTATAGTCGGAGGATTAGAGAAAAAGACAAAAGTAATGACTACAGAGGAGAAACACACGATAGCCCTTCACGAAGCTGGCCATGCCACCATTTCGTGGTTCTGCCGCTATGCTAATCCTTTGGTAAAAGTCAGTATTGTACCTCGCGGTCAGGCATTAGGAGCCGCATGGTACCTCCCTGAAGAGCGTCAAATTACGACAAAAGAAGAGATGCTTGACGAACTATGCTCTCTACTAGGTGGACGCGCCGCTGAAGAATTGTTTACAGGACATATCTCAACAGGTGCTATCAACGATCTTGAACGTGCAACTAAAGCTACATACGGTATGATCGCATACGCCGGTATGGGAGAAGAATTGCCTAATATCAGTTATTACAACACAAACGAATACCAATTTCAACGTCCCTACTCTGAAACTACCGCCAAAATCATTGATGATGAAGTTTTGAAGATCATCAATGAACAATACATTCGTGCAAAGAAAATTCTGGCAGAACATAAAGAAGGCCATAATCAATTAGCGCAATTGCTAATCGATAAGGAGGTGATTATGGCTGATGATGTAGAAAAGATCTTTGGGAAACGACCTTGGAAGAGTCGTACACAGGAAATCCTGGAAGCAGAACAACCCCATGTGGACGATACCGTAAAAAAGATACCAGAGGTACAGGCCGCCATTGCGGAGCATGAGAAGAGCAAGCAGGACAAGGATCCTCAAGAAAAGGACGAAGAAGAAAAGAATCTCCCTAAAACGGATAAAACAGATTCTCAGGGAGAAGATTTACTTCAAACAGGAAATGATGTATCCGAAAATAAGCCTCAAGATCTAAAAGAAGATCCAAAGGAAACAGAATAAAACAAATCTGAAAACAATCAGTCGGGAAATGGAGTATCGTGCAATTACTCTGAATTTTCCGACTGATTTCTGTATAAAAGAAAGAATCTATTGAAAAATGACAAAAAAACAAAAAAATCTTATTATCAGATCCATAACTGGTGTCCTATTTGTCACTGTAATGGTAATAGGTCTCTTGAACTGGATTGCAATGATTTTTCTATTTGCATTCATAACAGGTCTGTCAATCTGGGAATACAGCGGACTGGTCAATGCCAAAAAGGGAGTAAAGGTCAACCGATTCATATCTACCATTGCCGGTGTTTATCTCTTTCTCTCTTTCGCAGGATTGCGCACTGGAATTGTCAGTAATTTTGTCGTTTTTATCCCCTATATTCTGACTATTCTTTATCTGATTATCAGTGAACTTTACCTTAAGAATGAAGATGTACTCAATGATTGGGCTTACACCATGTTAGGGCAGATCTACCTGGCATTCCCTTTTTCACTGATCAACATCCTGGCATTCGAAAAAGATGCCACCGGAGATTTAGTTCATTTCAACACACTACTACCTCTAAGTGTATTTGTTTTCCTCTGGATAAATGACAGTTGTGCATATATCAGCGGCTCACTTTTCGGAAGACACAAGCTATTTCCTCGAATCAGTCCTGGAAAGACATGGGAAGGAAGTATTGGTGGCGGAATCATTACTATAATTGTGGCTGGGATTATGGGCTATTTCACCCAACGCTTTGGAGTAACATCTCCGCGACTTTCTATCTTAGGCTGGCTTGGTTTAGGTTTAGTGGTAGTCGTCTTCGGGACATGGGGTGATCTCGTGGAAAGCCTCCTCAAACGTACCTTAGGAATAAAAGACAGCGGGAATATCCTTCCCGGTCATGGTGGAATACTGGATCGTTTTGATTCTGCAATAATAGCTATTCCGGCTGTTATTGTCTATCTCTATACCCTGGAGATATTCTGATAAAATCTCAATACCATCAGAGTAATCAACCCATCTGTGAAGATATTTCAGAAAAAAGATCATATCTTATTTGCCTTACTTTCAGGACATCTAAGATATGAGTTTTGAATTAAATAATTATGATTATTCCTCAGGAAATGAGTCCCTATCAGAGGATGAATAATCATCCTTTGGAGTAGATGAATTTATATTATTTTCATAAGGGGGATCCTTATATTTCTGATCTATGGGATTTTCGTTGTCTTGATCCTGGGATTTATCCGATATCTGATGGGACAAGTCTGCCCCCAACTTATAAGCTTGCAACAAATCATACATGATGCCAGCTGCTTGTTCCGGCGCTATCTGGTTTCCAAGACGATGATGCATATCCAGATAGCCTGCCAACATCTTATCGCGTTCCGGATGACCCGGAAGAATTTTCCGAAGCTCAGAAGCAATACCATCTACAGTAAATTGATCCGCCAACATTTCCGGTACTACTTTTCTATCAGCAACCAAATTAACTAAAGAGATAAATTTTACGTGTATGACATGCCTAAAAGCAAAACGAACCAACTTTGGTAATGGTGTTTCATAACACACGACCTGAGGGACATCAAAGAGAGCTGTTTCCAAAGTAGCCGTACCACTTGTTACAAGAGCAACCGTTGCATGCATCAACAAAGGATAAGTGCGATTTCTTACCAGTTTCACATCTGTTCCCTTTATCCATTTCTGATAATAAGAATCTGAAATAGAAGGAGCACCGGCAAGAACCATCTGATAATCCTCAAACCTTGATGCAGCCTCGATCATGGCAGGAAGATTATCTTTAATCTCCTGCTTACGGCTCCCTGCCAATAAGGCAATGACAGGTTTGTAAGCATCCAACTGATATTCCTGGCAAAATGATTCATAGCTCTGATCATAACCATTTCTGAATTCTGCCACCTCCTGAGCTGTAGGATTCCCCACATAATGGATTGGATAATGATGCTTTTTTTCATAAAAAGAAACCTCAAAAGGAAGA
This sequence comes from Prevotella sp., assembly GCA_022486815.1. Taxonomy (GTDB): domain Bacteria; phylum Bacteroidota; class Bacteroidia; order Bacteroidales; family Bacteroidaceae; genus Prevotella. The sequence goes on along the minus strand of JAKVJW010000012.1, from coordinate 9,437 downwards.
ATGGAAAACATCTCCTTCACATCACGCTTAATGGTCTTGATACGCCATTCTTTCCAGGCCCAAATCTTCGGAGATATGTAATAATAGACAGGAATACCTGTCTTTGCATGCACAAATTTTGCTATACTGAGATTAAACCCCGGATAATCCACCAGAATTACTACATTCGGTTTCCATTCCACGATGTCCTTTTTACAAAAAGACATATTCTTAAGAATGGTTCTCAAATGAAGAAGTACGGGAACAAAACCCATGTAGGCCAATTCCTTGTAATGCTTTACACAGGTACCTCCTTCAGCCTTCATATTATCACCGCCGAAATACCTGAAATCAGCATCAGGATCTACCTTCTTCAAAGCCTCCATCAAACGTGAGGCGTGGAGATCACCACTAGCTTCACCTACAACAATATAGTATCTCATACTCCTACAATGGAAATCTATTTATAAATTCCAGTTCTTTATGGTATCTATCATGCTATACGCAGTAACATCCACAGTTGTAGGTGTTATAGCCACATAACCATGTCGAAGTGCCCATTTATCAGTATCTTCAGACTTAGCCTCTTCGTCTGCATAATTGCCAACCATCCAATAATAATCATACCCACGGGGATGATGTTCCTTTACGACTTCATTCTGCCAACTGCCGTATGCCATCCTACAAACTTTCACGCCTTTAAAAGGTGGCATTGCCGGGAAATTAACATTCAGGCAGACACCCTTTTGAAGCCCTTCTCTGAGTACACTCTCAGTAATAGGAAGAATATATTTCTTCAAATAAGACAAATCTGCATCAGTATCATAATTACAACTTGAGAATGCTATAGATGGGATGAACTTCAAACAACCTTCCATCACCACTCCCATCGTTCCTGAATAATGACTATTTACAGAAGAGTTATCCCCATGATTAATTCCTCCCAAAATCAAATCAGGCTTACGGCTTTTGCATAATTGATCAAGGGCAAGTTTTACACAATCTACCGGTGTACCGTTACAAGACCATGCTTCAACACTGCCAAAAGTATGACGGCGTTTTAATCTTAAAGGCAATTCGGTCGAAAAAGCACATGAAAATCCAGATCTTGCAGCTTCCGGGGCACAAATCAAAAGATCGGCCTTGTTCTTAAGCATTTCTACCAGATAATGTATACCACCAGAATGGTAACCATCATCATTGGAAATAAGTATAAATGGCTTCTTATTCTCCATATTATTTTCAATTATTAATTTCGATACAAAAGTAATAAAAAAACGTTTAAGTTAATAGATTCTCATATAAAATCGTTAACTTTGCAACTATAACAAGATGTAAAAGAACAAAGGAAATGGGAAAAATCATTGCTTTAGCTAATCAGAAAGGCGGCGTAGGAAAAACTACTACGACGATTAATCTGGCTGCATCTCTTGCTACTTTGGAAAAGAAAGTACTCGTAGTCGATGCAGATCCACAGGCTAATGCTTCAAGTGGGCTCGGCGTAGACATAAAAGAAGTAGATTGCTCCATTTACGAATGCATTATGGATCACGCCGACGTACGTGATGCTATCTACACGACAGATATTGACGGACTTGATATTATACCCAGCCATATTGACCTTGTGGGTGCCGAAATTGAGATGCTGAATTTAGATAACCGCGAAAAAGTTATCAAAAAACTTCTTGAACCCATTCGAAACGATTACGATTTTATTCTTATTGACTGTTCACCTTCACTGGGATTAATTACAGTGAATGCCCTGACAGGAGCTGATTCTGTCATTATCCCTGTACAGTGCGAGTATTTTGCTCTTGAAGGAATCAGCAAATTGCTGAATACGATTAAAATCATTAAGAGCAAACTGAATCCGAAACTGGAAATAGAAGGTTTCTTATTAACGATGTATGATAGTCGCCTCCGTTTAGCTAATCAGATATATGATGAAGTCAAACGTCATTTTCAGGAACTAGTCTTCAAGACCGTTATCCAAAGGAATGTCAAGCTGAGCGAAAGTCCAAGTCATGGACTACCGGTTATTCTCTATGATGCTGATTCTACAGGAGCGAAGAATCACTTGGCCCTTGCAAAAGAAATCATCGAAAAGAATAATTGATTCTATTATCTACATCAATAAATTCCAACCGATATGGCCGTTCATAAGAAATATAATAATCACTCCTATAAAACAAATGCTTTAGGTCGGGGACTTGATGCTCTGATTTCCACAGAAAATATCAGCACATCAGGAAGCAGCACGATCAATGAAATCTCCATTGACGAGATTGAGCCCAATCCCAATCAGCCACGACGAGAATTTGATCCCGATGCTTTAAAAGATCTGGCACAAAGTATCAGTCAGATAGGTATCATTCAGCCTATTACCCTACGACAGGTTGCTACTAATAAATTTCAGATTATCGCCGGTGAACGTCGCTGGAGAGCCTCTCAGATAGCAGGATTGAAAGCTATCCCTTCCTACATCCGCACCATTGATGATGAAAACATCATGGAAATGGCGTTAGTCGAAAATATCCAACGCGAAGATCTGAACCCTGTCGAGATTGCTTTAGCCTATGAGCATCTACTTGAGGAATCAGAAATGACACAGGAAAAAGTATCCGAAAGAGTAGGCAAAAGCCGGGCTGCAATTGCAAATTATTTACGACTACTGAAACTACCAGCACAAGTACAGATGGCCTTACAGAAAAAAGAAATTGACATGGGGCATGCTCGAGCTTTGCTGGCCTTAGACAGTCCTTCTTTACAAATCAAACTTTTCAAGGAAATTCAGAAAAACGGGTACTCTGTACGTAAGGTTGAAGACCTTGTACAACAGTTAAAGCAGGGTGAGGATATTGAAAGTGGCAAAAAAAAGATTGCTGCTAAAGCTAAAATGCCTGAAGAATTCAATATCCTAAAACAACAGTTATCTGAGTTTCTAGATGCTAAAGTCCAAATGACTTGCTCCCCAAAAGGAAAAGGGAAAATCAGTATCCCCTTTTCTAATGAGAAAGAACTAGAACGCATAATGAATGTTTTCGATAAACTGAAAGAGCAATCTAAAAAGTGAATATCAAGTTTTCACATCGCTATAGTCTGACAGCTCTACTGCTATGCATAACGACTGTAACCGCTCTTGGGAGAACAAATGTATCGGACTCTGAAATAGAGAAAGACACTGTAAAGACTCTCAAGATAGATCAAAGGACCGAACCAAGAGTAGACGTTAATTCTGACAAAACGCACTTAGTTGTCCAAGACTCTATAGCAACAATCAAGAAACCGAAGCGTGATTGGGCGACATGGCGGCCGGATACCAAAAGAGCGTTATGGCTTTCTGTCGTTCTTCCAGGGGCTGGTCAGATCTATAATCGCAAATATTGGAAGTTGCCCATTTTCTATGGGGGATTCTTAGGCTGTATTTATGCAATGTCATGGAACAATCAGATGTATCACGATTACGCACAAGCATACGTAGATATCATGGATAATGATCCTTCTACCCAAAGTTATAATCAATTTCTGCATTTAGGGACAAAAGTTGATGCTTCGAATCTACAACGCTACCAACAACTCTTCAAGAGTCGTAAAGACCGTTTCCGCCGCTGGCGTGATTTGAGCGTATTTTCATTTATAGGAGTATATGTTCTATCAATAATTGATGCTTATGTTGATGCATCCTTATCTGATTTTGACATTTCAAGAGACCTAAGCATACACATCCAACCTGCCGTAATTAAAGGAAATCAAATATATGGTTATAGTCCAGCAAGCAATAATGCTATAGGAATAAACTGCTGTTTATCTTTCTAGCACTATTCCCATCAAAAAAGAATTGACTCTGCTCACATTTTATAAATCAAAGAATCCGGAATGAAGAAATCATACATACTACTTACTCTTCTGATGCTAATCGGGAATTGCTCCATACAGGCTCAGAACAAGGTATCGGGCAATAAGGTTATTACAGCAGTTGACCCTCATGGGGTAAATGAACCTATTACTTTACCTACAGGAATGACTATCAGAATCGACAGCCTACTCCACTTATATTTCTCAAAAAATCATCTCAGAAAGATACCTTGCAACAGCAAGAATATCAGTTCTTCCTTCACCAAAGAAGACTACATCGAACGATTGAAGAAACTGCCAACCCTCATAGAGATGCCTTATAACGATGTGGTACGAGACTTTATCAATCAATATTCCGGGCAGATGAGCGACCGCATCAGCTATATGCTCGGTGCTTCTAATTTTTATATTCCCATATTTGAAAAAGCACTGGAGACTTATGGACTTCCTTTGGAATTAAAGTATCTCCCATTTATAGAATCCGCCCTGGATCCCTTTGCTTCAGAAAACGGCAGGTCTGGACTGTGGCAACTGAGTGTAAGCACTGGAAAACATTATGGATTGGTGATCAACACCCTTGTCGATGAGCGTCGTGATCCGATAAAGTCGTCGTATGCAGCGGCTCAATATCTAAAAGATTTATTTAGCATCTTTGATGACTGGGATTTTGCCATCACCGCTTTTCATAGCAGCCCTATCACTGTAAACAAAGCTATTCACCGTACAAGCGGATCTATCGATTTCTGGAGCATCTATCCACATCTTACCCCTTCTGCACGTAGTTGTGTACCCGCTTTCATTGCGATGAACTATATCATGGCTAACTACTGTGATTACGGCATTTGCCCTATGAATACAGACCTACCTGCTAAAACAGACACAGTATCTGTTACTCAAGATATACATTTCCAGCAGATTGCCGATGTGCTTGGTCTTAATATGGGGGAACTCCGCGAGTTGAATCCACAGTATCGTCAGGATATTATTAATGGAAATAATGCTCCGATGTCTTTGCGCTTACCAGCTTCTTTTATTGGAAATTTTATCGACCATGAAGATTCTATTTTTAAATATAAAAACCATGAATTTCTGCTTAAACGTGATGAAACTAAAGTAAGTGGATACAACTCAAGATATTCTTCACGTCGGCACAGTCATAACAAAAGGAAAAATCTTCTTACTTTATCAAAAACATCAAATGACGATGAACAAACTGTCTCAGAAACGAACAGTTCCGGCAGCATAAAGGACTCAAGATATTCTTACAAGAAGAAAAACAGAAAAAGCAGAAAATATAGAAATAAAAGCAAAAAACGGTCATCCCAAACCCGTAATCAGAAGAAGAAAGAAAAGAGTATTACTATCAAAGATGGAGATACCCTTTCAGAAATCGCCAGGCGCAATCATACCACCACTAAGAAACTCCAACAACTGAATGGTATTAAAGGCAGCACTATACGGCCAGGTAAGAAACTTAAAATAAAATAACTAGGAACAGGAGGATTCTATGGACGATCAGAATGTAAAGGACAGAGAACGGGAACAGGCTGATAATAAGATGATTACTGATGCCTTTCAGCATCTACTTGACACATACCTTGCTTCACGCCACAGAAAGAAGGTTGATATCATCATAAAAGCATTCAACTTCTCCCGTCAGGCCCATAAGGGAGTAAGGCGTCTTTCTGGAGAGCCCTACATCATGCATCCTATTGCCGTAGCCCAGATTGCTTGTGAAGATATGGGGCTTGGTTCGACGAGTATCTGTTCTGCATTACTTCATGATGTCGTTGAAGATACCGATTATACCATCGAAGATATCCAGAATATCTTTGGTGATAAAATCGCTCAGATTGTAGAAGGACTGACAAAAATCAGTGGAGGAATTTTTGGAGATAATGCCTCTGCACAAGCAGAAAATTTCAAAAAACTCTTACTGACCATGAGTGATGATATCCGTGTCATCCTAATTAAAATCTGCGATCGATTACATAACATGCGTACATTGGCATCACAATCCGCGAATAGACGCTATAAAATTGCAGGAGAAACACTATATATCTATGCACCTTTAGCCAACCGCCTTGGACTAAACAAAATCAAGACAGAACTTGAAGATTTGAGTTTCCGCTTTGAGCATCCTGAAGAATACGAATATATTGAATCAAAACTCACCTCTACACAAGAACAGCGGGAGACTCTATTTAGTAAATTCACTGATCCCATCAAAGAATCCCTCAATAAAATGGGAATCAGCTATACTATCAAAGCTCGTATTAAAAGTCCCTACTCTATTTGGTGCAAGATGCAGAATAAGCATATTACATTTGAAGAGATTTATGATATACTTGCAGCACGCATCATCTACACACCCAAAGTCAGGGCAGAGGAAATCAACGAGTGCTTTCAGATTTATGTTGCTATCTGCAAAATCTATAAAAGTCATCCAGATCGTTTACGTGACTGGGTCAATCATCCCAAAGCTAACGGCTATCAGGCCTTACATGTAACACTGATGAGCAAACAAGGCCGGTGGATAGAAGTTCAGATTCGCAGTGACCGGATGAATGAAATAGCAGAACAAGGATTTGCTGCCCATTGGAAATATAAAGAAGGAGGGGAATATTCAGAAGATGAGGGCGAACTAAGCGATTGGCTCAGGACTATCAAAGAGATTCTTGATGATCCGCAACCAGATGCAATGGATTTTTTGGATTCAATCAAACTCAATCTATTCGCTTCCGAAATTTTCGTCTTTACTCCTAAGGGGGAAATCAAGACGATGCCTGCAGACAGTACCGCACTCGACTTCGCTTTTGAAATTCATACTTTTTTAGGAAGCCATTGCATTGGTGCAAAAGTAAATCATAGACTGGTACCGTTAAGTCAAAAATTGCAAAGCGGAGATCAAGTCGAGATCCTTACTTCCAAGGCTCAACATGTACAACCTTCATGGATGAATTTTGCAAGTACCGCTAAAGCAAAAAGTAAGATAATGGCTATCCTGCGGCATGATAACAGGGAGATTCAGTACCAGGGGAAGAAGATCATGCAGAATTGGTTAACGAAGAATAATTTCGAAATGACCACATCGAATATCGATAGGCTTAGATCTTTTCACGATATTCAGAAACCAGAAGATTTCTTCCAGGCTTTAGGTGACCATACGATCATCTTAGGAGATAAGGACTCTGACGAACTGCATGGTAGGAATTCAAAAGAAACGAAGGGCAGAAGCTGGCGTAGACTAGTACCTTTTCTTAATAAAAAAGAAGAAAAGGATTATAAGGAAGTGCCCACAGATATCAACCATTTTATCGTTAATAATGATTTTGATAAGAAAAAACCTATTATTATTAATGAAGACAACATCAACCAGTTCTTGTTCAAATCTTGCTGTCATCCCATTCCCGGAGATGATATTCTAGGTTATATTGACAACATGAACCATATTGAAATCCATAAACGTACCTGCCCTGTTGCCAACAAACTCAAATCAAGTTTTGGCAATCGTATCGTTGATGCGAAATGGGATATGCATAAAAAACTCTTCTTTGATGCTACTATAGAAATTCAGGGGATTGATCGCAAAGGTATGCTTCTGGATGTTGCAAAAGTGATTTCAGACCAACTTAATGTGAGTATACACAAAGTGACAATCAACAGTGATCAGGGAATCTTTGATGGAAGGATAGAAATCCGCATCCATGACCGAGATGATGTCAAGGTCATCATGAATCATTTGAAAAATGTACCGGATCTTCAGGAAATCCAGCAAATTATGTAACCTGATACTTGCAAGGACAGTAATGATAAAATCATAAGATACCGACTATGATTCATAATGACGGTAAAAAAGTTCTTTTGCTCTTCATTTCAAAGATACCATCTTTTTTCACTTCCATATCTGACTAATCGCATTCAACATAAAAACATATCAATGATGGACAGATAGAATAAGTTCTTTCAAACAAATTACTAAGAAGATCATATTCAAAGCAAAATATTTAATACAAAACAAACTATCATCATGAGAAAAACAATCCTTACCTTATTCATCTTTTTAACAGGTCTGTCACTCCATGCTACAAACAAATATGACAACCCAGATACATTATTCGTAGCTCGTGACGGCACAGCGGAATTCAGAAATATCGATGATGCCATAGAGGTCTGCCGTGCCTTTATGGAATATCACAAAGTCATTTATGTCAAGAAAGGTACTTATAAAGAAAAACTGATTATTCCCTCATGGTTGAATAATATTGAGATCTGTGGTGAGGACCGAAATCAGACCATTATCACATGGGATGACCATGCCAACATCAAACTCCCGGGAACAGATAAGCCAATGGGAACATTTCGTACATATACCCTGAAAATTGAAGGCAGTCATATCACACTAAAGAACATTACAATAGAAAATAATGCCGCAAAACTGGGACAAGCTGTCAGTCTGCATACTGAAGGTGATTGCTTGCAATTTATCAATTGCCGTTTCCTGGGAAACCAGGATACGATCTATACAGGTGCAGCCGGAACTCGCCTCTACTTCAAGGACTGTTACATTGAAGGAACGACTGATTTTATATTCGGGCCAAGTATTGCATGGTTTGAAGGGTGCACGATTTACAGTAAAATCAATAGTTATATTACAGCAGCATCAACTCCACAAAACCAGAAATATGGATATATCTTCAATCACTGTAAACTGATTGCTGCACCTGAAGCTGTCAAGGTATACCTTGGTCGTCCATGGCGTCCTTATGCCTATACCCTATTCATGAACTGTGATCTTGGCTCCCAGATACGTCCGGAAGGATGGTGGAACTGGGGAAATCCTGCCAACGAGAAAACTGCCCGATATTTTGAATATAATAATCATGGCATAGGGGCAAGTACCATTCATAGAGTTCTATGGAGTCATCAACTTACCAAGAAGGAAGCCGCTCAAATCACTCCTCAGAAAGTCTTTGCGATGGCTTCAACATGGAATCCCATACAATAAAATATCCTGAAAAATTAATGCTTATTCAGATATATCCATTGTTTCATTCATACACCAGATAAATGATGAGAAATCATCATCCAGGTAAGTCGTCTAAACGTAAATAAGAATATTTATTTAATACTCATAAATTCAATTCTCATAACTAATAAGACCTTAACGCTTCCTATAAGTAATGAATGAAGTCTTAAGAGCAAAAGATACAAATTAGTATAAAGAGCTTACAAAACTTAATTCTTAGAGAGAATAGGATGACCATTTTTCCGCTCACAAGAAGCATTAAAGGTCTTTACTTTCCTTCAGCAGGATAACAAAGATATCGTTTCTCACCAACCTGCATAGGAACACTTTCATCGTAAACTAATTACTATTTACAATCATTACATCAACATAAAATCTATCACTTGTTTCTTTTAAATCCGAGATTTGAATCAGTTTCTTTAATATAATACCACACGAATTCATTCCATATCTTCTATGTTGCATTCCAAATAATTGGAAAATATTTATTATTTATTAACCATCTTATATTCAATTACTTACGAGAGCGCGACGACTTTCGAAGAAGCATCTATGTTACCGCAGAGATCAGTCC
>JAKVJW010000011.1 GCA_022486815.1 Prevotella sp. | reverse complement strand
CTTACTGTATACCGAATCAGGAAGAGAAACTAAAAGGTGTCAAGTGAATCAGTCGCACTTTTAAAAAGTTGTATAGTAAAATCAGTAACAGAGTATTAAAAGTGTAAACCAAATCCAGTCATAGTCATAGTCTGACTTAGTACTGACCAAAATGCACCATTTTGGCATACCGAAATACACCATATCGGGGTACCGAAATGCGCCATAATGGGGTAGCGAAATGCACCATTTCGGTCAGTCTGACATACAGGCGGCACCCCCTGAAGAATGGAGACCGCCCCTATCAGCCTTGTCTAATACTTAAAAGAGCTACCTCCCAGGAATTCACGCAACAAACTTGTAGGAGGAATATCCCGATAAGAAATCGGCTTAAAATTCTTCAAGAATTTCAGAAGACGGCAAGCCTCTGAATATTCCTCACAATTTTCCGGGACCTGCTGTAGCAAAGGCTCAGCCTGGGTTTTAATGACAGCAATCTCAAACAACAAAGCTGTATTAATCATTTCATCCGCATTTTCCTGATACGGAAAAATCCATTTACTTTCACCAGCCCGGACAGAAGGCCAGCGGTCAATCGTCTGTTGTGCACTCACGCCACGATATTTATAATCCCGGATGATACGACGTAAAAGTCGGTTATCGGTAGTAGGGATATAATTATGGTCATCCAGAAGGATGGTTGTCAAAGCCGAAGCATAGACACGAAACTTATATTCTTCGGGGATCTTAGCCGTCAGTTCCGGGTTTAAGGCATGAATGCCTTCCATAACCAATATGTTATGATCCCCCATTTTCAGTTTAACCCCACTAGATTCACTCTTTCCACTCTGGAAATTATATTTTGGCAATTCTATTTCCTCGCCACGAAACAAGGCCATCAACTGTTGATTCAGAAGATCAAGGTTTAAAGCATAAATACTCTCATAGTCCAGATTTCCATCCTTATCCTTCGGAGTATTCTGCCGGTCCAGGAAATAATTATCCATAGAAATCTGAAGCGGTTTTATGCCATTTGCCATAAGTTGGATAGACAACCGCTTGCAAGTTGTCGTCTTTCCTGAAGAAGACGGACCAGCGATAAGGACCAGTTTTGTACCTTTCCTATTTGCGATCTCATCAGCTATCTGAGCAATCTTTTTTTCCTGTAAAGCTTCAGAAACATTAATCAGCATTGTCGTCCTTCCATGTTCCACCGCCTCATTGAAATCACCGACAGTACGGATTCCCATAATATCCTGCCAGTGATGATGTTCCTGGAAGATTCCAAACATCTTATCCTGGTGAGTCATATCAAAGAGAACAGCCGGATTTTCCAAACTCGGGATACGCAATAACATCCCATTATAGAATTTTTCAAGTCCGAAGAGATATAGATATCTAGTATTGGTCAAAAGAGTTCCATAATAATAATCAACATAATCATCTATCTGATAATAGGTAGTGTAAAGACTCCCAGAGCTACTCAGAAGTTTGACTTTTTCCATATCGCCCTTTTCCTGAAACATCCTGACAGCATCCTCCGTAAGTACTTCAAAACGCTTGATTGGAATCTTCGCATCAATGATCTGCTGCATTCGTTCCCGGATTCTCTTCACATCCTCAAGTCCTACCGGATGGCCGATTTGCAGATTCACATAATATCCATTGGATACAGGAATATCGATAACAACTTTCGAATTAGGATAGAGGTCATGCACAGCCTTGCAGCAAACGAAGAACAAAGTACGCGTATAGTTACGTGAACCGGATGAAGTATGCATATCCAAGAATTCCACATCCTTGTTATGATAAACTCGGAAATGCAATCCCTCCACCTTATTATTTACTTTACAATTAATAGGACCATAGTCCATGTGAAGATTAAAATCATGAAAGACATCAGAAAGAGTACTTCCCATGGAAACATTCTGAATCTTATTATTATTTTTACAACGTATACGTACGACCTGCTTCATGCTTACTAACGATTAATCTTATCCTTTCACGTTTATTATTCAGGCATATCCTTCATCAGAATCTGATAAAGTTCTTTCATCCCATCAACAGCTCCTTTGGCAATAGTTACGATCTTACGATTACCAGAAGAAACCGGAGGATGAGGATCTATCAGGTACACCGGCACATCAGTCCCCGCATACTGTAATAATCCGGCAGCAGGATACACATTGAGAGAAGTCCCTACAACGACAAAGATATCTGCTTTCATGACAACTTGTGCAGCCGGCTCAATCATCGGCACACTCTCTCCAAAGAAAACGATAAACGGGCGCAGCAAACTCCCATCTTCAGCCTTTGTACCCGGTTTGACATCCGAGTTCTCCGGAGTCAGTTCTTCAATATATCTCGGATTGTAAGGATCATAGGAAGAACAGACTTTCGTCAATTCTCCATGAAGGTGGATGACATCTGAAGAGCCCGCTTTTTCATGTAGATTGTCTACGTTCTGAGTAATGACTTTTACCTGATACTCTTCTTCCAAGTCCTTTATGAGTTGGTGTCCCTTATTAGGCTGTCCTTTCCAGAGTTTTCTTCTCAGATTATTATAGAAATTAGTAACCAAATCAGGGTCTTTCAGCCATCCATCATGTGAGCAGACCTGTTCCACAGGATAATTATCCCACAAGCCGTTATTACCACGGAATGTTGAAAAGCCACTCTCTACAGACATCCCGGCACCCGTTAAAAACACGAGATTCTTTTTCATAGTCGTATGTATTTATTTTCACCATCGTAACCGATGATCGAACTTCCACCTTTAAACATACCACAAATTTAATGCTTTTTTTTGCAAAATCCGTTGCAATCCACAAGAAAAGTCGTATCTTTGTAAGATTAATAAACATTTTATAAAGAATTAAGTAAAAACCTATGAATCAATTAAGCTACGCTTTAGGAATCGGTATCGGTCGTCAACTTGCACAACTAAACATTCCTGATTTCAGTATCGATGACTTTGCCCAAAGCGTCAAAGACTGTATATGCGGCAATAAACTTGCCATTGATGATACTGATGCCCAGAAAATGATCAATGATTTTTTCGAGAAGAAAAATCAAGAATTGTCTACTGAAGCTAAGAAAGAAGGAGAAAATTTCCTTAAAGGAAATGCCCAGAAAGAAGGAGTCATTACATTGCCTTCAGGTCTCCAGTATCAGGTTCTCCGTAAAGGTGACGGCAAGAAACCTGCAGCTACTGATCAGGTAGAATGCCACTATGAAGGTACATTGATTGACGGAACAAAATTTGACAGTTCATACGATCGCGGTCAGACTGCCACTTTCGGACTTAATCAAGTTATTGCAGGCTGGACAGAAGGACTTCAACTTATGCAAGAAGGAGCCAAATACAGATTCTTTATTCCTTACAATCTGGGATATGGAGAGCAGGGAGCAGGAAAAACCATTCCACCTTACGCAACACTGATCTTTGATGTCGAATTAATTGCTGTAAAATAAGCAGTAAAAATAACCTCATCGCTTCTAATACAAATACTTCCTTAGTTTCTCATAAATCTGGAGAAGGTGGCAGAAATTAAAAGCATCTGACGGACAAAGAGAATATAAGGAAGACACGGAAAAGGACTATAACACAAAGAAATCAATAAACAACAATGAAGAAATTATTTATCGGAGCGCTAGTAGCGCTCAGCGCAGCCACGATGTTTACAGGTTGTGGCAAATCAACGCCTAAGGCTGATCTCAAGACTGACGTAGATACCATGTCATACGCCTTAGGACTTTCCCAGACCCAAGGCCTGAAGGAATTCTTGGTTCAACGTATGGGCATTGACACAACGTACATGGCAGACTTCATCAAAGGTCTCAACGATGGTGCTAACGCAGGTGAAAACAAGAAGAAAGCCGCTTACTATGCCGGTATCCAGATCGGACAGCAGATCTCCAATCAGATGTTGAAAGGTATCAACCATGAAGTATTCGGTAATGATTCTACAAAATCTATCTCCCTCAAGAATTTCATGGCAGGTTTTATCACAGGAACGACAGGCAAAAAGGGTGTCATGACTATTCAACAGGCCGGCGAGATTGCCCAGGCCAAGATGATGCAGATCAAACAGAAGAACATGATGAAGACCTATGGTCCATACAAAGCTGCCAATGAGAAATGGCTTGCCACCAACAAGCATAAAGCTGGAGTAAAGACACTCCCTTCTGGCTTACAATATAAGGTAATCAAAGAAGGAAACGGACCTATCCCTGCTGATACTTCTACGGTAAAGGTAAATTACGAAGGCCGTCTAACCAATGGTAAAGTTTTTGATTCTTCCTTTAAGCGCGGTCAGCCTATTGAGTTGCGGGCCAATCAGGTCATTCGCGGATGGACAGAAGCTCTAGTACACATGCCCAAAGGCTCTGTATGGGAAATCTATGTACCTGCACAGTTAGGCTACGGGGATCGTGAGCAAGGTCCTATCAAACCGTTCTCTACGCTTATCTTTAAGATCGAACTGCTTTCAGTTAACGGTAAATAATCCACTGATATTTTTTAAAGACGTCCCTCATGCTAAATCAGACACAGTCTTCCAGGACTGATAAATGATAAGCAGAAGGGATGTCTTTCTTTTTATGAAGTTATAAAACTATTACATCATGAAACGAATACTATTATTTTCTTTTATTCTCTTGTTAAATGCCTCATTTGCATTTGCGGGAAATCATTCCAAAAAAGACAAAAAGGAAGCAAAGACACCTGTAACCGTACCAGCTACCGCAGTCGACTCTATCAGTTATGCAGCAGGAATGGAAGCTACAAACGGACTGATACCTTTCATTCAGCAAAACTACAAAGTAGACACTACTTGCATGGCAGACTTTATCGCCGGTTATCAGGAAGCAATAAAAACAGTTGCTACCCCCAAAGGCAAAGCCTATACCACCGGTATGCTGATTGCCCAGATGGTCAATGACCGTATTCTTCCGGGAACAAAGGAAAATTTCAAAAGTGCAGTTCCTGATTTGAAGGAAGACTTCTTCAATAAAGGCTTTACTGATGCCCTCGCTAAGAACACTTCTATATTTGACGTGAAAAAAGCAAAAGACTATACGACAAAAGTACTTTCCTCAGCCGGCGAACTTTGGCTCTCTGCCAATGCCAAGAAACCAGGAGTACAGGTTATGTCAGACGGACTCCAGTACAAAGTTCTCGTACAAGGCAACGGCCCCGTACCAAAGCCAAGTGATGAAGTGGAAGTCGTATACGAAGGCCGTACCATTGACGGGAAAGTATTTGATTCCACAGAAAAACATGGAACCAAGTCAGACAAGTTCCGCGCTGACGGACTGATCAAAGGCTGGACAGAAGCACTCACACACATGCCGACAGGCAGTAAATGGGAAATTTATGTACCACAGGAACTAGCCTACGGAAGTCGCCGTGCAGGAGAAATTCCTCCTTATTCAGCTTTGATCTTTGACCTTGAGCTCAAAGATATTGTAACTCCTCCAGCTAAGACAGAAGCAACTCCGACAACACCGGAAAAGACAAAATCTGTTGCCACTTCAAAAACCCCATCTACGAAAAAAGCTAGTAAGAAGAAAAAGAAATAAAGACGCATCTAACTACCTTATTATTAAGGAAAAAGCGTATTCTTTTCTTAACAAGCAAACAAAATGCACGGAATTTTAAATATTCTTGTGCATTTTGTTGTTTATGCAGATTATTTTATCTACATTTGCTTTCAAATAGAGAACATAAGGAGGAATTCAAATAAAAAACCAAGAAATGTATAAAATTGACAAACTTGACAAGAAAATACTGAGAATACTTTCAGCAAATGCACGTATTCCCTTTAAGGATGTTGCCTCAGAATGTGGCGTTTCACGCGCAGCTATTCATCAACGTGTTCAGCACTTGATAGAAAATGGTGTAATCACCGGAAGTGGTTTTGATGTAAACCCGAAAAGTCTGGGGTATTCCACATGCACGTATATCGGTCTCAACCTTGAGCGTGCCAGTATGTACAGAAAAGTGGTAGACAGACTGATTAACATTCCTGAAATTGTAGAATGTCACTTCACTACAGGTCCTTATACCATGCTCGTAAAACTTTATGCCAAAGATAATGAGCAACTTATGGATCTGTTGAATAACAAACTTCAGAGCATCCCTGGTGTTGTCTCTACCGAGACTCTGATTTCTCTTGAACAAAGCATCAAACGGGAAATTCCTGTCAAGATTGACGCTGAAGAGGAGAAATAAGGTCAATACATGATGAAGCGAGTACGCAGAGGTGTACAAAAAGGTAAGGCAGAACGATATGATGAGTAAATTCTCACCATCAGCCAGAAACGCCGTTTAGTTGATGATCTGATTTAAAGAGATCAAAAGAATTTAGAGTTGTATGGAAAATTTTAATATAAATTCGCATCTGGAAGAGTTTGATACTACTTTCCCAGAGGCTGAATTTCATCCCCTCATTGGCCTTACCTCAGATTATGAAGATATCAATGTTATCATCCGAAGTGTCTATTATCGGCAAATAGTCAAAGCAGGAGGTGTACCTGTCATCATTCCGCCTATCACAGAAAGGCATATTATCATCAACACCCTTGAGCATTTGGATGGGCTCATCCTTACAGGAGGAGGCGATTATAATCCCCTTTGGTCAGGAGAAGAGCCTATACCCCATTTACGTCATATCAATGCAGAACGAGATCTGGCAGAACTATTGACTACCCGTCTGGCTTTCCGCCGTCAAATCCCGATGCTTGGGATATGCCGTGGCATACAGACACTTGCCATAGCCCTCGGAGGAGAAGTGATCCAGGACATCAATCCTTCTATAAAAGTAAAGCATAATCAGGATGCGGACCGCACAGAACCGACACATAGTGTCACATTCACTCCAGGTTCCGAACTAGAAAAGATTTATGGAAGAGACCAACTCTTTGTAAATTCTTTCCATCATCAGGCTGTAGGAAAACCCGGTCCACGCTTCCATGCCACAGCCAAGTCTGCAGATGGTATCATTGAAAGTATTGAAAGCAGTGAATATAAATCCATTTTAGGCGTACAGTGGCATCCGGAATGGCTGGGAGAAGAAGGGCTGAAAATCTTCCAATGGCTTGTCAGCAAAGCAGCTGAATTTCATCAAGCCAAAGATATACACAAGCATGTGCTTACCTTAGACACACATTGCGACACGCCGATGTTCTTTCCACAGGGTGTACGATTTGATCACCGCGATCCACGGATTCTGTATGATCTACATAAAATGAACGAAGGACGTACCGATGCCGTAACGATGGTCGCCTATCTGCCCCAGCCGAAATTAGGAGAATCTTTCTCTTCAAAGATTGATCTGGAAGGAATTGTCCGGCACAACCCACAACTTGCAGCTCACTACCCCGGTTTAAAAGAAAAGACCATAAAAACCCACAATGGCATTGAAGCAAAGCCCAAGACAATAACGCCTACAGAATACACGGATTTGATTTTTGACAAGATTGAGGAAATTGTCAATAATCAAAGTCCGTATTTAAGTATTGCACGTACCCCACAAGATCTCTATGAAGATAAAAGAAACGGGCGGAAAAGCATTATGCTTGGTATAGAGAATGGCCTGGCATTAAGCCATGATCTGTCTAACATAAAACATTTCGCACAGCGCGGAACTGTTTATATCACATTATGCCACAATGGAGACAATGACATCTGTGACAGTGCTCAGGGTTGTAATACACACAACGGCGTAAGTTCTTTTGGAGTGCAAGTAATCAAAGAGATGAATAATCAAGGCATCATGGTTGACTTAAGCCACGCCAACGAAAAGAGTTTTTATGATGCCTTGGATATAAGCAAGACTCCAATAGTCTGTTCACATACCTGTTGTAAAGCGCTCTGTGATGTACCACGTAATCTTACCGATGAACAGATGAAAGCATTGGCAAAAAAAGGAGGTGTTGCTCATATCACCCTCTACCACGGTTTCCTACGTAAGAAAGGGGATGCTACTATTCTGGATGCCATGGCTCATCTGGAGCATGCCATCAAGATCATGGGGATAGAACATGTAGGACTCGGAACTGACTTTGACGGAGACGGAACGGTCACAGGACTTGCAGATGCCAGTGAGCTCATCAACTTCACCATTCAACTCCTTCGCAGGAAATTCAGTGAAAAGGACATTGAGATGATCTGGGGAGGCAACTGGCTGAGAGTTATGTTACAAGCACAGTCTGCTTGTCAATAAATATAATATTTTGACAATGACAAGGAAAAGAAAGATGAGAATCATAACCGGCATTGCTGTTATCATTCTGGCTGGCATTGCCGGAATCTATGGAATTAACAAGCATAATGAGAACAAACGTATCATAAGCACAGAAGAAACTGAAAAGATAGTTCTGACGGGACCTTCCTTCAATGCAGATTCAGCTTATGCCTACACGGCTGCTCAATGCGCTTTCGGATCAAGAACGATGAATTCTACTGCTCACGAGAAATGTGGACAATGGATTATTGCAAAATTCAAGCACTATGGCTGCAAAGTCCAAAAACAGTCAGCAGTCGTAACAGGCTATGACGGAACCAAGTTGAACAGCACTAATATCATTGCCAGTTATAACCCTGAAGCTACGACACGTATCCTTATCTGTGCTCATTGGGACAGTCGCCCCTGGGCTGATAATGATCCTGACAGCACCAAGCATCACACCCCCATCATGGCAGCTAATGACGGAGCAAGCGGAGTAGCTGTTATGATAGAGCTTGCACGTTTGCTTCAACAACAAGATCAGAAAGGAAGTAACTCTGATTCAGTTTCTTTAAAGAAAGAAGGACTGGGTATAGATTTTGTCTGTTTGGATGCAGAAGACTGGGGAACCCCACAATGGAGCAACAAACCTGATGATGGTTCTAGTTGGGCCTTAGGAGCTCAGTATTTCAGTGCACACCTTCCACAAGGATATGAAGCAAGGTACGGAATCCTTCTGGATATGGTTGGAGGAGCCGGAGCTCACTTTTACAAGGAGCAGATGTCAGAACAATATGCTCCAGCCATTGTCAAGAAGGTCTGGAAAGCAGCAGGGCAAGCAGGTTACAGGAGTTTCTTCCCCAACCAAGAAGGCGGGGCTATCACTGATGACCATTTGCCTATCAATCAGACAGCACACATCCCGACCATTGATATCATTCCTTACTATCCAGACTGCAGTCAAAGCAGTTTCGGCCCCACATGGCATACCACATCTGATACCATGGCCCATATCGACAAAGCTACTCTTAAAGCTGTAGGCCAGACTCTGGTGCAAGTACTCTTTACGGAGAAAATAAAATAAAACTAAAGTTGGCCGCTCTGCACTTGTAAGACGACGCGTTCTGTAAGGCGGTCAACACCATTAGGATCATACGTCTTTTCCAGACTGGCACCGAACACCCATGCAAAAGCCTGCCAGAAACCAGCCCGAATAGGACCCAAAAAAGCTTTGATCAGACTATAGGCAGAAGAGTTTGTCTCGCGATAAACCAATTTAATAAGCAACTTACCCTGTGCATAAGTAAGTTTTTTCATTCGCGGTCCATATTCCTGCCGAATGCTTTTTTCCACATATTTCATGTGTGCATCTCTGGCTTTTTTATTGGGTAAAGTCTGAAGATACTCATAAGTTTCTATGACTATTGTATTCACCTCTTCAGCTATCGGAAGAACTTTCTTCACATTATAAACCAGTCGATTATAGGCAGCCCATTCTTGAGGAGAATCAAATGCCGGAGGAGAAAAGACATAAACCGGATTCAATTCCACATATTGAATACTGTCTCCCCCGAATTTCACTTTCCCCACACGTACACGAGGTTCAAAAGTAGGATTCTTCATGTCTACCTTCATGTCCTCAGGGTTGATATGACCCGGACGATCAGAATCATTCTGAGCTCTTACTGTAACCTGACATAGTCCAAGTAACAGACAGATAACTATTATCAACTTCCTTTTCATATTCAAGCGCAAAAATACAGATAATTTCGATAATTCAATAAATTCTTAATCCTTTTATTGTTTTTTTCATTAATTCCATCTATCTTTGCATAGAATCACACTATAAAAACATCATATCTAATACCACATCATGCAAAGAACGTTGTTATCCGTTCTGGCAGTGTTCTGTATACTCGTATGCCATGCTCAGGAAGAATATCCATGGGAACATGACCTTGACGAACTTAGTCAGATGGAAGACTTCAGGAATATTTCATTCAAAGATGATTATGATGAACTTTCTGAAATAGCTGAACATCCGTTCAATATCAATATGGCCAAACGAGAGCAACTGGAACGACTTCCTTTTCTGACTTCACAACAAATCGAAGATATACAGGCCTATGTCTATCAGTATGGAGGGATGAAAAGCCTCGGAGAACTGGCAATGATCGAATCACTTGATTATGAACAGCTTCAACTCCTGCCCTACTTTGTTTATGCAGGTAATGACACTACAGAGAAATTTCCATCAATTCAGGAAATCAAGAAATATGGCAAACAAGAAGCGGTAGCAGCAGTCAAGATTCCCTTTTATCGTCGTAAGGGAGACCGGGAAGGCTATCTAGGATACCCCTACAAGCACTGGATCAAATACCAATTCCATTACAGCAACTTCATCAAGTTCGGCCTGACTGCCTCTCAAGATGCAGGAGAGCCATTCTTTGCAGGACGAAACAAATGGGGATATGATTATTATTCCCTCTATTTCCAGATTCAAAAACTCGGCCGGTTAAAGAACCTGACATTAGGCCGGTACAGACTCCGTTTCGGATTAGGATTGATTATCAACAACAATTTTGAACTAGGAAAACTCACGATACTCAATCATATCGGACAAAACAATGGACAGATCCGGGCTCATTCTTCTCTGTCAGAAGCAAATTATATGCAAGGTGCTGCAGCCACCGTAACACTCGTTAAAGGGCTGGATCTTTCTACCTTTGTCTCGTATCGGAAAATTGATGCTACACTCAACAAGGATACCAATACGATTGCGACAATCCTCAAGACAGGTTATCACCGTACCCAAAGAGAGATGGATAAAAAACACAATGCATCCGAAACCGTTATCGGCGGACATCTCAACTGGTTTCAAAATGGATTCCATACAGGATTCACAGCTTTCTCCTGTAATCTGGACAAAGCACTCCAACCTAAAACAGGAGCCATCTATCGCCGTTACTCTCCCGTCGGAAAATCATTCTATAACATCAGTGCAGACTATGGCTATCTCAGCAGGCGATTCACTTTTGAGGGAGAGACCGCAACAGGAGACTGCCATGCCATCGCCACCATCAACTCTGTCTCGGTCTTACTCACAGAAGAGCTCTCTCTGATCGCTTTGCAACGGTTCTATTCTTACAAATATCATTCCCTTTTCAGCAATAGTTTCAGTGAAGGCGGACATATCCAGAACGAAAACGGCATCTATATCGGAGTCAACTGGTCCCTCTCACGTCATCTCAATATGATGACTTACACGGACTATGCCTATTTCGCATGGCCCAATTATCAAATGCCTGCCAATGCACATTCATGGGATCAAATGTTATCCCTTACCTGGGCTACAAACCATTGGCATATCTTTACGCAGTACCGACTGAAGATCAAAAGCAAATCCAGCAAAGATCACACTGATCCCAGCCAATACACACAGCATAAAGGAAGAATAACTATAGGATATGTAAAAGGTCCTCTGTCCTGTAAGACACAGTTTAACCTATCAGATTATCGCTTTGGAAAACACAGCACAGGATACATGAACTCAGAAGAAATAAGTTACGCCTGTAAGAATATTGCCATAGAAGGAAGTTTTAACTATTTTCATACCGCCGATTATGACAGCAGGCTGTATAGCTACGAACCAGGATTACTCTACCAACTCTCTTTTCCTTCATTCAGCGGCAGAGGTATACGCTATACCATGATGGCAAGAACTCCTATTAATAAGGATCTTCTGGTTATTCTTAAGGTTGGAACTACAGATTATTTTGACAGAAACCATATCTCCAGCAGTTATCAACTTGTCAATAAAAGTACAATAACTGATATGGAGATTCAGGTCAAATGGAAATTCTAATTCATTCATTAAACAGAATATTCTCTTGTCAGGTAATTATCGATTATAGTCAGTAATTTAGCATAATTTTGTAGAAATTATCTATATAAAAACAAATATGCGAAAAGATATTTGAAGAATCCATAACATCCTTATTGTTTTTTACTAACTTTGCACAGTTTTTCAATCGATTAAAATGAAGTCTAAAGCTTTCTCTTATTACATTCTATCGACATTATTCCTCGCAATATTGTTGTTTATCTACATCTTTTTTGATGTCACACGTCAGATCATGGACTTTTCCGGGTGGCTTTATTTCATAACCTCCTGTCTCAGTCATTCTGCACTTATCACTACCGCACTCTTCCTGGTATTTTTTATACCTGAATATTTTCTGGGTGCCAGGAAAGTTGCACCAGTCCTGATTATCACAGCCGTCTGTCTGGTATCTGTTCT
Organism: Prevotella sp.; assembly: GCA_022486815.1. Taxonomy (GTDB): domain Bacteria; phylum Bacteroidota; class Bacteroidia; order Bacteroidales; family Bacteroidaceae; genus Prevotella. The sequence goes on along the minus strand of JAKVJW010000011.1, from coordinate 78,488 downwards.
ATGCCTGATCAATTTGCAAGTTTTCCGGCTCTATCGCTTTCATCTGAACGGCATCATTCTGAATATGGTATTCGGACCGGGATCAAACGAAATCTTCGATTTCAGTCCCTGGCTTTATGTAAAAGAATCATTCGGATTTCTAATCGCTATAGGCATCTGCATTGGTTTGTGGTTCCTGACAAGGAAAATCCATTTCTCCAGACGGTTAAAGATCATCTCAGTATGCATCCTCATCGGTTGCCTTCTTTTTGCCAACATCATGCATGTTTACGGATCGTTCGTACAGAAGTCATCCATCATAGCCAGTACACGCATTATTCCCTATTATTTTCCACTTGAAGCCAATCGCAAACTTGTTAAGATGGGATTCAAGCAACCTACGGAAGCTCAGATCGCACGTGAAGGCACAGGAGGAAACGAAATCAATTATCCACTTCATCCTTTAAAAGTAAAGAATGCCAAAAAGCCGAATATCATCTTTATCCTTATTGATTCCTGGAACAAACGCACCCTTACCCCAGAGACTATGCCATCCGTATATCAATTTGCGAAAGAAAACCAATGGTATGACAATCATTTCAGCAGCAGCAATGGCACCCGCTATGCCGTTTTCGGCCTCTTCTTCAGTATTCCTTCAATTTACTGGAATGCCATGGAAAGTGGCCATGTCAGTCCTTTGTTCATCAACCAGATGCTCAGCGAGGGCTATGGTATTCATATCCATGCGAGTGCTACTCTGGACAATCCTCCTTTCGCACGTATTGTTTTCCAACGTGTTCCTCATCTGCAAAGACATACACCAGGTATAACTCCTTATGACCGGGATGTACGTATCACGAAAGATCTGATCAAGGAATTACCAGAACTGAAACATTCAGGAAAACCATTCTTCTCCATGGCCTTTTATGACCTTGCCCATGCTATTGCCTTGCCTGCAAACAAACAAGGAAAGTTCAAACCAGCATGGACCTTTGCTGATTATTCCAAATTAAGTAATGACATGAATCCCACACCATTCTTCAACCTTTATAGAGACTGTGTCAACGAGATCGACCAACTTATCGGGCAGATCTTTACCGCTCTCAAGAAAAACGGAATGGATAAGAACACTATTATCATCATCACCGGTGACCATGCACAGGAGTTCAATGAGAACCACAAGGGATACTGGGGACACAACGGCAACTTCTCTCGTTGGCAAGTCTGTACACCTTTGTTGGTACACGTTCCAGGCCTAAAACCTCACAAATACCATTATAGGACCACCCATTACGATATTGTTCCTAGTTTAATGTATCATTGTCTGGGAGTACAGAATCCACCTTCTGATTACAGTTTCGGCCATTACCTGTGGGATCATCAATCCCGAACTTGGGAAGTTACAGGCGGAGACCTGCAGTACGCCTTTATCATTCAGGGCGATACCATCCTGAATCATGAAGGTGACGGTTCACTGAATGTGACAGACAGCAAACTGAATCCGATGCCGGATTATCACATTAACGTCAGCCAATTTAAGAAAGCTATGCAACACCTCAACAGTTTTTACAAGAGATAAAGATTTCCATACCTTTATAACAGGTATGAACACCTTCTTTTTCTCATGAGGTTTACTTAAATCTCTGATCTTTTAGTACCTTTGCAAGTGAATTAACTTTTAAAGATATGGAAAAGGAAAATTCATATATCAAATCATTCCCGGATTTGATGTCAGGCAAGAAGATCATGTATCTTCATGGATTCATGTCTTCCGGGCAGACAGGTACAGTCAAATTGCTAAAGCAGTTGATACCTGATGCCAACTTTATCTGTGAAGATATTCCATTACATCCGGAAGAAGGTTTAGCATTCCTGAAGCAACTGGCAGAAAAGGTAAAGCCGGATCTGATTATCGGTTCGTCTATGGGAGGAATGTACGGAGAACTTCTGTATGGTTTTGACCGGATTCTGGTCAACCCTGCTTTTCGCATGGGTGACACGATGTCAAACCTGACAGGTAAACAGACATTCATGAACCCCCGTAAGGATGGCATACAGGAATTCATGGTAACCAAATCGCTTATCAAGGAATATACAGAATTCTCCAATCACTGCTTTACATCTGTAACGCCGGAAGAACAAGATAAGGTCTATGGGCTTTTCGGAGACAAGGACCCAGTGGTACATACTTTTGATTTATTTCACGAACATTACAAGAATGCCATTCGTTTTCATGGTGAACATAGGTTGATTGACAAAGTAGCATGGCACTATCTCATTCCTGTTATTCGGTGGATTGACGACAAGCAGGAAGGAAAAGAAAGACCCATACTCTACATCCATTATGACGCCCTGCACGATCATTATGGACATCCCACTTCAAGCATGCACAAAGCCTACGAAACCTTATTGGAACATTATCAAGTTTACATCGTAGCTACAGCCCCGAACTATGATGTGGAAGAAACAGGAAGAATCCGAACCTGGGTGGAAGAGTACCTGAATGCCCCTGCCTATAATCATCTCATCTTTACGAGCCGAAAGAATCTGCTCTACGGAGATTACTTTATTGACCCGGAACCGGATGAAAACTTTCTAGGAACCAATCTGCAATATGGCAGTGATGAATTCAAGACTTGGGATGAGATCATCACCTATTTCAGCAGATTAGGAGGACAATAAAGCATTTCATCTATTTCTTTTCATATAACCTCACTACAGAATCTGAAAATTCCTTTTTCCCTACAACAGCCCGAAGACGCATTTTTAACCTGTAATTATAAATAGTCTGAGGAGAATAATGCAGAAACTGAGCTATACTGATACTGTCAGTAATACCAATACTGATCAGAGCATATATCCTAAGTTCAGGTGTCAGTCCACCATCTTCTGTCAACGACTGTTGGTTATCTGACTTCAAAAGGACATTAAAACGTTGCAGAAAATCAGGATGAGAAGAAAGAAAAGCTTTATCAAACTGAACATAAAATTGATGAAGGTATTTCTCTTCTGCGTTATCTGATGCCAATTCTTTTCTGACTTTCTCCACTTTCCCCGCAGTAATCAAGTTAAAAATTGATTTCCTGAAATTCTTTACAACTGAGATGTATTCTGACACAAGTTTGTACACATCTATAAAATTACTATTCCGGTAATCAATATCTTTTTTAAGTTGAATGTTATTTTGTTTCAGTTGTTGTTCAATGGCATTTTTCTGATTGACCACAGTATGCAGCTGCTGATTCATATCCTCCATTTTCGAAAGAGCCATAGCCAAATGACGTCTACGCGAGATAATGACATAGAGAAGAACCGTGATAACTACTGCGGACAAGGAAAGTAAGGCAACTATCCACATCAGCAGAGCATTTTTATGTCTGAGACTATTAACGGCACTTTTCGTAATCGCTTGATGCGCATTCAATATTGCCAGACTACGACCATAATCCTTATAATAATATGCATTATCCGTGCATACCATTAGATAGTTGAATGCCCGGGAACTATTTTTATTGACCAAGGGGGTTCTGACCAGCGTGATAAGCGATTGAGTTTCCCTATTAACCGAAACCACATCATTAGTTGCTGAACGGATCAGCCAATGATAATACATCTCTTCCTTGCCCTCATCTTCATAAGTTACAGCAATGGCATACGCAAGCATTGCAGCCACAATAGATGGTTCCTGGACTTTTGAGAAATCCCTGAGGAGATGATTCCGGTTATTGCATCTCAGAATACAATTCTTATAATAATCGTACACCCAATCCCCTGGATTCAGATATTTACCATAAGCCTTCCAGCATTCGTTTCTGGACATATTAGAATTATCTACGGTTTTTCCTCCCGAAATATACTGACGGCGCATATAGAATTCCAGATATGCCATAGCTAATTTCGGACGGGCAAACTTAGGAAAACTTTCAATAGGCCCCATCTTATCAATTGCGATCTTTGCTTTATAATAATCACCACTAAGAATTGTCAACAACAAAGCATCTATCTTTGCCTGAAGGTATTCCGGGTGCATACCACCTTCTAAAGCATATTTCTGAGTCATACTAGAATAAAAAAACGCCGAGTCGGGATTAAACTTCATATATTCATCAAACAACCGCTTGCTATAGACATATTTATCTGAAGGTGTCGTACAAGATAATATCTCTTTTTTGAGATTTGAAATATCCCATTCTTTATGATTAATAAACTGAGAACGATTAGCCACGACAGAATCCAGTTGCTCAAAATCCTTTTCCAAGCCAACATCCTGCCCTGATTCACCGCAAGATGAAACAGAAAAAACACTTAAAAACAAGGGTATTAGCCATGGTAAAGTAACAAAAGATCTACTCCTCCCAAAATTTGGAAAATCCAACAGTTTCATGGTAGTAATTGCTTTATTTCTACAAATGTACCATTTTTTATTTACTTACAGACTATCTTCTTCTGATTTATTGAGAGGAGTATATGATTCAAGATGAATATTAAAGAACCCGATTTGTCATAAAAGGACTTAATCAAAAGAGAATCTAAAAAATTTACTTACTCCCCCAGAAAATCCCATCAATAACATGATAGCGGTGCTCCATTGCCGGATCTGTCTTTTCAAAGGTATTTATATCAATTTGCAACACATCAGGAACAGTCTTTCCATTTACAGGATTCCATTCAGGAAGGCCAAGGCCATTGGGATTTCCAGTCTTGATGAAATTAGCATAATAACTACTGAAAATATCAGAAACCGCATAGTCATCCGGCTGCCAGTCATAAACCCGGTTTGTTGGCAGATTACCCATTGCATATTCTATATCAGCAGAATGAACCGCACCATTCAACTTAGGTTGGGGAGCATGTCCTTTGGCATCTTGTACACCTCCGGCTAATCCTGCTATCTTATCTTTGGCAAGCATATCAGGACGAGGATGACAATAAAGATAACGATATACGGATTTGTCAGTTGTCTGCTGATGCATATTACCCCATTTCCAAGTACTGAAAGCAATAAAGAGATCATTACTGAGGAGATTGCCCGGAGTATTCAGCACATCCTCATCGCTCCTGATACCATAAAGGTTTAGCACTTCATCAGTCCGGTTTCCATAGAGCGGACGAACTATTTCCTTTATTGTTTCTATTGTTGCAGGTCTTCCGCCTAGAATATTAGCCATAGACATTTCCAGAGAATTACCCCCCACGAGTAACGGCACCTGAGCCTGTTCTCCTTTAGTATAAACATCGGCAGGTTGTTCTACCATGAAATAATTATCAATATTATACACAGGAACACTATGTACAGAAGCCAATTTCAGAAGTTGCTCTGCCGGTAAGGCACGCAAATCGCCAATATTCTTATAACCCATTTTCCTGGTTTGTTCAACTCCCAACTGTTCGGCTTCTTTCAATGTAGGAAGTTTCTTGAAACCAAGAACTGATCCACTTGAGCCAATAGCTTGTTGAAAAAGACCCTTGGCTAATGGAGAAGCCATAAGAATACTTACTGACATCGACCCCGCAGATTCCCCGGCAATTGTAATACGATCAGGATCACCTCCAAAAGCAGCAATATTATCTCTTACCCACTTAATGGCTGCTACCTGGTCCAGAAAGCCATAATTACCAGACCCTTTGTAATTTGTCTCCTTAGAAAGTTGCGGATGAGCAAAGAAGCCGAAGATACCTTCCCTATAATTAGCTGTGATCGCCACAACACCTCTCCGTGCCATTGAGAGACCAGCATAGCGAGGTTCACTTCCGCTGCCGGCCATCAGTCCACCTCCATTAAAGTAAATTATCACCGGCAATTTCTCTTTCATGGTTTTTGCAGGAGTCCAGACATTCAGATAGAGACAGTCCTCGCTCATCTTCGAAGTACCAAAATTCATATCTCCGAATACATTTTCCTGCATAGGATTAGGCCCGAATTCAATAGCCTTCCGTATTCCCTGCCATTTTTCTACAGGTTGAGGAGCTTTCCACCTCAGATTACCCACAGGCGGAGCAGCAAAAGGGACTCCCCTGAACACTTTAATACCAGATTCGTTCACACCTTCCAGTATACCATTACTAGTATCTACTAAAGGGCCAGTCTGAGCTGAAATTCCTCCGGAAAAAAGAATTACAGCTAAGCATGTTACTAAAAATCGTTTTTTCATGTCTATTATTTAAACAGGTTCATTATATTAGCAGGAGGTCTATGTGCGTCGAGTTCCTTTTTCATGAAATCCATATACGGAGCAACATGTTTAAAGAAACGGTAATAGCCCTCACATAAATAATTCAGTCCAAATTCTCCATATTTATCCTTAAGGAATCTGTTTTTAGGACATTCACCATGACAGGCAAACAAGAATTCACATTCCTTGCATTGTCGTGGCAAACTTTTATATTTCATTTCGCCGAAATCCTTCTGGCGTTTTGAATACAACATTTCAGTCAAAGTCTTCTGGTGCAGGTTTCCCAGTTTATATTCCGGATACACAAAATGATCACAGCAATAAACATCCCCATTGAATTCCATCACAGCAGCATGTCCGCATTCCTTAGCCATATCACATATTCCCGGAGCCACACCAGCCCAATTAGCCAATGTAGCATCAAAGAGTTGTATATAGTAGTTTCCCACATCTTTTCTGACCCATTCATCAAAAATAGTACAAAGGAAATTCCCCCATTGATCGGCCGTTATCGAGAAGTCTGCCAACTTACCTTGGTCCTGCATGCCCGGTGCCAAAGTCAGCCCATCTGTTCGGTTTACAATACGTTCGACAATGGGAGTAAACTGGATATATTTACAATGAATATCCTTGAAAAAATGATAAAATTCCAAAGGATAATCTGCATTGAAGTCATTAATGACAGCAAGAGCGTTCCATTCTACACCATGCTTGTTGAGCAACTGAATTCCATCCATCACTTTATGAAAGGACGGTCTTCCACTTCTAGTTTTCCGATATTCATCATGGAATTCTTGTGGTCCATCAATAGAAACACCGACAAGGAAATTGTTCTCTTTAAAGAATTCACACCATTCATCGGTCAATAAGGTTCCATTAGTCTGAATGCAATTATCAATTTGTCTGCCTCCTGCATATCTCTTTTCAAGTGCCAGAGCCTTCTTGTAGAAGGATATAGGACGCATTAAGGTCTCTCCGCCATGCCAGGTGAAGAGAATCTGAGGAAGCGTCTGCGATTCAATATAGTCCTTGACGAATCTCTCAAGAAGTTCGTCAGAAATCACATGATCTTTACATTGCTTGTAAAGATTTCCCTTCTCAAGATAATAACAATACTTACAAGCCAGATTACATAGTGATCCGGCTGGCTTCAGCATAACGTATAATGGCTTCCCGAAAGGAACAGCAGTTGATGTCATCTTATATGTTTTGATGTTTATGATTCTACAATATTAATTATTTTTTCTAAGAATCGGGCCTTTTTTCAAAAAAGTTTTTCAAAAGTATGCCTGTAGATATTGTCAAAGAAATCCGTATCTTGAAGAATTTCCACAAAATACGGATTGTCCCAGATCAGATAACAGTTAGTATTCTGTTACATTCAATTTCTTGCGATATCCATTGAGCAATTTTTTCAAATAGTCAGTTATCTTTTGAGTTCCAGCTTTACCATAAATGTTATTCAACTCATGCGGGTCTTTCTTCAAGTCATACAACTCATAATCATCCATATCAGGATCATTGTGAGAAATATACCCCACACCGTCAAGCATATGTAGGACCCTATATTCTACTGTTCCAGGAGTAGTCTGATACTTTGTAGTAACACCTTTTAGACCACCTTTTCCATAGAAATGAATCAACTTATATCTTTCTGTCCTGACACCATCATGCTTACGCACCATGTGAAATGTAGGGTAATCATAATAGTGATAATATAAGCTTTTTCTCCAGTTGGCCGGTGTCTTACCTGTAAACAAAGGTTCAAGAGGAAGTCCGCTCATGGCCTTCAACTGTTTTATTCCAGCTAACTTTAAAAATGTCGGAGCATAGTCTATATTCTGGACCAAAGCATAGCTTTTTGTTCCTGGCTTTATGTGCCCGGGATAGGACATAATTAAAGGTGTTCTGAATGATTCTTCATACATAAAGCGCTTATCGAACCAATTATGTTCTCCTAAATAAAAACCCTGATCCGATGTATAGATGATGATCGTATTCTTCAACAAACCATGGGTTTTAAGATAATCAATCAATTCTCCCACACCATCATCAATACCTTTTACACAACTCATATAGTCACGAAGATAATGTTCATATTTCCATTCATACAAAGCATTTCCCGTTAGATGTTGTGATAAGAACTTTTCATTTCTTGGAGTATAGTAATTCTCCCAGACAGAACGCTGTTCCGGTGTCATCCGATTCAGTCCCCCCATCAAGAATTTATAGGATAACTGATCGTAAGGAGATCTGAGTGAGTCTTTCAACTGTTCAATCTTCATATCCTGGATTAGTTCCATGTCTTTAGATATGGACATTTTCTGAGTACGTGCAGCTGAACACCTTGTTTTATAATCATCATAAAATGTTGAAGGAATAGGAAAGTAAGTCTTATCATACATTCCTAAATACCTCAGATTAGGCATCTGATTCCTATGAGGAGCCTTAAAATGTACCATTAAGCAAAAAGGCTGTTTTGCATTTCTATGATTCAAGAACTCCAAAGCATGCTTAACTACAAGATCCGTACAATATCCTTGTTCTCTGACAAATTTTCCATTTGTATCTGTTCCTTTGAAATCAGGATTATAGTATTCTCCTTGTCCATTAAAGATATGATAATAATCAAATCCCTTTGGAGTACACATCATGTGCCATTTACCGATAATTGCAGTTTGATAATTTGCTTTCTGCAATAATTCCGTAAAGAACGTCTTTGTCGTATCAATGCCTTCGCACAACTGTTTCTGGCCATTTTGATTACTATACAATCCCGTCATTACGCAAGCACGGCTTGGAGTCGACAATGAATTTTCGACAAAAGCGCGCTCAAAAATCATACCATGATTGGCTATCCAGTCAATATTGGGAGTTGGAGCTAACTTTGATACATCACTCCCATAAGCGCTAATCGCATTATAGGAATGGTCATCACTCATAATATATAAAATATTAGGTTTTGATGATTTGTTTCTGCCTTGCTGTAAACTCTTCATTTGTGCTCCAGCTGTAACTGTAAGCAGTGAAGACATTACCAATGTTATATTTCTGTTTAAGTTCATATTTTATAAATAAAGATCTTTCTTGATTAGCAAATTCCATTTCTATGTTCTTTTCCCAAATACTTTATTAGCAGAATTAAATCATGACTTATTTAATTCTGCCAAAATGCTATTGTATACCGGTTTGCAAACAATAAGAACTCTGATCCTAAAAACTATTTAGTTCTAACAATTATCATTTTGTATATACCTATAATAGGAAGTATCGTGCAAACAGACTAATCAAGATCTGGAGCTTTCATATTCTTCACTTCTCCGTTTATGACATTTACTCCAGTTCTTGATTTGTCAGAATTTTAATATGTTATGGCAGGACGAATATTTTTCCCCGGTGTCGAAGTCAGATCATCACCAAGGTCTGAACGAGCCTCATCTGCTATTTTTAATAGTTTCTGAGTAATTTCCGGATACAACGATATTATATTATAACGTTCTCCTTGATCATGAGACAGATCATACAATGCCATTTGTGTTGAAAGTATCTTAGGTTTTCCTGGATATCCATTCTTTCCAATGCCACCATCAACATCGACAGATAAGTATGTATGTGGAAAAACCAGTTTCCAATTATCATAACGAACTGCCTCCAAATCGTTTCTTTCTGAACGTGGTTTTGCCATATTTATATAATAGTAATACATAACCTTTCTTGGTACAATATTAGTTTTACCTTCCAAGAAATTAAGATAACTTACCCCATCGATTCTTTTCTTCGGCAATTTTGAGTTAGTAGCTTCAACAATTGTTGGAAGAACATCCATGTTTGTCATCAATTCTCCACAAACTCTTCCGGGTTGGAAATGACCTGGCCAACGAATCATAAAAGGAACCCGATTACCTCCCTCGTATGTAGTCTGTTTCCCTTCTCTTAGTCCATTCGTTGACCCTGCATTATTTCCAAATGTCAACCAAGGTCCATTGTCACTTGCAAATATAACGATAGTATTTTTCGATAAACCATACTTATCAAGAGTCTTCATCACCTGTCCTACAGACCAATCAATCTCCATTATGACATCTCCAAATAACCCTCTTTTACTTTTACCTTTAAATTTATCAGATACAGCGAGAGGAACATGAGGAAGTGGATGAGCCAAATAAAGAAAGAATGGATTTTCCTTATTTCTCTTAATAAAACTTACTGCCTGTTCTGTGAAAAAAGTAGTAAGTTTTGCTGTACCATCTATATTTACAATTGAATCTATTGGTGTAAATCCTTTATATATTTTAAGTGTAGGATTGTGCGATTTATTAAGTTTTGGATCAGTTACTTTAGTGTATCCATCATAGCCAATCGGCCACATATCATGTGAATAAGGAATCCCTACAAATTCATCAAAACCATAAGATGTTGGAAAATATGGAGGCTGATTACCTAAATGCCATTTCCCAAAAGCACCTGTATAATATCCATTATCTTTGAGCAACTTGGCTAAAGTCTCTTCTTTGGGATTTAATGCATACCTGTCTCCCCATAATAAGACTCCCCCCATTCCTACTCTATTAGGATAACATCCTGTTAATAATGCTGCTCTTGAAGCAGTACTTATTGGTTGAGCAGCCTCAAAATTAGTAAATCTTATCCCTTGGGAAGCAAATCTGTTTAGATTAGGAGTTGGTACACCATTCATCCCATAAGTTTCAATATCACCAAACCCCATATCATCCATATAAATTATGACGATATTTGGTTTCTTGGCAATTGATGTTCCAGGCCATAAACAACACGTTGTTGCTAAAATCGAAATACAATAAATTTTCTTCTTCATTTTATTTTAATTTTTAAATCTATTGATGGGATTAGATACATGATGACCCAACACCAACAATAGGTTTATTTTATTCTTTATTACAAGTCACGTCATCCATTTTTCTCGAATAGATAATTAAAAAATGTCATTCTCTTGTTATATCAAGGAATGCTTTTGATTGCATATCAGCAAGATTGATAATAGCATCAAGTAATATCTTTCTGTTCTAACACCATCATGCTTACGAACCATGTGAAATGTAGGGTAATCATAATAGTGATAATACAAACTTTTTCTCCAATTGGCTGGTGTCTTACCTGTAAAAAAGGTTCAAGAGTGATGCGGTCAAAGCACAGATAGGCTGAAATCCGACCGATTCATCTGTAATGGTAATCTTATCATGATCTCCACAAGAAATTGTATTTTCATAAATTAACATTCTGTTTCTTTAGAATAGATTCATCACATTGATAATGTAATAGCATATTCTATTCTCTTTTTATAATTGCTAATAAATCTTATAATAATATAGCCACACTCTTTATTCCATCGGGAATATAGGAACTAATTCTGGATCAATTGGAAATAATAACAAAAAGCTAACTGTGGCAGGCCTTTTCTATTAATTTCCATTGATCCAGAAACATTAAATTAATTCAGAAATATAATAACACTATTATATTGCTATCTTAAGTTTAACTAAGTTATAAAACTCATCATTACTTTATTAGAATTTTATCATTGCTGAAAAACGCAACGTAAATGGCATAATCGAAGAACCCGTCATCAAACGACCATAATATGGAGTTGGATCCGTGACTAATTCTGCGCCATTAATTGTACCAGTAGCTCCACGATCATTAAGAAAATTCACTACAGACCCGCTAAGCTTGATATGTTTATTAAGCTTATAATCCAAACCTGCAAAAGTTTCCCAATGAGGTGCAAAATAAAGAACATTGGTCAAATTTGCAAATTGCTTACTATAATACCGGAAACTTGCCCATAACTTCCATTTATCATACTTCCCAAAAGTATAACTAGGATCAATCTCAGACAAAATTTTAGATATCTTTAAAACATTCTTTCCACTATAATCATAATCCTTCTTAAAGGCTGTAAATGAAAAATTCTTATATATTGGGTTTTGAAGTGTAAGTAAAAGATGTAAAGCGAATCCTTTAAATGGAGTAATAATAGCATCACTAGTCCATCCAATCGTTTGCACATCATAATATACCTGAATATTTTCTATATCAGAAGAATTAGAAGGGTTAACCATATTATATTTGGTCAGATAATTATTTTTATAAAGGATCGTACCTTGTGATATAAGTTGAAGATATTTATTATTCCAGAAAATTCCTATTCCACCTAATGGTACGCGACTTTTTTTCATATTAGGCTCTGCTGGTAAATTATAATTTTCAAGGCCTCCATTAGTTTCTGTATATTGAAAATTCGCTACAACTCCAAACTCTTTCGTAATATTATATTTTGCATTAACAAATCCTGCAATATTAAAAAGATTGTCATGAATGTTTTCAAATTCTGAATTATCAAGAGTAAATCCCACATTACGTGGACTGAGACAATGTTTCCCACTTATAGTATGGTATCTTAAAAAAAGACCATAATTTAAATTGAAATTTCTATTTACTTGCCAATTATCATTACCATAAACAGATATTTGGTTCTCTTTGCCATCATAATAAGCAGCTCCCTTATTGTAATTATAGAATCCATATTCATCAGTTTTTGAACTATAAAGATGCTGAGGTTTGTTTTCTGCTGTTTGATAGTAAAACACTCGATTGGAAGAATAATAAGCATCATGCAGTTGCTCTAATAATCCTATATTTAAATCATGCCTTGAAAATTTTCTATTGAACCATAAACGAGTTTGGAAATCAGTAATCGGATTCCGAGGAGAACTTTGTCCAAGTATAGTTCCTACGTATCCACTATATGGTGTACCATCCTTATAGGCATAACCAGCAGATTTGTCTACTACAGCTAAGCCAGTCGGAATATAACCTGCTACCGAAGCTTTAGCTATATGTAAACAACTTGAAAAATTTAATTGCCATGCATTGTCAAAGACATATTTTCCAAATAAATTAATAGTATGGGATTTTGATTTTGCATAATTCCCATCTGCTGTAACATTATAATATTCTCCCCCATCTAAACCTAGATATCTTGCAGTTCCATCATTGACGATGTAGGAACTACGACCAATCTTATAACCATTAACTTCTTTAACTTTACCATTCTTCTCATATTCAAAAAGAGAATAATCAGTAATGCCATAGGAATCTGCATACTTATATTGGAAATTTATTTGTCCTCTTTTGTTATTAAAAAATTTTGTAAGTCCAATACGAAAGATTTTGGTTTGGTCAGCATACTTCGTAAAGGCAAGATTAGTAGTACCAGGATCATAGTTAAGAAAAACACCAGCACTATAAGCCCAACCATTATTTATAGGGCCAGAAATATTAATATCGGGTTGAATCCAACCATAATTATTCAGGGTAAACTTTACTTTCCCCTGAAAATTCTTAGTCCCAGTCTGAGAATAAGAATTAACAGCATACCCAATATTACCTGTCGTCCCCGCAACCTGACTAAGAGACATAAGGCTTGTACTTTTCAAACTAACACTTTGACGCCAGCTTTTATTCGGAAGTTCTGGCCAATAATAATAAACTACAGGCAAATCGTTTTCTAAGATTGTTGTACCTCCAACGCTAGATGGCAGACCTATATTAATTTCTCTAGGACTTGTATTATCTGATGCATTAAGCATCACATTGCGCTGATTGCCATTAACAGCAGACACCCTTGTTGTATCAACCTTTTGTCCCTTCTGGGCAGAAACAGGAACCACAGCAGATAAAAGTATCAATGAAAATAAGATGTTTTTGTTTAACATGTTGTTGGATTTTTATAATTATTATATTTTAGAATTAACATTTAGCATTATTACTGACTTCTGACTACAAAGTTCAGAATAAATTATATTATTTAATTTCTTCACAAAAGACTATTTTTCAAATTAGAAAATTTTCTGAGTTGGAAGAAAGATATTAGAAATTACTATAGACAACAAATTTCCCAAGTTCATTATCTATAATAATATCTATTTCATCATTCTATCTCTTAACTCCTATTAATGGGCTAAGATATATTCTATTCGTTTCATCAAACGATTTTTAATACCGCGTTCCTGCTTGGTAAGGTCCTTATCATTAAGAGGAGTCTTCTCATCGGGATCGTTCTTTAGATTATAGAATTTACCGTCATGATAGAGCTTCCAAGTGTGAGAAGAATCCTGTATCCAGATAGCCTTCGGGAAAATAGAAATCCATTTGGCATCATACCATCCAAATGTGTTGTCTCTCTTTGGAGCATCTTTCTTGCCAAGCAGCTGATCAAGAATACTCATACCGTCAACTTTAAAGCCAGCTGGAATACCTGTTCCTGCTATATCCATGAATGTAGGCAGAATATCAGTGAAGTCAATCATATTGTTATTTACACTCCCTGCTTTAATGTGACCTTTCCAATAAGCCACAAAAGGTACATGAATACCCCATTCTTGAGGAAATCCCTTGTCTCCACGGATTTTCTGACCGCACCACTGAGAATAAATTTTGCGGTTTGTACCATTATCACCTGTAAAGATAATAATAGTATTATCAGCGATACCAGCATCATTCACCTTCTTGATAAGACGGCCTACAAGCATATCCATATATTCCATCATATCGCCAAAGTATTTAGGATCACTTGGATCATATCCATTAGAATTTCCCCATCCTTTACTGTTAGGAGTAGGTTGAAATGGATCATGCATCAACACCATAGGATAATAAAGGAAAAAAGGACGGGATCTGTCTTTATTTTCATCGATAAAATTCTCTGCCCATCTTTCGAAAAGCTGTGGTCCATATTGATCATGGAAAGTGAGCTTACCATCCTCTGTCAATATGACAGGATTCTTATAGCGAGCTTCACGTTGAGTTGTCTCTCCCTTAATAATAAGTTTATCACCCTTCAATGAATCCGGGAATTCCATATTAGGAAATACCGTATGCCAAAGAAAATAATGATCAAAACCCACCTCTCTTGGAAGTACGCCATGATGGCCAACTAGTTTCTGCTGATCAGCATCTCCATAGAGTTGCCATTTGCCTGTGACACCTGTAACATAACCTGCATCCTTCAACAGATTGCCAAATGTCTCTGTTCCTGGATCCATCACCCCAAAACCATGATAGTTACGAAAGTTGTATTTACCGGTCATCAACTGAGAACGAGAAGGAGCACTTAAAGGTTGAGAATAGCACAGATTAAAGAGCATTCCCTCCTTAGCCATACGGTCAATGTTTGGAGTCTTATAAGACGTCCCCCCATCACAGCCAAATGCTTCGTACCCAATATCATCCGCTAAAATAAAGATAATATTAGGTTGTTTCTGTTTACCTCTAAGGCAATCCTGTGCATAAATACTGTTTGTTGGGACTAATCCTGCCATTGAACATAAAACAGAAGTTGTTAATAGTTTCCTTTTCATGATAATATGTTTAATTTATAAAATTGTTTTTTACTTACTATAAGTTGATATAAAGATATTTATAATTCAAGAAAATATAATAAGAAAAACTACCTTCCAAAAGGATAAAGAGGTAGGTAATGCCGTGCATTTGTTGCAGGCATATTTTGAAGGTTATCTCCTAAATCTTCACGCATTTTCTGAGCAGCCTTTTGTAATTTTTCGACTTCTTTAGGGTAATTATCTTTTACATCCATACGCTCTCCAGGATCATTACGAAGATCATAAAGTGCCATCTTAGCTTCTTTTACAACTGTCTGGCCAGGGAATCCATCTTTGCCAATTTTTGCATCTTCATTACTATTATATTTATGATCAAAGACAAGTTTGAATTGATTATCCCTAACCGCTTCAAGATTTCCAAGGATTTGCGCTGGATTATAGGAATAATAATAATAAAAATATTTGCGAGGAGATTCTGTCGTATTGCCCTTTAAAAGAGAAAGTACATTTATGCCATCAATTTTGTTTGTTGGAAGTTTAGCACCTGTAATGGCTGCGAAGGTAGGCAAAAAATCCAAATTGCAGATTAATTGTGGGTTCACAACACCAGCTGGTATTTTACCAGGCCATTTAATAATGCAAGGAAGATGCTGTCCACCTTCAAAAGAAGTTTGCTTTCCTTCACGCAACCCTCCATTACTCCCAGCATAATTACCAAACGTTAACCATGGACCATTATCAGAAGTAAAAATAACAATTGTATTTTTCTCCAATCCCTTTTCTTTTAATGTACTTAGAATCTGACCTACACTCCAGTCCAATTCCATCATTACATCACCATATAGTCCAACTTTACTCTTACCCTTAAACTTATCAGAAACAGCAAGAGGTACATGAGGCATATTATGGCAAATCTCTAGGAAAAAAGGTTTCTTAGCATGATTATTGATATACCTGATAGCACGTTCTGTATAAAGTGTCGTCAACTGAGCTTGATCATCAAGAGTTGCGATTATCTTATAAGTTTTATCTCCATCAATCAGTCTAAGTTCTGGCATCATAGATTTAAAGTTATTAGGATCTGTACAAGGTGTACCATCATAATTAACGGGCCACATATCGTTAGAATATAACGTACCGAAAAATTCTTTAAAACCACGTTTCAAGGGAGAGAAGTCATTTCCACATCCAAGATGCCACTTCCCGATTAAAGCTGTATTATATCCAATCTTTTGCAACATCTCTGGTAATGTTGTCTCACTTGCATCCAATCCTTCTTTAGGATTAATCATATAACATCCAGGAGCACCTACGCGAGTAGAGTAGCATCCCGTAAGTAGTCCTGCACGAGAAGCAGTACTTATAGCAGAAGAAGCATAGTAATTAGTAAAATACATGCCCTCATGAGCAATACCATCAATATTCGGAGTCGTATAACCCCGAGCCCCGGTTAATGATAAATCACCCATGCCCATATCATCCATATAGAATAAAACTATATTAGGTTTTTTCTGAGCATAGGATTGACTTGCCAAGGTTAATGCGGCAATTCCTAAAGTTAAAGTTAAAGATTTCATAATGATATTATCTAATAATAATTAAATTTCCAGTGATTTATTAATAACTATTCAGCTAACATTTTACTTGAGTTATAGCTATCTACGAACATTATTACATACAAATACTAATCAAAAAGAGGATTTTATGTTTGATATGTGACGTATGAATTGCCATATAATATTAATGATCAACATCATCAGTAATGATAAATAGCCTAATAGCTGCAAATCATTTTTTGTTCCGGCAGGAGACTTGGAGTTACTTTTTCCGTTACGCTGGCAAGTTCAGTTACTTTCTTAGAAAGTGGCCGCATGTCAGCAGCATTCCGGGCCACCTCCACGATATATTGTCCAGCTTCTACCTGCCATTGGTTTTCCTTATCGTTGAAGGATGCCAAAGAAGAATAAGGAATATTAACACTCACAGTTTCGGACTCGTCTGGAGCAAGTTTTTTAGTTTTAGCAAAGCCACGAAGTTCCCGCGAGGGTTTGCCCATATCCTTTCCAGGGGCAGCTACATAAACCTCAACAACTTCCTTGCCACTCCTTTTCCCTTTGTTAGTAACTTTTACCTTTACTTCCAGATTGCCTTGATTATCTTTTACGACAGTCAATTGACTATATTTGAAAGTGGTATAGCTTAAACCATAACCAAAAGGAAATGCTACCGGAATATTCTTAGTAGTATAATACCGGTAACCTACATAGATCCCATCATTATATTTTGTGTAATCGAAATTTTTCCGTTTCCCTTCAGTCCGCTGATTATCAAAACCTTTAAGACTTTCCAGAATCTGTTCATCACTGATCTCATCCGGATTTGGGAAATCATCCTTATTTGGCACATCTGCATAACTCTTCGGCCACGACATGGGAAGTCGTCCGGATGGACTTTCTTTACCAGTTAGGATATCAGTAACCGAATTACCACCTTCTTGACCGGGAAGCCAAGCCACAAGTACAGCATCCGGTCCATCTATCCAACTCGGAGTTTCAATAACTCCACATACATTAAGTACTACTATTACTTTCTTACCAAGTTTATGAAATACTTTACAAACGTCAGAGATCATCTTCTCTTCTTGAGGAGACAAATCAAAATTATCCTTAATAGAGCGATCGGCAAATTCTCCTGATGTTTTACCTATTGTAATTAGAGCAGCATCATTGTTTCTTGCTGCTTCATGAAGATCTGGAGCATTAATGGTCATTTCCGGAATTAAATGTTTAGGAAGAAAAGCTGCCAATGGAATATCGCTAAAAGGCTGTTTTACAGTAGTTGTGGAAATATACTTCGTGTAGTCTGACTGAATTGACGGATCAATATCAAACCCAGCATTTTTCAAGCCATCGATCAAGCTGACCACGTATGCATGATTTACATTTCCTGAGCCCGTTCCACCTGCAATAAAGTCATAGGAAGTACGTCCGAATACTGCTAATTTTCTTATTCTTTGATTAAGAGGTAAGGCATTTTTGACATTTTTCAGAAGGACCATCCCTTCTTGAGCAGCTTGACGTGTCAGAACTGCATGTACTTTCAGATCAGGATGATTATCGGCAATATAACCTTTGAATCTTGGTGTTCTCAAGATTAATTCTAATATATGTCTTACATTACGGTCTATAATATCCATGGAGAGCCGTCCATTGAGCACTGCTTTTTTAATCTCTTCACGCTGTGATATTTTTCCTGGCATTAGGAGATCATTTCCAGCTTCCATCTGGAGTGTAGCATGTTGTCCACCAAACCAGTCAGTCATAACCATGCCCTTAAATCCCCATTCTCGTCTGAGAATATTAGTAAGCAAGTCGCTTCGTTCACTAGCCATAGTCCCGTTGATTTTGTTATAAGAGGTCATTACTGTCCAGGGCTGTGCTGTCTCAACAGCTATTTCAAAGGGCTTAAGATAAATTTCCCGGAAAGTACGGGGACTGCCGATAACATTATTACTTGTCCGATTAGTTTCTTGATTATTCAGCACGAAATGCTTAAGAGATGTTCCAACGCCATTGCTTTGAACGCCCTTAATCATTGCTGCACAAATAGTTCCTGCCAACAACGGATCTTCTGAATAGTATTCAAAATTCCGCCCATCAAGAGGATTACGTTGTATATTTGTAGCAGGAGCGAGAAGTATATCTACACCATAATGAAGCACTTCATTCCCCATTGCTTCACCGACATCATAGACCAGTTGAGAATTCCATGTTGAACTCATGACCGTTGCCACAGGAAAATGTGTACAATAAAATTTCTGTGAGCTCCCAGGACGTGTGGCATCAATACGAAGACCTGCAGGACCATCTGCAACAACAGTTGGAGGTATTCCCAATCGAGGAATACCATTAATCTGTCCGGCTGCTCCTGCTACCAATTTAGCAGAATTTCCAATAGTGGCTGTAGCTTGTGTGCTGACATTTCCCTGACTTCCTACAAGAAGATCTATCTTCTCATCCAGAGTCATGGCTTTAATAACTTGATTAAGAGGTGATTTTCCTAATCGAGGGATTTGTGCACTGACCGTTATTGCTAAAAAGGATAAACCTGTCAGGAGCAAATTTTTCTTCTTCATTATAAACTAATAGATGTTTAGGTTTTACAATTGCAAAATTATGACCATTTCTCTAAGATAAATTCTGGAGTAAGTATAAAAGTAAGTTTTATAAAAACGTAAAACATTTATTATTAATGTGTTATGAATATCAAACATCAATAAATAGTAAGTTTTTAACTCTTCCCATAAGTAATAATTTTAAACAAATAAAAGCTAAAATTCATCAAAAAGTTGTCTTATGAAAAAGAAACATAGAAGAACATGAGATAACACATCTGAGAAATATGTATATGCTTTTATAGCCAGTTCAAAACAAAAAATCTGGAATGTATCCGTTCTATTCACATTCCAGATCAACGAAACAAAGAAAAACAGAATAAAACTTAATATTCCGTCTTCTTGGTATTTTTCTCCCACATCTTAAAGGCTTTCTTAGCCTCATCCGGAAGAAGGAGTTCCATCTTCGTATGACGGTCTCCAGGCTTAAGAGCAATCTCTTTATAGATAAAATCATCATCAAAACCGATTCGGGCAGCGTCCTGACGATCATTCGCATAGTAAATTCTATCCAGATGAGCCCAGTAGATAGCACCTAAGCACATCGGACACGGCTCACAGGAAGTATAGATATCACACCCAGAGAGGTCAAAAGTGCCAAGTACCCTTGCAGCTTTACGGATGGCATTAACTTCTGCATGTGCTGTAGGATCATTATCAAGAGTTACACTGTTCGAAGCTTCTGCTACGATTTTATCCTTCCGGGCAATGACTGCTCCAAATGGACCTCCGCCCCTTTTCACACTTTCTTCAGAGAGGACGATAGCCCTCCGCATCAATTCTTCTTTTTCCATACCTACAAAGATAGAGGTTTTATATGGATTATCATCCATCTTAAAATAGAAATCCATGAACTTCAACATCATTTTCTCATACCCCTTCTCAAGCAGCCAATAGAATGTCCATCAAAAAACATATTCTCTGTTAAAATTCTGATTTTATAAAAGAAGTAACAGAATTCCTTACATTCCATTTTTCTAAAATCTTAAAGTTTTTAGTTATCTTTGCATAATAATGAAGAAAAATATTACAGCAAAAGAACTGTTCAGTCGTGCCGTAGACATCCTGAACGCATCTGAACTTCAGCCAAAAGAACGAAACCAAGTGATGCACGAGATACTGGTATTGTGCTGCCACGAGGGAATCAAAAATTCCGGCCACGCTTTTGGCAATCTGTTCTCCCAGGTTGATTACGTGTGTAATTCTCTACACATCCATCAATCAGACAAAATTGCTGTTCAGACCATGCGCCGTCACTCCAATTCGAGTCAGCCATTGTCAAAAGAAGACCTGCAAGAGGATATACGGGCCCTCTGCATCTTCATCTCTGCAATCTTTTCGTGTGACATACCAACAGAAGTCAATACCATTATACCACAGATAAGTCGTCATCAGTTACAGCCAAGACGCATCAACAACCGTTATATCCGTTGCATCGTCCAGTCTGTAGATGATGATGGCATTCATGTAAGTATGGACCAGGATGATGCTCCAGAAGAAGCTATTGTCCCCTATCTGGAAGAACAACGAGGAATTGACCACAGCTATCTGAAAGATATCGTACATAAGAACACCCAACTCAATCTTTTAGATAATCATATAGAAGGTAATCTCATCCAACCGACATTAATCGTATTAGAGCCCGACTTTTTGCTTGACATCAGTACCATCGCCAGTTGCTTTACTGAATTCGGGCATCATCCACTCCTCTATCTGTTAAAACAGATGAAGCCAAGGGCAAATACGCAACCTATCCTTTTGGGTGACCTGGCGGGATCAATCCTTGACGATGCCATCAACTCGGAAGGAAAGTATAACTTGAAAGATACCATTAAAAGTAACTATCAGGAGAAAGCTTTGGAATTCTCCTGTTGTAACGGTTTCAACCCAACTAGATTTTATAATGATGCCACTAACCAGACAAGAAATATTCAAGAAGGAGTACATCAACTCTTTGCAGGAATAAATGCTTTTGATAAATCAAAGGCTATCCTTGAACCTTCCTTTATCTGTGAAGTCCTTGGAATTGATGGCCGCGTCGATCTGATGACTACAGACTTCAAACTGCTGATCGAGCAGAAATCAGGACGAAACCTGCATATTGAAAGACACCAGCCAGACCCAGTCCATCATGGTCTCCCCCTGGAGAATCACTGGATACAACTCCTGCTCTACTATGGCATCCTGCATTATAATTTTCATACCAGTGATTCTCTTACTGATATCCGGCTCTTTTACTCCAAATATCCTCCACAAGACGGACTTATGAGTGTGGCTTATTACCGCACTCTTTTCCGCGAAGCTATTAAATACCGTAATCAGGTAGTGGCAGAAGATTTCGATATCGCCCAGAATGGCTTTAGCAACCGAATGGAAATATTAACCCCGGAAGCTCTTAATGTAAAACATTGCCAAGGTTCCTTCTATCATCAATATCTCAGGCCGGAAATCGCTCTGATGACAGATCCTTTACATACCCTTACCGTACTGGAGCGCAACTACTTCTGCAGGATGCTTACTTTTATTATCCGAGAACAAGTTGTTTCTAAGGTCGGAGCCCAAGAGGGACTCGGCAATTCCTCCAGTGATCTCTGGAATATGCCTCTGGCAGAGAAGAAGGATACCGGAAATATTTATACAGACCTGCATATTATTAAAAAGGAGAAAAGTGCTTCCTTCAATGGGTATGACACCATTACCTTAGCCATCCCTGCCCAAGGAACATATTTCCTGCCTAACTTCAGGACAGGAGATATCATTTATCTCTATGGTTATCCGAAAGATCAGGTACCTGATGTACGCAGGACTATTCTGCTAAAAGGTACCCTCCAGAAAATTTCTTCGGATCGACTTACCGTACATCTTAACGACGGCCAACAGAATCCGAACCTGTTCCATTCAGAAGTCTATGCCATTGAACATGGTGCCAGTGATGCCGCAACAGGATCAGAGTTGCGCAATCTGCACCGGTTTATCTCTTCTCCCAAACCTATACGGGACCTGATTCTTGGACAGCGTAAACCTGAAAAAGATACTTCTCTCAAATTGTCCAGACATTATGATGACGTATTAGATCCCATTCTGGAAAGAGCCAAACAGGCTCAGGATTACTTTCTCCTCCTTGGACCACCGGGAACAGGGAAGACATCAAGGGCTTTGCAATTCATGGTCAGAGAAGCCCTGGCAAGTCCCGGGCAATCTATCTTACTGATGGCCTATACGAACAGAGCTGTAGATGAGATCTGCAATATGCTTTTGGAAAACAAAATCGATTTTCTCAGAATCGGGAATTCTTTCTCTTGTGATAAGCGCTTTCAGCCCTATCTCATCATTAATCTTGCCGAGCGTTTTCCAAAACTCATCTGTCTGAAAAACAAAATACAAAATACACGTATTATCGTTGGCACCACATCTATGATCTCCTCACGGGAATATCTCTTTAACATAAAGACATTCAACCTTGCTATTATTGATGAAGCCTCACAAATCCTCGAGCCGAATATTGTGGGACTGCTCACAAGAGTAAGGAAGTTTATCCTGATTGGTGATCACAAACAACTACCTGCAGTTGTACAACAAGATGAAACAGATTCAAAAGTATCAGAAAAAGACCTCAATGGCATCGGATTGACCAACTGCCGTAATTCTCTTTTTGAACGGCTCATCTGTTGGGAAAAGAAACAAAAACGAGAAGATGACTTTATCGGTTTGTTGGATCATCAGGGACGTATGCACCCGGCTATAGCAGAATTCCCTGATAGGATGTTCTATGCACATGAAAGAATCCAACCTATACCACTGCCTCATCAAAAAGAAAAGAACCTCTATCCACAGGAAGTAAAAGAAGTATATGACAATACATCTTCCCTGGACCATCTGCTTCTTAATCACAGAATGGTTTTTATACCCAGCAAGTTCTGTAAGGTAACAAGTGCATCAGAAAAGGTAAACTCTTCTGAGGCGATCATTACAGCACAATGTCTGAGACGAATATACGAATATACCCAAAAAAGCTTTAAAACTCCAGGAAGCAGTCAGGATCAATTTTTCACTTCCAGCACTGCGGGTATTATCGTACCCTATCGGAATCAAATAGCTATGATTAAGAAGGAAATTGAGAAACTGAATATTCCGGAGCTTCTTGACATCTCCATTGATACCATTGAGCGGTATCAAGGCAGTCAGTGTGATTATATCATTTATTCATTCACTATACAGAATTTCTCACAACTCGAATTTCTTACTGCAAATTGCTTCGAGGAAGACGGAATGACAATTGACCGAAAACTGAATGTTGCTCTAACCAGAGCAAGAAAGCAAATTATTTTGACTGGAAATCCCCAGATACTTGAAACGAACCCGATATTCAAGAAACTTATAGATTATTGCAAGAGGCAAAACGGATTTCTTCAGGATGACACACTCTGAAAGGTAAATCTATCAGGGATCTTTGTATACATCATAGGGAAATTCCATTCCTTATAGGGAAATTCCGATACCTTATAGGGAAAAAGCACGTTGAACAGACAAAAAAAGTTATACATTTGCATTAACCATAAAACAGAAAGACATTTCTGAACAATGAATAAACTAAATATTATAACGATTATGAAAAGAATGATTCTTTTGGCAGTTACTCTGCTATTGACAGTTGGAACTTTTGCCCAACATCGCGGTTATTACGGGCGATATGCTCATCGCCGAAGTAATATCAGTACCTTTACCCTTCAGCCTAAGATTGGTCTCAACGTAGCTTCGCTGACCAATGTAGGTGCCGATTCAAGAGTAGGAATGGTTCTTGGACTGGAAGGAGAGGTAAATACAAGTCGGAATATTGGTATTAGTTTTGGAGCTGACTATTCAGCTCAAGGAGCAAAATGGAATCATGATGGTTTCTCCTCTGTAACCAAACTGGATTATATCAATATTCCAGTACTTGCCAATTTTTACGTAGCTCCAGGTTTCGCATTTAAAGTAGGACTTCAGCCAGGATTTTTAGTTGATGATCATGGAACCGGTGCAAAGAGCGTAGATGTATCAATCCCTATTGGGATGTCCTATCAATATGATGATTTTGTCATCGAAGGCCGTTATAACTGGGGGATAACCGATGTATACGATGTCGATCAAAGCAGCAATCCACGCAATAGCGTATTTCAATTTACCGTCGGCTACAAGTTTCATTTATAATACTTAAGACAAGGCCGTATTTTGAATTTTATAGCGATGTCTCTTTTATAAGAAGGGGACATCGCTTTTTTATATCTTCTGGCAACAATTCTGCCCATTAGAAAGAGGGAAAAACACAAGAAAAGTGAAGGACACTTTTTTGAATCATTATCGCAAATAACCCATAATATCCAATACAGATTTTTATCTTTTTCAAGTGTCAGAAAATAAAAAAAGGGACTCCGCTGAGTCCCAACCTTTTGTTAACCTTAAATCTAATACTATGAAAAACACGAAGCAAAGATAAAAAAAATCACATTAACTCCAACATTCTTATGTCACAAATTTTACAAAATAATTATTTTATTGAGTTAAATCAATTTTATCTTAAATATTTGGCGGTTTCAAAAAGATTTTCTATCTTTGCAAAAGAAGATTATAGTAGAGACATAAGGGATATTGAATTCCGACATCACCGCTGCGATGCCGGAATTCAATGTTTTTTTTGCTCTACTTCAATAAATATTTATCAACCAAAAACGAAGAAATTATGGCTTACATGTCACAAGAAGGCTACGACAAGCTCGTAGCTCAGCTCCATGAGCTTCAAACAGTAGAGCGCCCCAAGGCATCTGCGGCCGTTGGCGAAGCTGCCGATAAAGGTGATTTAAGTGAAAATTCAGAGTATGATGCAGCAAAAGAGACGCAAGCACATCTGGAAGCTAAAATCAACCAAATGAAAATAGAAGTAGCTGAAGCAAAGATCGTTGATACTTCCAAACTGAAAGCTGATGTTGTTCAGATCCTTTCAACCGTTGAAATGACAAATCTGGCAAACAACAGGAAAATGAAATACACACTTGTCAGTGAAAGCGAGGCAAATTTGAGAGAAGGTAAGATTTCTATTAAAACCCCTATCGCGCAAGGATTGTTGAACAAGAAAGCAGGTGATGTTGCAGAAATCAAGATTCCTCGTGGAACAATTCATTTGAGAATCGATAAGATTTCTGTTGGCTGACTTTTGGCAATCGGTATAGGGAACTATCGGCAATTGCCCTAATCAACACACAATGATCATAAAAGATTAATGATATGAGTACATTATTCAGTAAGATAGCAAATGGTGAAATACCAAGCTATAAATGTGCGGAAGATGAGAAATTTTATGCTTTCCTTGATATCAATCCTGTAGCTATTGGCCATACTCTGGTAATACCACGTAAGGAAATAGACTATATATTTGATATGGATGACTGGGACCTGGCTGAATTTGAAGTCTTCGCAAAGAAAGTCGCTCATGCGTTGAAAGCAGCTTATCCTTGCAAGAAAGTTGCCGAAATCGTCTTGGGATTAGAGGTACCACACGCACATATCCAACTCATCCCACTCAACAAGGAATCAGATGTCAATATGAGCAAAAAACTAAAACTCACAGAAGATCAGTTCAAGGAAATTTCCAATAAAATCTATACGGAATTCAAGAAACAGAATCCGAATTCTTACGACCGCTAAATCAAAAGCATTAAAATCGTAAAAGATAATCCCCGTTTTTCTCCTTAGAAAAGCGGGGATTATTTTTTATACTACGGTCAATAGTCAATTATTACTATTGTTTAATACCTCTATAGTGCATAGCGCTTTGCGCTATGCACTATAGAGCTCAACGGTATGCACCATAGAGCTTAGTTATAGCACCATACAGCTTAATTGTATGAACCATCAAGAACAAAAAAGACTATGATCGTGACTTACTGTGACATATAGTCGTCAGAACTATCCGAAGGTTTGCACTTTTCCGTCGAATACAACAGATACCCATCCGGCATAGGATTCAGAAAAGCGATAAAACTGAAATTTTATGAAAAAGAGTTTCTCTTTCAAATTTTACATGTATCTTTGTACGCTTAACAGAATCACTTCACTCGTAAGAATACTCAAAGATATTTTATTTATGAGAAAACTGCTATTATTGATCGTACTGCTATTGGGGAATCATGTAATTATGAATGGAAAGACATTCATAAAAGGTAGAAATACAAACAAGTTAACCCTGGTCATCGGAACCTATACAGGTGGAGGCAGCAAAGGAATCTACACCTACCGACTTGATCAGAACACAGGGAAATCTGTTCCACTTTCTTCAGTCACAGTTCCCAACCCTTCTTATCTTATTCCTTCAAAGGATGAAAAGTTCATCTATGCGGTAAGTGAGATGCCAGATACCACAGCTGCCTTAAATGCATACATGATAGACAAAAATACCGGACATCTGAAATTAATAAACAGGCGCTTAACTCAAGGAGAAGACCCCTGTTACGTATCAACCAACGGTCATGAAGTCATTACAGCCAATTACACAGGCGGAAGCATGTCCGTTTTTCCATTACGCAAGGACGGAGGCTTAAATCCTATCATCCGTCAGTTCCATGGACATCTCGGCGGACCAGATATCACACGCCAGAACAGCCCCCATATACACTGTGTCCGATTCAGCCCAGACGGGAAATACATATTTGCTACAGATTTCAGCGCAGACCAGATACTAAGGTTCCGCTTAGCTTCCGATAAGATCACTCTCTTACCACTTGACCATCCTATAACCATTGACACTAATTCAGGACCAAGACATCTGATATTCAGTTCAGATGGAAAATTTGCATATTTGATCAGCGAACTCTCTGGAAATATTACAGTATTCCGTTACGCAAACGGGAACCTCAAACGTTTTCAAGTCATAACTGCCGACGTTCATCATGCTCAAGGCAGTGCTGACATACATATCAGTCCAGACGGAAAGTTCCTCTATGCAAGCAATCGATTGAAAAATGATGGAATCGCCATATTTTCAAGAAATCAGTTGACAGGACAACTGTCCTGGGCAGGATACCAGAACACAGGAATTCACCCACGGAACTTTAATATTACACCAAATGGGAAATTCCTTCTCGTGGCCTGCCGGGACAGTAATGAGATTGAAATATATAATAGGAATCCTCGCACAGGATTACTCACAGATACCCGACAAAGTATCAGAATCAGTAAACCTGTTTGCATCCAATTTATAAAATAAGAAGATCATTTCAGATATACTGATCACCCCTTTTCATCTGAACCACATTCACATATTTTCTGATAAGAGCAGATGAATCTTCCTTCTTACAGATAAATAATACATTATCCTTCTCAGCAATAATAAAACCATCAAGACCATTGAGAACGGCCATCCTCCCTTTAGGCAACTTGATAATATTATCACGGCAGTCCTCCATCATCACATCAGAATCAATGACCACATTATCCTTTTTACCTTTTTGCATAAACTCATAGATACTATGCCAAGTACCTAAATCAGCCCAGCCAAAGTCACACTTCTTGACATAGACATTATCGGTCTTTTCAAGTAGTCCTGTATCAATAGCAAGGTTAGGATAAAAAGAAAAGTGCTCTTTAATATATGCATTTTCTTCAGGAATCGTAATGTTATGGTCGGTTCGATCAAGATCCTGAAGCACACCCGGTAAAAGCTTTGCCAAACTACCTTGTAAAGCATGCAGATTTGCCAGAAATATTCCAGTATTCCAATACCATTCACCACTATCCATAAACATCTTGGCAAAGGAACGGTCTGGTTTTTCTATAAAAGTATGCACTTTATAAAAGTTGCTGTGATCAGAACTGTCACCTATCTGAATATATCCATAACCCGGTTCAGGACGAGTAGGCTTTACTCCCATAGCCAACAGACAATCCCTGTCTGAAACGAATTGCAGTCCGTCAAGCACATTCTTCTGGAAAGCCTCTTCATTGATAATAGTCTGGTCAGAAGGAACTATAATCAAATTGGCCTGTGGATTAATATGACTGATCCGACAACAAGCCCAAGCTACACTCGGTGCCGTATTTCTATTGATCGGCTCAGCCAGCAGGTTATCATCCGGCAGATCCGGAAGCTGGTTCTTAACCATTCCGACATATTGTTCATTCGTATTCACATAGATATGGCTAGGTTCAATAAACTTAGAAATACGATCGTATGTCTGTTGGAATTGTGTTTTTCCTGTACCAAAGAAATCAATAAACTGTTTTGGTTGCTGTTCACGGCTGCAAGGCCATAAACGTTTGCCCCTGCCACCTGCCAGTATCACGCAATAATTCTCATCGGTTTTAGCCATGATTTAAAACATATTTATAATTATCCTTAATTAGCAGGGTAAAGATAAGAAGAAAAAAGGGAACGTACAAAAAAATTAAGAATTTTAATTTAAATGTTTGTGAATTCCGAAAAAAGCACTACCTTTGCAGCCAATAAGAATCATGCGTTATGCCCAGATGGCGGAATTGGTAGACGCGCTGGTCTCAAACACCAGTGAAGCAATTCGTGCCGGTTCGACCCCGGCTCTGGGTACAGTAAACGGCTGTTAATCATTTGATTATCGGCCGTTTTTTATGATTAGACAAATTAAGATATGCTTGATATCTATTATTTACACTAATAAAATCAATTTCTTGCTACTTAAATGCTAATTATTTACAATATCTTTTCAAAATCATTGGAAATGTGTATTTTTGTACCATCTAAAATTTATGGAAACGTGTAAAATACGATATTCAAAATCTATGGAAATGTGTAACCTAGTATTATTCTTAATAAGACAAATGGTATGAAGCGAAAAATATACGACCAAATGCTACATGGCAGATACTGGCTTGCTTATCAGCCATTCATTCGATGAGAATGGTATAGTATCAGAAGATATTTACAGAAAATTGATGCTTGACAAACTGGAGTTTAATGAAGGAATGCTCATGGAGAATGTCGTTGCACAAATGTTGGTTGCTGCTGGTCATAATCTGTACTTCTTTTCTTCATATTCAAAGGATGATGCATCACAAAACATGGAAATTGATTTTCTGATTTCAAAAGCGATTACAACTAGTCGCCATAATGTAACGGCCATAGAGGTGAAATCGGGGAAAAACTATACTACAACTTCACTTGATAAAATGGGAAAAAATATGGGTACATGATTCATAAACGCATTGTTCTTCATACTGCCGATCTTAAAATGGAAGACGGTATCTTATACTTACCCCTTTATATGACTGCTTTATTGTAAGATGAACCATTAATTCCGCTAATGGTTCATCTATTTATATTAAATCCCTCAAATCTTTAACCGTTTCTTTATGGTATTACTTGCTCTGGTCAACCATATCCCATGTAAAGGAAATCAGATTAAACAACAGTTACGTCATTTTCATAGTTTATAATTAGGTCTTATGGCTGCTTACTTTTCTTCAAGAACAATCTCTGATCCATGCACAAATAATTAACTCCACAAATAACTGTTTCGTAGTTATTTACGGAGTTAATTAAATTTCTTTTATTGATAAATGATCTTCAATATCTCTTTCCCCAACGTCACACGATAGTGATCAGAATCATAGAAATTATGCTTATTATCCATCCAGAGATAATGCTTATTAGAAAAATCATAGACTACATGCGGTCCGAATATTGCATTCAACGTAGCTATATCCTTAGGATTCATCACCTTTTTCTTAAATTCAGGACTGATGACAATCTTCAGATTCGTATGATGATGCTGACAGATAGACTTGATATCCTTGAGTTCTGATACCTGAGAAGATATAAGAGCACGAGGCTGTACCTTCAAAGGATGATATTCCTTAAGTATTTTCAGCCAATAGTCCTGTTTCCAGAAACCATCACCCATCTTTGCAATAGCCTTTTCCTGAGGTAAGATCTCGTCATTAGAATATTTTCTACGAGTCAGAACATCTTCATTGATGATACCATGCATGTTATCCGTATATTTCCCTATAATCAGATATTTCATATAAGGTAAAAAGAATTTAGGGGTAAAGAAGCCCTGTAAGAAAGTCATCTGATAAGTAATCTGACTTTTATGACTTACTTCAGGAGGCATAATGTGCATAAAATCCTCCTTACTGTCCGCATTGATAAAAGTTGATGGTTCCATTACCAAAAGCAAATTCTTGATCGGTTGATCAGGCTGACTGTTCAAGGCTTCTATTTTCATATAAACACCTCCCAGATCTTCCGAGTTGGCAAACATCCGAAGAGAATGGCCATGAACATACCGGTTCCAGTCAGAGGACTGAAAAGCCTTAGTACACGAGTTGCCCAAGATAAAGGAATCATAATGCATCCTGTTTCGATACATCTTATATTTCATCCATGACACGTCACCCTCATTCTGACTTATCCTGCTATGGTCATAATCTTGATAAGGGCGAAGGACCATAAAAGGATCCTTATAGATATAGAAGGCCAACAACAATATAAAAGGTAATGCTAAAAGGATACATTTCAAATAAAAAGCAGATATACTATTCTTTTTCATTTCATTAGAATTGGATATAAATGAAATTCTCTACACCGAAGGAGCCAAACAAGAAGATGGTCAACACAAATCCCAGATAGAGCACCCATCTGCAAGAAGTATTCAATTTCTCAGTCCATAGAATCAAGCTATGACGCGAGTTGAGATATTCTAAAACAAACATCAATATCGTTGCCACACCAAAGACAATCCAGTAAAAGTCCGTCATACCCAATCTCAACTCCTTGATATTTGTCTGGAAACCATCAAAAAGATGGCGATAAGTATAAAACACATCATTGATTTTGGCCACACGGAAAAATAACAATGATAAGGCAAAGAGAAGATAAGTTCTGAGAATCATCACAAATTTCCAAGTTTTCTGTCCGATCATATCCTTTATCCGTTTCCGTCCCTTTTTAGCTGCCGTCTCATAAATGATGACAATCCCCTGGAAAAGTCCGTAAAGAGCAAAAGTCCATCCAGCTCCATGCCAGACACCAATGGCGACAAAGGTAATCAGCAGAGAAATATAAACACCCCATCGCTTGAATCCCCTTAAAGAGGCATCCAAAGGAGTAAAGACATAATCACGTACCCAGAAAGAAAGGGTCATGTGCCAGCGACGCCACAACTCCCCGGTAGACTGAGAAATAAAAGGACGATTAAAGTTGGGATGGAACTCAAAGCCCATCATCCTGCCAAAACCGATAGCCATGGCTGTATATCCCGCAAAATCGGCATAAAGTTGTATCGGATAAAGAAAAGTTGCTGTCAGAAGTTGCATTCCAGAAGCACTCCTCACATTATCCAACACCGAGTCCAGTGAAGGAGCGATACGATCAGCAATGACCAGTTTCAGGAACACACCCCATACTACAAATTTCAATCCTCGTGTTACCTGTTGGTAGTTGAATTTCTTAGCCGTCTTTAGTTGTGGTAATGTATCCAATCCCCTTTCAATAGGTCCGGAAAGGAACTTCATGAAAAGCATCATATATAAGGTAAAGTCCCAGAAGTTCTCCTCCGGTTCTTCTTCTTCCCAATAAATTTCAATCAGATAAGAAAGAGCCTGAAAAGTATAAAAAGACATACCTAACGGGAACAGAGGTGACCAGTATCGGGCAATAAGCCAAAAGCCAGCTAAGCCAATGATACTCAACCAGAGAATTACCGTTGCTTTGGAGGTATCCTGAAATCTACGAATAGCCTTACCAGCAAAAAAGGTGAATACAGTTACCCCGGAAGCTACTACAAGATAAGAAAAATGATAATATCCGATAAAAACGAAACTGGCCAGAAGCAGAATAATATGCTGCCACTTCCTATCCTTTCTCAAATAATAGAGGATAAAAGTCACAATCATACATATTCCAAAGGGAATAGAAAGAAATTCCATGATTTATCGTCCTCGTTTATGCTATTCTTTTCAATATCACATTGCACATATCCCCGACGGTTCTCATACGGATAATATCCCGCATCTTCAGATGAAACTCGAATCGCTTTTCGATCTCACTGATGATAATCATATTAGTCAGAGAATCCCACCCATCGATATCATCTGTAGACATTCTTTCTGCCAAACAGAGATCCGGTTTCTTCAATACTTTAGCAAAAATCTCATTCAGCGTTTTTAATACCTCTTGTTTTTCCATATTACAATCTATCTATCAATTATTTATTTCCAATTTTGTATTCTACCTTTTTACGGATTGCTTTTCGATCAATCTTATTATTTGCATTTTGAGGAAACTCCTTCATAAAACGAATATCCTCCGGAAGCATATACGTAGGAAGATAATTTTGAAGATCGGATTTCAGCGATGTTGCATCTTCATTTTTCCCCTCTACGACCAGATGAAGTGTCATCAGCCCCTGATCATTTGGTAAGGGGACAGCCACGACATTACGCCTGCCTTTATAGAATTTCCGAGCTACATTCTCTATCTCTCCCAGTTCTACCCGAAAACCTTGTATCTTCACCTGCGAGTCCTTCCTGCCCTCATAGAGGACATCTCCATCTTCATCAATCATACAGATATCACCAGTCTTATACCATCTTCCCCCATTATCTTGAAAGAAAGCCAGATGATTATTCTGATAATCATGCCAATATCCGGCAGTCAACTGACTACCGGAGAGGCAAAGTTCACCCTTCTCGCCTGGTTGCAGGAAATGATTCTCTTCATCAACAACAGCAACACGAGTATTTTTCATTGCCTTCCCAATACAAACCGTTCCATTGATATTTTTTATATTATCATCTACCGGATAGAAAGTACAATAAATCGTATTCTCTGTAGGGCCATAGACATTCCATATCTTAGCCTTTGGAACAGATGATTTCCAGGCCTTGACATCATCCTCCAGCAAAGCCTCACCACAGAAGAGACAATCATGCATCTTCTCATCTGTCAGTTCTTTCATATAAGGACGAAGATAATGGATGATTGAAGGAACCATCAAAGCAACAGTCAACTGGTAATCATCCATCAGGCAGAACACTTCTTCATACTTTACACTCCCTACCGGAACGGTATACAAGCAAGCACCATGAAGGAGAGCAGGAAGATAACTGCCTACAGAAAGGTCAAAAGTAAGGTCGAACATCTGCAGGCACCGGTCTTTTTCAGTCAGTTGGATACCAAGATCTTCAAAGGCATCGATGAAAGCTGCAACATTTCCAAAAGAAACAGGTACACCTTTAGGAGTTCCTGTACTACCAGAAGTAAACAAGATATAAGCAGGATCAGCATCTCTTAAAGTCTGCGAAAAAGAAAAGGCATCATCTGCATCTGATAAGGCATGAGTGTCAATCTCCCTGACATGGAAAGGCCATCTACTCTCACCAGTATTCAAAACCGTCTGTATACCTACCTGATGAATAATGTTTTCCAACCGTGCTTCCGGCTGTAACGGATGTAAGGGAACATAACATCTGCCCTCCGCCCATAGTGCAAGGACAGCAGCATAAGTATCCAGATCATCATAAGCCATCAGACCGAAATACTGTTCAGGAATTGATCGGATAACTTCTTTTATTGCATTTGCTCTTTGTAACAGTTGAGTGTAAGAATAGAAATGCTTCCCGATACAAAAAGCGTATTCTTTTCCATTTTTCTCAAAGTTATTCTGTAAAGGAAGAATTACTTTTTCTATAAACATAATACCTGCATCATTATATATCAACATCCTTTTAACTTATTTTCTCCTGCATTCTTACTCAAGAAGAGTACCTGTATGAAGCGTCTTACTATCATCAGATTCATTAGATGTTGCCAACAGATCACCACAAAAGTAAGCAATCGCAAAAAAGACAGTTGGAGACACTGTTTCTCCCATCATATTTTTTACTTATTTATTATAAGACGTGCAAAACGAATATACCCCTATTGAAAAATAGGATTTTCACAAATACTGCAAACTATTTCTAAAGAAAATTCCAAATATATTGGAAATTTCTCTTTAAAAAGCCAAATAACTTTTCTCGTCCCTTACTATATACATCAAAATATCAGGAAGAATCCGCATTAATATGATAACTTCTACCTTAATTTTAAGTAAACAGAGACCTAAAGAAAACAAGACATAATAATTTGTAGACAAGAGAAAAAACAATTCCTGTCTACAAAAAGGTTAACTAAAAAATATCGTTATGAGTTATAACCTCTCACGATATTTTTCAAGTTTCAGATGGACATCAATATTCAGATTTGACATCACACCATTTTGGTGGATTCACATGCATCAGATTCTTGACAAAGAAGTCAAAACGCTTATGCTCTCCGAAACGCTCTCCCATAGTATGGTGCACGCCCGGCAAAACGACCAATTCAAAATCCTTATTCGCCTTTTCCAACGCATTGACAACCTGGTAAGTACTCGACG
Source organism: Prevotella sp. (assembly GCA_022486815.1). Taxonomy (GTDB): domain Bacteria; phylum Bacteroidota; class Bacteroidia; order Bacteroidales; family Bacteroidaceae; genus Prevotella. The sequence continues at coordinate 43,354 of JAKVJW010000011.1, read as the reverse complement.
GATCCACATTATCATCCAGTTCCCCAACAACAAGCATCAATGGGCGCTGTAATTTAGGCGCATTATAGATATTACTGCATCTCACATAACTGGAATCCACGGGGTAACTCATCCATTGTTCATTCCACCAGATTTTATCCATCCGGTTGTCGTGGCACCCGCAAGAAGAATAGGCAGCCTTATAAAAATCACCATGGAGCAACACAGCCGTGCAACTCTCCTGTCCTCCGGCAGAAGCTCCGAAGATGCCTACGTTATCTGCATCCATATAAGGATACTTCTTTGCAGCAGCTTTGATCCATAGTTCACGGTCCGGGAATCCGGCATCCTTCAAATTTTTATAACACACCTCTTCAAATTTCTTGCCACGCCATGAAGTCCCCATAGCATCAAGTTGGACCACAACAAATCCCAATTCCGCCAGGGATGTTGTATTCCAGTTATAAGATATAAAACTCTTTGGAGTATATGCATCGCCTGGGCCGGCATAGATATACTCAATAACCGGATACTTCTTTGAAGGATCAAAATGAACCGGACGCTGGATAATCCCCCACATATCGGTTTTTCCATCACGCCCCTTTGCTTTGAAAACAACCGGAGCCTTCCATCCTTTGACAAGAAGGTCAGAAATATCTGCCTTCTCCAGAACCTTGATCAGTTTTCCACTACAAGCATCACGAAGGACGGTTACAGGAGCCTGATCAACCAAGGAGTAAGTATCTACGAGATAATGGTAATCACTGCTGAACGCCGCCTGATGTTGAGCCGGTTCAGGAGTGAGACAGATCATATTATTACCATCAAGACCAATACGATAATAATGAATAAGGTAAGGATCCTCATCTTTATTTACTCCACTGGCAGAGAAATAGATAACACGGTTAGGTTCATCCACATTCAAGACCTGGCGTACACACCATGGCCCTTTAGTAATCTGACGAATCACCTTACCTGTGGGCACATCATAAAGATACAAATGGTTCCAGTTATCCCGTTCACTCATCCATATCAGTCGTTTTCCATCTTTGGTATAATAACGGAACATACGTTGATAATTGATATATTTCGGAGACGATTCCTGAACCACGACACGAATTTTACCTGTATTTGCATTCATGGAAAGAACCTGATAAAGGTGATGCCCACGTTGATTATACTCCATCATAACCTCCTGACCGTCAGCATTCCATTGAAAACCGGACAGTTCATACTGATTACTAATGGCAGAACCATCAGCCGTCAGTTGCTTACCGGTCTTCAAGTCAAAAATAACCGGAATCTTTTGAGGCAGAGCATCTCCAGGCTTGGCATATTCCTGTTTATGGAGAATCGGCTGCAACTGATCCGCAGGGGAAGATTCTACATAATAGACATATCGTTTCTGTACAGGGATCCGCTTACAATCAAAAAGATAACGCCCATCCGGTGACCACAAGATCCGATTGGAATAATAACAACCCGTGGTTCCATCCTGAGACAATACCCTTTTGGTTGAGAAGGGTGTACCGATCCGGTGCACTACGATATTCTGTCCTTCAACATACGCTTCCATCTTTCCATCAGGTGACGTTACAGGACGAAGCTCCGTTTCTTCATCCACCTCCATCCAGTGCCGCTGCTGTACCCGGCCCGGCCAAGGTCTTTTCTCTGGCTCTTTCACAATACCCAAAGCCTTCTCAAGTTCGTCTTTAACATCAAAAGTTCTTTCCGTACCGTTTGCAGCATCATAAACGACATACTGTCCCTTACCATCACGAGTTGTCATCTGATAAGAGAATATGTCAGAAGAGTCTTTCCATTGCACCTCATGAGCCCAATGATAAACCCGTAAAGAACTGAAATCCTTCTTGACGGTGTATGCACGGTCATAATCCTCCAGCGTACCCTGAGAGAATGCCGGAACAGCCATAAGCAGTCCCGCAGCAAAAAAAGAAAATCGTAAATTCATCATCTTTAAAAAAATTAAATTCCACTCTATATATCTTTACAACATCTTATTTGTATTCAGTCGGTTTTACTCCAAACTGTTTTTGAAAACACTTCGAAAAGTAAGAAGGACTATTGAAACCTGTCATGAAGCACACCTCACTGACCCTATATCCCCCCTCCTTCAGGAGTTGGGCAGCACGGCGAAGGCGTACAACTTGGATCATCTCATTCGGAGTAACATCTGCCAGAGACTTGATCTTCGCGAAAAGGCTGGATCTGCTGATATTCATCTGTTCCGCAATAAAGTTAACAGAAAGGTCAGCACTATCCATATTCTTCTCAATAAGGCGATTCATCCGTAAGAGGAAGTCATTGTCAAGAGGAGTTCTGGCTATCCGGGTAATTGACTCGGATGGCGTATCAGCAAACTTCTTCATCAGCAATTTCCTCATATTGATCAGATTGCCGATACAAGCATTCAAGTACTTCACTGAGAAAGGTTTTTCGATATAAGCATCAGCACCACAGTTCATCCCTTCAGCCTTACTCTCATCATCTGTCTTGGCAGTAAGCATGATAAAAGGGATATGGCTCGTATTTTGATCAGCCCGGACATGACGGCAAAACTCTTCGCCGTCCATTTCCGGCATCATCCAGTCAGAAACAATCAGTGTAACGACATGATGCAAAAGAATATTTATTCCTTCTACACCATTGGAAGCCGTATACACGACATAATCATTCCGAAAATCAGATGCCAGGAAATTCCGCATATCAGTATCATCCTCAACGATAAGTACCGAAGATCTGTCGCCATCAGCCGGTATCTCTACTATTTCCGGTTCATCTTGAGGAATCATCTCTCTACTATTCTCCATCCGGCCACTGCCATCCTGATGTTCTGAAACCTTCTTTTCTCCGGCCGTACCGGTCTGACTGACCGGGAAAGTAATTATAAACTTTGTCCCTTTGTTAGGTTCAGAATCAAGTTTCATCTGACCATGATGCAGATCAACTATACTTTTGACAATGGCCAGTCCGATACCAGCTCCGGGAGCATTGTCCTGAACCTGATAGAAAGCATTAAAGATTTTCGGCTGATCTGCCTTGCTGATTCCAATCCCATTATCGAACACAATGATTTGAAAAGACTGCCGGTCACCAGAGACGACACCACTCAAGCAGATCCTATCTTTGGTATATTTCAAGGCATTCATCATCAGATTGCTGATCACCTTTGTCACACCTTCCTGATCTACTATCGCAGAAAATCCATCAGGGGGATAATCTACATGGAAATCAATCCCTTTCTGTTTGAAAAAAGGTTGAAAACGGATAGCCACCGACTTCATAATATCTCCAATATTCTGTAATTTAAAATGAGCCTGAAAACCATACCGTTGTCCTTTACTGAAGTCTAGTAATTGGTTTACCAGATAAAGAAGACGACGAGCATTCCTGTCAATAACCTGCAAAACAGCCATCGCATTCAAATTTCTCCTTTTATCTGAAGAAACAGATTCCTCATCCTTGACTTCCTGATGTGACATCAACTGCTCCAGTGGGCCTATGATCAATGTTACAGGAGTCCGGATTTCATGAGCAATCATCGTAAAGAACTTTAAACGCGCTTCCCTGATCTCTAAATTTTTACGATCATCAAGCGCTTTCATCTCATTCTGATGCTTCTTTTCAGCTTTCAGCAGACGGAAATGAGTATATTCATAAACCAGGAAAAGGATAAGGAATAAATAAAATATTTTTGCCGGCAGGCTCCACCAGAAAGGAGGATGAACGACAATTTTCAACTGAGCCTCATGACGGCTCCATACTCCATCATTATTGGTAGCCTTAACCCGAAAGATATAAGTCCCTGACGGAAGGTTAGTATAAGTAGCATGATGGCAATTCCCTACATAGTTCCATTCTTTGTCAAAGCCCTCAAGTTTATAAGCAAAATGATTTTTCCCAGGGGAGCAATAGCTTAACGAAGAAAATGACAAACTGAACATTTTGTCACCATGTTGGAAATCAAGTTGATGAACATAACTAAAAGCTTCAGGCAACAATTTCGAACCCACTCTTTGCTGCTTGTTATATACCTCAAGTCCAGTAATAGATACAGACGGATTCATTCTGTTAATCTTAATCTGATAAGGATAAAAGGCCGTGAAACCATTTACTCCGCCAAAGAAAATTCGCCCATCTGAAGTCTTCAATTCCGCATTCGGACGAAAGACTTCGCAGCATAACCCATCATATCTGTTAAAAACACGAAGAGCTTTTCCTCTTTGATATCGTAAAATCCCATGAGTTGTTGCCAGCCATAAGATTTCCTTATCACTTATTACACCGCTTACTTCAATGCCATCCTTCTCTAAAGGGATACGATGAAAGTTATCTTCTGACGGATTATAATAGCATAATCCGCTCATTGTACCTATCCACAATCTGCCATCTTCATCCATCTCCAGACAATCAACTTGGTCAGAAGGAAGAGAAACCATAGACTTTAAACTTCGGTAATTTTTCCATCTTCGAGTAAAAGGATTATAACGATATAGGCCAGCTCCCTGAGAAGAGAACCACATATTTCCCCTACGGTCTTCATCAATATCGAGAACAAGTGCATCCGTCCTATAGACTTTACGAAAGCAGTCCCGATTCCTGTCATAAAGGAAAATTCCATATCCCATTGTCGAAAGCCACAATCTTCCCAGATGGTCCTTATAGATAGCATAGCAACTCTTACTGTCAAGTCCATCCTTTTCTGCATATTGTTTCATTCTGCCGGAAGCCAGATTCATACGAATGACACCATTGGTATAGGTTCCTACCCAGAGATCAGAGCCACTCATACACAGAGCATGTACATTATAAGAGGACAGAAGTCTGCTACCAGTATAAGTCATAAATTTCCCTGTCGCTTCATTCAGACACGACAATCCACCATCATCACTGCCTATCCATACATGCCCAGCATAATCCTCGCAGAAATGACTAACCACATTACCCCTGAAGCCGGACTGTCCATTCGTATAACTTGAAAAACGCTGTCCCATAGGGGATATATATTTCACTCCACCATAAAAAGTTCCTATCCAGATACCCCCTTCCCGGTCACGCAAGATAGAATAAACGAATCTCCCGTCAATCGAGTTCTTGTTATCTCCCTGAAAGGTCAGCCTATTCCATTTTCCTGTCCGGATATTATAGACGATAACTCCATCATCACATCCCATATAGATTTGGTTATCAGGCATCTCCACAAGAGTATGGATATGTCTCCCTGTCCCTGTCAAGGCAGGATCGAGCACATGCTCGACCTGTCCGTTTTTCAGACAAAAAAGCCCCTCATTCCATGTTCCTAACCATAAAGTTCTGTCACGTGTCTGAAGCAATTTCGCCCCAGACACATCAAGGTCTGCATGAAGATATTCAGGTTGAAAAGCATGGTGATCCCTGTTTAATCTACTGATGGTCCAACGCTTATTCTTCACTACTGCCCAGACCTGGTCCTCAGAGTCTACGAAGATCTGGAAGACTTCTCCCCGGGCTGCACGGAAAGGGAAATGCCGGACATGATGCGACCGGAAACTAAAGCAAAAGCCCCCCTGTTTTTTTGTCGCAATCCATACATTTCCATCCCGATCTTCGGCAAAAGAACTAATTTCTGACTTAATCTGCGGGATAAAACGAGAAAATGTTTCTGTACGGTAATTAAACCAAAAAGAACCAAGGGAAGTCCCCACAAGCATCCCATTACGAAAAGGATAGATAGTAGAGATATACTGGTCAGCTCCAGTCTGTAAAATACGATAAAACTCCACATTATTCCCATCATAACGGCAAAGGCCATTATCCGTTCCCAGCCATATAAAGCCCCTGTAATCTTGCACAACATTCCTTACCGTATTAGAACGCAATCCATCCCCTATCGTAATATTACGATAGCGAAAGTCAGAAGTCTGTCCTCCAAGAGAGAATAAAGATACCGACAAAAGAACAACAAGAAATATATCTCGATTAAAAGACTGTCGAATATCCATAAAAGTCTTTTATGTTCATTTTACAGCAAAGGTATCATTTTTTTACTTTATTTCAAAATTTTGATTCACTTTCATCATTTAATTAGGTCACCAGCTTTCAAAATCATTCAAATCCATTATCTTCAATAAATCCAGAATCTAAATCTGCTTCTGCGAAAAAGCCATGACAGAAGATAGCAGAGGCACTACAGTTGTAAGTACTTTTCTCATTTTCTAAAATTTCATTTTCAGGATAACTTCAACTTAATACAATCTTATACTCAAAAAGCTATATCTTATATCTAATCGAAACAAGATAAAGCTTTTGAGAAATAAGACATTATAGATTCTTATTGTTCAGCAGGCATATCAGATTCTGCAGGCCAATATGGATTTTGATAGAGAGGAGATTTATCTATAGAGGTATGATCACTTGATGTAAGAAGAAATTGATGAATTGGTAACGGTTGTAAATACTGAGCCATCTGCCACGTCATACCTTTATAAAGTAAATTTGTTTTTAGGATTTCATAAGGGCGGAAGTATTCACTAGAACTCTCAGGAGAAACTGTAGCATTAACAGAACCATCTGAAATTAATTGATTTGCAGTATACCAATTTTTCTCCATAGGGGTATTCCAAAGATGAAAACCCTCAAAATGATAAGGTTGTTTTTTTAGTTGATCAAGAGAACGCCAACGTACTAAATCCATCCATCTAAGCCCTTCAGCCATCAACTCACAACGGCGCTCACGCCGAATGCTGTAAAGAACTTTATCCGTTAAAGCCTTTCCTGCTGTAAAAGCTCCCCAATCATATTCTGTGCCACTACCATTGGAATAACCTTTTACTTCTTGCCCCATATCTGTAGCATTAATAGTAATCATAGGATCAATTGCTGCGCCCTTAAAGCCAGCAGCAATACGGATTGCTTTCCAATAAGATAAACTTTTTGAATTAAGTTGATTATCAAGCATATATTGAGCTTCTATATAATTAAGTAAAGCCTCCGTTGCGCGAAATGTGATAGACGCAGTATAGCCATATTGGTTCTGACAAAGAGCTTGATCAAAAGTGCCACCTTTGCGAATAGCATATCCTGTAGTATAACAAGTAGAAAAATCACGAGTATATATTTTAGGAACAGGTTCAGGATTAACCACTTGATCAGCTCCTGCGCTATAGTCAAGATTCTTAAAAACGTTTATCTGTCCAGGACGTTTAAGAAAAATGTACAATCTAGGATCTCTGTTTTTCACAACGACATTTGTCGTAGAATCCTCATAGAAATAGGCCTTGCCACTCTCATCTGTATGACTGGCATATATGGGCTTCCCATCTTTCATTAAGAAAGATTCTATTAAACTTCTTGAAAAACCTGTATAAATATCACCGTGCTGGATAGCTGCTTCTATATTATCTGTAACACCTAAAGACTTGCTATATTTCCTCCAGAGAAGAACATCTTTATAAGGTGTCATATCTGTATTACCGAACATATAGAAATAAGGATTATTATCACTTACTGACTGAGGAACAATACCATTATTGATACTCAATTGGTTAATATAAACATCACCTACCTTTTCTGCTTCTTCCGTAGCTTTTTTGAAAAAGAATTTAGCTTCAGACTCAAGACTTCCAGAGGGGAAACCATAATTTTTATTATAATCTTTCTTTGCACCTGGCCAATCTGGTCCATTAGGCACAAAAGGGGTTCCGGCGAAATTTGTCAGCCATGAGCCTTCAAAAAGAGCAACTCGGGAAGCAAAAAGATGCGTTGCAGCAGGAGAGATTCTAGTCGTAGCTTCTCCTCCATCTGGCTCCAGATAATTAATGGCACTATCGCAATCATTAAGGATAAATCTTGCTACTTCATTACAAGGACTCCGCTTAGAAGCATTTACCAAAATATTCTGATCATCTTTTAACGCAGTGGTAATAATAGGCAGATCACCGAAATTTCTCAATAAAGAAAAATAGCTGTATGCTCTAAAAAAATACAACTCTCCAATATACTGGCGTATCTTATAATCTTCACCACTAATCTTCTTTGCCCTATAATTGGACATTATTGTATCTAATTGATAATTTACCTGGTGTATATTTGACCATGACCAGGAACTATTATCTTGTCCAACTTTCCAGTTATCTTTTACATATTTTGCATCACCATCAGTACCTGTCTGATTATCCGTTCCATTATCATAAGCAAAAGTACCATAACCAGCACCACTATGAGACGGAAGTATATTTTCATAAAATGCATTAACTGCAGCCTGCACCTGATCCTCCGTTTGATAAAAGTCTCCTGGAACAATGCTTGACTGCGGTCTCTGATCGAGAAAATCACTGCAAGAAACGAAAATTCCACATACTACTGTAGCTGTTACATACTTTATTATTTTCGTTTTCATAGATGTATAATTAAAGTGTTAAACTTAAACCAAAAGATAAAGTTGAAGATAAAGGATAGCCATTTCCATAATAAGTACCAATCGTCTCAGGATCAAATTGCTTAGCAAGACTTGTTCCAGTCCACAGATTCTCTCCGGAAAAATAAATGCGTAGCTTCTCAATACCCCATTTTCTGGTTAGTATCTGAGGTAATGTATAACCAATTTGCAAATTCTTCAGACGAATATAAGCTGCATTCTGAAGATACTTAGTCTGGCGAGCTTCATTTTTATCGCTATAAGTTGCCCTAGGCAAATATGCATTTGTGTTGGGCTTCTCAAATCCATTTTTTACGGACCATGAATTTTCATCACGGTAATAATCATGAACATCTTTTATTCCTATCTGATACCATTGTCCATATCCAAAAGATCCAAACATATATCTTGGCTCAACCCAATAGTCACGTTTCATTACTCCCTGAAAGAAAATCTGAACATCAAAACCTTTCCAACCAGCATTAGCCCCCAAGCCAAATTGATAGCGTGGGGTAGAATTTCCTATTTTCTTGGTATCTCCATGATCTTTGAGAGTCCATGCTCCATAAGAAATTTTTTTGTCACCATTCAAATCTGCATACATAATATCACCTGCGCCCCAATTCTGTCCAATTGTAGTCTGATCGACCTTCAAGAGATAATCTTGCATCTCCTTGCCAGACTTTGCAATGCCGATTGTCTGAAACCCATAAATATCGCCAAGATATTGACCTTCTATATAGTTAGAAAGAGATTCAGTAGGATTATTAGGATATTTTGTTATCTTGGCACGAGAATCTGCTATATTGAAATTAAAACCATACTTCAAGCCATTTGCTAATTGATCATCCCACCCAATAGTAAGTTCCCAGCCTTTTGTACGTAAATCTGTATTATTAGTTACAGGAACATTAGTACCTAATATAGCCGGTAATTCTGGAGCATTTCCAACCATGTCTTTCGTATTTCGAACATAGCAATCAAAAGAACCATGCAAGCGATTTTTTAAGAAAGCAAAATCAATACCCATATTATAACTTTCTATTTTTTCCCATGTTAGTGACTCTGACACAAGAGCTGGAGTCCATGCGACATTTGGTTTCAATCCATTTTGAATCCACTGTCCACTGGCAGACTGAAAAGAAATAGTTTGAAAAGTCTGATACCAATTGCTTGTGTTCTGATTGCCTAAAGAACCATAAGAGAAACGAAGTTTTAACTGGCCTATAATATTATTAATAGATTCCATAAATTTTTCACTGGCTATATTCCAACCGGCTGAAATTGATGGGAAAAATTTCCACTGATTTCCTTTACGATAACGAGAAGACCCATCATAGCGGCCATTCATTTCCAAAAGATATTTACCCTTATAATCATAGTTGATACGTCCAAAGAAACCCGCGGTTGTCCATCTATTCCTGTTCCCAGATGTTCCAGGTGTAACAGCTTCTCCATCCGGTCCAAGACCAGTTGTAATATCAACTTCCGGTTTACCCGGAACTATAATACCATCACGATATAAATAAAGGTATCTGGTTTTTTCATCTTCAGCCTGAAAACCTGTCAATAAATGAAAATTATGCTCTTTTCGTAAACTAAAGTTATAATCAGAATAAACTTGGAAATTATAATAATTTTCTTTATATCCATCCTCAGCGACCCCAGAATAACTATTATTGATATATGGATTCCCTTTTACATCATGAAAATAAGTCTGCTGATTATCCGTATGCGAATTATTGTCTAAGATACGATAATTAAACTGTACATGAGTTACCCAATTTTTTATTGGCTCTATCTCTAATTCCACTTGATGATTCGTTTCATCATTTTGGTATTTATATAGACCTCCTTCTACCAATGTCTCTACCTGATCCGCTACATAATATCCATTTCTATCATAAAGAGGTACCACAGGCCATTGCCCCCCTAAATAAGTATAAAGATACTCTCCCATAGATTGGGGTTTATGATAATCCGTACGCACAAAACGCATACTATAGTTAAATTTCAACCATTTTGTCCATTGTGATGAAATCTTCGCCGTAATATTATACTGTTTTCTATCTTCCTTTGCTACTTTTATTAAACCATCTTGACCAAGATAACCAAAAGAAGCATAATAATTTAATTTATCAGAACCACCGCTTGCACTAATATTGTGTTGCTGAGAAAAAGTATGTTTTTTATAAATCACATCATACCAATCAGTATTATCAATGCCATCCGTGAAAGCTGAAGCCCAATATCCAGGACTCCATTGACTTTCAGCCAATGAATAAACTGTTTTACCATCAGATGTCTTTCTTGTACCAGGTCCAATCGGTTTTGCGTCCATATATTCCTGTATTCTTTTCACTTTTTCTACAGGAAAATAAGCACCTTGACCACCATTAACAAATGCATCATTCATCATACAGGAAAAATCGACAGAATTCATCATATGTTTCATACGGATAGGAGAATTCCAACGGAAATTATCGTTATAATTGATGGTCACCTTCTCGTTTTTAGAACCAGTCTTCGTGGTAATCAATATTACTCCAAAAGGGGCACGTGATCCATAAATTGCAGAAGAAGCTGCATCCTTTAATACAGATATACTCTGAATATCCTGAGGATTAACAGTATTGATATCTCCTTCCATTCCATCTATAAGGATTAAGGGACTACCACTAGTACCTTGCCCAATAGTGGTCGTTCCGCGAATATTAACACTTGGAGTATCATCAAGACTTCCTGCACCTTGAGTAATTTGCAAGCCAGCAACCATTCCCTCTAGTGCTTGAGTGGCATTAGAAACAGGACGATTAGAAAGTTCATCCCCTGATACAGAAGCAACAGCACCTGTAAGATTTACTTTTTTCATCTTACCAAATCCTACTACTACCACTTCATTTAGAGATTTCAGGTCTTCTTTCAAGATAATATTTCCGACCTTATCAACTTGAACATTCTGCGTAAGAAAGCCTACATAAGAAACCAATAGGCTAGACTTTCGGTGAACATTAAGTTTAAAACGACCCTCTATGTCAGTGACAGTTCCATTACCCGAAACACCTTTTTCAATCACACTGGCACCAATAATCGGGTCACCTTTAATATCTTTCACCACCCCTTCCACCATAATCGTATTTTGCTGGATACTTTGGGCAGAAGGACTACTTAACATGGTTCCGGGAGCAGCCTTTACAGGATCAAGCACTATACCGACAACACCTAAAACCAAACACATGATGGCTCTTTTACAAACTATATAAGAAGCCGAAATTGTCTTGTTTTTTCTCATTTTGTCAAGATTAGGTTATACTTAAAATTATTATGATTTCAACATCTTCTCTAGAAAATATTTATATTAGTTCACTTTCCATTCAATTATGCCTCCACTCTTTCCCTTCCTAAGTTTGGCAACAATTTTCAGTCCGGTAGTCTTCACAGGTTTAAAGTCAACACTGTTGTAGCAATCCTTGGCGATCCCATATTTACTATGATCCTCTACCTCTTTCCACTTTCCAAGTTCATCTTTATAGAAAAGACGCCAATATTCAGGTACACGAAAATCACCATCATAGAAATCAAAGTCCAGCCAGTAAACCTGAACATTACTAACCATATAAGGCTGGTCAAACTGATAAGAAATGCCCTCTTCCGTGCCTTCTTTCTGCCACCAATATTGATAAGGCTTGCTGATGTCTGAACTGCAACGCGGCTCCCATTGGTCATTGGTACCCCACGTCTCACTTTCTATTGCAGCAGTTTCCGGAGCATCTTTCTGAATCGGACTCTGATAGCAGAATGTCTTTGCTTTACTGGCGATTGTAGGTTCCGGAGTAACATGTGCATAAGCAGGGGTTGACGGTACCCAGACTTCCATCTGATCAGCACCTCTGTTATCCCAAGTACTATAGGGTATAGCACGGAAAGGAACATTCCTGACTGTACCATCTTTCTCCAGTTCTTCAGCCTGGCCGGAAAGTTCTACAATGCCTCTCAACTTGTCAGCCAGATACTGTGTTTTAATCGGAGTACTTTCCGTAATTACCTTATTAAAGATCGTCGAGTCATGCTGATCAACACCTTCGAGACAATACATTACCGGACCACGTTCTAAAGCCAGTTTCCCCCGATCATCTTCCACATTATCATTAGCCTTTACACGACGGACAGACATGGGAAGAGTAATTTCCACTCTATCGCCTCGCTCCCATTTACGATTTAGGGCCACATAACCATTCTGCATAATTGACTGAACATCAGTGATCTGATGTCCATTCACCATAATTGCATAAGGGCGCGGAGCATCAACAAAAGTATAAAGGTTAGTCGGTACAGGGCTATTCTGTGCCCATCCTGGAATACGAAAACGGATAGTGAACCTGCTACTGCTCTTCGGATTCACCGTAATCAAGATTTTTCCATCCCATGGATAATCCGTTTTCTGGTTTATCCTGATATTGTGATTGATCGTAGCATTTCCCTGAATATAAAGGTTGACATAAATATCTTTACCCTGTGTTGCATATTGATATTGTGGAACACTAGCCATAAAACGCGTAATATTTCCAGGACAACAAGCACAACCGAACCACGGAGATCGGTCATGCTGCCCCATACTCTCCAAAGGGTTATCATAAAAGAAACGATTTCCACTCAAAGACACGCCACTGATAACCCCATTGTATAGTGCACGCTCATAAATATCCACATATTTAGCATTACCTGTAGCTAAGAACATCCGATAGTTCCAGAACACATTAGCAATCGACGCACAAGTCTCCGCGTATGCTGTCATATTGTTCAATTCATAATCAGGTCCGAAACCTTCACCTTCTGCCCTGCTGCCAATGCCGCCAGTGATATAGAGTTTCTTGCCGGCCATATCGTTCCAGATACGCTTTAAAGCATGAAAGTAAACGGTATCACCAGTGAGAGCACATACATCTGCTACACCGGAATAGAGGTATCCGGCACGGACAGCATGCCCGACAATCTCATCCTGCTTTAAGATCGGCTCATGATCCTGGCTGTATTCACTCAACCGATGCCCGTCAGTGCCACGTCCCGTCTCCTCAATGAAATACTTTGCTGTTTGCAAATATTTCTTATTATGAGTTATCTTATATAATTTGCAAAGCGCCATCTCTACAATAGGATGACCAGAAGGACGGTGTAACTGACCTGGATTGGGGCCAAAAGTCTTACAGACCAAGTTTGCATTTCTAATGGCAACATTCAGGAGAGTCTTCTTACCAGTTGCCTTATAATGAGCCACAGCCGATTCTATCAGATGGCCACTATTATAGAGTTCATGAGAATTCAGTTTTTCCCATTTATGAGTCCCCCACCAGCCCGAAAGGCGATAACATTTGTTGGTTACGCAAGTGGTAAGATAGCCATCGGGCTCCTGTGCTGCAGCAATAATAGCAATGACGCTGTCAAGATAATGATCCAGTTTTGCATCATAGTGTACGGCCAGCGAATAACTTGCTCCCTCTATGACCTTATACGGATCCGTATCATCAAACGGGAAATCTCCCCGCTGCTTGCCCTTCTTCAGTCCCGCAGCTATGGCAAAATTATCAAATCTCCCATTAACCTCACACTCATGAAAGGCATACGGAATGGTAACCGTACGGTTGGTTTCAATGCGGGGGCTCCAAAACTTATCTGAAAGATGTACGTCAGTGAAAGACACCTCTTTAATAGGCATCTCAGGCCGTCGCAAATACCCAGGTATCTTATTTGCTGCACTTATTTGCAAAGAAAATATCGTTCCACCTATTAGTATTAGGAAATTTTTATTCATGGTATATTTTTTCATCTCAGGGCATTAATAATTGATAGTCATTAAATACACAAAAAGTTGGGCCATATCTTTTTAAATGTTTAGCAAAGTAACATTAATTTTTATAAACAGACTAAAAATATCATCTTACAAACTATCAAAATCGTCCAAAAAACGATCCAATCAATTATTTTGGACGATTATTTCATTTTTCATGGACTAATTTGACATGCTTCAGCCATAAAAAACTATATTTTTGTATTGTTAAAGAAAACATAAGCCCTAAGAATAAATATCTTCTTCCACTTATAATTCTCTATAATAAAATATTTTCTACAGAATAAAGGCACTTATATTAATTATCAATAATGAAAACACTGCTTTTAACGGCTGTATTAGCAGCCACAGTTTTATCTGTCAATGCAAGGAATGACAAGTCAAGAGGGTATCCTATCACGCCTGTACCTTTCACCTCTGTAAAAGTATGGGATAACAGTTTCTGGGGACAACGGCTGGAAACCAGTCGTAAAGTAACGATCCCCCTGGCCTTCAGCAAATGTGAGAGTGAAGGAAGATACAAGAATTTTGAGCGTGCTGCTCACCCAAGCGATAAATATGATGTAGGGAAATTAATGCCCTATCCCTTTGACGACACCGATGTCTATAAAACCATTGAAGGAGCAAGTTATATTCTCCAGACTTACCCTGACAAACAACTTAAACAATATATGGACAGTATCCTAGATATCGTAGCTGCTGCACAAGAACCAGACGGTTATCTGTATACAGCCCGCACACAAAATCCTGAGCACCCTCATCCTTGGTCAGGGGCAACAAGGTGGAGTGAAGAAGAAAATCTGAGTCACGAGCTCTACAATCTCGGACACATGATCCAAGGTGCCATTGCTCACTATCAGGCTACCAAAAGTAGAAAATTCCTGAATATTGCTACTCGCTACGCGGATTGTGTCTGCCGGGAAGTTGGTCCTAAGCCCGGACAAGCACATGTCGTTCCGGGACACCAGATTGCAGAAATGGCCCTAAGTGAACTCTATGTCGTCACAGGCAACAGGAAATATCTGGATGAAGCAAAATATTTTCTTGACTATCGCGGGAAGACAAAGATAAGGCAAGAATATTCGCAGAGTAATATTCCGGTAACCCAGCAAAGTGAAGCCGTAGGCCATGCCGTACGTGCCACCTATATGTATGCCGGAATGGCTGACGTGGCCGCCCTTACCGGAGATACGGCTTATATCCATGCTATAGACCGAATCTGGGGCAATATCGTGAGTAAAAAACTCTATATCACCGGCGGTATCGGAGCGACCAGTAACGGTGAAGCCTTCGGGGCAAACTATGAGCTCCCCAATATGAGCGCATACGCAGAGACCTGCGCTGCCATCGGAAATGTATATGTCAACTATCGCTTGTTCTTACTGCATGGAGAAAGCAAATACTATGATGTCCTCGAGCGTACACTTTATAACGGTTTAATCAGTGGCGTATCCATGGATGGCGGAGGTTTCTTCTATCCCAATCCGTTGGAAAGTATGGGACAGCATCAGCGTCAGCCTTGGTTCGGATGTGCCTGCTGTCCTTCTAATATTTGCCGGTTTTTACCTTCCCTACCGGGATATGTCTATGCCGTAAGAAATAAGAACCTGTACGTTAACCTCTTCCTCAGCAATACATCTCATGTCAACATCACAGGCAAGAACGTTATCATCAGCCAGAACACCCAATATCCCTGGAATGGAGATATTGTCATTAGAATCAACGGAAATAAGGCAGGACAATTCGCCTTGAAAATCCGCATCCCGGGATGGGTAAAAGGACACCCCGTGCCTTCTGACCTCTACGAATATGCTGACCATAAAAGGATGAGTTATAAGATCACTGTAAATAACCGGCAGGTTCCTGCTGCCTTGACACCTGATGGCTACTACACGATCAGCCGGAAGTGGAAAAAGGGGGACCGGGTACAAGTCCATTTCGACATGGAAGCACGTCTCGTTCGGGCGAATAACAAAGTAGTGGCTGACCGGGGGCAGGTAGCCATAGAGCGGGGGCCGGTCGTCTATTGCGCAGAATGGCCTGACAATGCTTTCAATATCATGAATGTCCTTTTGAACCAGACCCCTCTGTTTACTTCCGGGACCATCCCTGATAACCAGTTCATTGCAGACAGTCTGAAAGATAAATTGACTCTTTACAAGGATCAGAGCCTGAAGACACTGACCACCCAGGCACAGACACTGGCTTATGACTCAACCGGCAACCTGACCGTACGGAACGTAAGTTTAAAACTCATACCTTACTTTTCCTGGTGTCAGCGCGGAAGCGGCAACATGAAAGTCTGGATTCCACAAGACCTCAAAGCTACACGTCCCTCCGTACCGGCTACATTAGCCTCAGTTTCTAAAATTGCCTCCTCTACTCCTTCACGTTCCCTGAGCAGTATCGCCGACGGATTAGTTCCGGCTGATGAAAATGATCGTTCTATTCCTTATTTTCATTGGTGGCCTAAACAAGGTACAACAGAATGGATCACATATACTTTCCCGGAAGAAAGAACCATACAGACTTCCACAGTATACTGGTACGATGACCAGCCATGGGGTGGTTGCAAAGTTCCGGAAAACTGGAATATTCAATATATGGACCAGCACCAACAGTGGCAAGGCGTAAAGCATGCTGATCACTATCCTACCCTGAAAGGACAGCCCTGTACGGTAGAGTTTGACCCCGTAAAGACCAAAGTTGTAAGAATCAATGTGAAGCAACCAAAAAAGTACTCTTGTGGACTTTTCGAATGGTCTGTAAATTAGATTTAAAAGTTTATTCCATGGCCATCATTAAGAAATAAACAGACAATACTAAAAACAAAAAAGAGGTACAAGAACATTTGCTTCCTACACCTCTTTTAAGATTTGACTACATTACTGTTGAAGAATCATTTTTATACCAATCTGCTCACTGTTTTTTCAGCCATGCCTCCAACTCTGACAGATATTCCTGTTTGTGAGGGTAAGTATCCTTGAATCCGAACCCATGACCACCGTTCTCATAGATATGCAAAGCAAAAGGTACATGGTTCTTCTCCAGTTCCGCAGCATACAGGATACTATTCAGCGGACTTACAGCAGGATCATCGGCACTGGCCACGATAAAGGCAGGTGAGGTGGATGGTGTAACATGTTCCAGAGGGGAGAGTGCTCTCAAGTGATCCAATTCATGGTCTCCTCCCAGAATACATTCCTGACAATGCTTATGGGTAAGTTCATCTTGCATGGTGGTAACAGAATACAGAAGGATCTCAAAATCATTTCGCTTACCTTCTGGCAATTGAGCAGAAATAGCAGCATAATAACCTCCTATAGAAGTCCCCATAACACCAAGTTTGACACATTTCTCCGGATACTGCTCTCTCAGGAAATCCATCGCACACGTGATGTCCTCAAGAAGGACCTTACTTTTACCTCTCGGATAACGGTATTTCAACACAGCAAAATTAACTCCTTTTTCATTAAACCAAGGTGCAAAGTCGAGTCCTTCATACGATAAGTTTATCTGGTTAAAACCACCTCCCGGACATTGGATGACCGTTATTGAAGAAGATAACTTTGCTGGAAAGAAAAACAGGCTGCCTTCTGGTGCGTCCTGCATATTACTTAATACGGATTGCTTTTCATTACCCAATGATTTTACTTTTCCATTTTGGCCATACAAATCAATTTGAATTACATCTTCCATCACTACCTCCTTATAAATATTTCTTCCACTTATTATATTCAGCCTATATCCACCAGACTCCAATCGTTCTCATAATCCATTTCAGAGTTAAAAGAATCAATGTATTTTGTTTTCTGAAAGAATTCCTTTATTCATTTTTTTCACGATACCCGGTCCATTATAAATCATGGCAGAATATATCTCCACCAAATCAGCCCCGGCCTTAATCATTTTTTTAGCATCTTCAGGTGTCATTACATTTCCAGAACCAATTACCAGCATCTCTTTTCCGATATGATGATGTAGATATTTGACCACGTTCAGCGAACGCAAGCCAATCCCTTTTCCACTTACCTGACCATTACCGATATGCTGTAACATGACAGGGGAAGTTTCCTTCAAATCATCCCGACCTTTCGTCGGACCTGTGGCAATAAATCCCTGAAGTCCATAATGCTCAGCCATCGCTATGCCCTTATCCAACACCTTTTCCGGAACATCAGCCGGAAATTTCAAGAAGATAGCACGATGCATAGGAAAACTTTTACGCAGGTCTGCCAGTCTTGAAAGGACCATATCCATCTCCTCTGCACTGATACTACCCCAGTTGACTGTAAAATAATCAGCTACCTCATAAAGGCGGACAAAGACTTTCTCAAAATCTTTTACGACCTGTTGTCCGGTAGAGTTGGCATCTTTATTAATATTCACACCTAATATATAAGGATGCTTCCTGTTTCTGGAAATACGCTTAAAGACAACTTCCACACCAGGATTATTGAATCCTGTCCGAGAAATCAGGGATTGGTCAGCAGGCGTCCGAAAGATTCTCGGACAAGGATTACCTTCCTGAGGAGAAGGAGTGATTGTTCCTATCTCTATAAAAGCAAAGCCAAAATCAGAAAGTTGGTCAAACACCTGTGCCTCTTTATCAAAACCGGCAGAAAGTCCTACCCGATTCTGAAACTGCAGACCTTGAAAATGAAAAGGGTTACAAGTGTGATAGCATTTCCGGTAAAACATCCTTAAGGGAAAGATGTGACCATAAAATTTCAATGTTTTTACCAGCATCCTATGGCATTGCTCAGGATTGACAGTAAACAATAAAGGGCGAAAAATGTTTCGATATAACATGACAGTCTTCTTATAAATTCTTACTTTTCAGTCAGAGATTTCCAGACAGTTCAATCCTTTTCATCTCCGGTAAATGACTGCAAAGATAATAGAAAAAGAGATGAGTTGGTTATACCTTTATTTTATGCATTATAATTAAAAGTGATAAGGTGATTACAAGATAGATGTTTCAGAAGAGAAAGGATGAAGGTTAAATCTTGAATTTCTCCAGTCTCATTGTCAAAAAATCACGATGAACTTAAAGAGAATAAAAACCTCAAAGAATCCCATGAAGGATAAACCGTTTAAAAATATTCCGGAGTCCCGCACTCTCTCCTTGCTTCTCTACAAACACCAGTTCACGGGATAAATCCAACCCCTGTACCTCAATCACTTTAAATGTACCGTTAAGAATTTCCTCATTTACAGAACAGACACTTACAATTCCCATACAATCAGAAGATTCCACAAACTGTTTGATACCTTCTGTAGAACCCAGATACATCTCAACAAGAAGATCATTCAACCCTAATCTATATTGATGCAATGCCCTTTCAAAGACATCCAGTGTACCCGATCCCTGTTCACGAAGGACTATAGGAATCTTTCTCAGTTCTTCAATAGTAACTTTATTCTGGTGTGCCCATTTTCCATCAGATCTTACAATAGCAACCAGTCGGTCTTTCATAAAAGGCATGTATTTCAACTGGGGTTGCCGGATAACTCCTTCCACCATTCCCAAATCAATTTTGTCAGCTAGAAGGGCTGTTTCTATCTCACGGGAATTACCACTCAGCATTGATACCTTTGCTTTAGGATACCGTCTGCAAAAGGCAGCCAGTATTTTTGGGATCACATACTGAGAAATCGTCGTACTGGCACTGATACGTAATTCTCCTTCTGTCTTTTGCTGCAAGGCACGAATATCGTAATCCAAGTTTCTATAATCCTCCAGTATCCGATTCGCATGGCCCAGCATCAGTTTTCCCGCTGCGGTAAGTCGGATGCTGTTTCCCATACGGTCAAACAAACGTGTATCATATTCCCTTTCTAATTCACGAATATGCTTACTGATAGCAGGCTGACTGATAAATAATTCCTGAGAAGCTTTTGTAAAACTCAAGTTCTCTGCAACACTTCGAAAAACTTTCAATCGAATATCAATCATAAATCAAAGATTAGGAAAAACGGCTTAGATGTACCGCCAAAACATCCTTCTAAAATTGGGAAAAGACTTCCACAAATCAAATGGGATTTATTGGTAATTACGGATCCTGACATCTATGCCCGAACCTTTCAGCAATTGTGCAACACGCTCAATCTTTGTCTCTGAATAATGATAAGGAAACAAGACTTTCGGATGAATTATTCTTGCCGCTTTTGCGGCCTGGACCGGAGTCATCGTAAAGGGTTGATTGACAGGCAGAAAGGCAATATCTATATTCTTCAGTTTTTTCAGTTCAGGGATATCTTCAGTATCTCCGGCAATATAAACACGAAGGCCATCAAGAGTCAGCACATAACCATTATCACGACCTTTAGGATGAAACTGCAAATGCCCAAGAGTAGTGTTATATGCAGGAACTGCATCTATCAGGATATCTGAACCCAGATTTAAATGTTCGCCGTTTCCTATAACTATACTCTTCTCCATTATTCTCTTTGCGGAAGTCGGATTCGCTATCAGGATCGTCCCCGGTTTCCACAATGATGAGATTGCTTTTTGGTCCAAATGATCGGTATGGTCATGCGTAATTAAAATCAGATCGGCTTTAGGGAATTTACTGTAATCCGTTAAAGGTTCGAGTCCGCTCACAGGATCCACTTCAATCTCCTTTCCATTGTAGTTGATCTCTATACTCGCATGTTTGATCGCAGTCAACACGACCTTCTTTCCACTTTTAGTAGTAAAAGTGTCCTTTTGGTATTTCTGAGCACAAGCTGTCATCATCATCAGCATCAAAAAGATCAGGGTATTTGCCCATTGATTGATTTTCTTCATTCTGCTACGAAGATAACAAATAAACTGGTAAGTGCCAAAATATTTTAATATCTTTTTTACAACACTGATAATTCTCTTTTATCATTCATTTAATCCTTGCAATGTATTTTGTTAAACAGACTTTGCAAAGAAAGCTTTTTAAGAAATTAAAACAATTAAAACACAAAATAAATATCAGATTATCTATCTTTTTATTATCTTTGCAATAGACTAAGGTAAGAGGAGTTGTAAGATCAGCGACAGCCTCTGATAATGTAGGAAGTATTTTAAATATCTTAAATATCTTATAATTATGGATTTTTTAACAAATGACAAACTCGTGATTGTCGGTGCTGCCGGTATGATCGGTTCTAACATGACTCAAACAGCTATCATGCTGCATTTGACTCCTAACATTTGTCTTTATGATGTATTCTCAGCTGAAGGTGTTGCTGAGGAAATGCGTCAGAGTGGCTTCGATGATGTAAATATCGTTTCTACTACTGACCCTAAGGAAGCCTTCACCGGTGCTAAGTATATTATCTCTTCAGGTGGTGCTCCACGTAAACAGGGTATGACTCGTGAAGACCTTCTGGATGGCAACTCCAAAGCTGCAAAAGAGTTAGGTGACAATATCAAGAAATTCTGCCCGGATGCCAAGTTCTGTGTAGTTATCTTCAACCCTGCTGATATTACCGGTCTGGTAACCTTGGTACATTCTGGTTTGAAGCCAAATCAGGTAGCTACACTTGCAGCTCTCGACTCTACACGTCTGAAGGGTGCTCTGGCTAAACACTTCGGAGTAAGCCAAGCAGAAGTTAAGAATGCTTATACATACGGTGGTCATGGTGAGAAGATGGCTGTCTTCGCTTCACCTACAACTGTCAAAGGCGTCAAATTACTGGATGTTATTGCTGGCAAGGCTAAAGTCAATGGTAAAGGCCTGACTCCTGACGAATGGAAAGAGATGCAGGTAGAAGTAACAAAGGGTGGTGCAAAGATCATCGAACTTCGTCGCCGTTCTTCTTTCCAGAGTCCTGCTTACCTCGCTGTCAAGATGATTGAAGCAGCCATGGGTGGTGAAGAATTCAACTATCCTGCAGGTTCATACGCTGATACTTCCCGCTATGCTCATGTAATGATGGCCATGCCTACACGTATTACATCTGATGGCATCTATCAGAAACCTGTCCTGGGTACTGAAGATGAATTTAAGACACTGGATGCAAGTTATGAGCATCTGGAAGGTCTTCGTGATCAGGTCATCAAGATGG
This sequence comes from Prevotella sp., assembly GCA_022486815.1. Lineage (GTDB taxonomy): Bacteria > Bacteroidota > Bacteroidia > Bacteroidales > Bacteroidaceae > Prevotella. The sequence goes on along the minus strand of JAKVJW010000011.1, from coordinate 21,068 downwards.
GCGTTCTCCCTGAAGTGAAAGACTGGCACAAAGTAAACCCAAATTTGTAATTTAGGTCAATTTATAAAGAAAGCAAGCCAAAAATGGCTTGCTTTTTTCATGTCTGTATACCAAATTTTTTTATCAATAAAAAACCATAGAGAAGGTTGTCAATCCTTGATTCTTATCACTTTTAAGCATAAGAGTTCCACCACTAAGACGCATAATCTGTTTAGAAACAGGTAATCCAATGCCACTCCCTTCTTTCTTAGTTGTAAAAAACGGCACGAAGATATGCTGTGCCACATCCTCAGGTATCATCGGACCATTATCAGAAATATCAATAATAACTGCCTCACTTTCATTACAGTAAGCCTTTATCGTGATCTTTCCACCTGCATCCAATGCCTGAATAGCATTCTTGAGTAAGTTGGTGACCACATGTCCAACTAAACTCTCATCGGCATAAAGTATCAAATCATCAGGAAAGGCATCTCTATCAATAACAATTTCTTTTCCAGTGGTTTGTTGTTCTGCAAGTCGCACCATTCTTTCCAGGAAAGGCTTTATATAAAATAAGGAGGGAACCGGTGTTGGCACATGGGTGAATTTTCGATAATTTTCCACGAAGGCAATCAACTCCCGGCTCGTCTTGTGAATCACTTCCAGACCATCACGCATTTCTCCATCAGCCTTCTTGAAAAGAGTTTCACTAAGAGAAGTAATCGGTGTTACGGTATTCATGATCTCATGCGTAAGTACCCGAATCAACTTAATCCACGAATCCATCTCATTGTCATCCAACTCTATATTGATATCACTGATTGTCACCAGCCGGACCTTGCATCCTTTCAGTAAAGTATGAGAAGCACGAAGAGAAAGGTGGCATTCTTCGCGTTCATTGCTGAAAGACACCTGACTTTTTTCTCCAGGCAAAATATCCCGAATCTGACGGTAAAGTCCATTACTGATACGCTTCAGTTGGTCAATATGTGTCAACGCTGAAACTCCAATCAGTCTCATAGCCGCATCATTGTACTGTCTTACGTTCCCTCGCTCATCTACTACAAGAATACCAGTATCAACTGAATTGATAATCCGCTCATAGTATTTTTCGCGTTCCATAGTCTCACTGCGCGCATTTTCCATGATCCGCTTGATCCGGTTAAGAGCAGAATTAAGGACCTTATCATCACGTGAGACTTTATTTACCGGAAACTGGAATGTATAGTCGACATTATCCATGGCATCAAACATGAAAGCCACCTTACGTATATTCCGGCGATAATGACGATATAAACGTATATAGCCAAGCACGAGCAGAAGGATCGTTCCAACAATAACTGCTATCATCAAGGAACTCATAAACCGTATCTTTTGATTTTATTATATAGCGTCTGGCGAGATATGCCCAATCGAGACGCTACGACCGACAGATTTCCCTCACATTCCTGAATCGTTTTCCGTATAAGTTGCTGTTCCATCTCATCCAGAGTCTGCGCCGTTTCCAAGGGCTCATTTGAATGAATATCACTGCCTTCAATGTCTTCTCCGTGGATTTGAGGTCCATCTGACAAGATTACAGCCTTCTCGACAGCATGTTCCAGTTCCCTAATATTTCCATACCAAGGCATTTCCTTTAATCTTCGTTCAGCATCCGGATCTAAAGACAAATTTTCTTTACCATAAATTCCGCCATATTTTTTCAGGAACAGGCAGGCCAAGGGAACGATATCTTCTCTACGCTGCCTCAAAGGAGGCAAATGCAAATGGATAGTATTGATACGATAGAGAAGATCTTCACGAAACTCACCCGTCTGCACCATTTCTTTCAGATTTTTGTTCGTAGCACAGATCAACCTCACATCTATCGGAATACGAGTAGAACCACCGACACGCACGACACTCCTTCGCTGGAGAGCCGTCAGAAGTTTTGCCTGAAGAGCATAAGAGAGATTACCAATCTCATCCAGAAAAAGCGTTCCACCCTCAGCCAGTTCAAACTTCCCCGCCCGATCGGCTTTTGCATCAGTAAAAGCCCCCTTCACATAGCCGAACAGTTCACTCTCAAACAAGGTCTCTGTAATCGCACCCATATCAATAGGCAGCATTTTGGCTTTAGAACGGTTAGACCAATGATGTATCTCGTTAGCCAAGACCTCTTTCCCCGTTCCGTTTTCACCTGTAATCAGAATATTAGCATCCGTTGGGGCTACCTTCTCCACCATCAGCCTCAACTCCTGCATAGGATTACTATGTCCCCAGAACATTCCGCCAGATTTCAATTCGCTAGTCTTTCGATGATTTCTAGAACGAGCTTCTCTCAATGTCTTTAGCATTTTCTCATTGTCAAAAGGTTTAACAATGAAATCGGCAGCACCTTCCTTGATTCCTTTTACAGCAAGTTGTATATCAGCATACGCGGTAAAAAGCACCACCTGGGTCTGAGTGTTCATACGCTTGATTTCTCTTAACCAGTATAATCCTTCATTACCATTATTAATACCAGTGGAAAAATTCATATCAAGCAATACCACATCCGGTTTCTCTTCACGCAATTTTGCCGGAATTAAATTAGGATTGCTAATAGTGATAACAGTCTGGAAGGTATCTTCAAGTAAAATACTAACAGTAGTCAGGATATTTCGGTTATCATCTACAACAAGCAGGGTTCCTTGTTTGGCCATATTCTATAATTCTATATCTGCAAATATAGCATAAACTCTCTGAATTGCCAAATCTAGAGATCACTTATAGACAATTCTTCTTCAGAGATCAGGAATCAAAACGAACTATACCATCATTTTTGACAGAGATATCTATGAATCTGTCCCACAGCATCACCTGCCCATCTAGCATCATATCCGGCATTGATCCGAATCAGTTCACGTCCCTTGATACCAGTAGTAAAAATAATCTGATACTCACCTATTGTATAAGGTGTAGCCATATTTTTGGCACTCACGTCAATGATGTCAGCCATGCTGATTTTCTCCCCATCAACAATCATAAAGCCTTTCTTAGCATAAATCAAGATAATGCCAGCAGGTTCATTAGCTTTCGAAGCATTGATTACCACATTGTCATCCGGTTCACCATATTCAGCAACAATAGCTTCAAGTGAAGTGTATTGTTCCAAAACACTTCCAGACAGTTCCCCATCTACCTTTTCTTTCTGTTCTCTCTTTTCCTTTTGTTTCAGGAAAAGATAGGCTAATGGAAGAACCAACAGGAAAAGTAATACCGCTGCTCCTGAATAAAGAGCCAACAGAAGAATGGCAACGACGGCAAGAACTATATTCCGTTTCATAAGCGATCACGTAGAAAATTTATAAAGAACAATTATCGGTTATAACGAGCAGCAAAAGACAGTGCACACTTTGTCAAATCACTAACTTGAGGTATTGTCAGTGTCCTCAACCCATGTTTCTCACCATGATAAATACGAAGAAGATAGGGTATATTATTCGCTTTCAATTGTTTTTCCAATTCGTATGCCTGTTTTACAGGAACAAGTTTATCAGCATCACCGTGAGAGATTAAGACTGGCGGCATGTCCTTATGTATTCTATTAATTGGAGACAAACGAGTCGTATTGTCATTCGGAAAGATCCGCAGCATCAATTCCCGTTCATGTACCAGACCAGGCTTTACGATCTTCACTAAAGACACGGAAAAAGGAGAAAGATCCGTACGGAAAAGGCGGTTCAGATCAGTCGGTCCATAATCATCCAGAATAAAACGAACCCGTACAGAGTCTTCAGGTTCACTTCCTATCACCAATGACAGATGTGCCCCGGCAGAGGTACCCCATAACCCCATACGGTGAATGTCAAGATGATATTTATAGGCATGTCGGTAAATCCAGGCCAGTGCATCCCGGCAATCAGTCAGTTCCGTAGAAACATTCCGGCGTTTACCATCAGCCAGCCGATAGTCAATGGATATAACCGTATAGTGTGCACGCAGGAAAGATTCTGTAAGAGCCTGCCGATAATTACTCCATATCCATGACTTATTACCACCTATCCAACTGCCACCATGAATGTAGACGAGTACTGGTCGTTGGGTAGTGGTATCATTTTTCAAAGAATAGATATCAAGCCTCAACATGCTGTCATCCACCGTTTTATAAGGAACATCCGCAATAGTGTCCACATCAGAAGCCCCTTTGGTATTGGCATAAATGCTTGTTTTCTCTATTCCCCTATGAGCACATGATCCAAGGCCTGCAAGGACTGTAATAAACAGTAAAATTCTCTGTAAAGCTATTTTCATAAAAAGACATTTTACAATTTGAGCATAAAGATAGCGTATTTATTTTACTTATCCACGTTCCTCATGCTAAATATTCTTGTTTTTCCACTTATTTAGGGCACATCTTTCTAAAATTATCAACCACCAGTGTCCAAATATTAGACAGCAGTGTCTAATATTTGGACACCTTACTTTTTAAGGATAAAATATAACCTTCTGATTATAAGCGCTATAACTATTTTGGCATATCTATTGCCTTACTTATAATGAATTATGAATAACGAATATGAAACGAAATAGCATGATCATCGGTATCCTTTTCTCTATGGTCACAGGACCAATCTGCGCACAAGGGGTATGGACGATGGACCAGTGCATGAAATATGCAGTAGAGCACAGTACGGAGATGAAAAAACAGCAGATCGAAATCCAACGGTCCCATGACCAGTATCGGGCCGCGACAGCCAGTTTCTTCCCTACACTGCAGGCAGCCGTAAATGGACAATATAACTGGGGACGAAACATCAACCCGGAAAGCAATACATACGGCAATGTCACCACGTTTAACAACTATTACGAAATCTATGCCACATTGAACGTCTTTGATGGTTTCGCCACACTGAATGCTTTCAAGCAAGCCCGACTGGCAAAAAGCAGTTCACAAACTACCCTGCAGAAAATCCGTGATGACAAGGCTATTGAAGTCATGCAGAAATATGTGGACGCGGCCTATGCCCAAGCCTGCATTACACTAGCAGAAGAGAAACTGAAAGACAGCCAGCAACTGCTGACCAAAACACAAAGGCTCATGGAACTTGGTGAGAAGAGTCGTCCGGACATGGCTCAGATAGAAGCCCAAGTGGCTGAAGACAACTACAATCTCACGCATCAGAAGAACGTTTGCCAACAGGCTATGATTGCACTTCAATCTTCCATGAATTTCCCTATCAAAGATACACTTCAAATCAATATCTCCGTAAAAGATAGTGAACCGCAGATAGAATCAGACAATGCCAATGCGATTTATGACTCCTTCCGGAAATGGTCCCCGGAAGTATTGGCAGCTGAATTCAACGTAAAGAATTCCCAATACAATTATCAAATTCAGAAGGCAAAAATGTTGCCTTCTATCATTCTCCGCGGTGGCATCGCCACCAATTATTATAAAAATCTCTCTCAGAAAGGTGAGTACGAACCGTTTCATTCCCAGTTTCACAATAATCAGGGTGAATACCTCGTACTCACTGTTTCTTTTCCTTTATTCATGCCTTCGCAGTGGCGCCATGCACGGGAAGCCCGTTCCGACTGGCAGAAAACCGAGATATGTCTCAATGAAACATGTCGGAAGTTGCACGATGATATTGCCTTAGCAGTAGCTGACCGTGACGGATATCTGAAGGAACTACTGCAGATGCGTCGGAAGGTAGCTTCGGATTCTCTAGCAAACTATCTCTCTATCCGTAAATATGAAGAGGGGATGCTCAGCACATTCGATCTCCATAGTTCCACACAGACACTGCTGGAATCACGAGTCAAACTGTTGCAGATGCAAATGATGTATATCCTCAAGAACAAACTCGTGAGTTATTATAAAGGACAACCCCTCATCACGGATAACAAAAATAAAGAAAAGAAATAACTATGGATATCAAGATTGAGAAAAAGAAATATGCTATACCCCGCAAATACTGGCCTTACCTGGGAGGAGTCATTCTTATAGGCATCGTACTTATCATTCTGGCGACAGGACATTTCACCTCTACCCTGAAGGTAGACCGACGAGGTATCAGCATCTGTGATGTAACCCGTCAGCAATTCAATGACTATGTCAGTCTGGACGGCAATGTTGTACCAATCAGCATCGTGCAGATCAGTCCTGAAGAAGGGGGTATCGTAACAGAAAAAGTAGTAGACGAAGGCGCATACGTCAGAAAGGGAGAAGTGATTATCCGTCTCAGTAATTCAAATCTCGACTTGCAGATTCTGAATGCTGAATCCGAACTTGCAGAGAAACAAGACCTGCTTCGAAACACTCAGATCAGTATGGAACAGGAAGGGATGACCAATAAGAATGACAAACTCCAGCAGGACATGGATGTAGAACGGAAATACAGGAAATACCAACACGAAGCAACTCTATACAAGGAGCAGTTGATTGCCAAGGAAGATTATCTGGAAGCCAAGGAAGACTATCTGCTGGCCAAGAAGAAGCACACTCTTATTCTGAAACAGTTGGCTGGTGATGAGCGCTACAGGAAGGCACAGTTGGAAGAAATGGAAGACAATCTTGAGAACATGCACAAGAACGTGCTGCTGGTCCGCCGGCGCAAGGAGAATCTGAATATCCGCAGCCAGATCAACGGTGAAGTAGGTGAACTGGACGTAGAATTAGGGCAGAATATCGCACCTGGACAGAAGATCGGGCAAATCAATGACCTGAGCGACTATAAGATAGAAGCCATGATTGACGAGCATTATATCGACCGGGTTCATCCCGGTCTCACTGCCACATTCCAGCAGAATGGAAAGAATTATAACCTGACCGTACGTAAGGTCTATCCAGAAGTCGAAGACGGACGGTTCAAGATTGATTTCGTGTTCCGTGGCAAACGACCGGAGAATATCCGAACTGGACAGACCTACTATATCGATCTACAACTGGGAGAGTCAAAGCCGGCAGTGCTCATTCCTAAAGGTACTTTTTATTCCGTAACCGGAGGCAATTGGATCTTTGTTCTGGGCAAGAGCGGAAAGAAAGCTTACCGGCGTAAAATTCAGATCGGCCGGCAGAACCCACAGTACTATGAAGTACTCGAAGGTCTGGAGCCCGGTGAAAAAGTTATCGTAAGCGGATATGAAGCCTATAAAGACAATCAAGTATTGATCATAGAATAAAAGACGATGAAGCATATACTGAATTTAAAATCCTATCTGACATTCCTCAGCCGGAACAAAGTCTACACCCTGATCAATATCTTCGGACTATCAGTCAGTCTGATGTTCGTTATCCTCATCGCTATCTATACCACACAGGAATACAGTGTGGATAAGATGCATTCCAAGGCAGACCGGATCTACTCGCTGGGATGCGAATTAAAAGAAGATGGAATCACAAAAGACATAGATGGCTCTCACTGGAAAATCCAGAGCTACCTGAGAAACCGATACCCTGAAATCGAGAAGACCTGTGCCTTAAGTACAAATAAGGCATTTATCAACCTTCCTTCCGGAGAAAAAATAAAAACCAAATTTCTATGCACAGACTCTACCTTCTACCAGTTGTTTGACTTTCAACTGACTGAGGGTGACCGCAATCACGTGCTTGATAAGCCCAACAGTGCAGTACTTACCGAAGATTTTTCTCGCAAGATTTTCGGTAGCCAGAACCCCCTTGGGAAGGTAATAACCTATAATGATTCCATTCACCTTGTGGTCACTGGTGTAGCTAAGGAGATGGAAGGCTCATCAATTGACAATACAGACCTCATTGTCAGATACGAGAACATGAATAACTTCAACTCATCTTGTACGGATAGCAGAATGTCAAATGCATTCGGAGCAGAAATATTCATCCTGACAAAGCCAAATACACACTTGGAATCAAAAGTACACGACATGGAGCGCTATTTCAAGAGTTTTTACTGGATATACAGGCTACCCGACACAGAAGCTCATGTACTGTTGATTCCCTTCAAACATTTGTATTTCTCAAAAACCGAATCCTCGGGTATAGGAAATACTTTACGTGGAGACAAGACTTTAGTCAATATCCTTTTCGCCGTAGGAATGGTAATCCTACTGTTCTCCGTCATCAACTATATTAATCTCACTGTTGCCCAGGCTGGCAGCCGGGCACGGGAAATGGCCACACGCCGTCTTTTAGGCAGTCAGCGGAGAGATATTGCCTTGAGACTGATCCTGGAATGTATCCTTCTCTGTTTTGTTTCTTTGATCATTGGTATACTACTTGCACTATTAGCCGCACCTTACGCAGAAAAACTGCTGGATACGAAATTGTATATGAGCAACCTGTTCTTGCCGGTTCATATTGTTGTACTGATCTTGTTTGTCCTGCTCACAGGCATCCTTTCTGGTATTACTCCAGCAATCTTCATTTCCAGGGCAAAACCAATAGAGGTTGTACGCGGCACGTTCCGGCATCAGACGAAGATGGTATTCAGCAAACTCCTGATCATCCTGCAATGTATGGTAACCATGGTTCTGACCGGCATCTCTCTCACGATGGTACTACAAGTTCACCACCTGACAAGAGCCCCATTGGGATACCAGAGAAACAACATCATCGGTATAGAAGATCCGGTAGTCGACAGCACCCAAACGGCCGCCTTTCTGAATGCTGCGAAAAAACTCCCCTGCGTCAAGAACGCCTCTGCTTGTATGGGCTATCCTCTGAATCGAGGAAACAATAACACAGTAACCTATCAAGGGAAATCCATCAGTTTTCAAATTTTCAAAGTTGACCGGCAGTTTATGAAAATTTTCGGAATCCCCATAGAACAGGATTATCATCTCCATGACGAAAACGGATGTTACATCAACCAACAGGCATATCGGGAGCTGGGACTGAAGCCCGGAGCCCATCATGTCCCCGACATGAATTTAGATATCCGAGGTATCTTCAAAGATTTTCATATCGGAGATATTACGGAAGAGCAGCATCCTGTACTTATCTACGTCAGAAAAGCAATTGCCTATCCCTGGAACTTCGTTATCCAGATCACGGGAAATCAGGAGGAAGCCTACCAGCAAATCCAGAAGACCTACAAAAACGTATTCCATCTTGATTTGGACTCAGACCATCCCTTCATTGACCAGCAAATCCAGCAAGCCTTCGATCAGCAGACACGAATGTCAAAGATCGTTTCATTCTTTGCAGGAATTGCCATCCTGATTTCTCTGCTGGAACTGGTCGCCATGAGTACCTACTTCATTCAGCAACGCAACAAGGAAATTGCCGTACGCAAAGTGTTCGGAAGCAACAGCCGGCAGATGCTGATCCGACTGGTCCGCACATTCCTCTCTTATGTACTGATTGCCTTCGTCATGGCAGTCCCAGTAATCTGGTATTTTATGCATGACTGGCTGTCCGGTTATAGTTACAAGATAGCCCTCAGTCCATGGATATTCCTCGTATCCGGCCTTTTCTGTATGATCATCTCAACAGGTGCAGTATTTATACAAAGCTACAAAGCTTCACATGAGAATCCAATACGGCATATCAAAGAAAATTAAACGAATGGAAATCTGTAGAAATTTAAAGAATGCTGTCCGCAGCCTCCCACGACGCGGACAGCACAATGCAGCAAAAATCCTCTGCCTTGGGATTGGGCTGGCTATCAGTTCGGTCATCATTGCCGAGATCTATTTCGAACAAAGTTTTGATACCTTCTTTCCAGGATATCAACGTACTTACATTGTAAATGAGAATGTTATCCAGAATGGAGACTATAAAGAATATCCCCTGACCAGTGGAGCTATAGCTCCCGGCATCAAACAATATGTGCCTCAGGTAGAAGCCGCAACACGATATACGGATTTATTCTCAGATGTACAGTGTGACCTTCGGAGCCAACGACAGTTTACGGCTGACATCCAGATTGCAGACAGTTGCTTCTTTGACGTATTCCCCCGCCAAATCTTACAAGGAAATGCCAAAGACGTTCTCTCACGACCGTTCTACTGCATGGTCAGCAGTCGCATAGCAAAGAAGATCGGCGGAAATGTCGTTGGCAAGCGATTTACACTTAAGGAATGCCCCAGGGTCGAATTTGTCATCGGTGGTGTCTATCAAGAATTCCCCTATAATTCCTCTTTACATAACATGGCAGTCATCTTGTCAATGCCCACCATGAGATATACCACCTATGACGGCTCCCGAAACTGGGTGGGAAATGATCGCTACCATTCCTATATCCGACTGGCCAAAGGCCATACACCTGAAGAAATCAAAGGCGAAGTGGAAAAGATGCGCCGGGAAAAACTGCCTCTGAAAGAGCTGAAAAAGGCAGGCGTCAACCTGAACTATTCGTTTACCCAGATTTCAAAAGCCTATACTTCAGATCCCTACATCAAGAAAATGGGGTGGATTCTGTCTATCATGGCTTTCGTCCTACTGATGTCATCAGTCATGAACTACCTGCTTATTATTATAGGTAACCTGATCGGCCGTTCTCGTGAGATGGCCATTCGTAAGTGCTACGGCGCCAGCAAAGGAAAGATCATCGGAATCATCTTCAGTGAAGCCACGGTACATGTCATCTTAGCATTGATCCTGGCAGCTCTGATCCTGATAGCCTGTAAAGGCAGCATCGAACAGTTGATTTCTGCACCACTTCGCATCTTACTGTTCAACCGAGGCAGTTGGATCTTAGGAGTAATCGTCCTGATCATACTGACTATCGGTGGACTGATACCGGGACTCATCTATTCCTCCATACCCGTGACTACAGCTTTCCGAGGTTACAGAGGACACAACAGCCGATGGAAACAAATCCTGCTGGCTATCCAGTTTACAGCCTCAGCTCTGCTACTCAGTCTATTACTTATTATCCACCTGCAATACAACTACATGGTCAACGACAGTCCTGGATATGACTACAGCCAACTGGCAGTACTGAACATCGATGGTGCAACTCCTGAACAGTACGATAAATGTATTACCGAGTTGAAGAGGATCCCACAAGTAGACCAGATATCCACCGCCTCCTGCCTGCTCACTGAATGGCAGAGTGGCAACAATATCGGGTTACCAGGAGACGACAAAGAATATATGAATGTGGCCGATTTGTATAATGTATCTGACGGGTATTTGAAGTTAATGAATATCCCTATCGTACAGGGCCGTAATTTCACCGAACATACCGACAGTCTGAGAGAGGTGATGGTAAGCCATAGTTTCGTAAACCGGATGAAGAAGTCAGCTCATTGGACAGATAACGTGGTAGGAAAGAAGATTATGATCTCTGAACATAGTGACTCAGATCACGATGCATTTACAATCTGTGGTATCTACCGGGATTTCCGTATCGGATCCCTGTCGCAGCCAGATACCCGACCGAGCATCATGTTCTATTCCAAACATCCGTCCAAGTATATCATGATCCGTTTCCATCAACTCACCGCCGATGCCATGAAGAGTGTCCATGATCAGGTAACGGAGCTGTTTCCAGACCGTAATATCACCCTTCAGAGCTACTCCACAATGATTACGAATCTTTATATTTCCCAGAATCATTTCCGTTCAGGTGTACTAGCGGCAGGTGCCATTGCTTTTCTTATTGCTTTGTTCGGTCTGGTAGGCTACGTCAATGATGAAGTAAACCAAAGGCACAAGGAAATCGCCATCCGTAAGGTCAACGGTGCTCAAGTCAAGGACATTCTAAGAATTTTCATTAAGGACACCTTCTGGATTGCCCTGCCATCTCTGATTGTAGGAGGAACTGTCTCGTACTTTATCTCCCGCAACTGGCTGGAATCATTCAGTCAGCGTATATCTCTGAATCCGGCTTTGTTTATCGGATGCATTATACTGCTAGCGGCTATCATCGCAGCAGTGGTCATAGCTAACTGTTACAGGGTTGCCCGGGAAAATCCTGAAAGATATCTTAAACAAGAATAAATAAAACTCACAATTATGATAAAAGTAGAAAATCTCTGCAAAACATTCCGCACTGAAGATGTGGAAACCATCGCATTGAACAAGGTCTCGTTCGAAGTAAAAGACAACGAATTTGTCGCTATCATGGGTCCGTCCGGATGCGGAAAATCGACCCTGTTGAATATTCTGGGGTTGCTCGATAATCCTACCAGCGGTAAATACTGGTTGAATGGTAAAGAAGTACAGGGATTGAAGGAAAAAGACCGTACCAATGTACGAAAAGGACAGTTGGGATTCGTCTTCCAGAGTTTTAACCTGATCGACGAGTTGAATGTGGAAGAAAATGTAGAACTCCCTCTGACTTATCTGAACGTGAAGGCTTCCGAGCGCAAAGAACGTGTCAGAGAGATCATGAAACGGATGAATATCAGTCACCGGGCCAAGCATTTTCCACATCAGTTGAGTGGCGGTCAGCAACAGCGTGTAGCCATAGCCCGCGCCGTGGTATTCCATCCGAAAATGATACTGGCCGACGAGCCGACAGGTAACCTGGACTCCAAAAACGGAGCTGAAGTGATGCGAATGCTCACGGAACTGAACCAAGATGGTACCACGATCGTCATGGTCACCCACAACGACCATGATGCTGCTATTGCTCACCGCATCATTCATCTCTTCGACGGACAAATCGTGGAAGAATAAATGATGATTGGGGAACTGGTTCTTTCATAATTACCAATTTACAAAATTTGATGATTTCAGGTAAAGTTTTCTATTTTAAATCTAAATTATTCTACAGATATGATTTATCATCTACAAAATTCAAGAACAGATCCTCTTAAAAGTAAACTCAAGAAATTGTGTTTATCTTTAATTATACCAACCGTCTGCCTGCCCTTAACAGCCCAGAATCGAATTACAGGAAAGGTAACTGCTTCCGATAGAGATTCGATCGTTTATAATGTCAATGTAAAATATCCTCGTTCCGGAAGACAGACTAACGGTACATTCTGTACTTCTCAATTTGAGATTCCTGTAGATTCAATTGGCATAGTAACTATAACAGTTTCTTCGCTTAGTTATGATCCCGTACGATTTGAACTTCATCTACAACAGGGAGAGAACAGGACGAAAAATATCATACTTGCCAAAAACGCGATTCAGCTCAATGAAGTAAAGGTAAGGGCCAGAAAGATCAACATTGAACGGAATGGAGCAGATTTCACGATACGTAATATTCAGGGTACCCATCTGGGAGAGGCCGGCACACTCATAGATATGCTCGAATGGACACCTGGAGTATTAGTAACTCATATCGGTGACGAAGACCATGTCTCTGTCATTGGAAAAGGTTCACCAGAGATTTATATAAACAATCGGAAAATCAAAGATTATTCCGAATTGAGAGGTTTACGTTCTGAAGATGTCAGTCGTATAGAAATTATCCGAGACCCCGATGCCAGTTATAAGATCGGCACTACTTCCGCTATACGGATTTACTTGAAACCGTCACTAAAGGAACATTTGGGAGGGTCGTTGACAAACTCCTTGAGGGCTTTCAGAAAAGTAGGTGATTATCCACGTCTGGAATTGAATGGAAAATCCGGAATTGTATCCGGAAACGTATCTGTTTCATACAGTCATGGAAATGGCTTGGCCTATGATCCCGCAGGAACAGTAATTACCCATGGTGAGAATGATCTTTTTACAAAAAATTCCGATGGATATTATAATTGGTTACTTAACAGATATAACCTATTTGCAGGCTTGAATTTCGCCTTATCAAAAAAAAGCAATTATGGTATCCAATATAGTGGGAACTTTCTTAAAGAACATCGATATCAATTCCGTACCCAGCAAATTGACGATAACGGAAACCAATGGAATAAGATGATGAACGACTGGACCCATACGAATAACAAACTCCATAGTATATCTACTTTTTATTCCTGGACCAAAAGTCCAAGTAACTCTTTGACATTGGTAGCCGATTACGCTACGCGAAGGAACAAATCAGGCAATCATATTCTGGAGAAGAACCTGATGACAGGATATGCCGATTCTACTTATAAAAACACACCTATCAACTATGATATTTATACTTTTAACGGAGATTACTCCTTTACCGTAAAAAAGAAAAACAGATTAGGCATGGGTATAGAACTTGGAAATACTAAGAATAAATCAGACGTTACGACAAACACTATTCCACAATTGATCAACCGGAAGAACTTCTGGTTGAATTCATACTTAAGTTATCGGAGGAAACTGGGGAAATACAGAATCTATGCCGGATTACGTTACGAATACGATTATACGAATACTAAATTGAATGATAACGGAACAAAAAATAGTCTGAAAAAGATCTATTCTGATTTCTTTCCATCAGCTACCTTATATTATAATCCCACTCCAAAACAGTCTTACTCACTAGGCTTTCAAACAGGAATGGAGCGCCCGTCATTCAGTGATTTGAGTCCGATCGTTCTTTATGATGACTCCTTGCATTATTTTACGGGAAATCCATTACTGAAACCCTCCTTTTATCGTCAAGTATCCTTAACTGCTAACCTGGGGGCATTCAGCATCAACACCTTTTATGTATATGAAAAAGATACTCAGGCAAATATCTTAGCACACCCCGAAAATAATTCAAATATTATTGTAACGAAACCTGAGAATATAGACCATTCAAGTTTTCTGTCTTTTTCTGTTGATTATGCTTTAAATGCCAATAAAGTAAGTTTATATACATCAGGGTCCGTAAGAACTTCGTTTATTAAGTACCCCTATTTGGGTAAGGTAAAGTCGTTTAATCAAACGTGGGCACAACTGTCAGCAACTCTGAATTATAATTTCTATAAAACATTTAATGTTTTTTCGAGTCTCTATTATTGCAGTCCCAGTGCTGTTAATCTTGAAAAGATGGGATATCTTTTATCCGCCAATGCTGGTATATCCGGTAATTTCTTCAAGAAGAAACTCTATGTTTCCATTCAAGGAAATGATTTTTTCAGGCGGAGTGTTACCCCCTACATAGAAAGTTATTATGGAGATGTATATAGTTGGCGACGGAATAAATATGATACCCGTGGCGTCATTCTTACCCTGCGTTATACCTTTAATTCCATAAAATCACCATTCAGGAGTAGAAGTGGAAACCAGCGATTACTGAATCGGACTGACTAAACCAGGACTTACGCTTGTCAATGAAATCGGCAGAGCTTCTTCTATCGTGTCTATCGATTCTGCATGGATAGAAAGAAAGCGTCTACTGGTCCCGCTTATGAAAAAGAAAAGTGTCTTTCGAATTCAGGTAAAGTCACTATCGAAATTGAAGTCGAGCTCTATGGTGGATACAGTTCTGCTCTATGGTGCATTGAGCTCTGCGATATGCACCATAGAGGATGTTATGCTTAATACTTTTTCAACACAGGAGTAGTTATAGCTGTCAAAGGATTACGTAAGTCCTGCAACTTCTCCTTTACGGCCAGTTGCCATTCCGGAAAGGTCTTGATGTCATAATCACTCCATGCCGAACCAAACAGATAGGAATAGCGTTTACCAGCATAATCTTTGATGATACCCAATGCATGCTTCCCGTCATTTGAAATGAATGTACGGTCAACCCCATAAGGGAACAAAACTGCCACATAAATGGAAGCCCCACACTGCTCCGGATCCTGTGTCGGATCAGCATAACAGACATCCTCCTTGTCAACTGCAATATTCTCGTTCTTCTGCAAAAGCCGTTTCTGAGTATGAAGGACCACTCCGGAAACGAATGATAACGGTCTTTGCAGATGATCATACCATACCGTAATGCGATTAAAATGCGTTCCCTTATCCAGGCTGATTATCCGATGCTCCACAACTCCATCTACATTCGGAGGAAAGTTCAGCAATACCGTAAAGCGTAAAGGCCCATTATCAAGAATCTTGTAAGTCTGATAGCAATAAGGATAGATGATCTTTCCATCTTCCGACAGCAACGCAGGCGTTCCGCAACCTAAAGTCGGGCCAACAGCATAAACATCCATGCCATTACCATGGTCAAGATGAAAGGATGTAGCCCTATCTACAGAATCCGCTTTCAGGCCAAGTCCCTTCTTTCTCAGAGAGTCTTCCTGTACATTTCCTGCTGCATCCATCAAATATCTGCTATTCAAGATAAAGGACGGTGTATTCTTCACCCAAATATCAATACCGTATGATTTCTCCCCAGTCCGGGCTAGGGCCGGACCATACACCCGATAAGCTCCCTTGTCATTTTCCCATGCAATATCATCCTTGCGAATAGGATACAGATTACCATGAACTGAATAAGTCATAGGAGCAGGGATACCCTGTTGAGCCGTAAAACGACTGGTAGTATGTGGTCTGACACTTACAAAGAGAAGGACTTTACCATCATAAGTAATCTGATAAGTAACCTGCTGCCCATAAAGGTTTCTGATGATGAAAGATTCAGAAGGCTTCAATTGCATCATCTTCCTCAGAGAATCCAAATTCATCTCAGACACCTCACTCCTCTGGATATTGCCCGTATTCGTAAATGCAATCCGGACTTCCCGGGAACTGATTGTTACAACACAGATATTCAATAAGAAAAATAACAGCAAAAACTTTTTCCCAGCCATAGCAGAATGATTTTAATTTCAATAGAGCAAAGATAGTTAATTTTAATGAGATCGCATTTAAAAACATATCCTTTTCTCTTTGTATCCTGATTGACCCTATTCAGAATGAAGTATTTCTCACGAAGGTATTCCAATTATTTTCCGTACCTTTGTACAACTAACAGGAGAAGTCATCATGGAAGAAAACCAAGACTTGAGAACGGCATGGGAATTTATCGAGCATACCGGAAAAAGTGTCTTTCTTACCGGCAAGGCAGGAACAGGAAAGACAACTTTTCTGAAAACTTTACGCCGGGAATCAACGAAACGTATGATTGTAGTTGCACCTACAGGTGTAGCAGCTATCAATGCAGAAGGAGTAACGATCCATTCATTCTTCCAACTGCCGCCTTCTCCATTCATCCCCGAAGCCACATTCAAGAGCCACTTCGAATACAGCAAGGAAAAACGGAATATCATACGGACTTTGGATTTACTGGTCATTGATGAGATCAGTATGGTTCGCTGTGATCTTCTGGACGCTATCGACTATGTGATGAGAAGATTTAAGGAGCACAATAAGCCTTTCGGTGGCGTACAACTGCTGATGATCGGTGATCTGCAGCAACTTACACCTGTAATAACCACTGAAGAAACGGAAATCTTAAAATCCTATTATAATACCCCTTATTTCTTTGGGTCAAAAGCCTTGCAAAGTATCGGATTCATTACCATTGAACTTCATCATGTCTATCGCCAGCAGGACGAGAAGTTCATCCATATCTTAAACCATATCCGTGACGGGCAACCTACAAAAGAAGACCTTACACTTCTGAACAGCCGATATGACCCAACATTTCATCCAAAGACAGAAGAAGGTTATATCCGCCTGACCACCCATAACCGGTCTGCTGATAATTATAATGAAAGTGAACTGAAAAGGCTCTCTTCGCAACCTTACACTTATCAAGCCAAAATCAAGGGCACCTTTCCGGAATACAGTTATCCTACAGGAGTAGTATTGACTCTGAAAACCGGTGCTCAGGTAATGTTCGTAAAGAATGACCCATCAGAAGAGAAACGTTTCTACAACGGCCGCATCGGAAGGGTCATCAGTCTGGGAGAAGACCTGATCCAAGTACAATGCCAGGGGGATGACGAACCGATAGATGTCAAACCCGAAATTTGGGAGAACGATAAATATATCATCAATCCTGATACGAAGGTTATCGAGCCCGAAGTACAAGGCACTTTTGAACAATTCCCTCTCCGTCTGGCCTGGGCCATCACCATCCACAAGAGTCAGGGGCTCACCTTTGAGCATGCCATTATTGATGCACGGTTCTCCTTCGCTTCCGGCCAGGTCTACGTTGCCCTCAGCCGTTGCAAGTCTCTGGAAGGATTGGTTTTGGCTTCTTCCATTTCAACTTCAAGCGTGATACGAGACCAACGTGTCGAATCCTTTATCCAGCAACAGACAGATGATGCTACAACAAGCATACAACAGTTGCCGACACTAAAAGAAGAATACTTCAGAGACCAACTCATGGAGCTTTTCAATTTTAACGAACTCACCCAGGAGACTAACAGTATGTTGCGGCTAATGGCAGAATCTTTCAGAAGATATTCACGAATTCTTAATGCCTACCAGAATATCCACATGAAACTGTCGCAGCAGATCGTACCCACTGCACGAAAATGGATAACGGTCATCGCAGCTACAACACCTTCAGGCCTTCACGATGAGAAATTTCAGGAACGGGTAAAACACAGCGCGGGATATTTTCTGGAAGAACTGCGAAAAACATTCGGTACAACACTCTTGATTTCCAAAGAAATCAAGACAGATAATAAAATAGCCAAGAAGCGAATGGACAATAACCTTTCCGCTCTGTCACAAACTTTCCAGATCGAAACTTATCTTTTAGTACACATTAAGACACAAGGGTTCTCGACCGCCAACTGTCAAAGATTTAAGCAAGAAGGTGTTCTGTCTACACTTGAAGGTCAGAAAACGACCAGAAAGCGGAAAGAAGCAAAAAGCAAGTCTCCAAAAGAAGATACGCGGACTGTAACGCTCAAAATGCTCCAGGCAGGAAAAACGCCACAAGAGATTGCTGTGGTCCGGCATCTAAAGCTTGGAACCATCCAGACCCATATCGCAACACTGATTGAGAAAAAACTGCTACAGGCTGAAGGTTGGATCAGCGACGAGACACTGGCGGACGTCAGGCAAGCCCAGGAGAAATCGAATGGTGGGGGGCTCTCTGCCATCAGAGAAAACTGCAAGTCAAGCATCACCTATAACCAACTGGAACTGGCTATGGTCATTCTAAAACGCTTGAAAGACAAAAAGTGAGGGGGATAAAAAATGTCCTCCGGTTTGGAGGACACCTCTTATCAAATAAAATCATCCGAATCGGATATACTCATCAGAAGATTCAAAAACGATAGACAATAAATGATTCAGCCGGTATTTTTACAGTCAGCACATTGCTACCGGTAGGATTAATTTCAGAAGTTACAGGAACAACAACATCCGGATGGTTCAACGTATTCTCTGCCTGTAGATTATCACTATGTATAATCGTCATCTTTCCAGTATTCAAATGTTTCAGACCCTGAAAGACAATAGTAATTGGTTGCTCCGTCTTACCTGTATTAACTACTTTTACAATATAGTTTTTACTCGGCCGGTCATAGCAAGCAGTAGCATAAAGTCCATCAGCACCTTCCACAGGACGATCATTTTCAGTAAGACGCAACACATCCGTCCCCTTATTCGTTCCATACATCATCTGCACATACCAGTTGACTGTCCTTAGACTTTTCAGATTATCAAACCAGATCAGATCCGGCTTCCATTGCCAGCCCTTTACATGAGCAAACAGAGGAGCATACGTACTCTGGTAAACCACATCAGCATTACGCTCCAGTCCCGTCATGAACGCAGCTTCAGAAAGCGCAGCCTCCCAGTTGTTATGCTCACCCTGTCCATGCGCAGCATATTCGCCCGCAAAGACCTTCGGACCTTTACGAGGATACCAGTCATATCGGTTAGCGTTTGACAGAAACCATTTCGGGCTCATATAGTAATGCTCATCCACAAGGTTCACTCCCAGTTTACGCATCTGTTCCCAACCATAGTCGAACTTTTTTCCAGAAGCAGATGGTCCTGCTGAGCCACAGATCTTTATATCCGGATACTTCGCACGGATCTGTTTCACGAATGCAGCCAGTCTCTCCGGGAAGAGAGGTCCCCATTGCTCATTCCCGATTGCGATCTCCTTCAGATGGAAAGGCTGAGGATGTCCCATATCAGCACGTAATTTCCCCCACTTGGTATTTACACCACCATTGGCAAATTCGATCAGGTCAAGAGCATCATCAATATAAGGCTGGAGGTTCTGTAGGCTGACATGCGCATGTTCATCGGTATCCTTATTCTGAAACTGACAAGCCATACCACAATTCAATACTGGCAAAGGAGAAGCACCAATATATTCACTCAAAAGGAAATATTCATAAAAACCTAGTCCATAACTCTGATAATAATTCGGATACAGACGATAAGGAAAAGTATAATTCCAGCGATTCTCATTCAGTGGGCGATTCTCAACAGGTCCCACACTGTTCTTCCACTGATAGCGTGTGGCCAAATCTGTTCCCTCAACGATACAGCCACCAGGGAAACGGAACACACCCGGATGAAGATCCTTCAAGTCCCGGACAAGATCAGCTCGCAGTCCATGCCAGTTGTCTGCCGGAAACAGAGACACCTGATCAAGATTCACCCCCTCATTACTATCCAAGAAGATACGCAGAAAAGCATGCGCATCCGTTTTATTGGATTTCAACTGAGCCATATATTTTTTCCATTGATTGTCAGTAACCGTAAATTCCTGCTTAGCGATAATTTCATCATCTGACCCAACGAGTTCTACACGGAGTTTTGCATCTTTCCCCTGTAAATCATTGAGCCGAGCATATACACTGAAATCATACTCCATGTTTTTTTTCAGTCCCATACCGAAATAACCATGATTCTCTATGCCTGTAAATTTCTGGTCATGGCCTGCATTAAGCAATGTCACATAATGCGGATTACGATCAAAAGCAGGTTTCTGATCATCAATACTTACCTTTCCAAAAGTATTCCATCCCATCAGATGCTGGGGGAATTCAAAGGAACGATTTTCCACCATATCAGCATATAATCCTCCATCAGCTCCGAAATTGATATCTTCAAAGAAGACGCCATACATCGTAGGTTGAATCTTAGCAACAGATCTGGAAGTCTGAATGGTAAAGACATGCTGAGCAGCAAGTCCGGAAGCAGACAAGCAAGCAAAACACAATAATAAAGTTCGTAAAAGATGATGACTGTTCATTTGGTATTTAGTTTTAAATTTATGATTCAACTCTATAGAAAAAGAAGAAATACTTACTTTCAATTCTTCCTCTTGACACGATTCAAATACAAAGATAAAAAAATCCACCTGATTGCAGGTGGATTTTAAAAGATAACTGGTGGATAAAATATCCATTAAGCCAGAATAATTAGTTTTCCGGTGATAATACAAAAGTAAAGTCAC
>JAKVJW010000010.1 GCA_022486815.1 Prevotella sp. | reverse complement strand
CGATATTTACCTTTGTGATTTCGGGCTTTCCGAAAGTAGAAGTGTTTGCCTCGTCCAGTAAAGCCATTACCTTGACACCGTATTGACCGGTAGTCAGGACAGTTTGCAGGAGTTTCTCCTTTGTTGTGTCCGGATTTGTGATGGTTGCCAAAGCCGAAGTCATGAAGTCAATGATCTCCTTGCTATGAAAGCCTAATCGGCTTGCATGTTCACCGTATGCAGATATTCCCTTAAGCCCTAAAGTCGTGAGTTCTTTCAGGGAACGAATATCCGGATCAGTATTGCGAAGGACGGTTTCTTGCTGAGCCTCCTGCTCATAGTCTGAATGCTCTCCTTTCCAGGTCACTTCATGAAAATCAGGTAAGGATACCTTGTTTTTGTAGGCCAAATCAATCAACTTAGCCTTAAGACGGACTCCTGCATCTATTCGTTTCAAAATGCTCTCATCATCAAAATTGGCATTTGTGATTGTTGAAAAGAGAGCATCATACAGAAAGAATTCTATATCGGGCAACAGCTTTACGGGAGCAGTCTGTAATTCATGGTAGACAGTTCCTACACCTCTTACCACAGAGAGCAATAAGTCCTGATAGCGTGCAGTCTGTGGAAGTTTTCCACAGACACCCCTTAGCGTACATCCTGTGCCAAAGGCGGTCTCCTGGCATTGGAAACAAAACATTTTCTTTTCCATATTTCTGAGTTTTAAATCATTTATGTTGCAAAGTTATCCTGTTCTGAATTGCTCACCGGTTACATTTGTGACTCTGAGAGCATAAAATAAGTTAAATGATTTGCCTCCGGTTGATTATAAGGGTAATAGATTGCAGATATTAGGTTGTTATAATACAATTCTTTTTTAAGGGAACTTCTAAAAGTCTATTCTTTCTCTGGGCTAAAATTTTAGCCGGGTGTCTGTGTAGTGTTCTGTTTATATCGATATTATATATAGAATTCGCTGGTGTCTACAAGTCCTGCCCGAAAGGCATATTTCACCGCTTCATAGGCCGTGTTCACACCAAGTTTCCGGAAGATGTTCTTTCTGTGAGTGTTGATGGTGTGAATGGAACTGTAACGTTCCGCTGCAATCTCTTTGGTAGTCTTTCCTTCGGCTATTGCTTTAGACGTTTCCATTTCTATAGAAGTATGTCTTCAAAGAGTAATTGGCATTTGAACTCTATTATAATATAGTCTCGAAATCTGTAGAATAGCTGTCGGTAAGATTGTCATTTTCAGAAATATGTTGGGTTTTTTCATGGTGGAATGGATTAGCAATAAGACTTTTTGTTCTCTGTCCATGCTGTCTCGACTGTATATGATAGGCTTATTCTTTTCGCTGCGATAACTTTTACCTTATTATATGGTGTGGGTTATCTGTTGAAAGTATATATTTGCTTCTTTCTCTTTTCCGATAAACATGGCGAAGAGTTTGATCTATCCTGCTTGTCTTAGTGCTGCCGGATCTAAAAATCCGAGATAGGGTACCAGAATAATGCCGGTTTGCTTCAGTATGTCGTAACCGCCGCGCTTGAAGGGGGAAATTCTTTTAAAGCTGAGAGCTTATTGATTAAACTGTCAAAATCGGGTGGCAGGTAGTTCGTACAGCGAATACTTTCCGAATAGATGTCTGCACTCGTGTGATGCTTTTGGAACTGATGAATTATTTACTAAATGGCTGGGTAAGAAACAGAAAGGTTTAAAGTGTATGGCTATCTTTGGTGACTCTTAATTGTTTTTTTGTTCGTTTTTTGTGGAAATTATCTGGAATAAAAAAAAGTTCGTACCTTTGTCTAAGGTATTTGTATATGATAAATAAAACCAGATTTAAGAGAATAAAAATTGGTAAAGGATAATGGACAAATTATATTTTGATACGGTTATTATCGGTGGTGGACCAGCAGGAAGTTCCTGCGCACTTACGCTTCAGGATCATGATCTTACCTCTTGTATTATTGACAGGTGTAAATTTCCTCGGCCCAAATTGTGTGCAGGATTGCTTACGGTAAAAACCCGCCAGTTGCTTAGAAGATTGCTGCCAAATGAGTCTGAAAAAGAATTCTTCATGGCCACCGGTTGTACCGAAACTCGAACTTTTAGGCTATTTGATAGAAACGAGCCTGTAGCTAGTGTGGATATCGAGCCGTCCATTATTATGACTGAACGATCCCGTTTTGATGAATACCTGTTGGGGAAGTACAAGCAACGTGGGGGAACCGTACTTGAAGGACAATCTGTCAATAGTTTTGACTTTACTCATAGAATTGTTAAGTTAGAAAACGGGCTTGAAGTAGAATACCGTTATCTTGTAGCTGCCGATGGTGCTAATAGTTTGACAAGTCAGGCAGCTAGAGAAAAACGTCTGGGTAATGCTCTATGTGTGGAAACAGAAATATCGAGTGATGAATTGAACACAGACGGCGTATGCGCTTATTTTAATGTCGTTCCAAAAAGTTATGCGTGGACCTTTAAAAAGGGTGACCATATTAGTGTGGGAATGATTAAGTTGAAGGGTATGAACTTCAATTTGAAAGAGAAATTTCTGAATTTTCTGAAATTTTTAGGGATTGATCATCCCGTAAGTTATCCAATAAAAGGTGCAATGCTCCCTATGAACAATTTTTCCGAAGATCCTACTTTCAAGGGGTCGGTCCTCTTTGCTGGTGATGCTGGTGGTTTCGTTGATCCACTTACTGGTGAAGGAATCTATTTTGCGCTCAAATCAGGAATGCTTGCAGCTGAGTCTATGCTCCAATTTGCACCTTGTACTACTTACCGTAAAAATTTGCTATCTGTAACCAAGAAGCTTAAAAGTGATGGGAAGTTTGCACATCTTCTTTATACTCCTGCTTTTATGCACTATTTCTGTAAGAATATTCACAAATATGATCGTTTTATACGATATTTCTATACTACACATATCGATGGCCTTAATGCTGATGGGATTATGAAAACTTTTATAAAATATAAATTGCTTTCGTAATTAATAATATGAATTAAAAACAGTATCATCGCTCGGTTTTTTCTTTTGGGTTCATTGATCTTATTTTATCAAAGATAATTTTTAAATTTCTTAAGAATTATCTACTTATTAAAGTATGGTAAGTCAGAAGCAGAGGCTCTGTTTCTGACTTTTTTCAAAGACAGATTTTTCTTCAAGTGAAGCAATCATAGAAACAGTTATATGGGATCGTCTGAAATGGATAGCGGTTCTGAACGGTTTGACATTGCGATTACTTTGATCTTCTGATATTTTGTACTGAATGATCTTAACAAGATCGACACCTATTTGTAGTGAGTTTTTCTTATTACCTTAACCTGACCGTAATATAGGATAACTATTTTTGCTGTTGGAAAGAAAATGACCGATAGGAATATTATGTTTTTAGTAATCAATACGATTAATCGAAGAATAATGTGTTTTTAATAATCGATTCTGTTAAAAGTGAATAAATTCCATTCTAATATGAAACAAAGAAAAAGGGGATTAGTAGTAATAGTGCTGCTGGTGATGGTCGTGCTTCGAGTGAATGCACAGCAAATTTCAGGGCAAGTAACCGATGGAGTAACTAAGGAGCCCTTGGTTGGAGCGATAGTGAAAATTATAGATTCTGATCGTCAAGTTGTGACTGATGCTGATGGGTATTTTATGCTGAATGGACTTGATGACCGCAGTTATGATCTGCTCATTAGGTATATGGGCTATCAGACTAAAGAAATTGACGGAGTTCGGACAAAGTTGTCTTCCTTGAAAGATGGATTTACCATCAGTATGAAGGCTGATGAACAGCATCTGAATGATGTTATCGTGACAGGAGTGGCAAGAAGAAATACACAGACTGCCGCAATACAACAGATGAAAAATAGTTCTGTCATAGTGAGTAATATTTCGGCACAGGAGATCAACCGGACTCAGGATTCTAATGCAGGAGAAGTCATCAGAAGGATACCAGGTGTTAGTCTGATTGATGATAAGTTCGTCATGGTGCGCGGTCTCTCACAACGTTATAATAATGTGTGGATCAATGGCAGTGCGGTTCCTAGCTCGGAGGCAGATTCCAGAGCTTTCTCTTTTGATATGATTCCTAGTAGCCAGATGGACAATCTGACTATAGTAAAAGCACCGGCAGCAGAATATCCTGCTGATTATTCAGGTGGATTTATCCTGATTGATACAAAAGGTATCCCAGTTAACAATCACTTCTCAGTTTCTGTAGGAGGGAACTGGAATGATGCTACTGTCTTCCGGAATTTTATCCATTCCAAGAGTTCTTCTACAGACTTTCTGGGATTTGATGGTGGTCTGCGTTCTATGCGCGGAGGTATTGATGCAAAATTGAATGGAATCGGAAATGAAGGTGGAACAGATTTGATGGGGAATGGTCTCAATAATAATTGGAGAACAAAGACATTGCATCCTTTTGGTGACTTGAAGTTAGGGGCTTCCGCTAACCATCATTGGAATCTTGACGGTCAACATCTAGGGATGATCGCATCATTGAACTATACGAATGAGTATCGTACTTATAAAAATATGCAGAACAATCTGTTTGGAGTTTATGATGCACAGAATGACCGTCCAAATTACCTTCGCCATTCTATGGATGACCAATATAACCATAATGTGCGGCTAGGAGCAATGTTCAATCTGACACTTTTATCAAAGAACGGAAATAATAAATATGAACTGAAGAATATTTTTAATCAGTTGGCAAATGATCGCTACACCTGGAGAAGTGGCATATCTGCGCAAGCCAATCTGGAAAAGTCAGCAGAATATTATTATCGTACCAGAACGGTCTATAACGGTCAGTTGACGGGGAAGTATACTCGTATTCATAACGCACTTGACTGGAGCGTCGGTTATGCGTATGCCAACCGGCATCTGCCGGACCGCCGTAGATACATCACAAATGATGCGTTGGAAAGAGGTGTTTTCGCACTGAGTAATGGTAGTGATGTATCTTGTGAATGGACTCAACTGAACGAACATATTTTCTCAGTAAATGTCAACGAACGACATGATTTCTTGTTTGGATCCTGGAAACCTTTTATGAAGATGGGTGCTTATGGGGAATATCGTACGAGAAAATATTTCACACGTGATTTTATCTATAGTTGGAATGCAGATGACAATACATTGCCATCGGATTTCCGCTATAAGAATATCACGGAACTTCTAAGTGATCCAAATAATTTCGGAGCGGACAAACTTTATTTGCTGGAGGAGTCTCATTTTCGAAACAACTATCGCGGACACAATACTTTAGGCGCAGGCTATTTGACCGTCTCTCTCCCCTTTGAACGGTTGAATGTCTACGCCGGTGTCCGTTTTGAACATAATGATATGGAACTGATCTCGAATACAAAGGATAATGTGAAGAGCGAGACCAGTCGCCATTATCGCCATAGCGATGCTTTCCCTTCGGTTAATGCAATCTATGAGCTTAGCAAAAAGAATCAGTTGCGTTTTTCTTATGGGAAAAGCATTAACAGGCCGGAATTCAGAGAAGTATCCTCTTCGGTCTTCTATGATTTTGATTTAGCGTCAAGTGTGGAAGGAAATACAGAACTGAAGAATTGCTATGTGCATAATCTGGATCTGAGATATGAGTTTTATCCTTCTCGTGGAGAAGTTATTTCGCTTGCGGCTTTCTATAAGCATTTTAAGTCACCAATAGAGTGGACTTATACGGTATCGGGAGGGACGGATTTGATTTATTCTTATAAGAATGCGAAGAATGCTGATAGTTATGGACTTGAGCTGGATGTGAAGAAGGATCTTTCTTTTCTGGGACTGCCTGGGTTCAGTTGTTCTTTTAATGGTGCACTTATAAGGAGTCGGGTGAAATTTACTCCAGGTGATTTGGAGGAAAACCGTCCCATGCAGGGGCAGTCTCCTTATTTGATCAATACAGGACTATTCTATCATAACGAATCGTTGCGTCTGGATTTAGGCATACTCTACAATCGTATCGGCAAACGTCTGATAGGAGTAGGACGGAGTGAAGGTACTACTGGTGATGAAACAAATGCGCGAGTTCCAGATAGTTATGAGATGCCCCGTGATATGCTGGACCTTTCGGCCTCTAAGAAATTTGGCTCTCATTTAGAATTGAAATTCAATATTCGAGATTTGTTCAATGAGAAAGTTAATTACAGACAATTTGCCAAAGTTACTAGTGTGGATCATTCTTATAAGACAGTGAAAGAAATGGCTCGTAGCTATACGCCTGGCCGGGATATTGGTTTTACGGCTATCTATCAATTCTGAAAGAAAATAGAAGGATAATAGTAATTGATAAATTTAGGTCTCTCAAAATATAGTTTAATGGTATGGAATTTAATAAAATGAAGAAAATGAAAAGAAAGAAAGTTTTAGGATGCCTGAACATCTTGATGTTTTTGTCAGTGCTGACGGCCTGCAGTAGTAATGATAGCTCTACGGAGGGCCCTACAGCCAATACCGGTTCAGGTTATGTTTGGTCAACGGATGGAGGATTGAAAGCTTGTAACCATATCCTCTTTAATAATGGTGTGGCAGATTCTACAGGTTCAGATATTGGTAATGGTGACCAAGAATTTGTCTTCACGGGTAATCAAACTCTGAAAAAGGGTACGTATAACCTTAAGGGTTGGGTTTATATCGCTAATGGGGCTACATTAACTATTCAGCCGGGAACAATCATTAAGGGGGATAAGGCTACAAAAGCCGCTTTAATAGCTGAACGTGGCGGAAAACTTTATGCACAGGGTACCGTTAATGCTCCGATCATCTTCACCTCAGCTCAGGCCAAGGGGAATAGAAAACCTGGTGACTGGGGTGGAATCATTCTTTGTGGAAAAGCTAAAAACAACCAGACAGAGATGCAAATAGAAGGTGGTCCCAGAACCAAACATGGTGGCAATGATGACAGTGATAACTCTGGATCCC
The DNA here is from genome assembly GCA_022486815.1 of Prevotella sp. Classification (GTDB taxonomy): domain Bacteria; phylum Bacteroidota; class Bacteroidia; order Bacteroidales; family Bacteroidaceae; genus Prevotella. The sequence continues at coordinate 86,544 of JAKVJW010000010.1, read as the reverse complement.
TGGAATATGTTCGAATCGAATTTGCAGGTTATCCTTTCGAGACTAATAGGGAAATAAATGGCCTAACTTTTGGATCAGTTGGAAGTGGTACCACAATTGATCACATCCAGGTGTCTTATTCCAATGATGATTCTTACGAATGGTTCGGAGGTTCAGTCAGTTGTAAGTACTTGATTGCTTATCATGGCTGGGATGATGATTTCGATACAGATGATGGCTTTTCAGGTAAGGTCCAGTTTGGTCTGGCAATAAGAGATCCGAAGATCGCAGATCTTTCTCAAAGCAATGGCTTTGAAAGTGATAATTGTGCTGATGGATCAACAGTGGAGCCTTATACTACAGCCACTTTCTCTAATATGACCTTGGTGGGTCCGAAATATGGAGATCATAATTTTCAGAATTCATCTTCTTATATTACAGGTGGAAATATGAACCCGAATAATGGTTCCTCTTTGGGGAAATTTCAGGCAGCTATGCAGATTCGTCGTAATTCCCGGCTCAACTGTTATAATTCAATTGCTATCGGATGGCCTATTGGCTTGCTCTTGGATAATCAGAAGGGAGATACGCAAGGAGCTGCAACAAAAGGTCTGCTGAAAATTCAGCATGTTTGGTTTTCCTCTATGGATGTCAATGGCTCTGATGCCAACAATAGTTACCTTGATGAGCGTGTAACTGGTTACGATGGTAATGCTCAACCAATTTATGATGCGACCCAGAAGAGTTTCTCTTGTTCTTGGTTTAACCAGCAACTTGGTAATAAGACCTTTGCTGATGTGACATCCCTGAATCTTATCAATGGCTATATGCCCGCAGCAGGGAGCCCCGTTTTGAATGAAGCATCCTTTGATGGACTTGCTTCTTGGTTTACAAAAGTAAACTATATCGGTGCATTTAGCAATGGTGATGACTGGATGACAGGTTGGACCAATTTTGATCCGGAAAACACGGACTATTGAAATCTGTAAGCTCTGTAAGAATCAGGCTCTTACGGGCTTATAATGAAGAAAATAATACCTTTGTGATGGATTTTTCTGTAAAAGGGTTAAATATTTCTTCAAAATTTTGGCTATTTGATAAATAAACTGTAATTTTGCGCTCGCAAAGTATCAGAAAGGATGCTTTTACGTAAGATCAGATTCTCGGGATAGAGAAGTAATGGTCCTCTGCGGATTATGGAAAATAAGTAGAATCATTAAAATTTAAAAACAAAAAAAGCATGATCATCGTACCAGTTAAAGATGGCGAAAACATCGAGAGAGCTTTGAAAAAGTTCAAAAGAAAATTTGAGAAAACGGGTGTCGTAAAAGAACTCCGTACACGTCAGCAGTATGACAAACCTTCTGTGAAGAAGAGACTCAAGTTGGAGCATGCCATCTACGTACAGAAGTTGCGCGCTGAAGAAGAATAGAAATTTCTTTGGGAAAATTTGGTGGTTTAAAGAATTGTTTGTAAATTCGCTGTTATTACCATAAAATCAGATCAGCGTAGTATTCTTCACATAAGTGGAGGTTGGACTGAGAGAATATAACGGCGTATGATAGAAGAATTTTTAAACTATCTGAAATTTGAACTTAATCGTTCGGATTTGACGGTCGCTAGATATGGCGATGACCTTCGGACTTTTAAGGCGTTTTTTAAAAATTTAGATACACATCTCTCTTGGGAGTCAATAGATTCTGATATCATCCGGGATTGGATGGAGAGTATGATGGATAAAGGGAACTCTGCGTCTTCAATCAATAGAAGATTGAGTGCGGTGCGTTCCTTTTATCGTTTTGCCTTATCTCGAAAAAAAGTAGATTCTGACCCTTCACATTCTGTTCAAGGCCCGAAAAAAAGTAAACCTTTGCCTCAGTTCTTGAAAGAAAGTGAGATGAATGAAATCTTGGATCCGAAGATGTGGGCGATGGATAATTATGCTGATGTGCGTACACGAACTATCATCATGACATTTTATGAAACGGGTATCCGACTGTCAGAGTTGACCGGACTTGATGATGAGGCAGTGGATTTCCAAAATCACCAGCTGAAAGTCACCGGAAAGCGAAACAAACAGCGCATTATACCTTTTGGAGAAGAACTCAATACAACACTTGAGAATTATATTTTGTTACGCGATCATAGCGTGACAAAGTGCTCGAAAGCTCTTTTCCTTTCTGACTATGGGGGACGGATGAAAAACGAAAAAGTACGCTATGATGTTAGGAAAAACCTGTCTAAAGTTTGTTCGTTAAAAGAACGTACTCCTCATGTGCTTCGTCATACTTTTGCTACAGCAATGTTGAACCACGACACTGGCCTTGAAAGTCTGAGGAAACTGCTGGGACATGCTTCTCTTTCCACGACGGAAATCTATACGCATACTACTTTTGAACAGTTAAAACGAGTATATAAAAATGCCCATCCCAGGGCTTAATCCTTAAAATTGGAGGTTACTATGGAAATTAAGATTCAGTCGATTCATTTCGATGCTACAGAAAAGTTGCAGGCTTTTATTCAGAAAAAGATGGTTAAGTTGGAAAAGACTTATGACGGTATACAGAAAGTCGAAGTTCAACTTAAAGTTGTTAAACCTGCTACAATATTAAATAAGGAGACTGATATTACAGTGACGGCTCCCGGTTGTCAGATGCATGCGGAGAAAACATGTGATACTTTCGAAGAGAGTGTAGATCAGGCTATTGATTCGTTGAAAATCCAGTTGACTAAATTTAAGGAAAAGATGCGTGGAAGGTAAAAAAACACATAAAAAATTTGGAAGATAAAAAAATAAACTGTATCTTTGCAGCCGTTTACCAAAAGTGAAAGCAGGGCGGTTTGAAAGGCTGCAAAGAAATGCCTCTTTAGCTCAGTTGGCCAGAGCACGTGATTTGTAATCTCGGGGTCGTTGGTTCGAATCCGACAAGAGGCTCGAAAAGCGGATACTATATATAATAGGTGACGCAGATATTTTTTAGGGTAGTTACCAGAGTGGCCAAATGGGGCAGACTGTAAATCTGCTGGCTTACGCCTTCGGTGGTTCGAATCCATCACTACCCACTTCAGTAGATAACTTTGCGGAAATAGCTCAGTTGATAGAGCACTAGCCTTCCAAGCTGGGGGTCGCGGGTTTGAGTCCCGTTTTCCGCTCTAATCTCCACGCTGTAATAGCTCAGTGGTAGAGCACTTCCTTGGTAAGGAAGAGGTCCTGAGTTCAACTCTCAGTTACAGCTCTGCTTCGGTACTATTTTATGATGGTTGCCTTGAAGAAAAACCAAAGTTATTTGGATTAATCATTTATAAATAAAGAATATTAAGCTATGGCTAAGGAAGAATTCGTACGTACCAAACCGCATGTTAACATTGGTACGATTGGTCATGTCGACCACGGTAAGACTACTTTGACTGCTGCCATCTCCAAGGTGCTGCACGAAGAGCTTGGTTCTAAAGAGGAAGTGAAATCGTTCGATCAGATTGATAATGCTCCTGAAGAGAAAGAGCGTGGTATTACCATTAACACTGCTCATATTGAATATGAGACTAAGGCTCGTCATTATGCACATGTAGACTGCCCGGGTCACGCCGATTATGTGAAGAACATGGTTACAGGTGCTGCTCAGATGGATGGTGCTATTCTAGTAGTTGCTGCTACTGACGGTCCAATGCCTCAGACACGTGAACATGTCTTGTTGGCACGTCAGGTAAACGTTCCTCGTCTTGTGGTTTACTTGAATAAGTGTGACCTCGTTGACGATGAGGAAATGCTGGAATTGGTAGAAATGGAAACTCGTGAGATCCTTGAACAATATGGCTATGAGGATGATACCCCTATTATTCGTGGATCAGCTTTAGGTGCTTTGAATGATGTTCCAAAATGGGTTGATTCCGTTAAAAAGTTGATGGATATCGTTGATACTTGGATTCAGACTCCAAAGCGTGATTTGGATAAACCGTTCCTGATGCCAGTAGAGGATGTCTTTTCTATTACTGGTCGTGGTACTGTTGCAACTGGTCGTATTGAAACTGGTGAGTGCAAAATCGGTGATGAAGTAGAGCTTCTTGGCTTAGGCGAAAATAAAAAATCGGTTATTACCGGTGTTGAAATGTTTCGTAAGACTTTAGCAGAAGGTGAAGCTGGTGATAATGTCGGTTTGCTCCTTCGTGGTATTGATAAGGAAGAATGCAAACGTGGTATGGTTGTTACACACCCGGGTACAATTACTCCTCATGACCACTTTAAAGCTTCTATCTATGTGCTGAAGAAAGAAGAAGGGGGCCGTCATACCCCATTCGGTAATCACTATCGTCCTCAGTTCTACCTTCGTACAATGGATTGTACTGGTGAAATTCAACTTCCTGAGGGAGTTGAAATGGTAATGCCTGGTGACAATACTGAGATTGAAGTAACCTTGATTTATAAGGTAGCTTTGAATATAGGTCTTCGCTTCGCTATTCGTGAGGGTGGCCGTACAGTTGGTTCTGGTCAGATTACCGAGATTCTTGACGATGTCAAAGAACAAGGTTAATGAACTCATCCAATGATTGAATATACAAGTCTCCGCTGCAACTTGTAGTGGAGATTTCTTTACGGGTTTAGCTCAGTTGGTAGAGCACTGGTCTCCAAAACCAGGTGTCGAGAGTTCGAGTCTTTCAACCCGTGCCAAAACGAAACAAAATGTTTAAGAAAGTGGTAAATTACTGTAAAGCTTGTTATGATGAGCTTGCACACAAGACAACATGGCCAACCCGTGATGAGTTGGTTCACAGTGCATATGTCGTATTACTTGCTTCCCTGATCATTGCGCTCATTGTCTTTGGTTTGGATTTTATCTTCCGATGGATTATGGGTGTGATTTATCCTGGTTAAATTCTTTATCAGAAAATGACAGAATCAAAAAACAACTGGTATGTGCTCAAGGTAGTCAGCGGCAAGGAATCCAAAGTGAAGGAGTATGTTGACTCTGAGATGAATCATAATACTTTGTTAGCCGATCATGTGTCGCAAGTTATGATCCCAACGGAAAAGCATGCGTCTATTCGTGCAGGAAAACGTGTGGTAAAGGAAAAAAATTCAATGCCGGGTTATGTCTTCGTTCAAGCTGATTTGGGCAACAACGAAGAAGTGGTTTCTGCGTTGCGTTTTATGCCAAATGTACTTGGTGTTTTAGGCGGATTAGATCATCCTTCTCCTGTTTCTCAATCTGAAATTAATCGTATGCTAGGTACTGCAGAAAGTACTGAATTTGAGGAAAATGACGATAATCTCTTTACGGTTGATGAAACTGTAAAAGTTGTTGACGGACCTTTCAGTGGTTTTAGTGGCGTTATTGATGAAGTAAATGCCGGGCAACATAAGTTGAAGGTAATGGTGAAAATATTCGGAAGAAAAACTCCATTAGAACTTGGTTTTAATCAAGTTGAAAAGGAATAATTAATAAATAGAATGAATCGTATAATGTTGCAATACGTTCATTCTAATATGGGTTTCGGAGGCTTCCACTCTGCAGACCTGAATGTAAATCAAATAAATTATTAACAAGAAATGGCTAAAGAAGTTGCTGGATTAATCAAATTACAGATTAAGGGTGGCGCTGCAAATCCTTCTCCTCCTGTGGGGCCTGCTTTGGGTTCTAAAGGAATCAATATTATGGGATTTTGCAAGGCGTTTAATGCCCGTACCCAGGATAAGAAAGGCAAAGTATTGCCTGTCGTTATCACTTACTATACCGACAAGTCATTCGATTTCGTTGTCAAGACTCCTCCAGCTGCTGTACAACTGGTAGAGGCTGCTAAGGTTAAGGGTGGCTCTGGTCAGCCTAACCGCCAGAAGGTGGCTAGCATTACCTGGGATCAGGTAAAAGCAATCGCTCAGGACAAAATGAAAGACTTGAACTGTTTCACTGTAGAATCTGCAATGAAAATGGTGGCAGGAACTGCTCGTAGTATGGGTATTACTGTAAAAGGGGACTTCCCTGAAACAAATAAATAACTTCAATTAGAAAATGAGTAAACTGACAAAAAATCAAAAATCAGTAGCTGATAAGGTTGAAGCAGGGAAGGTATATACTTTGAAAGAGGCAAGTGAATTGGTTAAGGACATTACTACAACCAAATTTGATGCGTCTCTGGATATGGATGTACGCTTGGGCGTTGACCCACGTAAGGCTAATCAGATGGTTCGTGGTGTTGTATCACTGCCGAACGGAACTGGTAAGAAAATACGTGTACTTGCACTCTGCACTCCTGATCAGGAAGATGCTGCTAAATCAGCTGGTGCTGACTTTGCAGGTCTGGATGAATACATTGACAAGATTAAAGGTGGATGGCTGGATGTTGATGTCATTATTACTATGCCTTCTTGTATGGGAAAAGTAGGACCATTAGGTCGTTTCCTTGGTCCTCGTGGCTTGATGCCTAATCCAAAGAGCGGTACGGTTACTATGGATGTAGCCAAAGCTGTGAAAGAAGTAAAGCAGGGTAAGATTGATTTCAAGGTTGATAAGGCTGGTATTATTCATACTTCTATTGGCAAGGTGAGTATGACAGCTGACCAGATCTGTGGTAATGCTCAGGCATTCCTCGCTACGGTCATCAAGTTAAAGCCTGCTGCCTCTAAAGGTACGTATATCAAGAGTATCTATCTTTCAAGCACAATGAGTAAGGGTATCAATATTGATCCTAAATCAGTTGAATAACTCTAAAGCATTTGTAAAATGAAGAAAGAACAAAAAGATACTATTATTAAAGCACTGGGTGAGAAACTTGCAGAGTATCCTCATTTCTATTTAGTGGATGTGACGGGTTTGAATGCAGAGGCTACAAGTAATCTTCGTCGTAAGTGCTTTGCCAAGGAAGTTAAAATGGTTGTAGTGAAGAACACTCTTCTTCACCGTGCTATGGAAGCTTCTGAGTTGGATTATAGTCCTTTATATGATAGTTTGAAAGGTACAACAGCAGTAATGTTGACTAATTCTGCTAATGCTCCTGGTAAACTTTTGAAAGAATATAAGGATGATGAAAAGCCTTCACTTCGTGCTGCTTATGCAGAAGAAAGCTTCTATATTGGAGCTGATAAGCTGGATGAGTTGGCTTCTCTGAAGACCAAGAACGAGTTGATTGCCGAGGTTGTAGCATTGTTGCAGTCTCCAGTCAAGAACGTTGTATCTGCACTCCAATCAGGCGAAAACACAATTCAAGGTGTGCTTAAGACATTAGGCGATCGTCCTGAAAAATAAAATAATGTCATTAATAAAAGTATAAACAAAATTAAAATTTAAATAAAATGGCAGACGTAAAAGCTATTGCAGAAGAGTTAGTAAATCTTACTGTTAAAGATGTTAATGAGTTGGCAAAGGTCCTGAAGGACGATTATGGAATTGAGCCTGCTGCAGCCGCTGTAGCTGTAGCTGCAGGACCAGCTGCTGGTGCAGCTCCTGCTGCAGAAAAGACTAGTTTTGATGTTGTTCTGACTGATGTTGGTTCTGCTAAACTGAAGGTCGTTAAGGCAGTTAAGGAAGCTTGTGGATTAGGTTTGAAGGAAGCTAAGGATCTTGTTGATGGTGCTCCTTGCAAACTGAAAGAAGGCATGGCTAAAGATGAGGCTGAGAATCTGAAAAAGACAATTGAAGCTGAAGGTGCCAAAGTAGAACTCAAGTAAATTGAGTCTTGGAATTTGAAAATCAGGTTTTCCCTGCTTTTCTCTTCTCGAAAAAATGGGGTTAGGATTTACTAAGTAGGTGAGTCCTAACCTTTTTGTGTCTTTTATAGATATTATTCAATGATCATTTAAGATCGTAAGAATAAAAACCTTGAGACATTGATCTTTGTTTGATTATTCTAATTTACTGAAAGTCGCAAAATTGTGCAGGAGATGAGAATATGATAATGATGATTGATTAAAGATTGAATTAGATAACACTGTTTTATTTCTTCTGATGACAAAAACCGTAGATAATAGAATTAATTTTGCTAAGGTTCAGAATCCATATCCGCTATCGGATTTTTTGGATGTGCAGTTAAAGTCTTTCAAAGACTTCTTGCAGCTGGATACTCCGCCTGAGGAACGTAAGAATGACGGCTTGTATAAGGTTTTCCAAGAGAACTTCCCTATCACCGATACTCGAAATAACTTCGTTCTTGAGTTCTTGGATTACTATATTGATCCACCTCGCTATTCCATTGAGGAATGTCTTGAACGTGGATTGACCTATAGTGTACCTTTAAAGGCTAAGTTGAAACTATACTGTACAGATCCTGACCACGAGGATTTCGGTACATTCATACAGGATGTCTTTTTGGGAACAATACCTTACATGACTCCAAATGGAACCTTTGTTATTAATGGTGCTGAACGTGTCGTTGTGGCTCAGTTGCACCGTTCTCCTGGTGTCTTCTTTAGTCAGGGTGTTCATGCTAATGGAACGGTTCTTTATTCTGCTCGTATTATTCCTTTTAAGGGTAGTTGGATTGAATTTGCTACAGACATTAATAATGTAATGTATGCTTATATCGATCGTAAAAAGAAGTTGCCTGTTACAACTCTGCTTCGTGCTATTGGTTACGAAATGGATAAGGATATCCTTCAGATTTTTGACCTAGCTGAGGAGGTTAAGGTAAATAAAAAGAATATGAAGGCTTCTATTGGCCGGAAATTAGCTGCTCGTGTACTGAAAAGCTGGAATGAGGATTTTGTTGATGAGGATACTGGCGAAGTTGTTTCTATCGAGCGTAATGAAGTCATCATGGAGCGTGAAACGGAATTAACTGAAGATAATATTCAGGAGATTCTCGATTCTGGTACTTCTACGATTTTATTGCATAAGGATGAAGAAGCGGCTAATAAATTTGCAATTATCTTTAATACACTGGCAAAAGATCCTTGTAATTCTGAAAAGGAAGCAGTGAATTATATCTATCGTCAGTTGCGTAATGCAGATCCTGCAGATGATGCTAGTGCTCGAGAGGTGTTTCAGAACCTGTTCTTTTCTGATAAACGTTATGATCTTGGAGAGGTTGGACGTTATCGAATCAATAAGAAGTTAGGTCTGAATATTGATATGAATACAAGGGTCCTGACTAAGGAAGATATTATAGAGATTATTAAATATCTGATTCAGTTGATCAACTCTAATGCTACTGTTGATGACATCGATCACCTTTCCAATCGTCGAGTACGCACTGTCGGTGAGCAATTGGCAAATCAGTTCTCTATCGGTTTGGCCAGAATGAGTCGGACAATTCGGGAACGTATGAATGTCCGCGACAATGAGGTGTTTACTCCTACTGACCTGATTAATGCAAAGACGATCTCCAGCGTTATCAACTCTTTCTTCGGAACAAACCCGCTGAGTCAGTTTATGGATCAGACCAATCCGTTGGCAGAAGTTACTCATAAACGTCGTTTGTCTGCTTTAGGTCCTGGAGGTTTGTCTCGTGATCGAGCAGGATTTGAAGTTCGTGATGTACACTATACTCATTATGGCCGCTTGTGCCCTATTGAGTCTCCTGAAGGACCAAACATCGGTCTGATTTCTTCACTTTGCGTGTATGCAACAATCAATGATCTCGGATTTATTGAGACTCCTTATCGCCGTGTAAATAATGGTAAGGTAGATATGGATAACAACCATGTCGAATTCCTTACGGCTGAGGAAGAAGAGGGTAAATTGATCGCTCAGGGCAATGCTCCTATGAATGAAGATGGTACATTCTCGAATAAGACCGTTCATACTCGTCAGGCTGCAGATTTTCCGGTCGTATCTCCTGAAGAAGTCAATCTCATGGATGTTTCTCCACAGCAGATAGCTTCTGTATCTGCCGGTTTGATACCTTTCTTGGAACATGATGACGGACACCGAGCTCTGATGGGATGTAATATGATGCGTCAGGCAGTGCCACTACTTCATAATGAAGCTCCTATTGTCGGTACGGGACTGGAAAAGAAAGTTTGCGAAGATAGTCGTACACAGATTGCCGCTGAGGGTGATGGTGTCGTAGAATATGTAGATGCTACACTCATCCGTATTTTGTATGATAGAACGGAAGAAGATGAATTTGTCAGTTTTGAACCGGCATTAAAAGAGTATCGTATTCCGAAGTTCCGTCGTACTAATCAGAATATGACCATTGACCTTCTTCCAATTTGCAGTAAAGGACAACGTGTCAAGAAAGGTGATATTCTGACGGAAGGATATGCAACTGATCATGGTGAACTGGCTCTTGGACGTAACCTGTTGGTGGCCTATGTGCCTTGGAAAGGTTATAATTATGAGGATGCCGTAGTTATTTCTGAACGTATGGTTCGTGAGGATATTCTCACTTCTGTTCATGTAGATGAATATTCTCTTGATGTACGTGAGACGAAACGTGGAGTTGAGGAATTTACTAGTGACATTCCTAATGTCAGCGAAGAAGCAACTAAGGATCTTGATGATAATGGTGTTATTCGGGTTGGTGCCCGTGTCGAACCAGGGGATATCCTAATTGGGAAGATTTCTCCTAAGGGTGAGAGTGATCCTTCACCAGAGGAAAAACTTCTGCGTGCCATTTTTGGAGATAAAGCCGGTGATGTGAAAGATTCTTCATTAAAGGCTAATCCTTCTTTGAGTGGTGTTGTCATTGATAAGAAATTGTTCTCCCGTGCTGTTAAAACTCGTGAGTCTAAGAAACAAGATAAAGCTACTCTTGCTAAAATAGATGAGGAGTTTGAACAGAAAGACAAGGATTTGAAAGATATTCTGGTTGATAAGTTGCTGACTTTGACAAATGGTAAGACTTCTCAAGGTGTTAAGGATTATACCGATGCTGAGATTATTACCAGAGGCAGTAAGTTTACAACGGCTGCATTGGCTAATATAGAATATGATGGTATTCAGAGTAATGACTGGACGGAAGATGATCATACGAACAAGTTGATTCAGAGGCTCATCATGAACTATCTGCGGAAATTCAAACAACTTGATGCGGAGATGAAACGCCGTAAGTTTGCTATCACAATTGGTGATGAACTTCCTGCCGGTGTGTTGCAGATGGCCAAGGTTTATGTGGCTAAAAAACGTAAGATTCAAGTAGGTGATAAACTTGCTGGACGACATGGTAATAAAGGTATTGTCTCCAAGATCGTACGGACAGAAGATATGCCATTCCTTGCTGACGGTCGTCCTGTAGATTTGGTATTGAACCCAATGGGTGTGCCATCTCGTATGAATCTTGGACAGATCTTTGAGGCCATTCTCGGTGCTGCAGGAAAAGAATTGGGCCTGAAATTCGCTACCCCTATATTTGATGGTGCGAAGTTGGATGATCTTTCTGAGTGGACTGATAAAGCAGGACTGCCACGTCTGTGTTCAACTTTTATTTATGACGGTGAGACAGGTGAACGGTTTGATCAGCCTGCTACCATTGGTATAACCTACTTCTTAAAGTTAGGACATATGGTAGAGGATAAGATGCATGCCCGTTCTATAGGTCCGTATAGCTTAATTACTCAACAGCCACTTGGTGGTAAAGCACAGTTTGGAGGCCAGCGTTTTGGTGAAATGGAAGTATGGGCGCTAGAAGGTTTTGGCGCTGCTCATACACTTCAGGAAATGCTGACTATCAAGAGTGATGATGTAATAGGTCGTAGTAAAGCATACGAAGCAATTGTCAAGGGCGATCCGATGCCGACACCGGGTATCCCTGAATCTCTGAATGTGTTGATTCATGAACTCCGTGGTCTTGGACTGAGTATCAAACTTGAATAGTACAATCCCTTAACAGAAAGTAAATATGGCTTTTAAAAAAGATACAAAGGTAAAGAATAATTTCTCGAAAATTACGATTAGTCTCGCCTCTCCGGAGGAGATACTTGAAAATTCTTATGGTGAGGTAACCAAACCGGAAACCATAAATTATCGTACCTATAAGCCGGAGCGCGATGGACTGTTCTGTGAGCGTATTTTTGGTCCTACAAAGGATTATGAATGCGCCTGTGGTAAGTATAAGCGTATACGTTATAAGGGTATTGTCTGTGATCGCTGCGGCGTGGAGGTAACAGAAAAAAAGGTACGTCGTGAACGTTGTGGACATATCGAACTGGTTGTCCCTGTCGCTCATATCTGGTATTTTCGTTCACTTCCTAATAAGATAGGTTATCTTCTGGGGCTGCCTACGAAGAAACTGGAAGCTGTTGTTTATTATGAGAAGTATATTGTTATTCAGCCAGGTACTTTGGCTGGTAAGAAGGATGCTGATGATATTGAAATCAACGGCTCTCATAAGATGGATTTGCTTACAGAAGATGAATACATTGATATTGTAGATAATCAGATCGATCAAAATAATGATCGTCTTGAGGATTCTGATCCAAACAAATTTGTCGCTAAGATGGGAGCAGAGGCAATCTATGACCTCTTGCATGTTATAGATCTTGATGCTCTTTCCTATCAATTACGTGATCAGGCTAATAATGATTCCAGTCAACAACGGAGGACAGAAGCCTTGAAACGCTTGCAGGTTGTTGAATCTTTCCGTTCTAGTGAAGGCGTTAACAAACCTGAGTGGATGATCATGAAGATTATTCCTGTCATTCCACCTGATCTCAGACCATTGGTGCCATTAGATGGTGGTCGCTTTGCTACATCCGACTTGAATGATCTTTATCGACGCGTTATCATTCGTAATAACCGTCTGAAAAGGCTTGTCGAAATCAAGGCTCCAGAGGTGATCTTGAGAAATGAAAAGCGTATGCTTCAAGAGGCTGTTGATAGTTTGTTTGACAACTCTCGTAAAAGTTCTGCGGTAAAGAGTGAAAGTAATCGCCCGCTAAAGTCTCTTTCAGACTCTCTGAAGGGTAAACAGGGACGTTTCCGTCAGAATTTGCTCGGTAAACGTGTTGACTATTCTGCTCGTTCTGTGATCGTTGTCGGTCCTGAATTGAAAATGGGAGAGTGTGGTTTGCCAAAGTTAATGGCAGCTGAACTCTATAAGCCGTTTATTATTCGTAAGTTGATTGAACGGGGAATAGTCAAGACGGTGAAGAGCGCTAAAAGGATTGTAGATCGTCGTGAACCGGTGATCTGGGATATTCTGGAAAGTGTAATGAAAGGCCATCCAGTATTGTTGAACCGTGCTCCTACGTTGCACCGTCTGAGTATTGAGGCTTTCCAGCCGATTTTGATTGAAGGCGAAGCTATCCAGTTACATCCATTGGCATGTACACCGTTTAATGCAGATTTTGATGGTGATCAAATGGCAGTCCATCTTCCTCTTAGTAATGAGGCAGTATTGGAATCTCAGATTCTGATGCTTCAAAGCCATAATATCTTGAATCCTGCCAATGGTGCTCCAACTACTGTTCCGACGCAGGATATGGTACTTGGTTTGTATTATATTACCAAGTATCGTCCGGGTGCTTTGGGTGAAGGATTGACATTCTATGGTCCTGAGGAGGCTATCATTGCAAGTCATGACCATAAGTGCGATCTACATGCGAAGGTGAAAGTAGTGGTGAAGGATCTGGTAGACGGTAAAATACAAAAGATCATGCGAGAAACGTCTGTAGGGCGTGTGATCGTTAATCAGATTATTCCTGATGAAGTGGGCTACTTCAATGATGTTATTTCAAAGAAATCCCTTCGTGGTATTATTGCCAACGTTATTCATTCTGTAGGTATGGCTCGTGCATGTACTTTCCTGGACGGTATTAAGAGCCTGGGTTATCACATGTCTTATGTAGCTGGTTTATCCTTTAATCTTGACGATATTATTGTTCCATCTGAAAAGGCTGAGATAGTGAAGAAGGGCCAGGATGAAGTGGATAATATTACGATGAACTATGATACGGGTTTAATCACTGATAAGGAGCGTTATAATCAGGTTATTGATGCTTGGACTCATGTGAATAGTAATCTGAAGAGGTCTGTGATGAAGCATATGACCGAGGCTGATCAGGGATTTAATGCCGTATTTATGATGTTGGATTCCGGTGCTCGTGGTTCTGCAGACCAGATTGCTCAGTTGGCAGGTATGCGTGGACTGATGGCTAAACCTCAGAAAGCTGGAGCAGGTGGAAATCAAATTATTGAAAATCCTATTCTGTCTAACTTCAAGGAAGGTATGTCAGTACAAGAGTATTTCATTGCTTCTCATGGTGCTCGTAAGGGTTTGGCTGATACTGCTATGAAGACGGCTGATGCCGGATATCTTACTCGTCGTCTGGTAGATGTTTCCCATGATGTTATCATTACAGAAGAAGACTGTGGTACACTTCGTGGACTGGTTTGTACAGCTTTAAAAGATGGTGATGAAATAGTATCTTCTCTGTATGAGCGTATCTTGGGACGTGTGTCTGTTCACGATGTTGTTAATCCCACAACAGGTAAAACGATTGTAGCCGCAGGTGATGAAATCACAGAGGAAAAGGCTCAGGCCATTGAAGATAGTCCTATTGAAAGCGTTGAGATTCGTTCAGTTTTGACTTGCGAAAGCAAACATGGCGTTTGTGCAAAATGCTATGGTCGAAATTTGGCCACAGGCCGTATGGTACAGTTAGGTGAAGCTGTTGGCGTAATTGCTGCACAGGCAATCGGCGAGCCAGGAACACAGTTGACGTTAAGAACTTTCCATGCTGGTGGTGTCGCAGGTAATGCGGCTGCTAATGCTAGTATTAGAGCAAAAAATGATAGTAAACTGGAGTTTGAAGAACTTCGTACAGTTCCGTTTATGGAAGAAGGCGAAGATGGCAAGGACGTGAAATGCTTGATGGTTGTCAGCCGTCTTGCTGAAGTTCAGTTTATTGATCCGAATACTAATATTTCGCTTTCTACTCTTAATGTTCCTTATGGTTCATCCTTATACTTTAAGGATGGTGATGTGGTAAAGAAAGGTGACAAGATTGCCAAGTGGGATCCATTCAATGCTGTCATAGTCAGTGAATATGCAGGTACGCTGAAGTTTCATGATGTTATCGAAGGTATTACTTATCGTGGTGAAACCGATGAAACGACGGGAATGACTGATCGTATCATTACTGATTCGAAGGATAAGAGTAAAGTTCCAACCATGGATGTAGTCGGTGCTAACGGAAAGATATTGGCTACTTATAATTTCCCTGTGGGGGGACATATTGCCGTAGAGGATGGTCAGACTATTTCTACTGGTACTACACTTGTCAAGATACCTCGTGCCGTAGGTGGGGCTGGTGATATCACTGGTGGTTTGCCTCGTGTTACAGAACTTTTTGAGGCCCGTAATCCGTCAAATCCTGCTGTAGTGAGTGAGATTGATGGTGAAGTTACCATGGGTAAGGTCAAACGTGGCAACCGTGAGATCATAGTTACTTCTAAGAGTGGCGAACAGAAGAAATATATGGTTAGCTTGAGTAAGCAAATTCTGGTTCAGGAACATGATGCTGTGCGCGCTGGAACGCCGCTTTCTGATGGCCAGATTACTCCAAGTGATATCTTGGCTGTCATGGGACCAACGGCTGTTCAGGAATATATCGTGAACGAAGTACAGAATGTTTATCGTTTGCAGGGTGTGAAAATTAATGATAAGCACTTTGAAATTATTGTCCGTCAGATGATGCGAAAAGTTCGTATTGATGATTCTGGTGATACGATTTTCTTGGAACAGGAGCTTGTTGACAAACTTGATTTTGCTGATGAGAATGACCGTATCTGGGGTAAGAAAGTTGTAACTGATGCAGGTGATTCAGAGAATTTTAAAGCTGGACAGATTATTACAGCTCGTAAATTGCGTGATGAAAATTCAATTCTTAAGCGAAAAGATCTGAATGTCGTTCAAGTCCGTGATGCGGTCGCAGCTACTTCTACACAGATTCTGCAGGGTATTACTCGTGCAGCTTTGGGTACGAAGAGCTTTATGAGTGCAGCATCTTTCCAGGAGACTACAAAGGTGCTTAATGAAGCAGCAATCCGTGGCAAAACAGATAATCTCGAAGGCATGAAGGAAAATGTGATTTGTGGACATTTGATTCCTGCTGGTACTGGATTGCGTCAATGGAATAAATTGGTTGTCGGATCTAAGGAAGAATATGAAAGAATGGAAGCAAACAAGAAGAATGTTCTTGATTTTACTGACCAGGATGTCGTTTCAAAATAATAAATGAGAAAAGACCGTGAATAAATGTCACGGTCTTTTTTCTTTATGTTTGATCTGATGGAAATCTTTAATGACTTTATATTATAGATGATCAGACATTTAGCTGGCTTAAGTATAGCCATTCTTTTTATGGCTCAGTTGTCCTTTGGGTAATAACCTTATCTTTTATGGTAGAAAAACGCGGTTCCGGTTTGTAATATAAATCAATTTTAGGAGTATTTCTAAATACTGAAATTGAGATGTTACAAAATAGATGGATTAGTTAATTGATAAATCTTTAACTCATTAATGTTATGGCAGATAATAATCAAAGTCAAAATGGACAGTTGCAAATTGAACTTCGCCCGGAAATTGCACAAGGCGAGTATGCAAATTTTGCTATTATTACTCATTCTAGCAGTGATTTCGTGCTAGACTTCGCTCGTATAATGCCAGGTGTTCCTAAAGCACAGGTCAGGAGTCGTGTTATTCTTGCCCCTGAACATGCCAAACGCCTTTTACAAGCTCTTCAGGAGAATATCCTTAATTATGAACGTCAATTTGGTAAAATTGAAATTCCTAATCAAGCTCCTCGTACGATAGCTCCTTTCGGTTCAGGAAGGGGAGAGGCCTGAAGATCTTGAAAATAATTTATCCCGCAGCTGCTAGAGGCCTACGGGATTTTTTGTTTGTTGTGTGATAAACATTTCATTTTTACGATTTTTTAGATTCCACTTTTATCTGGCCCCATCTATTTGTTTATACAAGTGCTGTTCGAATTGTTGTTTGTAATGATTTTGTCTGAATAAATTTTTGAAGATCTTAGCTAGTGTTGATATTTTTGAAATATAAAATAAGTTAATATAACACATATATCTATAATTAGATAATACAAATACTTGTGTAAAACTCAAGAAATTAGGTATTATCAAAGATTATTCGTACCTTTGCAGCCCGAAATGGCTTCATGTGGGCAAACTTTAGTTATGCCCTATAACAAACTGATAATAAATAAAATAATATATAAATAAAAATTAATTATGCCTACTATTTCACAGTTAGTAAGAAAAGGCAGAAAGGTGACAGTAGATAAGAGTAAGTCACCGGCTTTGGACAATTGCCCTCAGCGCCGTGGTGTGTGTGTCCGTGTCTACACAACTACTCCAAAGAAGCCTAATTCTGCAATGCGTAAAGTCGCCCGTGTGCGTCTGACCAACCAAAAAGAGGTCAACTCTTATATTCCTGGGGAAGGTCATAACTTGCAGGAACATAGTATTGTTCTCGTAAGAGGTGGTCGTGTGAAGGACCTTCCAGGTGTACGTTACCATATCGTTCGTGGTACACTTGATACGGCTGGTGTGGCTAACCGTACTCAACGCCGCTCAAAGTATGGGGCAAAACGTCCGAAGGCTAAGAAGTAAGCTGTATAGACGTAACGGTTTAATTGCCAAAGGTTTGAAGTCGTATCGACAGATAACCTGAGGCACTACCAAGAAAAAACAATTATCATTCGTTTTGCTGGAGAAAAACTATATAGGTTGAGTAAATGTTCAAGCGTGAATGTTGAAGAGCTGAATAAGAGTGCAACCTCCGCAGAATAATATTTTAATTAAATAATGAGAAAAGCAAAACCAAAGAAGAGAGTCATCCTCCCGGATCCTGTCTTCAATGACCAGAAGGTCTCAAAATTCGTAAACCATTTGATGTTTGATGGTAAGAAGAACGTATCCTATGCGATCTTCTACAAAGCACTTGATACAGTTAAGGAGAAAGCTCCTAAAACTGAAGAGAAATCTGCTTTGGAAATCTGGAAACAGGCTTTGGATAACGTTACTCCTCAGGTGGAAGTGACGAGCCGCCGTGTAGGTGGTGCTACATTCCAGGTACCAACTGAAATTCGTCCTGATCGTAAGGAAAGCATCGCAATGAAAAATCTTATTATTTTCGCTCGTAAGCGTAGCGGTAAGTCTATGGCAGAAAAACTTGCAGCGGAAATTCTTGATGCTTACAATACCCAAGGCGGAGCATACAAGCGTAAGGAAGATATTCATCGAATGGCTGAAGCTAACCGTGCCTTTGCACATTTTAGATTCTAATTCACTTTAAATAGGTAAAAAGAAAAATGGCAAACCGTGATTTACATTTGACGCGAAATATTGGTATCATGGCTCATATTGATGCTGGTAAAACTACTACGTCAGAGCGTATCCTTTATTATACAGGTAAGACTCATAAAATCGGTGAGGTTCATGATGGCGAAGCTGTGATGGACTGGATGGCTGAAGAGCAGGAGAGGGGCATTACGATTACCTCTGCTGCAACTACCTGTAATTGGACCTGGGAAGGTGATGATTATAAAATCAATTTGATTGATACTCCGGGACATGTTGACTTCACTGCTGAGGTTGAACGGTCCTTACGTGTGCTTGATGGTACGATTGCTACCTATTCTGCTGCTGATGGTGTTCAGCCTCAATCTGAAACAGTTTGGCGTCAGGCTGATAAATATAATGTCCCTAGAATTGGCTATGTCAATAAGATGGACCGCTCTGGAGCTGACTTTTTTGAGACCGTTAAGCAGATGAAGACAATTCTTGGAGCTAATCCAATTGTTCTTCAGATTCCTATTGGTGCAGAGGAAAACTTCTTAGGAGTAGTTGACTTGATTAAGATGAAAGCCATTCTGTGGCATGACGAAACTTTAGGAGCTGAATATGATGTAGAAGATATTCCTGCTGATTTGGTCGATCAGGCTAATGAGTACCGGGATAAATTGCTTGAGGCTGCTTCTAACTATGATGATGCTTTGATGGAGCTTTATCTTGATGGTAAAGATGTACCTGAAGAGATGCTTGTTGCAGCAATCCGTAAGGGCACTGTCAAATTGGAATGCTGTCCGGTATGCTTGGGATCTTCTTATAAGAATAAGGGAGTTCAACCATTACTGGATTATGTATGTATGTTCTTGCCTTCTCCATTGGATACCTTTAATATTAAAGGCGTTAATCCTGAAAGTGGTGAATCTGAAGATCGTAAACCTTCTGATTCTGAACCACTCTCAGCTCTAGCATTTAAGATCGCTACTGATCCTTTTATGGGACGTTTGGTGTTCTTCCGGGTCTATTCAGGTAAGGTCGCTGCTGGCTCTTATGTGTTCAATCCCCGTTCTGGAAAGCGTGAACGAATCAGTCGTCTGTTCCAGATGAATTCTAAGCAGGAGATACCAATGGAGTCTATCGATGCCGGTGATATTGGCGCCGGTGTTGGCTTTAAGGATATCCATACTGGTGATACTCTATGTGATGAAAAACATCCAATCGTTCTGGAATCTATGACATTCCCTGATCCTGTGATTTCTGTTGCTGTTGAACCTAAATCTCAGGCTGATGTCGCTAAGATGGATAATGGACTCGCTAAGTTGGCTGAAGAAGATCCTACTTTTACCGTACATACTGATGAGCAGAGTGGACAAACCATTATCTCTGGTATGGGTGAATTGCATCTGGATATTATTATAGAGCGTCTTCGCCGTGAGTTTAAGGTTGAATGTACTGAAGGAAAACCTCAGGTAAATTACAAAGAGGCTATTACAAGAGATGTGCAGGATCGTCAGACTTATAAGAAGCAAACTGGTGGTCGTGGTAAGTTCGCTTGTATTGAGGTTACTATCGGCCCGAAGGATGAAGACTATACCGAAGGCGATTTGCAATTCGTTAATCAGGTTAAAGGTGGTAATGTACCTAAGGAATTTATTCCTTCTGTTCAGAAGGGGTTCCAGGATTGCCTTGGAAATGGTATACTTGGTGGTTTCCCAATGACTGGTTTGAAGGTTACCTTGACTGATGGTAGTTTCCACCCTGTAGACTCTGACCAGATTTCATTCGAGTTGGTAGCTCATCAGGCATTTCGTGAGATGTGCCCAAAGGCTGGCCCTGTCTTGATGGAACCGATCATGAAGGTAGAGGTTGTTACCCCTGAGGAGAATATGGGTGACGTCATTGGTGATTTGAACAAGCGCCGTGGTATGGTCCAGGGAATGGATGAGACACGTAGTGGTGCCCGTATCGTTAAAGCTATGGTTCCTCTTGCCGAAATGTTTGGCTATGTGACCGCTTTACGTACGATTACTTCTGGTCGCGCTACATCATCAATGGAGTATGATCATCATGCTCCTGTATCAAAAGGTATCGCCAAGGCGGTTCTTGATGAGATCAAGGGTCATTCAGAACTTTTGTAAATCATTGACGGGATGGAGACTGCTACTTAGCGAATGACTCTTAAGAGTATGTCTTCTTCCCTTTCTTTAATATTTAACAAATATAAAAATGAGTCAGAAAATCAGAATTAAGCTGAAATCTTATGACCATCAGTTGGTTGATAAGTCAGCAGAAAAAATCGTGAAGGCCGTTAAAGCTACGGGTGCTATTGTCAGTGGACCTATTCCATTGCCAACTCACAAACGTATTTATACGGTTAACCGTTCTACATTCGTCAATAAAAAATCTCGTGAGCAGTTCCAACTGTCAGATTTCAAACGTCTTATTGATATTTATAGTTCAACAGCTAAGACGGTTGATGCTTTGATGAAACTTGAGTTGCCCAGTGGAGTGGAAGTGGAAATTAAGGTCTAATCGGTTGAAACTAACAAGAGAATTTATTGATTTAAAGTTTTATTGAAATGCCAGGATTAATTGGAAGAAAAATCGGAATGACATCCGTGTTCAGTGCCGACGGTAAGAATATTCCGTGCACTGTTATCGAAGCTGGTCCTTGTGTCGTAACTCAAGTGAAAACTGTGGAAAAAGATGGTTACGAAGCTGTTCAATTGGGTTTCAGTGAGGCAAAAGAGAAAAGATGCTCTAAAGCCTTGTTGGGAACTTTTAAGAAAGCAGGCACAACACCTAAAAAGCACTTGGCCGAGTTCAAGTTCGACGAGGAACATAACCTCGGTGATACTATTACAGTTGATATCTTTAATGATACTAAGTTTGTTGATGTAGTCGGTACCTCTAAAGGTAAAGGCTTTCAGGGTGTCGTTAAACGTTACAATTTCGCTGGTGTAGGCCAATCTACTCACGGTCAGGATGACCGCTTGCGTAAACCAGGTTCTATTGGTGCCTGCTCTTACCCTGCAGAAGTTTTCAAGGGTATGCGTATGGGTGGCCAAATGGGAGGAGACCGGG
The DNA here is from genome assembly GCA_022486815.1 of Prevotella sp. Classification (GTDB taxonomy): domain Bacteria; phylum Bacteroidota; class Bacteroidia; order Bacteroidales; family Bacteroidaceae; genus Prevotella. Next base: position 65,296 of record JAKVJW010000010.1, on the reverse strand, counting down.
TGACAACCCAGAACCTTCAAGTATTAAAGGTAATTCCAGAACAGAACTTGCTCATAGTAAAAGGTTCTTTTGCTGGATGCATAGGTTCAACTGTATTAATTGAGAAATAATGGAAGTTAGTGTTTTGAATATTAATGGTCAGGAGACCGGTAAAAAGGTAACTCTCGATGAGAGTATCTTTGGGATTGAGCCTAACGAACACGTTCTCTGGCTTGCTGTAAAGCTGTACCTCGCTAATCAGCGCCAAGGTACCGCGAAATCTAAGGAAAGAAGTGAACATAGAGGTTCTACTCGTAAACTTGGACGCCAGAAAGGTGGCGGTGGAGCTCGCCGCGGTGATATCAACTCTCCTGTATTGGTAGGTGGTGGTCGTGTATTTGGACCTAAACCTCGTGATTATGGCTTTAAGCTAAACAAGAAAACAAATATTCTTGCTCGTAAATCAGCTTTGTCTCAGGCAGCTAAAGATAATGAGATTATCGTAGTAGAAGATTTCAAGATCGATGCTCCTAAGACTAAAGATTTTATAAATATTACTAAAAATCTTAAAGTTGATGGTAAGAAGCTTCTTCTCGTTTTGCCAGAAGTAGATAAAAATGTATATTTGTCCGCTCGAAATCTGAAATGTGCCGAAGTAATTACGGCAAAGTCAGTCAATACCTATAAGGTGTTGAATGCAGATTCTATTGTAATGACGGAAAGTGCATTAAATTCACTTAACGAACTCTTAATCAAATAACAGGAGAATAAACTATGGCATTTATTATTAAACCTTTGGTTACTGAGAAGCAGACCAAGATGACAGACAAGCGGCCTAACCGCTATGGCTTCGTTGTAAAGCCTGAGGCCAATAAGCTCCAGATTAAGGATGAGGTTGAGAAACTGTATAAAGTGACAGTAACAGATGTAAATACGATTCGTTATGCTGGCAAGCGCCAGTCTCGCTATACTAAAGCAGGGATGGTAAAAGGCCAGAAAAATGCATTTAAGAAAGCTATCGTAACCTTGAAAGAGGGCGATACAATTGATTTTTACAGCAATATTTAAAATAAAAAATGGCAGTACGTAAATTTAAACCGGTTACTCCGGGACAAAGACACAAGATTATTGGCACGTTCGAGGAGATTACTGCATCCGTGCCAGAGAAATCTCTCGTGTATGGTAAGCGTTCTTCTGGTGGTCGAAACAACACTGGTAAGATGACTGTCCGTTACATAGGTGGTGGCCATAAACGTAAATTACGTTTGATTGACTTTAAGCGAGAGAAGGATGGTGTTCCAGCTGTAGTAAAGAGCATTGAGTATGACCCGAACCGTTCGGCTCGTATCGCTTTGCTATTTTATGCAGATGGTGAAAAACGTTACATTATTGCTCCTAATGGATTGCAAGTTGGCGCTAAGTTGCTTTCTGGTGCTTCAGCAGCTCCTGAAATAGGAAATGCTCTTCCATTGGAAAACATTCCTGTAGGTACCGTAATTCACAACATTGAGTTACGTCCGGGTGAAGGTGCACGTCTGGTCCGTTCGGCTGGTAATTTTGCTCAGTTAACTTCTCGTGAAGGTAGTTATTGTGTTATTAAGCTCCCTTCTGGTGAAACTCGCCAGATTCTGAGTGCTTGTAAAGCTACGATTGGTAGTGTGGGGAATTCTGATCATGCTCTTGAACAGTCAGGTAAAGCTGGTCGTTCCCGCTGGTTGGGACGTCGTCCTCATAACCGCGGTGTCGTGATGAACCCAGTTGATCACCCGATGGGTGGTGGTGAAGGTCGTCAGTCCGGTGGTCTTCCACGTTCTCGTAAGGGCTTGTGTGCAAAGGGTCTTAAGACGCGTGCACCAAAGAAGCTTTCTAACAAGTATATTATCGAAAGAGCTAATAAAAAATAAAGAGTAAATTATGAGTCGTTCACTTAAGAAAGGTCCATATATCAATGTTTCTCTCGAGAAGAAAATTCTAGAGATGAACAAAAATGGCAAGAAGAGTGTTGTCAAGACATGGGCTAGGGCTTGTATGATATCTCCCGATTTTGTGGGACATACCATTGCAGTTCATAACGGAAATAAATTTATCCCTGTTTACATTACCGAAAATATGGTAGGTCATAGACTTGGTGAGTTCTCTCTTACCCGCCGCTTTGGTGGCCATAGTGGTAATAATAAGAATTAAGTAAGCGGGGTAAAACCATTTAAATGAAGAAATAATAATGGGAGCAAGAAAACATATTGCGGCTGAAAAGATAAAAGATGCTCGCAAAAATCAGTACTTTGCCAAGCTCAAGGGAGTTCCTTCTTCACCACGTAAAATGCGTTATGTCGTAGACATGGTTCGTGGAATGGAAGTGAATAAGGCTCTTGGAGTACTTAAGTTCTCGAAAAAGCATGCTGCTGCAGATGTTGAGAAACTTCTGCGTTCTGCTATTGCCAATTGGGAACAGAAAAATGACCGTAAGGCTGAAGAGGGTGAACTCTATATCAGTAGAGTCTTTGTTGACCCAGGTGTCACAATGAAACGTATGAGACCAGCTCCACAAGGGCGCGGCTTCAGAATCCGTAAGCGTTCTAATCACGTTACGCTTTTTGTTGATGCAAAAACTAATGACGAAAATAAGTAAATAGAATGGGACAGAAAGTTAATCCAATAAGTAACCGTTTAGGTGTAATCCGTGGTTGGGATTCTAATTGGTTTGGTGGTAAGTCTTTCGGTGACAACCTCGTAGAGGATGGTAAGATCCGAAATTATATCAACGAGCGTCTGGCAAGGGCAAGCGTTTCTCGTATTATCATCGAGCGTACCTTAAAACTCGTTACCATTACTATTTGCACTGCTCGTCCGGGTATTGTCATTGGTAAAGGTGGTCAGGATGTTGATAAACTGAGAGAAGAATTGAAGAATATCTTTAAAGAAGAGATTCAAATCAATATCTTCGAGGTGAAAAGACCAGAACTGGATGCAAATATTGTAGCAGATAATATCGCACGTCAACTTGAAGGCAAAATTGCTTATCGTCGTGCGGTTAAGATGGCTATAGCTAATACAATGCGTGCCGGTGCTGAGGGAATTAAAATTCAAGTTTCGGGTCGTCTGAATGGAGCTGAAATGGCTCGTAAGGAAATGTTTAAGGAAGGACGTACCCCGTTACATACATTACGTGCTGACATTGATTATTGCTCAACAAAGGCAATTACCAAGGTAGGTACTATTGGAGTAAAGGTGTGGATATGCAGAGGCATGATCTACGGTAAAGTTGACCTTACTCCGAATTTCCAACAGGACAATAAAAACTCAAATCGTGGTAACGGTGAGAGACGTTCTGGACGCGGTAATCGCAAGAGAAACAATAACCGTTAAAGTTAAGAATCTATTATGTTACAGCCAAAAAGAGTAAAATATAGAAGACCTCAAGATGGGCGTGGTAATAAAGGCGACGCTCATAGAGGAACAGAATTGGCTTTCGGCTCATTTGGTATCAAGACTCTTGAATCCAAATGGCTTGATAGCCGCCAGATAGAAGCCGCTCGTGTAGCAGTTAACCGCTATATGAATCGCGAGGGCCAAGTTTGGATTCGCATTTTCCCAGACCATCCGATTACTCGTAAACCTGCTGATGTGCGTATGGGTAAAGGAAAAGGTGATCCTGTAGGTTGGGTAGCTCCTGTCACTCCAGGACGTATCTTGTTTGAAGTTGAAGGCGTAAGTCTTAAAGATGCAAAAGAAGCTCTTCGTCTTGCCGCTCAGAAACTGCCAGTTAAAACAAAGTTCGTTGTTAGACGTGATTACGATAAAAATGCTTAAGCTATGAAGATGAAAGAAGTAAAAGGACTTGAGATCAAGGATTTGGTCGAAAAGTTAAAAGCATCAAAGGCTAATCTTAACCAGATGATGCTGAACCATAAGATTACTCCGTTAGAGAATCCGTCACAGATTAAGGCAGCACGTCGTGATATTGCACGTATGAAGACGGAACTCCGTCAAAGAGAACTTAATAAATAATAATGGTTCAGATGGAAACAAGAAATTTAAGAAAGGTAAGACAGGGTGTTGTTGTCAGCGATAAAATGGATAAGACCATTGTTATTGCTTCTAAATTTAAGGAAAAACACCCTATTTATGGTAAGTTCGTCCAGCATACCAAGAAATATTACGTTCATGATGAGAAGAACGAAGCCAATGTGGGAGACACTGTGCTGATTATGGAAACTCGTCCTCTGTCTAAAACAAAGAGATGGAGATTAGTAAGAATCGTAGAAAAGGCTAAGTAATTATGATACAAACTGAATCAAAACTTACAGTATGTGATAATAGCGGTGCTCGTATGGCTAAGTGCATTCGTGTGCTTGGGGGAACGGGACGCCGCTATGCAAGTGTTGGTGATGTCATCGTTGTCGCTGTCCAGAATGTCATCCCATCAAGTGATTTGAAGAAAGGTGCAGTATCGAAGGCCTTGATTGTTCGTACCAGGAAGGAGATCCGCCGTAAGGATGGTTCTTATATCCGTTTTGACGACAATGCTTGTGTCTTGTTGAATAGTGCTGGTGAGCTCCGTGGAAGCCGTATTTTCGGCCCTGTTGCTCGTGAACTGCGTACTGTTAACATGAAGGTCGTTTCCTTAGCACCAGAGGTTCTTTAATGTTTAAAATTTAAGAAAGTAATGGGTAAATTACATATTAAAAAAGACGATACCGTACTTGTGCTTGCAGGAAGAGACAGGGGCAAGTCCGGTAAGGTGCTCAACGTGTTGGTAAAAGAAAATCGTGCTATTGTAGAAGGAATAAACATGGTTACCAAGAGCACTAAGCCTTCAGCAAAGAATCCTCAGGGAGGTATAGTTAAGCAGGAGGCTTCAATTCATATTTCTAATTTAAGTCTGATTGATCCGAAGAGCGGTAAAGCTACCCGCATCGCTATTAAGCGTGAAGGAAAGAAAGTTGTTCGCATCGCTAAAAAGTCAGGGGAGGAAATTAAGTAATGAATACAGCACGGTTAAAACAAGTATATAAAGATACTATTGTACCAGCTCTTACGAAGCAGTTTAATTATTCTTCTACGATGCAGGTTCCAGTCTTGAAAAAGATTGTAATTAATGAAGGACTTGGTGACGCTACACAGGATAAGAAAATCATCGATGTTGCTATCACTGAATTGTCTTCTGTTACAGGTCAGAAAGCTGTTGCTACTTATTCTAAAAAGGATATTGCCAATTTCAAACTCCGTAAGCATATGCCTATTGGTGTGATGGTTACTTTGCGTCGTGAGCGGATGTATGAATTCCTGGAGAGACTTATTCGTGTTGCTCTTCCTCGTATTCGTGACTTTAAGGGCATTGAGTCCAAACTTGATGGTCATGGCAACTATACTCTCGGCATTTCTGAGCAGATCATCTTCCCTGAAATTAATATCGATAAGGTAGATCGTGTACAAGGCATGAATATTACTTTCGTAACTTCTGCTACTACAGATGAGGAAGGTTATGCTTTGCTCAAAGGCTTCGGTTTTCCATTTAAGAATGCTAAAAAAGATTAAAGAGATATGGCAAAAGAATCAATGAAAGCTCGTGAAGTGAAGCGTGCAAAGCTTGTTGCGCGTTATGCTAAGAAGCGTGCTGCGCTGAAAAAAACTATAGCTACAGCCACGGATCCTGCAGAAGCTTATGATGCAGCTCGTAAATTGCAGGCCATTCCTAAGAATGCATGTCCCATTCGGTTACATAACCGTTGCAAGATCACTGGTCGTTCACGTGGATATATCCGGCAGTTTGGCCTTTCACGTATTCAGTTTCGTGAGATGGCTTCTAAGGGCTTGATCCCCGGAGTTAAAAAGGCTAGTTGGTAATTTTATCAATTTAGATAAATCACATTTTTTAATATTGTCGGGAAGTCCCGATTAATTAATATTTTTTTTATGACAGATCCTATAGCAGATTATCTGACTAGACTCAGAAATGCAATCATGGCTCATCACCGTGTTGTAGATGTTCCTGCGTCTAACTTGAAGAAGCAGATCACAAAGATTCTCTTCGAGAAGGGATACATTCTGAACTACAAGTTTATTGAGGATGGTCCTCAAGGTACAATCAAGGTCGCATTGAAGTATGATCCTAAGACAAAGCAAAATGCTATCAGAAGTTTGAAGCGTATTTCAACTCCTGGTCTTCGTCAATATACGGGTTACAGAGATATGCCGAGAGTAATTAACGGACTGGGTATTGCAATTTTATCTACGTCTAAAGGTGTAATGACGAACAAAGAAGCCGCTGAACAAAAGATTGGTGGTGAGGTTCTCTGTTTCATATATTAATTGGAGGATTTGAAATGTCAAGAATAGGAAAATTACCAGTTAATGTACCGGCAGGTGTAACTGTAGACTTTGATAAGAAAACTGGCGTTATGTCGGTGAAGGGTCCTAAAGGTGAACTTTCTCAGAAGGTAGATGCTTCTATTAAGGTAAAGGTTGCTGAGAATGTTATAACTCTAGCAGTCGATGAGAAGAGTCCTGTAGATGAGAAACAGAAACAAGCTTTTCATGGCCTCTATCGTTCTTTGATAAATAATATGGTTATTGGAGTAAGCAAAGGTTATTCTAAGACTATGGAGCTCGTTGGTGTCGGTTATCGTGTAACCAACCAAGGTAATATCATAGAACTCACCTTGGGTTATACTCACCCCATTTATATGCAACTTCCTCATGAAGTTAAGGTTGAAACTAAGGCTGAAAGAAATCAGAACCCGACTATAACATTAGAGTCTTGTGATAAAGCATTGCTAGGACTCATCTGCGCAAAAATTCGTTCTTTCCGTATGCCTGAACCTTATAAAGGAAAAGGTATTCTCTTTAAGGGTGAGGTCATCCGCAGAAAGTCTGGAAAGACTGCTGCTGCTAAGTAATTTTAATTTTTTACGACAATGACAACAAAGAAAGTTGAAAGACGAATTAAAATAAAGTTCCGCATCCGTAAGTATGTTAAGGGAACTAGTGAGCGTCCACGCCTTAGCGTGTTTCGTTCAAATAAACAGATTTATGCTCAGTTGATCAATGATTTGACAGGTAATACTGTTGCTTGTGCTTCTTCTTTAGGCATGGAAAAACTACCTAAAATAGAACAAGCTAAAAAGGTTGGAACTCTTATAGCCGAAAAGGCAAAGACAGCTGGAGTGGAATCTATAGTTTTTGACCGTAATGGTTATCTCTATCATGGCCGTGTTCAGGCACTTGCTGACGCAGCTCGTGAAGGTGGCCTTAAATTTTAATCGATTATGGCAATGAATAGAGTAAAAGCAAATAGTGACGTTGAATTGAAAGACCGTCTGGTTGCTATTAACCGTGTAACTAAAGTTACCAAGGGTGGTCGTACCTTTACATTCGCTGCTATCGTCGTTGTAGGTGATGGCAAAGGTGTTGTAGGTTATGGCCTTGGTAAAGCAGGTGAAGTAACTTCTGCTATCGCTAAAGGAACAGAGGCTGCTAAGAAAAGCTTGATGAAGGTACCAGTTCTTAAAGGTACTATTCCTCATGAGATGGAGGTTTCTTACGAAGGGGCTCAAGTCCTTTTGAAACCGGCTGCTGCTGGTACAGGATTGAAGGCTGGAGGTGCTATGCGAGCTGTTTTGGAAAGTGCTGGTATCAGTGATATCATTGCAAAGTCCAAAGGGTCTTCCAATGCACATAATCTGGTTAAAGCTACTATCCTCGCTCTTTCCAAGATGCGTGATCCTTATCAGATTGCAGGTGAACGTGGAATCAGTATGAGTAAAGTGTTTAATGGTTAATTTGGGAGGATTTATATAATGGCAACTATTAAAATCAAACAGATCAAAAGTAGAGTAGGTGCTCCTATTGATCAGAAGAATACCCTTATCTATCTTGGTCTCCATAAGATCGGGCAGGTTGCTGAGGTTCAAGACAATCCTAGCAGTCGTGGTATGATCCGTAAGGTTCATCAATTGATCGAGATTATAAAATAACGAATTCTTAAAATTTGATGCAATGATTAAATTAAATAATTTAAAACCTGCAGCTGGTTCTACACATTCTCGTCGCCGTATCGGTCGTGGTACGGGGTCTGGACTTGGTGGTACTTCCACTCGTGGATCTAAGGGTGCTAAGGCGCGTTCTGGTTATAAAAGAAAGATTGGATTTGAAGGTGGTCAGATGCCATTACAGCGTCGTATACCTAAAGCTGGTTTTAAAAATATTAACCATAAAGAGTATCTCGCTGTTAATCTTTCTTCTCTTCAAAAGCTTGTTGAAACGAAGAATCTCACTAAGATTGGCTTGAAGGAAATGAAAGAAGAAGGGTTTTTTACTGGAAACAAACTCGTTAAAGTTCTTGGTAACGGCGAATTAAAAGCAAAGGTCGAAGTAGAGGCTAATGCTTTTTCTAAGTCTGCAGAACAGGCTATAACAACGTTAGGTGGTAAGGCAACAATAATCTAAGTGAATGAAAAAGTTAATTGAGACACTAAAAAACTGTTGGAAGGTTGAGGATCTGCGTCAGCGGCTCCTCATCACCCTTCTATTTGTGGCTATATACCGTTTTGGATCATTTGTCGTACTTCCTGGTATTGATCCTGGTCAGTTGGCACATTTACAGTCGCAAACCGCTGGAGGACTGATGTCATTGCTTGACATGTTCTCTGGAGGTGCTTTCTCTAATGCGTCTATCTTCGCTTTGGGGATTATGCCCTATATCTCTGCCTCAATCGTTATGCAGCTTCTTGCTGTTGCTGTTCCTTATTTTCAGAAAATGCAGCGTGAAGGTGAGAGTGGCCGTAAGAAAATAGACTGGTATACAAGATGGCTTACTATAGCTATTTTGCTTTTCCAGGCACCATCTTATTTGATTAATCTTAAGATGCAGGCTTCTCAAGCTTTGGCTACTGGTGTCAGTTGGACAGTCTTTATGATACCTGCAACGATTATTCTAGCTGCTGGAAGTATGTTTGTCCTTTGGTTGGGTGAGCGTATTACAGATAAAGGTGTTGGCAATGGTATTTCGTTGATTATTATGATTGGTATCATAGCTCGGTTGCCTCAATCTTTCATTCAGGAGGTCACTTCTCGTTTGCAGGCTATTACAGGAGGTGGACTGATTATGTTTATCGTTGAGATAGTTATCCTCTATGCGGTAGTTTGTGCCTCCATTATCCTTGTACAGGGTACTCGTAAGGTTCCGGTGCAATATGCTCGTCGTGTGGTGGGTAATAAGCAATATGGTGGAGCACGTCAGTACATTCCCTTGAAGTTATTTGCAGCCAATGTGATGCCGATTATCTTTGCTCAGGCTCTGATGTTCATTCCTTTGGCAATAGTCCGTTACAATACGGCAAATTCGTCTTGGTGGGTTCAGGACTTGATGAATACACGTAGTTTGCTTTATAATATCGTTTATGTGATTTTGGTTATTGCATTTACCTATTTCTATACAGCAATTACGTTGAATCCTACTCAGATGGCTGATGACTTGAAGCGTAATAATGGATTTATACCTGGCGTTAAACCTGGTAAGGATACTGCAGAGTATATTGACACAGTCATGTCTCGTATTACTTTTCCTGGTTCCTTGTTTATAGCTTTTATCGCTATTATGCCGGCTTTGGCAGGCTTACTTAATGTTCAACAGTCTTTCTCTCAATTCTTTGGAGGAACTTCTCTTTTGATTCTTGTAGGTGTTGTTATCGATACTCTGCAACAGATTGAAAGTTATCTGTTGATGCGGCACTATGATGGACTCCTGAGTTCTGGTCATACTCGCCATGCAGGCCTTTCTGCCTATTGATCTTGGATAATGAAAATATTTCTGAAAACTGAAGACGAAATCCGGCTTATGCGTGAAGCCAATCAACTTGTAGGGGCTACCCTTTTAGAGGTTGGTAAACATATAAGACCGGGTGTTACTACTCTCCAGCTTGATGAGATAGCAGAAGAATTTATCTGTAAGCATGGTGCAAAACCTACATTCAAAGGTGTCCCGAATCCTTTTGGTATAGATGCGCCTTTTCCTGGTTCTATATGTACATCTGTCAATGATGTCGTTGTACATGGTATACCAGGCAACCAGATGGTCTTGAAGGAAGGAGATATCGTTTCTGTTGATTGCGGTACATTGTTAAATGGATATAATGGTGACAGCTGCTATACTTTTTCTGTCGGAGAGGTGAATCCAAAAGTTCGAAAACTCTTGAAGACAACTAAAGCGGCACTTTATAAAGGTATTGAGCAAGCTGTTGCAGGTAATCATGTTGGAGATATTAGTAATGCAGTGCAGCAGTGTTGTGAAGCTGAAGGTTATTCCGTAGTTAGAGAGCTGACAGGTCATGGCATAGGACGGCAGATGCATGAAGATCCTCCTATTCCCAATTATGGGAAATGCGGTAATGGGATACTTTTAAAAGCAGGAATGTGTATTGCTATAGAACCGATGGTTGCTATGGGTGATCGTAAGATAGCATTGCTTCCTGATCATTGGGGTATTATTACACAGGATCATTTGCCTAGTGCTCACTTTGAACATACAATCGTTATTCGCAGAGGTAAAGCTGAGATTTTGTCTACTTTTGATGGTATTGAACAGGTTGATGTGTAATGAATTCTATAGAGCATCTTTTTTGTATGCTGATATGGATTCTGGAGTTTGAAACATAATAAGTAGACGGATGTCAACAGCGTTCAACTTGTGGGATATGTTGATCAAGGAGTATTTAATATTTTAAAGGAGTTAATAAGTAATTATGGCAAAGCAGCCAGCTATTGAACAAGACGGAACAATCGTCGAAAGTTTGTCTAATGCAATGTTCCGCGTGGAACTTGAAAATGGAGTAGAGATTATTGCTCATATTTCAGGTAAGATGCGTATGCATTACATCAAGATTTTACCTGGTGACAAGGTTAAGGTGGAAATGAGTCCATACGACTTGACAAAAGGAAGAATTGTTTTTAGATATAAATAAAAAGATTTCAAAGATATGAAGACTAGAACATCACTGAAAAAACGTAATTCTGAATGCAAGATTGTACGTCGAAAAGGGCGTTTGTTTGTAATCAACAAGAAGAACCCTAAGTTCAAAATGCGTCAGGGATAGTGTTAAAGATTCGTAAAAGTGTACATTGATGATGAATTTTATTGTATCTTTGCACACTCTTTCGCGAGTAAGAAACTATTATTTTTTTATTAATAACAAATGGCAATAAGAATTGTTGGAGTAGATTTGCCCCAGAATAAGCGTGGCGAAGTCGCATTGACTTATATTTATGGTATAGGTCGAAGTAGTTCAGCAAAGATATTGGATGCGGCCGGTGTTAACCGTGACTTGAAGGTCAGTGATTGGACTGATGATCAGGCAGCCAAAATCCGTGAAATTATCGGCGCTGGGTACAAAGTAGAAGGTGATCTCCGTGGTGAGATCCAAATGAATATCAAGCGCCTCATGGATATAGGCTGCTATCGTGGTGTGAGACATCGTAATGGTCTTCCTGTTCGTGGCCAGAGTACTAAAAACAATGCTCGTACCCGTAAAGGAAAGAAGAAGACTGTTGCTAATAAGAAGAAGGCAACTAAGTAAAATTTAGTTGATTTCTTGAGTCTACTTTTGATTTTTATTGTCAAGGTAGATGAAGAATCATGCTATAAATTCAATAATCATGGCAAAGACAAAAGCAACATCTAAGAAAAGGAATGTAAGGGTTGATGCAATAGGTCAACTCCATATTCACAGTTCTTTTAATAATATTATTGTATCTCTTGCTAACAACGAGGGGGAGACTATTTCTTGGTCTTCCGCAGGCAAGATGGGCTTCCGCGGTTCTAAAAAGAATACTCCATACGCTGCTCAGATGGCAGCAGAGGATTGCGCAAAGGTGGCCTATGAACTTGGTCTGCGTAAGGTGAAAGCATATGTTAAAGGTCCGGGTAATGGACGTGAGTCTGCTATTCGTGCCGTACATGGCGCAGGTATTGAGGTAACAGAGATCGTTGATGTGACACCATTACCACATAATGGATGTCGTCCTCCAAAGCGTCGTCGTGTATAATTTCATCTGATCATCAATTTTTTAAAGAATTTATTTCATTATGGCAAGATACATAGGTCCTAAATCTAGAATTGCACGCCGTTTTGGTGAACCAATTTTTGGCGCTGATAAAGTGCTCTCTAAGAGAAATTTCCCTCCTGGGCAGCATGGAAACGACCGTCGTCGTAAGCAGTCAGAGTATGGTGCACAGTTGGCTGAAAAGCAGAAGGCTAAATATACCTATGGCGTGCTGGAACGGCAGTTCCGTAATATGTTCGATAAGGCTCAGAAAGCTGAAGGAATTACTGGTGAAGTCCTTCTGCAGAATCTGGAGAGCCGTTTGGATAATATTGTTTTCCGTTTGGGCATAGCCCCCACACGTGCAGCTGCTCGTCAGTTGGTAGGTCATCGTCACATTGTTGTCGATGGGCAAGTTGTTAATATTCCTTCTTATTCTGTAAAACCTGGTCAGGTGGTTGGAGTTCGTGAGAAGGCTAAATCTCTAGAGGTTATTGATACTGCTTTGGCTGGTTTCAACCACAGTAAATATCCTTGGCTTGAATGGGATGAGAATTCCAAAAGTGGAAAATATCTCCATAAGCCAGATCGTGCTGATATTCCTGAGAATATCAAGGAACAATTAATTGTTGAGTTGTACTCTAAATAATAAAAATCATTAAGTTAATGGCGATATTAGCATTTCAAAAACCTGATAAAGTCGTAATGCTGGAGGCTAACGACCACTACGGAAAATTTGAGTTCCGCCCTCTCGAGCCTGGCTTTGGTGTTACTATTGGTAACGCTCTTCGCCGCATGCTCCTTTCCTCGCTTGAAGGTTATGCAATCAACACTGTTCGTATAACAGGAGTTGAACATGAATTTTCCACAGTGCCTGGTGTAAAGGAAGATGTCACCAACATTATCTTGAATCTTAAACAAGTTCGGTTCAAGCAAGTAGTAGAAGAATTCGAGAACGAGAAAGTTAGTATCACCGTAGAGAATTCCACTGAATTCAAAGCAGGTGATATTGGTAAGTACCTGACTGGATTTGAAGTGTTAAACCCTGATTTGGTGATTTGCCATTTGGACCCTAAAGCTTCTATGCAGATTGATCTTACCATTAATAAGGGACGCGGTTACGTGCCTTCTGAAGAAAATAGACAATTCTGTACAGATGTTAATGTGCTTCCAATTGATTCAATATATACACCAATCCGAAATGTTAAATATTCGGTTGAGGCGTATCGTGTTGAGCAAAAGACCGATTATGACAAATTGGTTATAGAGGTTACTACGGATGGTTCTATCAGTCCCAAAGAGGCATTGAAGGAAGCTGCAAAAATCCTCATCTATCATTTCATGTTGTTCTCGGACGAGAAGATTACATTGGAGAATCCTGACAAGGACAACAACCAAGAGTTTGATGAAGAAGTGCTTCACATGCGCCAACTGCTTAAGACTCGTCTTGTGGATTTAAACTTGAGTGTTCGTGCACTCAACTGTTTAAAGGCCGCTAATGTGGAAACATTGGGCGATTTGGTACAATATAATAAAACTGATCTTTTGAAGTTCCGTAATTTCGGTAAGAAATCGCTTTCTGAGCTTGATGATTTGCTCGAGAGTCTGAATCTATCGTTTGGAACTGATATTTCAAAGTATAAACTGGACAAGGAATAAGAATGAGTTAAGTCAACCTGCGTGAGCAGGAAACCATTCAAATACTAGTCCCAATAAAAAACAAAATGAGACATAATAAAAAATTTAACCATCTCAGCCGTACTGCATCACATCGGGCATCTTTATTGGCTAATTTGTCAATATCCCTGATTATGCACAAAAGAATCACTACGACTGTAGCTAAGGCTAAAGCCCTGAAAAAGTACGTGGAACCTTTGATTACACGTTCTAAAAATGATACGACTACTTCTCGACGTGTAGTATTTCGTTATCTTCAAGATAAGGAAGCTATCAAGGAATTGTTTGGTACAGTGGCAGCAAAGATAGGCAATCGCCCCGGCGGCTATACACGTGTCATCAAATTAGGCTCTCGTCTTGGTGATGGTGCCGAAATGGCTTTTATTGAACTTGTAGACTTTGATGATAGGATGGCTAAAACTGCAAAGACAGCTGCTAAACATACTCGCCGTGGTGGTCGTAAGAAGGCTACTGAAGCAACAGCTCCAGAGGCAGAGGCTGTAGAAACTACTGAAAAAGAGGTTTTGCCAAAGTCAGATGCTGCAGTTACGAAGGAAACTCCTGCAAAGGCAAAGGCTAAAGTTGCTGAAGTGAAGGAGCCTAAAGCACCTAAGTCTAAAAAGGAAACTCCTAAAGCAGAGTAAGTGAAGTTTTGATTACTTTTTTAAAGTAAGTCATAAATAGATAGCTAAAGAGAGTATGTCAGAAATGACATACTCTCTTTTTTGATATGCTTGACTTGATGTTATTTCATGATGCAAGTTTATACACTGCAAGTGCATCTATCTTATGAGAAAATCCGTTAAAGCAAATATATTGACTAATATATAGAAATCTCATTCAAAATATCTGGTTGTGGATGAGATAGTTACACAAATAGATTTTAAAATTATCTGATTTGATTAGAGTTTTTCCTACATTGAAATAGGGGAAAAATCTTGTTGAATTGATAACAATATATTATCTTTGCTTAATTAACTATGGAGGATTGAGAAGATGAAAGGAAAACTTATTTTATGTGCAAGTTGCGCGGCTTTAGTGCTGAGTGGATGTGACACTTATGAAGGCCAGGGTGCCTGCTTAGGCAGTGGGATAGGAGCAGTCTTAGGTTCGTCCATCGGTGATTTGGCCGGTGGCTGGAACGGTTCAGATGTTGGTACAATAGTCGGGATGGCTGGCGGTGCTGCTATCGGTGCTGCTATTGGTGCGCAGCAAGATCGACAGTATCAGGACGATACAGAGCAGATATATCGTAATGAAACACATCACGATAGGTATGAACAGAATAGACAAGCCAATATACCGATAGATTCTGACGTGAGTGGTTTTGATTCTTCAAATAGTGGCGATGATCGTATTTATGATTTCAGTGGTAAGGATTACAATGATACTTATAATGCAGAAGTTCCGGAGTCTGTAATTCCTTCCAATTCGAGTGCAAAAGATTTGACAGGCAATTATATTTATAATCCAAATCTAGAAATACGAAATGCTCGTTTTATAGATTCGAACCGAAATAACAGATTAAATCGTAATGAAGTCTGTAAGGTCATATTCGAGATTTATAATACAAGCAACCATACGATGACAGATATAGTCCCTCAGGTAGTAGAAACCAGTGGAAACAAGCATATCTATATCTCTCCAAGTATTCATGTTGAGAAGATAGATGCCGGTAGAGGAATTCGTTATACTGCAATAGTGAAGGCTGACGGGAGATTGAAAGATGGAAATGCCCGTTTCTGTGTGACTGCCATACAGGGTAATCGGTGGGTATCAAAAATAAGTGAATTTAATATTCCGACCAGTGCAACTGAATGATACTGCTGGGAATATTTATAGATATCATCTCAACTTAAGATCAGATAATGTGATGAATAACAGTATTAGTTGTCAAAAGCCTTGCTCCAGCGGTTTGATGTTCCTTTATGTGATGATTCTTTTGGTTTCTTGAAAGTATTATTCCTTTTGATTGGTTTCTTTTCATCTTTGTTGGTGGTAGTTATTTCCTTTTGTCTTGTCGTGGTTTTTCCTTTGACTTGATCTTGTGAAACGAAACGCTGGCTTTTAGGTTTCTTTTTGACGTTCTTCTCTTTAGATATGTTTTTAATCTTTTTCCAATGTTCGATGAAACTGTATCCGGCCTCAGATACTTCGAAATCGATATTAGGCAGATCCAAATTATCTGTTGGACGGAAAGGAATAGGATTCTGAACTACTTCTACCTTTACAGTTACGACACCTCGTCCAATCATACCTATTCGTTTTGCAGCTGCCCAACTCAGATCAATGATCCTCCGGTGTCCATAAGGGCCTCTGTCTATAACCCGTACGATAACAGACCGGCCGTTACTTAAATTAGTGACCTTCAGCCTTGTACCGAAAGGGTAGAACTTGTGGGCACAGACTAAGGAATCATGATGAAATCTCTCACCACTGGCTGTCCTTCGCCCTGAGCAATGTCTGGAATAAAAAGAAGCTTTCCCGCGCTGCTGGGCTTGTAGTGGGATAATACTGAAAATAGTAAATAAACCGGAAAAAATAATCCGTGAAATAATAGGATGTAATGAGTTGTTGAAACTGATAATACTTGTTTTTTTGAAATTTGTAATTACTTGCTTTGACGGCTCTCATTTCATGAATAGAAAATGCGGTTGAGCAAACCAAAGAATATTTGTTATTTATGCAAAGATAATGCTTTTTATTGAATAGAACAAATAAATCATTTAGAAATCACAGGTTTGCTCTATCTGCCTTACTTAGTGAGGGTTCTGAGTGTTGTCTGGTTCTTTATATATAAAATGCTTTGAGGTCATTAATAGCGATGAGAGATAGAAAGATATTTCTCTAAGAGGTTAATCTTTACGGATTATTAAGACACTTATTTTGTGATAATATCCAAAGATACCTATCTTTGCATTTGTAATCATCATATTGTTCTCTTATCCTTGGAAAGTTTATAATGGAAGTAAATCAGTATTATAGAAATCAATCAGAAGGTCTGGATATTCGGATTAACGCATTGAAGCGTTGGAATAAGTGGTGGATTATAGCAGAGATTCTCTGTGCCGTTGGAGTTACAATTGCTGTCGTCAGTATGTTTGTTTGGCCGTTGAAAGTTTGGATGTTTGGAATGGCGATAGCGTTTATTCTCTTGTGGATGGTGCTTTCTCGGTTTGATCAGAGGAATGGTAAGCATATCTTGGCTTTGAAAGCCTGTCATGAAGTACTTCATTTGGAGTTATTGGCTCTTTCTGGCGATTATTCGCATTTCCATTCAGGTCAGGAATATGTAAATCCACATCATGAATATTCTTTTGACCTGGATGTGTTTGGCAAAGGTTCATTGTTCAACCGTATTGCCCGGACAGTAACCAATGGAGGAAGTGATTTCCTGGCCGGTTCGCTGATAAATTTAAAATGGGAGAAAAGCCGGCCTGCGGCTATGCTGGAGCTTTCTCAGCAGGAATCTTTTATGACACGGTTTAAGTCTCAACGGATTTTGCAAGGTGAGAGGATCAATACTCAGAAAATGTTGAAAGCAATAGAGGAGCTATCCTCCTTCCGTCTTCCTTCTATATTGACTGGCAAACTAGCGGGAATCTGTGGCTTATTAATTCCTGTCGGTTTTATCATCGCGGTTTTACTCTCTGTCTTTGATATTATATCTTGGTTGATTCCGGTCTGGTGGGGAATTATACAAATTATTCTGGTTTCCATTTTTTGTAATAAATGCCTTAAGGGTGTTGAGAGGACTGCTGATAATCTGGGTAAAATATCGGTTGGTTACGCTGATTTGGTGAAACTGATTACTGAGGCTGATTTTCATTCTGCAAAAAACAGAGAGATCCAGTTGCGCCTTGAAGGTTCAGGAGAGGCTTTTAACGTTTTGAGGCAAGTACTGAATAGTTTGAACAGTCGTGCAAATTTGATTGGACTTATCCTTTTTAATCTCCTTTTTTTGAGTGATTTCCAATTTATCCGAAAGTTTGCCAAATGGCAGCGTCTTTGTTCCAGTCAGATGCGTGGCTGGGTAGATGCTGTCAGTGAGATGGATGCCTTAGTATCTATGGCTACGGCTTGGTTCAATCATCCTGAAGCTATATGGGCTGAAATTGTAGATTCAAAGGATTTGATCTTTGAGTCTCACGGATTATATCATCCCTTTTTAGGAAAGAAAGCAGTTCCTAATGATTTTGATTTGAAAAGTCACGAGTTTACTCTCGTTACCGGAGCGAATATGGCGGGTAAGAGCACCTTTCTTCGCACAGTTGGTATAAATGTGATTTTGGCTTTTAATGCAATGCCTGTATTTGCAACTTCCTTTCGAATATCCCGTTTCCGACTTTTTTCCAGTATGAGGACATCTGATGATTTGGAACACGGTATTTCTTTCTTCAATGCAGAACTGTTAAGGTTACAACAGTTGATTTCGTATTGTAAAACTTCTTCAGAACCTACCTTGATTCTTTTAGATGAAATTTTGAAAGGTACAAATTCTCTTGATAAGTTGAATGGTTCAAAATTGTTTTTGCAGGCTATATCGAAGTTGAATGTCAGTGGTATTATTGCAACTCATGATTTGGAACTTTCTAAGTTGGCTGATGAATATCCACAGACATTTCGTAATGTTTGTTTTGAGATCAAACTAGGTACAGATGTTACTTATTCATACAAGATTACTCCAGGGGTAGCAAGGAATCAGAATGCTACCTATCTGCTGAAACAGATACTAAAGGATACCTGAAATTACAAGACGGCATAAATGATGTCAAGGGATTGGATGCGCAGATAAAATGGGATAGTGCATAGAAAACCTGAATCCATCTTATTTCTTGTTTCTCTGGTCTTATCATATCGAAAATGCGTTAATATACATGTTGCATCATTAAAATTAGTATAAATATAGTTTTTCTTGATTCAAAAAATTTGGAGAATGTTATATTCTTCCATATCTTTGTATATATGTTTTTCATGGTATTAGGTTTAAGGTTATGAAATTGGTGTACAGTGGTACACCTTTTTTCATTTTCTTAAATAAGTCACCGATAATTTTGTTATCTTTGCATCATTTGACGATTTCTCCAAAGGGCATAAAGGATTCTGCCATTTGTTATCTCTTGAAAGCGTTGATGATTTTGACCCGCCGCTGGTCTTTGATGTTGTTATGTATGGCTGTCAATACGGGTATCTCTTATTTACTTTAGGGGAGTTCCATGTTTATAGTTAGGTTATTGAAAGTAATAAAAATAAATAATGAGAAATAAAAAAACTGCATTGACGGATAAGAGGTATGCTTTGCCTTTTATTTTGATAACTGTCCTGTTCTTTCTAATTGGATTTTCGAGGGCTATTTTGGATGTCCTGAATAAGCATTTTCAGAATACACTTTGTATCTCTATTACACGATCTTCTTTAATTCAGGTGATGACCTTCTTAGGTTATTTCCTCTTGGCTATTCCTGCGGGAAAGTTTATTAACAGATATGGTTATCGCCGTGGGGTGATTTTCGGATTAATCCTTTTTGGTGTAGGAGCATTCCTGTTTGTCCCCAGTGCCCTCAACGGTTCTTTTTATGCTTTTCTTCTTTGCCTTTTCATCATAGGTTGTGGGCTGGTATTTTTGGAAACGGCATCAAATCCTTATGCTACAGAACTGGGCCCTAAGGAAACGTCTGCCAGCAGGCTGGTCCTTTCCCAATCCTTTAATGGATTAGGAAGTATGATGGCTACTTTATGTGTAGGACAATTCCTCTTCCGTGGTTATGAGGAAGGGCATCATATCTGGATTCCGTATGCGATTTTGGGCGTTATCGTCTTGATCATTGCCGTTATCTTTTCTCGTGTTTCTCTTCCGGAAATCAAATATGAAACAACTGATGAAGAGAAGGGACATCCCTATAAGTGTTTGTTTCAGGAACATCATATTTTTTTGTTCGGTCTTTTAGCTTTGTTGGCTTACGAGTTTGCTGAAATCTCCATTAATAGCTATTTTATCAACTTTACCACGGGAATGGATTGGATGACTGACCGCACAGCATCTCTGGTATTGACAGGAGCTTTGGCGCTGTTTATGATAGGAAGATTTTTCGGGAGTTGGATCATGCGGTTGATGTCTGCAGAGAAATGGCTTCTGATTTGTGCTACGATTACAGTGCTGGATATGATTTTTATCTTGACACTTTGTAAAATCGGCAAGCTTTCCCTTCTTTTCTTAATCATTAATTATTTCTTTGAAGCTATTATGTTTCCTACGATATTCTCGATCGTACTGAAAAAGTTGGGCGGATTGACGAAGACAGCTTCTTCATTACTGATGATGACTCCTATTGGAGGTTGCGGGTTCTTGCTAGTGGGTCTTCTGGCTGATCGTACACATGTCGTTTTGCCTTTCATCATACCGTTGATAGGATTTGTTATTGTCTGGTTTTATGCCTTTACGGTTTTTCAGAGGTCGAAACAAAATGATAAAAAGAAATCAAAATAAATTGCATTTTGCAAGATGCAGTTTGCAAGAGAATAGGAATGTCTGGAATTAGAGCGTGTATGAAGTGTTTTTATCTTTATGTGGTAAAAAAGATGCTTCTTGATTTGCTTAAGCTAAAAGAAAATCTTAAATTTGCATCTAGTTTCAACAGTGAGAAAGTAGTTAATTTTTAAACATAATTAAATTATGGCTATTGTAGATTATAAGAAATTAGGCTTGGTCAACACCCGTGAGATGTTCAAAAGAGCCGTAAACGGTGGCTGGGCAGTACCGGCATTTAATTTTAACAACCTTGAGCAGCTTCAGGCTATCATTAAGGCTTCTGCTATTTTGAAGTCTCCGGTGATCCTGCAGGTTTCAAAAGGTGCTCGTCAGTATGCTGATCCTGTTTTGCTTCGTTATCTCGGTGCAGGTGCTGTAGCTTATGCTAAGGAATTGGGTTGCAATCATCCAGAGGTGGTTCTTCACCTTGATCATGGAGACAGTTTTGAGCTTTGTAAATCTTGTGTTGACAATGGCTTCTCATCTGTAATGATAGATGGTTCTTCACTTCCATACGAAGAAAATATTGCCTTGACTAAAAAGGTAGTAGACTATGCTCATCAATATGGCGTAACTGTTGAAGGTGAGTTAGGCGTTCTTGCTGGTGTTGAGGATGAAGTTTCTGCAGAGGAGTCTCATTATACACGTCCAGAAGAGGTGATTGACTTTTCTAACCGTTCTGGTGTTGATTCTTTGGCTATTTCTATCGGAACCAGCCATGGAGCTTATAAATTCAAACCAGAGCAGTGTACACGTGATCCGAAGACTGGTCGTTTGATTCCTCCTCCATTGGCATTCGATATCCTTGCTGAGATTGAGAAGAAACTCCCTGGTTTCCCAATCGTTCTTCATGGTTCTTCTTCAGTTCCTCAGAAATATGTTGATATTATCAACCAGTATGGTGGCAATCTGCCTGATGCAGTTGGCATCCCTGAAGAGCAACTTCGTAAGGCTGCTAAGAGTGCAGTTTGCAAAATCAATATCGACTCTGATTCTCGTCTGGCTTTCACAGCAGGTGTTCGTGAGACGCTGGCTAAGCATCCTGAGTATTTTGATCCTCGTAAGTACTGTGGTTTTGCCCGTGACTATATGACAGATATGTATGAGCATAAGATCACAGACGTTCTGGGTTCTGATAACAAATTGGCTGATCTCGACTAATGAAGTTCATCTTTCAGATTCGAATCTGAAAGTTTTAATAAACAAAGGCGGAAACTGTATAAACAGGATCCGCCTTTTTGTTTCTCTTTTATTTTTAATTTTTGTTCAGATTCTTTAAAAAGAATTCATCAGCTCTTTGGAGTTATTGACAAGAATCATCCAGTTCAATAAAGGCTTGTGGAAGATACTTGATCAAGTCACTTGCTATCAGACTTTCTTTGCCTAATTCTTCGGCTGCAAGGTCTCCTGCATATCCATGGAGATACATTCCGACTCTACAGGCATCAGCCTGTTTATATCCTCGAGCCAGCAATCCGGTAATAATCCCTGTGAGGACGTCTCCGCTGCCTGCTGTAGCCATTCCGCTGTTTCCTGTAGGATTGAACTCTACATGGCCGTCTGGAAGGCACAGGGCAGAATAATGGCCTTTTAGAAGAATGTATGCTTGGAGGACTTTGGATAGTTTGTGTGCCTTCTCCAGACGCTCATAGCTTCCGTTGCTTATTGTGCCGTATAGTCTGTCAAACTCTCTGGGATGTGGAGTCAGGATAATGCCCGTAGGAAGTTGTTGCAGCCACGCTCTGTGATTGGCCAGAATATTGATGGCATCAGCATCTACAACGACAGGACATGCTGCTCTGCGGAGTTGTGAGATTACCGCTATTGCCGTATCTTCCTGCTGCCCTAATCCCGGGCCTATTCCTATAGCGTCAATATCATGTGTATCCACTGCTTCTGAGAAATAGTTATCTTCGTGGTCCATTTGCATTACAGCTTCAGGAACGGATATTTGCATGATGTCGTAATTGTTCCTTGGCGTGTGCACATATACCTTACCTGCTCCCGACCGTAGGCAGGCTTTTGCGGAAAGGATGGCAGCCCCTGACATTCCGTAACTCCCGGCAATTAAAAGAGCACTGCCCATATTCCCTTTATGTGCGAAATCCTTTCGCTTCAGGATATGGGATTTAATATCTTTTTCTTCCAGAATACGATATTCACTGTCTTTTACGGAGATGTATTCAGGGGAAAGATGAATGTCAAGTACCTTTAATCTTCCTATATAGACTTGATCGTCAGCCATCAGCATAGAGAGCTTCTTTTGCTGAAGCGTGAGCGTTAAGTCTGCTTTGATGATATTCTGCCGGATGTTATAGGTATTATCTTCACACATCAGACCTGATGGAATGTCCAGACTTACAACCTGTGCTGGTGAGAGATTGATGTATTTTACTAAGGCGGAGAAACCTCCTGAAAGCGGCTTGTTGAGCCCACTACCGAAAAGTCCGTCAACTATCAGATCTTTATTGCTCAATTCCGGAGGCGTAAAGTTTGTAGTGATCTCAGTAAAAGCTTTTACCTTTTTCTCCTCCATCAGACGTTGCTTGTTTGCAGTACATTCTTCCGAAAGGTGATTATGGATATTAAATAAATACACTGAAACCTGATACCCGTCAGCAACCAGCATTCTGCTGACGGCCAGGGCATCTCCTCCATTGTTTCCGGGTCCGGCAAAAACTACAATGGGAGTATCTGTAGTCCATTCTGCTTCAATAGCTCGAGTAAAAGCCTTGGAGGCTCTTTCCATCAAATCAATGGAACTGATAGATTCGTGCTCTATCGTGTATTTGTCCAGCTCATGAATTTGAGCACTTGTAAAAATCTTCATGTGTTGCAAAAATACGAAATTAATACGTAATGTTTGCTATATTTTTAGTAATTTTGTGCCAAAAATTAGTTTTCGAGTAATGAGTGTAGTAAAAATTAAAGACAAAACCTTTAAGACCTCTATTCCAGAAACTGAAATCCGGAAACGCATACAGGTCGTCGCGAATCGTCTTAACAAAGATATGGCTGACAAAAATCCGATCTTCCTGGCAGTACTGAATGGCTCTTACATTTTTGCTGCTGACTTGACCAGAATGCTGACCATTCCTTTTGAAATTTCTTTCGTAAAACTTTCTTCTTATGAGGGTACTTCGACCACGGGTAAGGTGAAAGAGTTAGTGGGCATTAATCAGAATCTAAAAGGACGTACAGTTATTATTCTGGAAGATATTGTGGAAACAGGTCTCACGATGCAGCACATGGTTGAAACGCTTCGCGCTCATGATCCGGAATCTATTCATATCTGTACTTTACTTGTGAAACCCGATAAGTTGACTATTCCCTTGAATATCGAATATCCGGTGATTAAGATCCCGAATGATTTTATATTGGGCTATGGACTTGATTATGATCAACAAGGGCGTGGTTTGAAAGATATCTATACTTTGGTTGAAGAGAAATAAATGCTAGCATCTTGACATCCTTTTTGATGTTGGATGGAATGTTTTGTGCTGTTGGAAATAAAGTGTCGTTCAAACCCTGACTGAACGGATAGAGAATCATAGAATCAGAAATTATATCATAAATAAGACAATGAAAAATATTGTTATTTTTGGCGCTCCCGGCGCTGGCAAAGGGACACAGAGTGAGAAAATGATTGCAAAATATGGCTTTGGTCATATTTCAACAGGAGATGTTTTGAGAAACGAGATCAAGAAGGGAAGTGATCTTGGAAAGACCGCTAAGGGATATATTGATAACGGTCAGTTGATTCCGGATGACCTGATGGTAAGTATCCTTGCAAAGGTTTATGATTCCTTTGGCAAAGACCATAATGGTGTGATCTTTGATGGCTTTCCCCGTACGATTCCTCAGGCTGAGGCTCTGAAAAAAATGCTGGCAGAACGTGGCCATAAACTTGCTGCTATGATAGAACTCGCTGTTCCTGAGGAGGAACTGATGAAGCGTCTGCTTCTGAGGGGTAAGATAAGTGGACGTTCTGATGATAATGAGGAAACTATTAAAAAGCGTCTGTCCGTTTACCATAATCAGACATCTCCATTGATAAAGTGGTATACGAAGGAAGGAATCCACTTTCATGTAGAAGGAATTGGAACCATAGATGAGATCTTTGCCCGTGTATGCACAGCAATAGATTCTATCAAATGATTCCGAATTAAAAATTCGCGTGTTCCTTCCTCTCTGCTGTTTCCACTTAGGAAAAGATATTTTCAATTTATTTTTAAAATAATGGCTGTAGAATCCAATTTCGTAGATTATGTAAAAATCCATTGCCGTTCCGGTAAGGGGGGTAAGGGTTCTATGCACCTTCGCCACGTAAAATATCAGTTTAATGGTGGCCCTGATGGTGGAGACGGTGGACACGGAGGTAGTGTAATCCTTCGCGGTAACCATAACTACTGGACCCTTTTGCACTTGAAATATGAAAGCCATGTCTTTGCAGAGCATGGTGGAAATGGTGCAAGTGACAAATGTCATGGAACGGATGGTGCTGACGCATATATAGATGTTCCCTGTGGTACTGTTATATACAATGCCTTCACAGGGAAATATATCTGTGATGTAACTGAAGATGGGCAGGAGGTGACTTTGCTGGAAGGTGGTAGAGGGGGATTGGGTAATTTCCAGTTCCGTACTTCTACAAATCAGGCTCCACGTTATGCTCAGCCGGGTGAACCTGCTCAGGAGATGACTGTCATATTAGAATTGAAACTTTTAGCTGATGTGGGACTGGTTGGATTTCCTAATGCAGGGAAATCTACTTTGCTTTCTGCCTTGTCCAGCGCAAGGCCTAAAATTGCCAATTATCCTTTTACAACACTTGAACCATCTCTGGGAATTGTAAAATACCGTGATAATAAGTCATTTGTAATGGCTGATATCCCGGGAATCATTGAGGGTGCAAGTGAAGGAAAGGGACTTGGACTGAGATTTCTGCGCCATATTGAACGTAATTCTCTGTTGCTGTTCATGGTTCCAGGCGATACCGAAGATATCAAGCATGATTATGAGGTGTTGCTCAACGAGTTGAAAAAATTCAATCCGGAATTGCTTGACAAGCATCGCGTGCTGGCGGTAACAAAATCGGATTTGCTGGATGAAGAACTGATTCAAATGCTCCAGGATGCATTACCGACTGATCTTCCTTCAGTATTTATCTCTTCCGTTACAGGTCAAGGACTGGATGAGTTAAAGGATGTGCTTTGGAAAGAACTTAATTCTGAAAGTAATAAACTAGAGGAAATTACTTCTGAGACTACATTGGTACACCGTAATAAGGATATCCGGACCTTTCAAGATGAGATGGATGCAGAGGGGGAAATAGAGAAGGTTGAAGGCGATATGGAACCTTCTAAGAAAAAGGGTAAGGACCAAGTGGAGGATCTTACGGACTTTGAATACACAGATGATTGATATGATGACAGATTTTAAAGGGCCGGAATTGCATTTTTATGATTTAGGTAAGAAGGTAACTGCTTTTTCTACTACTCGTAAGGGTGGAGTGAGTGAAGGCCTTTATGGTGAATTTAATATCAATCCTTTCTGCGGAGATAAATTAGAACATATTTCGGTGAATAAGCATGCTCTTTGCCGGACTTTGAAGATTGAAGAAAGTAAGTTGATTCTGCCGCATCAGGTGCATGGTATAGAAAGTCGTGATATTGCGAAGGAATTCTTCTTTCTGCCTGTTATGGTTCAGAACCAACTCCTGGAGGGTGTTGACTGCGTGATGACGGATGTCACGGGTGCTTGTATAGGGGTATCCACAGCTGATTGCATTCCTGTTCTGCTATATGACCCGGTACATCATGCTGCGGCTGCTGTTCATGCAGGCTGGCGTGGTACATTAGCCAGGATAGTCCGGAAAGCTGTACGTGATATGCACGTTTGCTATCAGAGTAATCCAGCTGATTTATTGACTGTGATTGGTCCAGGTATTTCTTTGGATGCCTTTGAGGTTGGACAGGAAGTGTATGATCAATTCTCTCATGCAGGATTTGATATGAATGTTATCGCAAGAAAGGATGAGAAATGGCATATTGACTTATCTCTTTGTAACCGTCTGCAACTGGAAGCGGTAGGAGTGAAGTCCGAGCATATCGATATTTGTGATATATGTACTTATCTTCATTCTGATTTGTTCTTCTCTGCCCGTAGGTTAGGTGCTGATTCTGGAAGAATCTATACGGGCATCATTATGCGATAGAATGTCTTACGGGTTATTGCTCGTAGATGATTTGGTCTTAATCCCGGAGGGAATTCAGAAGGCTCCTTTCTGAAATAGAGATCGGGGCAGGATATCCGAATCCGGTTCTTCTATTTAATGACTAATACCTGAAAATAGAAAATATTTACCGCTTGGGAAAGTGGCTTTCTTGAATAATAGGATAAAGCAGACCTTTCCGGGTATCGTACTATCTGCTTTTTAGTGTTATTGTTAACCTTTTACGATATGAAAATAAGATTATTCCGATACAGTTTAACTGTACTGCTCTTATTATTGTTGTTCTCGTTTACTCCGGCCAGGAAAATGTTTTCTGTAGCTGAGCGAACGCAGGTAAATGTGCTTACTCCTCATTTGTTTGAACATGGAAATTCGTTTAAGATTAACTTTAGCAGTTACCGACCTGATGATTATTCTTTTCCTTTACCTGTGGGCAAAGCACGTCTTTCGGAATCTTCTGTAGTAGAGATCAATACTCTGAAAGGTGATGCTGTCAAAGCGATGTTTGGTGGTATTGTGAGGCTTTCTCGGAAAATGCCGGCAGGGGGGAATACAATTGTGATCCGTCATACAAATGGCCTTGAGACTGTATATGGTAATCTTGCACAGAATCTGGTAAAGGTTGGAGAAACGGTATCTGTTGGACAGACGATTGCTATTGTTGGAGAAAGCGGGGGAAAGGGATATTGTAATTTTGCATTGATGGCAAATGGAGCGCGTATCAATCCTGAAACAATCCTTAATTTGAGTAACCATCAATTGAGAAAACAGGTGCTTCTTTTTAAGAAAAATGGTCACTATGTTGAGGTATCTGTCGTCCCTGCCAGTAATTCCCCTGTTACATCTACATCCGCGCAATGCCCTACAACCCTGGATCCCGATAATGCTGTTGATTATGACAAGAACCATGATTTCAAGATTGACTTGGGACTAATCGAAAAGTTACATTGGGCTTATCCGCTTCCGGGGAGCCATGTAATTAGTCCGTACGGTGGTCACCGGCATCATCCGGGTGTAGATATCAAGACTTGTCTTAATGATCGGATACTGGCAGCTTTTGATGGGGTTGTAACTCGCTCCTGTCGTTATTTTGGCTATGGGAATTGTATCGTGCTCCGTCATGCTTACAACTTTGAGACGCTCTACAGTCATCAGTCAAAGAATCTTGTACATGTTGGTGATAAGGTTAAGGCTGGACAGGTCATCGGATTAACTGGACGTACGGGGTTGGCTACGACGGCACATCTTCATTTTGAGGTCCATTTCCGAGGTCATCATATCAACCCTGCTGTCATCTTTGATCATGCCCATAAGTGTCTTCAACAGTGTATACTCACTTTGTGTAGTAATGGAAGAATAAAGGTAGAAAAGCAGAAGCCTTGATCTGGAGGCTTTGATCCAGTGTGTGCCCGTGAATTATGAAGAGAAAAGTGTCTATGAGATACAGATAAAATTTCGATAATAATCCATGAGAACCATTATGGTGCATATCGGTATACCGAAATGGTGCATTTTGGTCCCCCATTATGGTGCATATCGGTATACCAAAATGGTGCATTTTGGTCATATTCCATACCTTGTTGAAAAATTCCTGTGATAGGATGCTTATGCATAAGAAATCCCGAAACTTCATTTCTGCAATGAATATTTCGGGATCGCTATATAACTATTAAAGTTTCTGCCAACTGATTAAAAAAGTTTTATAGAAACTGGTTTATCTTTCTTTTCGGTTGCCTTTATGTTTCCGGTTCGCCCGCTGTAGCCGGTATTTGGCTTTCTGTTGGGCGGATCCGCTGCCATGGACTCCGGTAATATACTTCTTTTTTTTTGCCTTGGTCTTCACTTTCGGCTTGTCGCCGTCAGGGGCTTCGTTTGAAGAACCCTTAAAGATGATGCCATGCTCGATGATATCTTTGATGTCGTCGCTCATAATCTGTTCATTAATGGTGAAACAGGCGTACACCTGTCATGCACATGGCGATGTCATATTTGTCGCAGGTCTCGATGACATTGTCATCACGGATACTGCCTCCAGCCTGTGCAATATATTTGACTCCACTTTTGTGAGCTCTTTCTATGTTGTCTCCAAATGGGAAGAAAGCATCACTTCCGAGAACTACATTTGTATTCTTTGCAATCCAGGCTTTCTTCTCTTCCATTGTCAAAACTTCCGGTTTCCGGGTGAAAACTTTCTGCCAGGCTCCGTCCCTCAGTACATCGTCATGTTCTTCACTGATATAGACATCAATGGTATTGTCCCGATCTGCGCGGTGAATGCCTTCTTTGAAAGGGAGTGACATCACTTTGGGATGTTGGCGAAGCCACCAGACATCAGCCTTGTTTCCGGCGAGGCGTGTGCAATGGATACGGCTTTGCTGTCCGGCTCCGATACCGATAGCCTGTCCATCTTTCACATAGCATACACTGTTGCTCTGTGTATATTTTAAGGTAATCTGACTGATGATCAGATCTCGTAGAGCTTCTTTAGGAATATTCTTGTTTCGTGTAGGGCGATTCTCATAGATCTCCGGATTTCCGAGTTTGATGTCGTTATGCTTTTGTTCGAAAGTAACGCCAAATACCTGTTTCAGTTCTGCTTCTGGAGCTTGATAACTCGGGTCAACCTGAATGATATTGTAGTTTCCTCTTTTTTTCTGTTTCAGAATAGCTAATGCTTCGGATGTATATCCTGGTGCAATGACGCCGTCACTTACTTCCCGTTTGATGAGACGGGCTGTAGCTTCGTCACAGACATCACTTAAGGCAGCGAAATCACCGTAGGAACTCATCCGATCGGCTCCTCGTGCACGAGTATAGGCAGAGGCCAATGGTGATAACTCGAAGTCAATGTCATCAACGAAATAGATGTGCTTAAGGGTGTCGTTCAATGGAAGCCCGATGGCTGCTCCTGCTGGGGAAACATGCTTGAAACTGGCTGCTGAGGGCATACCTGTAGCCTCTTTCAACTCTTTTACAAGTTGCCAACTGTTGAGGGCGTCGAGAAAATTGATGTAACCGGGATGTCCGTTGAGTACTTGAACAGGAAGTTCTCCACCGTTATCCATGAAAATGCGAGCAGGCTTTTGATTGGGATTGCATCCGTACTTTAAAGCTAATTCTTTCATTCTATTTGGAATTTTGATTCTTTCCTGCAAAGATAATGGAAATCGATGGAAAACCAAAAATAAATCTTCATTTTATTGTATATGTTTTGGAGGCTGGCAGAAGTCTTTGATAGTCTCGGATTCGGAGATGAAAACTGAGATTTGTGTTTTATCTTTTTTAGCTATGGATGTTCAAAAATTTTCTTTTTATGGTGATCATAATGTAAAAAGAATTATCTTTGTACGTGTTTAGTTATGTTAGAGTTATGAGAAGTTATATGAAGGTATTAGTCAAGGATGTAGAGAGGGAATTTGGAAAGAAGGTTGATTTGCACTCAGATGTCAATAAATTATTTGCCATCCTGAAGAAGCATCATCTTCATATAGATTCCTTATCCCCAAAATCAAAGGATAGACTGGCGCTTTTTGCCGGTTTCCAAAATTGGAATGATTTTCGTGATGCCCTGCATGGGGATGATGATGGTCAGATGAATTATTTAAGTAAGGATAAATAATCCATGTTTTTACCTAAAAAAAGAGATCCGATATTTATCGGATCTCTTTTTTAATTCTTTTTGCCTTAAAAATTGCATGCCTATTTTTTCTCTACTGCAGTTCTCTTCTCTCGAATACGAGCTTTCTTTCCTGTCAATTGGCGCAGGTAGTAGAGCTTGGAGCGACGGACTTTACCATGCTTATTTACTTCTATAGACTCAATATTCGGAGACTCAAGCGGGAAAATACGCTCAACGCCTACCGTTCCAGACATTTTTCTTACAGTGAAACGTTTCTTGTCACCTATACCTGAAATCTTGATGACAACACCACGATACAGCTGAATACGCTGTTTGTTACCCTCGACAATTTTGTAAGCGACAGTAATCGTGTCTCCTGTTTTGAACTCAGGGAATTTCTTGCCGGTTGCAAATGCTTCCTCAGCAACTTTAATTAAATCCATTTCGTTTATTATTAAATATTGTTTGTCGTTCAAACGCAACATAGTGAGCATTCTTTTCTGTTACCAGCGGTTACGTCGAAAAGCGGTGCAAAGTTACCGCTTTTTCCTGATTTCTCCAAATTTCTGGCCATTTTCTTTTCTTGTTCGCTCTTTTTTCTTTAATTTTGCCGTATAATCAATTTAAAATGAAGAATAAATTTGTGATCTGGGGAATGCCCCTCTTCATGTTTTTTTGTGGGGGCTGTAGCGGTACTCATTATGTGCTGAGTGGCATTTCCCGTCAGAGAATTCTGATAGATAGTGTGTATGATTCTCAACCTGATGCTAAGGCAGAAGCTTTTGTTGCTCCTTATACCCATGTGGTTGATAGTTTAATGAATCCTGTAGTGGGTTATTCAGGAAAATATATGATAAAGCATAGGCCTGAAAGTGAGCTCTCGGATTTGTTCTCCGATATACTGATCTGGGGTGGTGAGTCTTTTCATGAACATCCGGATTTTGCGGTCTATAATATAGGTGGTATTCGTGCTGCTATACCTAAAGGTGCTGTTACAGTAGGTGATATATTAGATGCTGCTCCTTTTGAAAATAAGATTTGCTTCTTGACTCTGAAAGGTTCTGATGTGCTAGATCTTTTTCGTCAGATTGCGATGCGTGGAGGTGAGGGAGTGAGCAGGAGTGTTAATCTTGTGATTTCCAAGGAAGGAAAATTATTGAAAGCTGAGATTCATAAGAAACTTGTGGATCCGGATGCTCTATACAGGGTGGCTACTTTGGATTATCTTGCCCAAGGGAATGATGATATGGTTGCCTTTCAGAAGGGTACTGATGTGGTTTCTCCTCAGGAGAAGAAGAATGATGTTCGTTTTCTTATCAGGGCTTATTTCGAGTTGCAGATGAAGAAAGGTGTCGTCATTAATCCTCATATTGAAGGAAGGATTATCGTAAAATAGTTTTTCGTAAAAGGTTAGTGCTACGATAAATGTATAAAAGTTTACAGGATTTATAATTACTTGACTCTTTAGTAGATAGATAATGAAAAAGAATTTTTCTTTTCTCGTGTTTGTGTTATTGATATTCTTTTCTCCGCTTTATGCGCAAAAGAAGGAACTGGTTATATTGCATACCAATGATGCGCATAGTTGTATTATGCCTTTAAACAAGAATCTTGCAGATACTTTTTGGGCTAATCGAGGAGGTTTTGTACGTAGAGTCTCAATGATCAGAAAGCAAAGGGTTGTTCATCCTGATCTGCTGCTTTTTGATAGTGGTGATTTTTCTCAAGGTTCTCCATATTATACGCTCTTCAAGGGAGATGTTGAAGTTGGTTTGATGAATATCATGCGTTATGATGCAGCTGTGATAGGCAATCATGAGTTTGATTTTGGATTGGAGAATATGGCAAGGATTTTCAAAGAGGCTCATTTTCCAATTCTTTGTGCTAACTATGATTTTACCGGTACCCCTGTTGAAGGTTTGGTCAAACCTTGGATAATTATTAGGCGTAAGGGCCTTAAAATTGGTGTATTCGGTTTGAGCCCTCATTTGAAGGGCTTGGTTGATGATAGAAAATGTGTTGGAGTAAAGTTTCTGGATCCGGTTAAGAAAGCATTGCAGGTTGCTACCTATTTGAAGGAGAAAAAGAAATGTGATCTGATCATCTGCCTTTCTCATTTGGGTTGGGATATCAATGATGCCCAGGATGATGAGGATCTTATAAGTGGAAGCCGCTATATCGATCTTGTTTTGGGGGGTCATTCTCACTCTTTTTTCAAGTCATTGATGTACGTTAAGAATCTTGATGGTAAGCGTATTCCCGATGATCAGAATGGTAAGAGTGCAATCTTTGTTGGTGACTTAACCCTTGACTTTACTAAAACGAAGTGAGTTGTGCACAGTTAAAGTTTTTGCTTTTCGGGGATTTTATCTCTTATACTATAGAATATTTTTAGTTATAAATAATGCTAAAATGAATCCTCATTATTAGGTATTCCGAAATTTATTCTTAACTTTGCATTGCTTGTGCAGTCAATCGCTTGATTGCATATTTTACAAAAACAATATTCATAACAAATAAAATTAAAGACTATGGCTTACGTAATTGGTGACAATTGTTTGGCTTGTGGAACCTGCCTTGATGAATGTCCTTCAGGTGCTATTTCTGCAGGTGATGAGAAGTATTCTATTGATCCGGATCTTTGCACTGAGTGTGGTACTTGTGCAAGTGTTTGTCCGAACGATGCAATTAGTCTTCCATAAGAAGAGAAATTCCTTGTTTAATATAAACAGGTAAGGTGGTTCAGACGAACCACCTTTTTTTATGCCAGTTTTTTGCTATGGTATTTTTACTTGTTAAACTTATCTTTATAATAGCAAAAGCGGGAAGAAAATTCTAAATTCTCTTCCCGCTTTTTTAATTAGTAGTTTATGAGCTTTTAGCTCTATAATATTCTTTTCTGTTTATTTGATACCGAGAGCTTCCTTGGCAGTTGTGTTTTCCGGATCTACATCTAATAGTTTTTTCCAGTAGATGTTTCCATCGGTTTTATTGCCTTGTGTATAGTAGTAAGCTCCAAGATAGTAATAAGCAGCCTTTAAGTAAGCATCATCATTAGAACCTTTAGTTGTGTGTCCTTCCACGATAGTAATGAGTTGCTCATAGAATGGTTTTGCGAGTCCTTTCTTAAAGTCTGGATCCATATTGCTGTTCACGGTAGCACGCATATAAGTGCCATAGGCCTTGTATTCCGGGAATTTTGAAGCAATATCCATATAGACAGAGTCTGCTTTTTGCAGATATTTTATTTTGTCTGTAGGTTTTAGCGCTTTGTTTGCAGCGCTGGAATAGATCTCAGCCAGTGACATGTAATCGTTGGCAGTACTGTTATCTTTATTCTTGATATACGTGTTGTATTCATTTAAGGCATCTTCTGTATCATTCTCACTGCTATAGGCATTTGACAGGAATTTATGGATATCATTATCGTTAGCATTTATTTGTGAGGCTTGTTTGTACATCTCTACAGCTTTTGCATAGTTGCTAAGTCCCATATAGGCATGGCCTGCATTGAGGTAATCCCTTTCTATGATCTTGGCACTGTCAGAGGCGTTAAATAGCTTCTCTGCGTATTCTGTTGCTGTTGCGTAATCTTTTGCTGCGAGTGAATTGTAGAAGGTCAGACGATTGAAGACAGGGTCTCTGGGTGAGCGGCTGTTCCCATATTTTGATATACCCAGACTTTTTGCTGTGTTACCTGTAAAATAACTAGCTAAGGCATATTCGCGCAGGCGACCTTCATCTAGTTTAGTTGAGTCTGCTTTGCTGTAGTATAAAACGGCTTTATCGAATTTTCTGGCCGTGTACATAAAATGTGCAGCTTCAGACTCTGCAGGATAATTAGGTAATACCTTCTTCAACTCTTCCAATGACTGAAGGGCTTCTTCTGGACTTCTGCCACGATATATGCTGGCATAACGAATATAGCCTTTGGGATTCATTGGATCCATCGTTTTTGCATTTTGATACCACATTGCGGCTGCTCCGCCGTCATCTTTTAGTACAGCAATATCGCCAAGGAGGCAATATGCATTACCGTAATGTTTGTCTCTTGAGATTGCCATCTGTGCATATTTCGCAGCATTTGCTGTATCTTTGATATTCAGATAGGCCTCTCCTAATCCGACCAACGCCTCAGGATTCTTTTTGTTACTCTTTACAAAATCTTTTACTTGGTCTTTGATAGCATCCAGATTGTTTTTGTTTGCTGTAATTGCTTTGGTGATGTTTTTGACCTCAGAATTTGTTTGTTGATTTTCTTGTGCAGTTGCACTCATGCCTGCACTCAGGAAAAGTAGTGCGGCGAAGACTAAATATTTGATGGTTTTCATAATCGTACTTTTTAATTACTTACTTTTTACCTTTTTCCTATTTTTTATCGTACTTGTTTTGTTTTCACTTGCTGCTTACATTGATGTCTCTCACTGTTATATCCCCATTATAAGGGAGGAGTCCTGTCTTATAGATAATCATTTGTCCCTGTGGTGATTCTATGAAATGTGCAAAGCCCCATGGAAGAGCATTCAGGGGGTCGTTCAAAAGTGCATATATCGTTCTGATCAGTGGATAATTTCCATTGTATAAATAATATTGGTATGGTTTCCAACTATTATATGGTGTTGCTTTTGCCATTCTACTTACGGAGACGACTGTTATATTTTTCTTGAAGGTAGTGTTGGTCGTGTCACCTTCATCGTTCAACCAGTTTGAACCGATGATTCCAATTGCATTAGGTGTCTTTTGAACATAGTCAACAACTTGTTTACTTCCTTTTGCTGCCATGATATCCTTACTCTTAAATGGTTTCCCTTTTAAGAGTGAGTCAACACACCAGTTGACTGCACTAGAGCCGTTCCGATCAAATACTACTTGAATGGTTCCCTTATTTGAATGGGGATTGACTTGCTTCCAAGTCACGATCTTGCCTAGGAGAATATCTTTGATCTGATTGACTGTCAGGCAAGTGTCTGTATTGTTTCTATTGACAATAAGCGCAAGTCCGTCGTATGCTAATTTAATAGCTTGTGGCATGAACTTTCTGGCTCGTAAGTTCTCATATTCTTTTTTGGAGAAATTGCGTGATGTAATTACAAGACATATCTTGCCTTTCATCAATTCATTCACTGCATCTGTCTCGTCAGTATAGATCGGCTTGACTTTTGCTTTCTGATATATGCTTTCAAAGACTTCTCTTTCTTCATCTACAATGGGGCTGAAACTTTCATCAGATGCAAAGCTGATTACTCCTGATGAATAAGTATCAGTCCTGCCGTCTTTACGCTTATGAGGTCCACATGAAGCAATTACCGTGATAATGCTTAGCAGCAATAGCGCATTTGTAAATTTATTTTTAAAGTTCTTTCTCATAGCTTATGGAAAACTTTGTTGTACTG
Source organism: Prevotella sp. (assembly GCA_022486815.1). Taxonomy (GTDB): domain Bacteria; phylum Bacteroidota; class Bacteroidia; order Bacteroidales; family Bacteroidaceae; genus Prevotella. The sequence goes on along the minus strand of JAKVJW010000010.1, from coordinate 29,826 downwards.
GTAATATGTTTTTTAAGATGGTGTTTCTTGTTCCTACATAGATTCCAGCCATTCTTTTGGGATTTGCTTTGGTTTGTAGACTTTTTGAAACTACTTCTCTCTCTTTCAGATCTTTGTGAAGAGTATTTTGCTGACTTTATTGATTCTGAATATATCCACATATGAACCTTTTTGATTTTGTTTCATAAGTGGTTATATCCTTGGGAGTCTTTCTTCTTTCTTAACAGCTCTACTTTTTTCTCTGATTGATTAAAAAACTTTACTTTTGTGTATGATTGTTAAATGAACCCTTTTAAACTATTTGTCGTCCTTGCGCCCTCGAACCCAATTTTGGGTACAAAGCACAAGGACGACTTTTAGTATCCTGCAAGAAAAGCAGGATGGATGACTTTCATTCTTTATTGCAATCTGAACGATACAGGTACGTCATATTTTACACGTACTGCCTGACCATTTTGTTTGCCAGGGTTCCAGCGTGGCATACTTCGTACGACTCTAGATGCTTCACGGTCAAGTGAAGGATCCACTGATTTTACGACTTGTACATCAGTGATAGAGCCATCTTTTTCTACAACGAATGAAATTACAACGCGTCCTTGAACGCCATTCTCTTGTGCAACTACTGGATACTTTACATTACTGTTCAAGTATGACATCAGAGCTGAATTACCACCAGGGAAAGAAGGCATTTGTTCTACGACATCAAACACCTTGTTTTCTATTTCGGCACTTGGTTTTGGTGCTGGTGGAGCAGGCTGAGCAATTTCCTGTTCTGCTTTCAGAACAGTTCCTTGATCACTGTTTCCTTTTACGTCAAATGCACCAACGGCTGTCTTCGTGTTATTCAGATCCTCTTGAGAGACGATTTCCTTCTTAACTTCATTATCCTTTTTGATAACAGGAGCTGTGAATTTGATAGAACTCTTGACCTGCTTAACGACTTCCTTCTTTTCTTCCTTAATGACGGTTCTTTTCTCTACTACTGCTTTCTTTTTATTGGCAAGTTGAGAGAGTTCGACACTTGTAGTGACTGCCACTTTCTGTTGATTGGCTTTCACTATAGCTTGAATTCCAAGGATAGATGCAATAATGGCAGCAGCAATGAGCATAATGATGATGGCCATGACATTCCTTTTGGAAATAGACGTACGAAGTTTATAAGCTCCGTATGCCTTGTTTCTTCCTTGGAAAATCATGTTAACCCATTGAGGGTCGTATAGATCAATTTTTGACATTGTTCTTTACTTTTAAATGATTATTCACTGTCAGATTTTACTTGATTCCTTTGAGCTTGATTAAGCCCATGTCATCAGAGCTAATCTTATCAATGACATATTTACCAATACTGCATATCTGCATCTCATCGAGTACGTCAACCAAGTTTTTGTATGAACAAGTTGTCATCGGCTTGATGACTATCGTCAGGGTAGGAATTGGAGCGTTGTTGTTTCCATTCACATAACCATCCTTTAGTTTGCTCAATTGTTTTTGATAAACGCTGTCCGGCCAGGCAGAAGGATTCTTTAACTTCTGAGCATCCAGTTTTTGTTTAGCCAGCATGATCTGAGCTACTGGATCTGTTCCGTCTTCAGTGCGGTGACTAATCAGCACTTTTCGGATTCCATTCTTACCATAGGTCGTTTCTTTTAACCAGCCAGGGTTACTATATTGAGGAAGTCCTTCGCCATAATAGATTTTATTGTTAGCTGCAATATAAATTGTAATGGTCTGGGAAGCCTTAGTTTCTGATTGGTCATTCTTATTCACATTCTTATCGTTACTAGGCATCGTCAACTTCATCGTCTGAGGCTTGTTCAATGTAGTACATAGCATAAAGAATGTGATCAGAAGCATCATCATATCTACCATTGGTGTGAAATCCACGCGGGTAGACATCTTCTTTTGTTTACTTAGATTCTTCTTTGGCATTCTTTAGTCCTCCAACTTCTTGTACGATGTAATCAAATAGTAGCGGTTCTCATTCATGTCCCGAAGTTCATCCATGACCTTCTTGATGATTGAATAAGGAGTGCTCTGATCTGCCTTGATGGCCAGTTGTAAATCTGGATTGACATTCTTGGCTTCAGTAATCCATTGCTGGAATTCGCTCGGGCCGCCTTTGATACTATCTGTAGGGATACCTAGTTTTCCTATTTCTTGACTCATGCCGGATGAGGAGAGGTTCAAATAATCACTTAGTTTGTCCAGTGGAGCACCGAACATAGCATCATTATCGAACTTTTTAACCTGTTCCTTTGTGAGAGAGATACCATTATTGGCAGTCACCGCACTTAGCGTGCCTTCCAAATCAGTGGTTTTGTCCATATTCATGAATATCTTGCCGTCTTTGCCGACAAGAATGTTCATCACGTCCTTCTGGGGGACCTTTATCTCTGATACGGATCCTGGTGTATTTACCTTCACTGGCTCATTCTTGACGAATGTGGAAGTCATCATAAAGAAGGTAAGCAGAAGGACCATCACATCAGACATAGGGGTCATATCGATCCAGACATCCGCCTTCTTAACTTTTACTTTACCCATAGTTACTGAATATTAAAGGGTTAGCAAAAATTAAGCTTCTTCTGTATGGTTAGCTTCGTATGTCTGGGCAATTGTATAACCTACTTCGTCAAGTGCGAATGTTAATTTATCAATCTTGTTGGTATAATAGTTATAAGATACTACAGCACACCAAGAAGTAGCAATACCAGATGCGGTATTTACCAAAGCCTCTGAAATAGAAGTTGAAAGTTGCAGTGAGTCACCACCACCACCTGCTGCCAAAGCGGCAAATGCTCGAATCATACCGGTTACAGTTCCCAGAAGTCCAGTCAATGTACCTAGTGTTACGATAGTTGCAATGATAGGAAGGTTTTCTGTCAGTGTAGGCATCTCAAGTTGAGTTGCTTCTTCATGTGCCTGTTGGATTCTGGCTACTTTCTGCTCTTTCTTCAAAGATTTATTTGCACCGTTGTCCATGTCCTGATAAGCTACCAGTGAAGCGGCTACAACATTTGCTACTGAACCTTTTTGTTTGTCACAAAGTTGTTGAGCTTTAGCAAAGTCGTTGGCTTTTATTGCTGTTTCGATGTTTGAAACGAATTTTGGCAATGATCCTTTTCCAAAAGCGGTACGCAAAGCCAGCCAACGCTCAATAGATAGTGCAATAACCGTTAACAACAATGTGAAGATGATAGGAACCAATACACCACCTTTGTGGATAGTTCCCCAGATGTTACCATCCAAAACTGCTCCGTCAGGATCGCCATTGACGAAATGTGAAGGTGAACCCAGGAAGAAATGATAGAAACAGCAAGCAATAATGAAGCATACGACGATGACCCAAAATGCTGCACGAATACCTGTGAAGCCCTCTGATTTTTTCTTGGGGCTGGCGGTTTGTTTTGTAGTTGCCATAATTTTTGAATTTTAATTTTTTAGTTATTAATAATTTTAATTGTTTAAATAGCGATTTAACGTTAAGCTCGTTTTACTCAAAGCAATAAACTTTGAATTCCACTCGTTTCGTGCTCGCAAAGATACGAATTAATACACGATTACGATGCGAATTAAGAAGTTTTAACGAGGCAATTGCTGAAATATTCTTTTTTAGTTCTTGCTATTGATTTCTTAACTTGTTTTATTGTAATTCTGCCAAGGCTTCTTTGATTCTTTTCATAGCCTCTTTGATATTGTCTTCACTTGTTGCATAACTGATACGAAAACTTTCGGGGTCTCCGAAAGCATCTCCCCCAACAGTCGCGACATGGGCAACTTCCAGAAGGTACAGCGCAAAATCAGTAGAATTGTTGATAGTCCTTTCACCGCTACTCTTCCCGAAATAGCTGCAGCATTTTGGGAATACGTAGAAAGCGCCTTCAGGAAGATTAACTTCCAAACCAGGGGTTTCTTTAAGGAGTTGGATGATCAGATCACGCCGGTGCTCAAAAGCTTTTCTATATTCTTCTACATTTTCCTGGTTGCCGTTATATGCTTCAATGGCTGCCTGCTGACTTATAGAACTGGCACCACTGGTATATTGGCCTTGCAACTTATTGCAACCTTTGACAATCCATTCCGGTGCGGCCATCCAACCTAACCGCCAGCCTGTCATGGCATAGGCCTTTGAGACACCGTTGCAAATAATCGTATGCTCTTTCATTCCGGAGAACTGTGCGATGCTATTGCTCTGACCGATATAATTGATATGCTCATAGATTTCGTCTGAAAGCACAAAGAGGTCTTTGTACTTTTTGATTACGTTTGCAAGGCTTTCCAATTCACCCTTTGAATAAACACTGCCGGATGGGTTACTTGGAGAACAGAGTATAAGCATTTTTGTTCTTGGAGTTATAGCCGCTTCAAGTTGTTCGGGTTTCATCTTGAAATCTTGATCAAAACCAGTTTTTACAATGATGGGGATGCCTCCAGCAAGTTTAACCATCTGCGGGTAACTGACCCAATAAGGGGCAGGTATGATGACTTCGTCCCCGTCATTGATCAGAGCCAAAATAGTATTGCATACTGCTTGTTTTGCTCCTGTGGATACCATCACCTCACTCATTTGATAATCAAGGTGATTTTCTCTTTTCAGTTTGTTGACAATAGCTTCCCTTAGTTTCGGATAACCTGGAACGGGAGAATATTTAGAATAGTTTTCATCAATGGCTTTCTTGCCAGCTTTCTGAATATGTTCCGGTGTATTAAAGTCCGGCTCTCCGACGCTCATGTTTATCACATCGATACCTTGGGCTTTCATTTCATTACTTTTCTGCGACATAGCTAGAGTGGCTGATGGAGCAAGTCTGTTAAGACGATTTGATAATTGTGCCATAATGATATACTGAATCCTATTGATTAAAACTTCCTCGCAAAAGTAAGCATTTTATTCATTATAACGAAAAAAACATAGCATTATTTCATTCAAGTATGTAATTTTACTAAAATTGTAACATTGATTTTGCAATAAAATTGTTTGAACAGAATACTTTAAGAGTTTTTCGTATAATTCGTATGCAGGTTGGCTGAAAATAGGCAGTATCGGTTATTAGCTAACAGATTGTTAGATAACCGATACTACCTGAATAAGAAATTCAAAAGGTATAAGGGGTGTAGAAAATACTGATTTGACCAATTAAATATGGAGAGTATGTCCCATACGGTCACGTTTGGTCTTTAAATATCTCTCATCATACGGATTGGGTGTAACCTCAATAGGTACATTTTCTACGATTTTGAGTCCGTAAGCTTCTAGTCCTACACGTTTAGTCGGGTTGTTGGTTAACAGTCGCATTTTATGCACTCCCAAATGCATGAGCATCTGAGCGCCACAGCCATAATCACGTACATCAGGTTTAAATCCCAGATGGATATTGGCATCAACGGTATCCAGTCCTTTCTCCTGTAGTTTGTAAGCTGCTATTTTGTTCATCAGCCCTATACCACGACCTTCCTGTTGCATATAGATGATTACGCCTTTCCCTTCTTTTTCAATCATCTGCATAGATTTATGAAGTTGTTCTCCGCAGTCGCAACGCATGCTCCCGAGAATATCTCCTGTAGCGCAAGAGGAATGAACACGTACCAATACTGGCTCATTTTCTTCCCAAGACCCTTTGATAAGTGCCATGTGTTCCAATCCAGTACTAGTCTGTCGGAAAGGAATCAGATGGAAATGCCCGTATTTTGTAGGCAGATCAACTTCTTCACCGACTTCAATGCTTGACTCTCTTTTCAGACGATAAGCGATTAAATCTGCAATAGAAATGATTTTCAATTTCCATTCTTTTGCTTTCTCCTCAAGTTGGGGCAGGCGTGCCATCGTGCCGTCATCATTCATGATTTCCATTAGTGCGGCAGCAGGGGAAAGACCTGAGAGTTTGCACAAGTCTATAGCTGCTTCAGTATGCCCACTACGGCGAAGAACGCCATTGTCCTGTGCATAGAGAGGATTGATGTGGCCTGGGCGGCCAAAAGTATCCGGCGTACTGGTCGGATCAGACAAGGCTTTAATGGTGGCTGCCCTGTCATGTGCAGATACACCGGTAGTGCACCCTTTGAGTTTATCCACTGTAATGGTAAAAGGTGTACCCAGTACGGAAGTGTTTTCCTCAACTTGATGAGGTAGGTTCAACTCGTCAGCACGGGATATGGTGATAGGAGCACAGAGGACACCTCGTGCATTCTTAAGCATGAAGTTTATCTTTTCAGGGGTAATCGCTTCGCCGGCTATGATGAGGTCACCCTCGTTTTCCCGGTCCTTATCATCGACTACAATTACGAATTTGCCTTCTTTGAAGTCCTTTATGGCATCTGGTATACTACTTAATTTAAATTCTTCCATATTGAAAAGTAATGATTAAAATGGGATGAATTTCTTTTATTTGTATTTATTAAAATAAAAGTCTTTTGAATATTGTGATGCTCTTCTGTAAGCAAGTTTTTTTAATTTTTCCAGTAAATGAGAATCTGGTGAATTTGATCAGATTCTTTTTTTCTCCCTGTAAGCAGCCAGGTCAGCAATGGATATGATTTTCAAGTCCCATTCTTTTGCTTTGTCCTCAAGTTGAGGCAGGCGTGCCATTGTGCCATCGGCATTCATAACTTCCATCAGAGCTGCTGCTGGCTGCAAGCCCGCAAGCTTACAAAGATCTATAGCTGCTTCCGTATGTCCGTCACGGTCAAGAACGCCATTGTTCTGGGCATAAAGAGGGTTGACGTGCCCCGGGCGGCCAAAAGTTTCTGGAGTTGATTTTGGATCTGCGAGAGCTTTTATGGTTTCTGCTCTGTCATGTGCCGAAACACCTGTAGTACATCCTTCGAGTTTATCTACGGTGATTGTAAAAGGAGTGCCTAAAGCAGAAGTGTTTTTCTGAACTTGCTTTGGTAGTTTCAATTCTTCTGCTCTGGATAATGTGATGGGTGCACAGAGAACACCTCTTGCATTCTTGAGCATGAAATTTACTTTTTCGGCTGTAATGGTCCCGGCGGGTGTGATCAGATCACCTTCATTTTCCCGTTTTGCATCATCAACAACAATCACGAATTTACCTTCTTTGAAGTCCTTTACAGCATCTTCGATGCTATTTAGTTTAAAGTCATCCATATCTGAAAATAATAATCGAGAAAAGAGATAACAGAGGCCAAATAGCATATTTGTAATGTGGTCAGCCTGTTCTCTTGTTTTCTCTTGATAATTTTTTGTTCTTATTTTATAATTATAGCCCTCTATCAGGGATTTCTTCTAAAACCTCTTTCTTGGCAATTTGTTTCTCTATATTACTGTTGACTGACTGTATAATCTTCAGATTATGCATTAAGCGTAAACGAAATTTCCACATACGGAAATACAAGAAGATTCCTATAGGGACGAATATTCCAGCCATAGTGTTCATCCAGAAATGCTCGAATGGGCGAGTATGTGCCTTTACAGAAAGTACAGGATAATGATTCAATTCTGTTAGTATGACATTATCTCTTGTATTTGACAAATCTTCAATCGTAAGTTCAAGTTGGTCATTTACTTTTTCTATCGTATGGTCAGCGTGATACTTGAAAAATACTTTTATTGGATCTGGAGCACGTCGTAGATTCTGCTTCTGGTTATATGTCGTAATGATCTTGCTGATCAACTTTAATTTTTCTAAATCTTGTTGGTAATCAGGATCTTTTATGATGACTTCCTTGCCCGATACCTCGCGCTTGACACGCAGCCCTAATAATTTTCTGAAGAGATCTTTGTACATGTCAATATTGAAGACTACTGAGTCGTTATTGGCTTTGTAGGTAACAAATATGGCAATAGGAATCAATATAGCCGGCGCGATGGCTTTTCCAAACCACACTGACCATATCCCTTGTCGTGCCATACGATAACCGGTGTTGTCTAATATATAATAGAATATAAAGACCAAAACGGAAACGATAACAGGTACTCCAAGTCCTCCTTTCCTGATAATAGCCCCCAGTGGTGCTCCGATAAAGAAGAAGATAAGACAGGTTAAGGCCAGCGTGAACTTGTTGATGGACTCTATCTTGTGTAGACGGATAATCTTGTCACCATCGGAAGTGATCATACTTTTGAATTCCAGGTCACTCATATCTCCCTGGACTTTATTCATAGCATTATTGATGACAGCTTGTTTCTGGGAAGATGTTAGCTTGCTATACAGACTGTCGATATTGATATTTTCCGGTAAAGCTCTTTGAACTGCCTTTATGGAATCTCGCTTGCTGAGATGTGGAATGCTATAATACATCATTTGGGCATCGCGATAGTAAGCAGTGCCGACACTGTCATATACATGATTGAGGGAGTCAATGTCATTATGGATTTGTGCAAGACTTTTCCCCTGGGCATTATTGGAAAGGGAAGATGCATCTGCCATGTTGAAACTGCTGTTGAAATCAATAATGATTCTTTTTGAAATAAAACTCTCGCGGCGATAAGGTACGGCAGCACTGTTCTGTAATTCTGACGCTTGCATGTTTTCAAACCATTCTCCGCTCCACAGACTTAGAACCAGATGCTTCTTCTCCGCAGTAGACTGGATCATACCGGAGTCAGCCAGGATAATAGCAGCATCTTCATAACTGTCTGTCATCCGGTAAATCATTACTCCGTAGAGTTTTCCGGTTTTTACATTCTTTTTCTGGACATAAATGTTACATTGGGGAATGCCATCATAAAACACTCCTTCTGGTATTTCTAATTCCGGACTTTTCTGTTTCATGGAGATCAGAAGTTGCATAATCTTCATGTTGGCTTTCGGACCAATATAATTTTGAAAGTAGAAAGAGCCACACATAATGAGTGAGGTGATGACGATCAAACCTCTGAATGCCTGAAGCAAAGAAATGCCAGAGGCTCGAATAGCAGTCAGCTCTGAGGACTCACCTAGGTTCCCAAAGGTAATCAGTGAAGATAGAAGTATTGCTAAGGGCAAGGCCTGAGGGACCAGTATCAGTCCCATATACCAGAAAAACTGCGCCAGGATATCTATCGTCAGACCTTTTCCAATGAGATCGTCAATGTATCTCCACAGGAACTGCATCATCAGTACAAACTGACAGATGAAGAATGTCCCTAAGAAAAGGAGTCCGAACTGGCGGATAATGAATATATCAAGTTTCTTGATTCGAGGCATAATTGAGTTTCGTAGAATCATCTGTTTCGTCCTCAAACTTAAGCCAGTTGGCTTATTCCAATCTTTAAATGATTTGTGCTTTTTATCGAGGACGGAGGATAATATCAGTTTGCAAAAGTAATACAAAATTATCAGAAACTTGTTCTTTTACTATTTTTTTTCTTTTTAGAAAACTTCTTAATAGTTACAGGTGTCAAAGGTTTTTATTTCATCGGTTTTTTCGATTAATTTATCCTGATAATTTTTTAATTTCTGAAATCACTTTTGATGTGTTTAGACTTTTCAATTCTTTTCCAATAAACTTTAGTCTTGTTTTTCTTGTCACGAAACTAAAAAGTTGATGATTTCTTTGTGAATTTGAAAAAATGTGTTACCTTTGCACCCGCAAAAGCTTTAAGTCGATTGATAAGTCAGTTGATTTTGTATATGCTTGAAGTTGATGGCGGGATAGCTCAGCTGGTTAGAGCGTCGGATTCATAATCCGGAGGTCGTGGGATCGTGACCCACCCCCGCTACATTTTAAAGTTAAGGAGTTACGGAATTTTCGTAATTCCTTTTTCTTTTTTCTCCCGGATATTATATTAAAGCTATTAGATTAATGAGAGGATTGATACCTTTGACAGTGTGTATGATAATTCTCTGAATAATCATATTATTAAAGTCTTTCGGTAATCAGTTTATAACCTATACCTCTTATATTAATGATCTTGATATTTTCATCTCTTGACAATTGATGACGTAACTTGGTGATAAATACCTGTAAACTACGGGAATTGAAAAAACTGTCATTTCCCCAAAGTTTTAATAGAATGTCTTTGGTTTCTACGATATTATTCCGGTTTTCTGCAAGTATTCTGAGTATTTCAGATTCACGGTTAGAAAGTTCTTTAGAGAGACCGGCAAAGAACAATTGTTGTGTGGTTGGATTCAGACGATATTTTCCTATCTCTATCAGATTGTGCGATTCTGACTGGAATGAAGATTGGTTGAATGTGACACGTTTTGCTAAAGCCTTGATACGGACGATTAATTCTTGCATACCGAAAGGTTTTTTCAGGTAATCATTGGCACCAAGCTCAAAACCTTTTACAACATCATTAATGGCAGACCGGGCTGTCAGGAAAAGTACTGGTGTTAACTGATTCGTCTGTCTTATCCGGCGAACCATTTCGAAGCCGTCCATCTTAGGCATCATGACGTCAGCCACTAATACGTCGGGCTTGATTTTTAAAAACTTTTCAAGCCCTTCTTCACCGTTTGCTGCTGTGATAATATCGAACCCTTGGGCATCTAAAGTGTCCTTGATAATCATGGCGAGTGTTTCCTCGTCTTCCACTAAGAGTACTCGTATCTTAGTCATAGAATCTCAATTTAAAAGTCGTACCCTTTCCCAGTTCACTTTTTACGGATATATTACCGTGAAATTTGTCCATCATACTTTTTACATAGTAAAGTCCGAGTCCATATCCTTTTACTTCATTTAAGTTACCATGAGGTACGCGATAGAATTTGTCGAAGATATATTTTTGGTTATCTGCTGCAATGCCAATTCCTTTGTCAGTGATAGCAATCTCGGTGTAATTCTTTTCTTTATGGGCCGCAACTTTTATTTCCGCCTTCCCGGTTGAATATTTAATAGCATTATCCAGTAAATTGCTCAGGATGTGAGCAAAATGATTGCGGTCAACTTTGATGCTCAGGTCTTTGGGAATATTAAAGGAAATATCAACTGTTTTGTCGGCTTTGAAGTTTTGTTCCGCAATCAGTGATTCCAGTATGGGCTGAATGGTTACCTCTTCGATATTCAGTTTCATGTTTTTGCGACGTTCCATACTCATTGAGAGGATTTGTTCCACAAGTCCGCTCAGACGTCTGAGTTGCTGTTGACCGATTGTGAGATATTTCTTGGTCTTAATTTGATCCTTTGTCATGTCAAAATTGAGTAGGGCATCGTTGGCGGCGTATGCTACAGCTATAGGGGTCTTGAGTTCGTGAGTCATGTTATTGGTGAAATCACTTTTCATTTCATCCAGTGTCCGGAGATTCCTCACAGTATGAATAAGGTATAGGAATACGAATACCAATAGCAAAAAGATGGGCAGTGATCCCGTTAGAATTCCAGACATTTCCTTTAGGATTACTTTCGTGGCAGAAGGCGTAATGACTCTGTAAAATGATCTCTGGTCTTTTCCGAAAGTATAGTCGAAATGATTATCAGATGAACTTGGCTTGAAATGTTTCCCACTGTAAGAGGCCATAATAGAATCTTTATCGTAATGGAATTCTATCTTTATAGGTCCCCTAATCCCGTATCGTAGAAGTCTTTTTGAAAGTAGCGTGTAAAACAATCTTATGTTATTTTGTCTCATAGGGTCAAGGGCCTTATGAAGTTGGTTGCGGATAAGACTATACAGGGTTTTACCGGGATTTTTCAGAGCTTGGGGATCAAAGTAATAATAAAAATAATTTTTTCCGTTTCCCTCCTTTCTTTTATGGTTAACATTATCGATATTTAATCTTACGGTTGCTTTAAACTTATTGCTGATATTATCTCCTCTGCTCATCAGCTCTTGAAAGTCACTATATTCTATGGCATCCATTGTCCGCTGACGGAATTCAACTTTTTGTGTGTGATAAAGATGAAAGAGCCAGTAACATTGATAGCTGAAGACTGCTATCAAAAGGACAATGACTAGGGTGATGATATATTTCAGTTTCATGAGGTAAAGATACGTTTTTTATTATAAATATGTCTGAAATGATAAGACTAAATAACACTTTTCTTAAGATTAAATAAGTGAGGGTATTTCTTGCCTTTTCTCTTTTTTCATACTTTTGCAGCAGATAAAATATAATGATATGAAAAAAATCTTATTAGTACTATCTTTGCTGATTCCTGTTGGAGCACAGGCACAAAAAGTTGATTCCTTGCGTATGGACAGTATTATCCATAATTTGCCTGATGTGATTGTAAAAGGTGAACGCCCGATAGCAAAAGTCAATGGTAGTGCCATTACCTATGACTTGCCAAGACTTATTCAGAAGAAGGCTGTAGATAATATGTATGATGCTATCAAGGAAATTCCTGGGGTTATAGTGCAAGACAAGAAATTGTCATTAGGAGGAATGCCTACGACGGTTGTTCTGGATGGCAAAGTAACGAATATGACCGTTGATGAAGTGACTTCCTTGCTGAAAAGCATGCCTGCGAACCGAATAGCAAAAGTGGATGTGATGTACAATGCTCCTGCTAAGATGCAGGTGCGTGGCGCACTTATTAATATCCGACTGAAACATAGTCACATTGACGGCATTTCTCCTTTACAGGGAGAAATCAATTTGTCGTGGAAACAACAACATGATGCCGAGTTTGGTGAGAGAACTTCCTTATTATATAATAAAGGCAAATTCTCCCTGGATCTGATGTATCAGCACAGTCATGGGGACGACTATACGATAACGGATGAGCGCTCTCATCATCGACTTGATGACGGAACAATACATGATATTAATTCACATGAAGTGGAGCGCGGAAATGGCTATGGGCATATTTATCGTTTAGGAATGGATTATAATTTTGCAGAGAATCATCAGTTGAGTCTTGTGTATAATGGAGAATATCATAAAAGTAATATTATAGAGGATATCTCGGGTAATGTCTTAGGAACAACAGACTTGAATTCGCATCCTTGGCTTCATGACTTGCGTCTTGACTATAGTACTCCTTTCGGTTTCAAGGTTGGTGCCGAAATGACTTATTATCATCGTCCTGAAGTACAGCACCTTGCAAGTACCCTGCCTACCGGAACTCTTAAGTATATCGTTGATAATGACCAGCAGGTTAACCGATGGAAATACTTCCTTTCGCAAGAGCATACTTTGAAAGATAACTGGGGCATCAATTATGGAGCAATCTATTCTACGAGTATCAATCATACCAATCAGCAGTATGTCGAAGTAAAAACGACTACCGGTGATCATCCCTCGTCTGAATATACCCGTCTGAAAGAAGATGATATCAATGTCTATTTCGGATTGAGCAAGAATTTCAGTAGTAAGTTGATGATGGATGTATCTGTAGCTGCAGAGTATTACCATACGCCCATCTGGCATCAATGGAATTGTTATCCTACTTTCAATTTGACTTATATCCCTGTGCCCGGGCAGATGCTTCAACTGGGACTAAGCAGCAATAGGGAATATCCGGACTATTGGGAAATGACCAATTTTACAAGTTATAGCAATGGTGGCTATAATGAGATTACCGGTAATCCGGATTTGAAACCGACCAGTGATTATCAACTTACTTTAGTCTATCTACTAAAGGATAAGTATCAGTTTACAGCATGGTTTGATCATGATGAAGATTATTTTGTGCAGACTCCATATCAGTGTCATGACCGTTTAGCGGTAAGTTATAAAAATCTGAACTTCAATTTTCAGCAACAAGCTGGCATTCAGGCTGCATTACCCTTTAAGTGTGGTAACTGGCTTGATACACGATTGATGTTAATGGGGGCTTGGCAACGGGAAAAGGCGGATCGTTTCTATGATATTCCATTTGACAGAAACGTCCTGTTTGGTGTGATAAAACTGAATAATACCATTACACTCTCTGCCAAACCAGATATTACGCTCTCTGCCGATGGATATATTCGTTCAAAAGAAATCCAGGCAACCTACGACTTGCCGGCATCTGGTGATATGGATTTAAGTGCCCGCTGGCAATTTCTGAAGAAGCATGCGATTCTTAAAGTTTATTGTAATGACTTATTTGAAACCTCGGGCATTAATCCTCATATTGACTTTAAAGGACAAAATCTCAAGATGAGCTTCTCCTGCTACCGGACATTTGGCGTATCCTTTACGTATAAATTCGGAGGATATAAAGAGAAATCGCATGAAGCAGTAGATAAATCAAGGTTTAAACAATAATAAGAAGAGAGTCGAGGAGTTAAATAAAGTTAATGATGCTTCCTGATGCCTGATTTTGTCGAAAAGATATATCCTGTAATTGGTGTGTTTCCTTCATAATGTATACTTTTGTAATTGATTAGTTACTTAAAGTTTATGATATGAAACCCTGTCATTCTATTGCGATATTTCTTTTCTTAGTTTGCTGTATAGGCATTTCCAGTGTTCATGGCTATGATTGTGCAAAACGGAGCATTATCCGGGATATGAATCAGGCATTGGCACAGACTTTGTCAGAGAAGGAGAATGGCTGGATAACACCGGATACGATTCAGAATTATCGCAGTCATCTGAGGATTCCTGAGTTGCGGGACCGTTCATTTTTGTATTATGCGATGAATAATAATGCAAAAGAGGCTCTATGCAGCAGGAAGATGAGCTGGCATCGAAATTCAAGTTCGCTGGAATTCCAGAGTTATGCTAATTGCTCTATGGCTTCAGTCTTTGCGCTGTCAGATCAACGGTTAACTGGCATTATTTCTTTGATGGCACTGTTGTGGATGATCTTCTCATTGGGATATTTCAGAAATTGTCATAAAGGGATGGTCGTTTTTGGAAATATGATGTTAGATGAAGTTGAACGGTGCTTTTATGATTTGAAACACAGACCAATACGGCTTACTCCTATGCAGCAACAACTCATGACGATGTTCTTTACGGCAGATGACCATAAACTTTCCAAGCAGGATATCTGTGATGCTCTATGGCCAAGGAAACCAGATGCAAGTGATACGTTATATACTTTGATAAAACGGTTGAAACTGACGGTTGAGAAGAATGGTAATCTCAGAATTGTTTCTGACAGAGGAAAGGATTATCAATTACAGATTAAAAGTTGAAAGTACTTTTATTCCTATTTATGTTTTCTTCTGAAAATTTTCCTGAATAGAGGGACGTTTATCGAAATGAATGTTGGTGGTGTCAGGATAATCTTACCCGCGCTTTCCTGCTTTCGTAGTATATATGAAGTACTACTTTAATGAAGATATAAAACGAGTTAAGTGTTACGGGATAAATGAAAGTATAGCTTCCGTGCATGCTCTTCTCGTTGCTTGTGGAATTGATAGCTATTTGCGTTGTTTTTTTTCTTCCATAATTTTTGCGGTTTCTAATCTGTCCTTTTATAGTTAAAAAACTTAGATTTATTATTTTTTATCATCATGATTCAATGGAATTTAGTAACTTTGCAGTCTATAAATTAATATATACCAAAGTTTATGGCAGAAACGAAAAGGATTAAGACTGCTTTGATTTCAGTCTTTCATAAGGATGGTTTGGAGAAGATTCTTGCAAAACTGCACGAAGAAGGTGTTAGATTTTTAAGTACAGGTGGAACTCAGAAGTTTATTGAGTCTCAGGGATATGATTGCGAGAAAGTGGAGGAAGTCACCACATATCCTTCTATTCTGGGAGGACGCGTGAAAACTTTGCATCCCAGAATCTTTGGTGGAATATTGGCCCGCCGTGATCATCCGGACGATTTGCAGGAAATGGAGAAATATCAGATTCCAGCCATTGATTTGGTCATTGTTGATTTATATCCTTTTGAAGAAACTGTTGCTGAGGGTGCAAAAGAGCAAGATATTATAGAAAAGATAGATATAGGCGGTATCTCGTTGATTCGTGCAGGAGCGAAGAATTTCAAAGATGTAGTCATTGTGCCAAGTAAGGCAGAATATGGAAAATTCCTTGATCTTTTGAACAAAAAGTCAGGAGAGACCACTGTTGAGGATCGTAAAGAGTTCGCAGAAAGGGCTTTTGCTGTCAGTAGCCATTATGATACTACGATTCATTCGTGGTTTGCAGAAACTCTTAAAGATAATCAGTAAGAGTTTGGTTGTTGTTAATAGAGTACGAGAGATTATATTTTAAGCTTAAAATAATCAAGAAATTAAGACATGGGATTTTTTTCATTCATTCAGGAAATTGCAATGGACCTGGGTACGGCCAATACGATTATTATCAGTGATGATAAGATTGTGGTAGATGAGCCCTCTGTAGTGGCTCTTGATCGTCGTACCAATAAAATGATTGCAGTGGGTGAAAAGGCAAAGATGATGTACGAAAAGACACATGATAATATTCGTACAGTTCGTCCTCTTCGTGATGGAGTGATTGCTGATTTTACCGCTTGTGAGCAGATGATGCGTGGCCTAATAAAAATGGTACATACAGGTAGCAGACTTTTTTCGCCGTCTTTGCGGATGGTCATTGGAGTCCCTTCTGGCTCTACAGAGGTTGAACTGCGTGCTGTCCGTGATTCTGCTGAACATGCAGATGGACGTGATGTGTATCTGATATTTGAACCTATGGCTGCAGCTATTGGCATTGGTATTGATGTTGAGGCTCCAGAAGGAAATATGATTGTTGATATTGGTGGTGGCAGTACTGAGATTGCAGTGATTTCGCTGGGTGGTATAGTCTGCAATAATTCTATCCGTATTGCAGGTGATGATCTTACAGCTGATATACAGGAATATATGAGCCGACAGCATAATGTAAAGGTCAGTGAGCGTATGGCTGAACGTGTTAAGATCCATGTCGGATCTGCTCTTACTGATTTGGGAGATGAGGCCCCTGAAGACTATATTGTCCATGGCCCTAATCGCATTACAGCTCTCCCTATGGAAGTGCCGGTTTGTTATCAGGAGATAGCACATTGTCTGGATAAAACAGTAGCAAAGATTGAAAATGCTGTGCTGAGTGCTTTGGAAAATACTCCTCCGGAGCTGTATGCAGATATTGTGAAGAATGGTATCTATCTGACAGGAGGTGGGGCTTTGCTGAGAGGACTTGACAAGCGTCTCACAGATAAAATTAAGATTCCTTTCCATATTGCAGAGGATCCTTTACATAGTGTCGCTAAGGGTGCGGGTATCGCATTGAAGAACGTGGACCGTTTTTCATTCTTGATGAGATAACAGGATCTCTCGAGGTCCGTGCCTTGGTGGGTGTGGACAGCCCTGTTTCTAGTGCGCTGGATGGGGTAGAAGTGGATAGATATGAAAAATTTAATCGAATTTCTGGCAAAATGTAACCATTGGTTCGTCTTCATACTTCTGGAGGTGATAAGTTTTATATTGCTGTTTCAATGGAATAGCTACCAGGGTAGTGTGTTTTTTTCTTCTGCAAATGCTGTTGCCGGAAAATTCTATGAATGGGATGCTGATATCGAGCATCTCTTTTCTCTTTCTAAGGTAAATCAGGAACTTACTCAACGGAATGCCTATCTGGAACATGAGGTGATGGATCTGGCTTCCAATCTGACTAAGGCAACTGGTGATAAGAGTCTGATGAAAAGCAGCCAGTTGGAGATGCTTCGTACTTACAGATTGATTCCTGCCGAAGTTGTAAATAATTCGCTTAATAAGCGAGATAATTTTATTACTCTTGACAAAGGCTCAGCAGATGGAATCAAGAAGGATATGGGTGTGGTTTGCGGAACAGGGGTAGTCGGAATCGTTTATTTGACGTCATTACACTATTCGGTGGTTATACCTGTACTCAATTCTCAGTCTAGTATTAGTGTGGCAATTCAGAAGCGTGGTTATTTCGGCTATCTTCACTGGACCGGAGGGCCTTCTAACGTTGCATACGTGGATGATATACCTTTGCATGCGCATTTCAAACTTCATGACCAGATTGTTACAAGCGGCTATTCTTCGGTCTTTCCACCAGGAATTCTTGTCGGAACGATTTTACATGTGTATAACTCTTCCGATGGCTTGTCTTATCGTCTGATGATTAAACTTGCTACAGATTTTGGCAATTTGCGTGATGTATGTGTGATTGATGATACGGTAATGCAGCAACAGTTGCAGGTGTTGCGTGCAGCTCAGGATTCTATTAAAGAAAAGGAAGGAGGGGATGAAAATTAACGTATGAATATGGATAATTTACATCGTTTGCTTACTTTCTTAATACTGTTACTTGTGCAGGTACTGGTGTTTAATCACATTCAACTCTTTCATTGTGCAACTCCATTGCTTTATGTGTATCTGGTGCTACATTTCCGCCGTAGTTATCCGAAATATGCTATTTTACTTTGGAGTTTTTTCCTGGGATTGGCTGTTGACATCTTTGCCAATACCCCTGGTGTTGCTGCGGGTTCGATGACCTTTATAGCTTTGATTCAGCCTTATGTGATGCAACTTTTTATACCTCGTGATGCTGCAGAAGATTTCTCTCCTTCAATACGTACGATGGGTTTCCAGTCTTTCTTGAGCTATTCCATGGTAATAGTCTTTATTTATTGTCTGCTCTTTTTTACTTTGGAATCGTTCAGTTTCTTCAACTGGTTACAGTGGCTAACTTGTATATGCGGTAGTTTTTTCATTACGATGATATTTCTGATGGCCATAGAGAATTTGGATAAGAAACATCATCAAGAATAGGTAATTAAGTCCGGAATGATTTTGTTTTCCGGAGGAGAATAAATTGGGAATGAAAGATTTTAATCTTGAAAATCGAAGATATGTAATTGGAGGAGTGGCTGTGATAATTGTGCTTTTATATATTATCCGGTTATTCGCTCTTCAGATTGCCAGTGACGACTACAAGAAGAATGCTGATTCCAATGCATTTCTCAAGAAGATAGAATATCCTTCCAGAGGCACTATTTTTGACCGGGAAGGTAAGTTGCTCGTTTATAACCAGCCATCTTATGATATTATGGTGGTTATGGATGAGGAGAAAGGCCATCTGGATACACTTGATTTTTGTAATTCTTTAGGAATTACTAAAGAGTGGTTCATCAAGAGAATGGATGATATCAAAGATTATCGGAAAAATCCAGGTTATTCACGTTTTACGCAACAACTCTTTATGCCTCAGCTTTCGGATAAGGAGTTCAGCGTGTTTCAAGAGAAAAGTTTTCGCTTCCCTGGATTTTATATTCAAAAGCGTAGCATCCGTCAGTATACTTCTCCATACGGAGCTCATGTGCTAGGTGACGTGGGTGAAGTCTCTGAGAGTGATATAGAGGAAGATCCTTATTATCAGGCTGGTGATTATATCGGAAAGATGGGCATTGAGAAATCTTATGAGAGTGATCTTCGTGGGGTTAAAGGTGTCCAAATTCTCCTTCGAGATGCGCATGGCCGTATTCAAGGAAGTTATCAACATGGTAAATTTGATCATCGTCCTATTCCTGGAAGGGATTTAACGTTGGGGATTGATTGGAAGCTTCAGGCTCTCGGCGAACGGTTGATGAAGGGAAAGATAGGCGCAATAGTTGCTATTGAGCCATCTACAGGGCAGGTGCTTTGTATGGTTTCTTCTCCTACCTATGATCCCCGTATGATAGTTGGACGAATGCGTGGAAAAATGGAAAAAGCATTATCCAAAAATGTCTGGAAGCCTATGCTTAACCGTGCTATACAAGGACAATATCCGCCTGGCTCGACTTTTAAAGCCTCTCAGGCCCTCACGTTCCTGACGGAGGGTATCATCAATAGTCATACTCTTTATCCTTGTCATAGGGGATTTTATTATAAAGGACTTCATGTGGGGTGCCATCTTCACAAATCTCCATTAAATGTAGTGGATGCTATTATAACTTCATGCAATTCGTTTTTCTGCTGGGGATTCTTCAATATGATGTCGAACCGGAGCAAATACAAGACGGTACAAGATGCGATGGATGTATGGCGCGATTATATGGTTAGTATGGGCTTTGGATATAAGTTGGGGATTGATTTGCCCGGTGAAAAGCGCGGGCTGATTCCAAATGCTCATTTCTATGATAAAGCTTATAATGGATCTTGGAATGGGCTGACTGTCATTTCTGTTTCTATCGGACAGGGTGAGGTTTGCCTGACGCCTCTACAGATAGCTAACTTAGGTGCTACTATAGCCAATCGTGGCTATTATTATATCCCTCATGTCGTCAGTAAGGTCAAGGGGAGGTCAATCGCTCAGAAATTCCGTCAACGCCATTATACGCGTGCCAGTCTGTATGCTTATGATTTGGTCATCCGTGGAATGCGTGGCTCAGCACTGCATGGTACCTGCAAAGACCTGGCACGTTATGACTTTGAACCTTGTGGAAAAACCGGTACTGCCCAGAATCGTGGACAGGATCACTCTGTATTTATGGGATTTGCTCCTATGAACCATCCTAAAATCGCTATTGCCGTGTACGTAGAGAACGGAGGATGGGGCGCTGTATATGGCGTGCCTATCGGAGGATTGATGATGGAACAGTTTTTAAAGGGTAAACTTTCGCCCTCATCAGAAAAAATGGCTGATGAGTTTTCAAAGCGTCGTATTGCTTATGGTAAGGCAAACCGATGATATAATCGGTGGGTAAGCCTTTGGCATTGATGTTATCAGGGGTAGATTATTATACTGATTACCGGTATTCCCGGTTAAATAAATATTTGCTTAGAAATGATTCAAGCACCAACACAACAAACCAGTGTACTTCGTTCACTTGACTGGTGGACGATAGGAATTTATCTGGCACTGCTCGTCTTTGGATGGCTCAGTGTATGCGGAGCCAGTTATACTTTTGGTGAAACGGATATTTTTAGTCTTAGTACTCGTTCAGGGATGCAGATAATCTGGATCGGAACTTCTATAGTACTTGGTTTTGTCATCCTTATGCTTGATGATAGCTTCTATGACACTTTTGCTTATGTGATTTATGTGGTATTTATGATCTTACTCTTTTTGACCATATTTAATCCACATGAGATTAAGGGGTCGCGTTCCTGGTTAGTTTTAGGCCCTCTACGCGTTCAACCTGCAGAACTTGCTAAGTTTGCTACAGCTTTAGCAATATCTAAATTCATGGGCAGCTATGGTTTTGATATGCATAAGTGGAGAGATTTCTTATGTGCTTGTGGCATCGTTGTTCTGCCATTACTGATGATAATAGCACAGAGAGAGACAGGATCAGCTTTGGTTTACTTATCCTTCTTCTTAATGTTTTATCGGGAAGGAATGCCTGGAAGTATCCTGTTTACGGCAGTTGCAATGGTGATCTATTTCGTCGTGGGTATTAAATATGAACAGTTGTTCTTATGGGATACTCCTACTTCCGTAGGTAAATTTATCGTGCTTCTTCTTGTGCAGATTTTCTGTTCAGTTATGATTCAGATTTATTGCAAGAATAAGCGTCTTACCCGTTGGGTGATAGGCTTATCTCTGGGGGTTACCCTCATATTTTTACTTTTTTCAGAGTTTGTTATCCCCTTTGACATTGTCTGGATTCAACTCTTACTTTGTGCTGTATTGATAGGTTTCCTTCTTTATCAAGGCTTGAGTACGCGTGTGAAGAACTATCTCTATATTGCTGCTTTTGCTGTGGGCTCAATCGTTTTTTTCTATTCAGCTGATTATGTGCTGAATGATGTTCTGGAACCCCATCAGCGGGTTAGAATTAATGTACTGCTCGGATTGGATGATGACTTAGCGGGAGCTGGGTATAATGTGCATCAAAGTGAGATTGCTATTGGATCAGGTGGCTTACAAGGAAAGGGATTTCTAAACGGGACACAGACTAAGCTGAAGTTTGTCCCGGAACAGGATACTGACTTTATCTTCTGCACGGTAGGAGAGGAAGAAGGCTTTTTGGGTAGTGCCGGTGTACTATTGCTTTTTCTGGCATTGATTATACGGTTGATTTTTCTGGCGGAACGACAACCTTTCCGATTTGGCCGAGTCTATGGATACTGTGTACTAAGTATATTCTTGTTCCATGTATTTATTAATGTAGGAATGGTTCTTGGATTAACTCCTGTTATTGGCATTCCCTTACCATTTTTTAGTTATGGTGGATCTTCTTTATGGGGATTTACGATCCTTCTTTTCATCTTCCTCAGAATAGATGCAGGAAGAAACTTGGTACGTGAATAGTAGATCAGGCTTTCTCATCTACTATTCTTTTACGTATTCGATGCCGATGTCAGAAATACCTGGAAGGATTTCTTGTTTCATATTGTGGTGGATACAAATGTGGATACTGTCTCCCTTGTTCAGTTGAATTCTTGTCACCGGAAAATGATATTGGAAACTTCCTATTCCTCTTCCTTCTATTCGCCCGTCTTTGTTTGTTAGTCTACAGTTCAGGGTATCGATATAGGTCTTTTCTAATCTACCGGCAGGAAAACCTGTTTTTTTATTCCTGTTCCCCCCGGGATAGACTGTTTGCTTTATAATCAAGGTTATGGCCTGAAAGGGATAAGTGCTATTGATACGTAATCCTAAATTGATATTGTAATTATCAGTTTCTGCTAAACCAGGAATATTAAAAAATAAAGAGTCATTTTTCTCCCATCCAGACAATGGTGTATGTTCATAATGATCATACACCCTATGCTCAAGACAGGACGTGAAGAAAATGATCGTACTGAGAAATAGGAGAATATATGACTTTTTCATTGATCTGTATTATCAACTTTCTGAATAGAATTCTTCCCCGTCTGTGGAACTTTGGTTATATCCTGCGGTTGTGCCGTCTGAGCTTTGGGCTTATCCGTTTGTAAATCAGAATTCAATTTCTGTATATTGGGAGTACTATGATCCTGATAAGTCTTCTTTGCTCCTCTTAGATGAGGATTGGCTTTCTCCGAATGATTCCGGAATTGATCGGATTGTGGTTGATCGCTTTTCGGGTTATTTCTCAATTGTCGTTTCGGCCGTAGTTTCCCCTGAGAGTCCTTGTCATAATCAGCACTCTTTTGTTGTATCTTTCCTTGTTGGTGATTTCTTGGATGGAAATTTGAATCTGCTGGATTCTGTCCCTTTTGTGAGTTGTTTCCATTTTTGTCCTTTTGAAGTTTTTTCTTTTTCTTCTTACTGTTTTTATCAAAACGGCTGACATCCGTATTTGCTAATAAGTCAATAGGTTTTTCTTGGACTTTTTCTTTTCCATCTTCCTGAAGAGAAAGAGGCTTTTCGCCTTTCTTGTTTATCAGAATGATCTCCTGTGCTCTTTTTGCCGAGATCGTTTCCAGATTGGCGGCTAAGTTTTTATCAGTAGAATAAGTGCACAGTCTGGCTAAGATATCAGTTTTAAAAAGATAATAGTCATTATCTTTTGTCTGTAAGACAATATCCTTCTTTGGCAGTTCTTTGCCAGCTTCCACATAATCATCCACCTCATAATTCAGACAGCATTTTAATTTGGCACACATACCCGCTAGTTTCTGAGGGTTGAGAGAGATGTCCTGATATCTGGCCGCATTTGTG
Source organism: Prevotella sp. (assembly GCA_022486815.1). GTDB lineage: Bacteria > Bacteroidota > Bacteroidia > Bacteroidales > Bacteroidaceae > Prevotella. The sequence goes on along the minus strand of JAKVJW010000010.1, from coordinate 6,508 downwards.
CTGACACTGGAAAAGTTTTTCATCCACGTAGCGCAGCATAATTCTCTACCACAAGGACCTGTGCCACCGATTCGACCGGCTTCCTGTCGGGCGCCGATTTGCTTCATTTCAATTCTGATATGAAATGTTTCTGCAAGAACTTTGATCAGTTGGCGAAAATCTACACGTCCATCAGCAATATAATAGAAGATCGCTTTATTTCCGTCACCCTGATATTCTACATCTCCTATTTTCATTTCCAGATTGAGCTTTTTTGCAATCTGCCTGCTCTGGATCATGGTATCATATTCGCGGCTTTTGGATTCTTCATATTTTTCCATATCTACCGGTTTGGCAATGCGATAGATTCGCTTGACATCGTCTGCAGATTTTAAATTAGCCTTCTTTAATTGATACTTAACCAATCTTCCGGTAAGTGTGACTACACCGATATCGTGTCCGGGATTAGCCTCGACTGCTACAATATCACCTTTTTTTAAGTCTAGATGATTGACATTGTGATAATATCCTTTGCGAGTATTCTTGAATTGTATTTCAACTAAATCAGTACTTTGCACATTACCCGGAACATCAGCAAGCCAATCGTAGGTGTTGAGTTGTTTATCCTGCTTTCCTGCGGCGCAGGCACAGAGTCCGCGGTCGCAATCACGACATGATTCAAAATTTATGTTTTTGAAGTCCATATTTCGTATATTATTATGTTTTTATGATTCTTGATTGAAGTAATTTCTTCTTTTTTTTAGTTTTCTTATCTTCTTAGTAACAACATTACCTGAAGAGCTACGCTATAGAATACCATCTTAGCATTTGCATTATGGCTGATATCACCTGATGCCTGATTGAAAAGCCCGGCAATTTCCTTGATGTTGTTTTCGTTGATGAAGCGTGCAAAATTTCTGGAGAAATTTTCTTCTTCACGAGTCATATAGTTCAGTTCTGGCTGGTGGAAGTTGTATATGAAATTTTCTCGGATCATGCGTAGGAAATAAGCAAGCATTCTAATCTGTTTCTCTCTTCCGAAGTCATTGATCTGTTCAGACCATTTCTTTAGACTTTGCACTTTATGGCTGTAAGCCTGTCGCATGAGCTGCTCAAACTTTTCCAGAAATTCTTTGTTTTCATTATCGGCAGATATTTCCTTGAGAGCCAGATTCCAATTGCCATTTGCAACTCTTGCTATACGGTGTGCATCTTCCTGATCAATTCCTCTTCGTTCTATTAAAGCCTTTTCGATATCAGCCGTATCGATTTTCTTCATGTCGAAATGCTGTGTCCGACTTGTAATAGTATCCAACAATTGGTCTGGATGTTCCGTGACGAGTAGAAAGATAGTCTCTTGTGGGGGCTCTTCCAAGACCTTTAGGAGTTTGTTCGCAGCTTCTTGGTTTAAACGTTCAGGGAGCCAGATCAGACTGATTTTATATCCTCCCTGGCTGGACATCAAACTTAGATTATGTGCGATAGCATCGCTCTCGGCAGCAGTGATGATGGCCTGTTTGTTTCCACCTCCCATCATCTGAAGCCATTGTTCGATGGTAAAATAAGTTCCCTCGCTAAGCAATTGGTGCCATTGGCTGGCAAAATCATCACTTATTGGTTTATGATCACTTCCCATCCCCGGGAGTTTTATAGTCGGATAAGTGAAATGCAGGTCCGGATGTTCCCAATTGGAGAGCATAGCTGAAGCATTCTCATGTGCTGTCGGATCACAAAGATTTTCCGTGAGCAGATATTTTGCGAAGTCCATTGCTAGAGCCATCTTTCCACAACCTTCCGATCCACAGAAAAGTAGGGCATGGGGGATGCGATCTTCTTCTGTCAACTGTAATAGCCTGCTAATGGCTTCTTTTTGTCCTATTATATCGTTAAATGCTTCACTATCCATCTTTTTCGTTAAGATCCTTAATCTTTTTCCTTTTAAAGAAGTCTTTTGACTACCTTCTGTATGCTATCAACAGCACTGACAGTGTAGAAATGTACATTTTGAACACCGTGTTTGTAGAGATCTTCAACCTGATTTATCGTCCACTCAACACCTAGTTCACTGATTTCCTCATCAGTCTTGCATTTTAGAGCTTCTTTGGCTAATTCGTCTGGAATATCTACATGGAATGTCTTGGGTACGATAGTCAGATGGCGCAACTTTGTCAGAGGTTTGATCCCTGGAATGATAGGTATGGTGATGCCCATCTCTTTTGCTTTTTTTACAAAGGAATAGTATTTCTCATTGTCATAGAATAATTGGGTTACCGCATATTCCGCACCTAAATCTTGTTTCTCTTTGAGATATTTCATGTCTTCTTCCAGATTCGGCGCTTCTTCGTGTTTCTCTGGATAACAGGCTACACCGAAATCAAATTTCCATTCAGGATGTTTCATGGGAGTCCCATCTACAAAAAAGCCATTATTGAATTGATTAACTTGCTTGATCAGTTCTGTAGTATGCGTATATCCTCCAGGTGTAGGTTTGAAACTTTTGTCCTCACGCGCCTTGTCTCCTCTGAGTAATAGAATATTATTGATTCCGAGAAATTGTAAGTCAAGGAGTTCGTATTCGATTTCTTCTTTTGTAGTACCAGAACAGATAATGTGAGGCTGAATGGGGATACCATAGCGATTTTGTATTGCTGCAGCAATAGCAATAGTGCCAGGACGACGGCGGATGCGCTGTCGGTCTATGAGTCCATTATCCAATTCTCGATAAACATACTCACTATGGTGTGTGGTGATATTAATAAAGAGAGGATGAAATTCCTTCAACTTATCAATAGTGCTGAAAAGTTGATGGGTACTGTTACCTTTGATTGGAGGCAAAACTTCAAAGGAGAAGTATCGCTTGCTCTGGCTTTTTTGGAGTAATTCAGATAGATTGAGTTTCATTCTGCTTATCGTATGCTTGGCAAAACCATATTGGTTTGTCCTTGCTTCTTTAAAATGTTATCGGCTGCAACTTATGGTGAGGTCTCGAAAGAATACACTTGTCTGCAAATTTAACAAAAAATAGGGGAATAACAAAAGGCTGATGTGTTTTTAATCATTTTTACTTATCGTGGTCTGTGGGATTGTTTTATATTTCAAGAGACCTTTAGGGTTTTGACAAAAAAAGAAGGGCTTTATGCAAGATAGCAAAAGTCCTTCTTTGATATAGAATCTTATAATTGTAAATTTTCTTGTATTGGGTATAATTAGTCTGGATCTTATTTTATAAGGAATATTAGCACAAGGTAATCGTATTTCTAATAATCATTATTTCTGACCTCCAGGCATTCCCTGACTTGATCCAGCATCATTCTTGATACCTCCGATAATGTCATTATTATGGATCGTATTCTCTACTTTCTTGACACTTGCTTTCAATTTTCCAAAGCGATAGGTAATTCTGAATCCGATTTCTTTCGCTTCTTGATAATTAAACTGATGACCTGTATAATCACCATGAACTGTTCTGGATGTTGTTTTTTGATAGTGATTACCAAAAGGATTATCTGCACCGATCATGACAGTCAGACGATCATCCTTCATGAAAGAACGTTGTAAGGCAATATAATGATAATACCAGTTGCCTCTATATCCATAAACGGAACTTACGTTTAGTCCGAAAGAACTACCGCCGCCGATATTTAGTCTGAGTTTCCAGGGCAGAACCTGCGTTATGTTAGCTGTTGCCATTCCAGACCAGCCGTTCAACGAAATACCAAGTTGTTGGTTATTCATAAAGATTTTTTCTATATGACCATTAATCATAATAGAGGTACTTGTGAACGGCGCGGCTTGAATAAATCCGTCAATTCCTAAACTCTTCGTATGAAGTGCATCGTCGAAAGTAGAAATGGTCTTTCCGCTTTTGGCGAACTGGATAGCGGATATCTGATTGTTGGAGAAGTTGTAATACGGAGACAGATTATAGGTAAACTTTGGACTAATATGCATGTATTCCAGTGTGAAAGCGCTTTTACGAGCACTGTTCAGTCCTGGATTTCCATAGTTTTCTGCTGTTGGTGTATTTATATCGGCTGGATTCAAGAATGAGATTCCGGGACGGTTAATCGTTGTCGCATAACTGAACTTCAAGGAATTGGACATATTAAAGTTGTATTTTATACTGGCTGAAGGTACCCAGTCGTTTAAGTTTTTGTGAAAGTTCTTTCCGCTTCCATCTGGATATTTTGCATTCAGATAACTGTATTCATATCTTAATCCGGCCCGGGCAGCCCATTTTTTATTTGCATAAATCCATTCTCCGTAACCTGCTGCAATCTGTGTGTTGTGGTCGAATTTATTATAAGTATTGGCATCTGAACCATCGTAAAGCATTGAAGTGTTACTTTCATTTTCACGATTGATATATTTGGCTCCCCATTCCATCTTGTTGTATTTCAAAAAGGGACGGACATAATCAAGTTGGAAAGTATGCTCTACAAAATGCTCTTTATTGTTTTTGCTATATCCATGATAATCCACAGGCATGTTGAGCATATTACTGTAGTTGGTCTGTTCGTTATCTACGTTTCGTGTGGTGGAAAGCATATACGAAGCTGTCAGAACCTCACCGTCAAGTTTGGTCTTATGCTGATAATCCATGCGTCCATTCAAGTTATAGTTGTTGTATTTTGGTGTCGTAAGGTGAGTGCTATATTGATAGATCGTTTTTCCATCGGCATCTACCATGTGATCTGTACCGTCTGAGTTTACCTTTATTTTATAATAATATCCTCCAAAAGAGAGGGTTAAGAGATTCAGAGAATCTATGGTATAGCTGGCATTGAGATTCCCAAAATGTACATTTAACGGAGTATTCTCGAACATGGAGGAATAGTGGGTTTGTTTTGAGTCTTTAAAGAAGGTGTCACCATGCTGTTTTTCTTGGGTTGCTCCTTTAGTGGCATGGACAAAACCATAATTCACAGAAAAAATCAGTTTGCCGGTTTGTGCCGTTATATACCCGCTCTCCTGACTACTTCCATGAAGAACATCTACTGCAGAGCCTATTGTACCGGTTACTCCGTTTATTTTGGTATTGTCATTCATGACAATGTTTAGAATATAGTGAGTGCCTTCTGCATCTTCTTTTGCTCCAGGATCAGTGATCACTTCGATCTTCTTAATCATAGTTGCAGGGATGGATTTGAGAATCTGGTTGACATTGCTGCTGGAGAAACTGGGATCTGGATGGCCGTTACGGTAAATTTTAAAGTCACTGCTGCCTTTGACTTTTATATTATCTTGTCCGTCAACAGAGACCATTGGTACTTTTCGAAGTATTTCAAGGGTGTTCTGGGTCTTCGAATCGTTATCGTGCTGAACATCATACGATAATCGATCAATATCGTTCTTAATCAGTTTACGTTGTGCCTTAACTGTAACTTCCTGAAGACGGAATCGCTTCCAATACTTGTTTGAATCCTCTTTTACAGAATCAACTCCTGTTGCATAGGATTGAGTTGAACTACTTACTTGATTTTCTTGAGCAAGGGCTGTTTGAGTCTGAGCAAATACAGCTGGAGGGAAGGCAAGGAGTGTGACCTCTAATAAAAGTTTTCTCATTATTTTGATTTTATAAACTGATAATTAGACGCAACTGATTTTCTTAAAGTTGCAGAGATAAGATGTTTTTTTGTTTTTTCTATGATTATTGAAAAACGAGATGAACTGTTTTTTCACCTTCTTACCCGTTGACAGAATTAGTATAGTTCATTACCACTGTCTGGTAACCTCATTTTAACTATAACTGGAACCAGCTACTTCAATACGATGCTTTTTCGGGATATAGTGGAAAACTTCAAACCTCAGTTTCTATAAAAAGCCGTATGAACTATACTGACTTTACCTGAATTCGATAGACGCTTTCTTTCTATCCAAGCAGAATCGATAGACACAACAGAAGAAGCCATACTGATTTCATTGAGAAGCATACTGACTGGTAGTAGCTGACGACAATGGGCAAATAGGCGACAGGTTACGGCAACTTTCATGCCGTTTTGCCTGACTAGGTCCGTTACTATCTGGCTCCAGATTTTTTTCGGATCTGGATGTTGAAGTAATCTTCTGCTCTGGATATAAGCATGTCACGAGCTTTCGTTTCCAGATGTGAGATTTCCAGTGCCTTTTCCAGATCACGGATACGTTTCTTCAACTCCGCATTTTCCTGACGGTAGCTTTCTTTTGTGCAATTTGACAAGTCTGAATCCTCCTCTCCTGAAGGCAAAGATAATACTTCTTTTGGTTTTTCAAAAGATTTGATCCAATTATTTAACAAACTCGCATTGCAGAAATTATGAACTGAAGTTTCCCACCTCATAAAATAGGCTAAAAACAGTACTGTAAAAATAAAAGTTTCTCGCAAAAAAGTTGTAAATTTGTAGTATCAATCAAACAAATAACACTTTTTATTAAGAAACTTTTATGCATACAAAAATAACCAATTTCCATGAGTTGAGCAAACTTCTGAGTGTTAAAAATAACGTAGAAGAGGATATCATGACATATTTTGTCCATTTTGGTCTGGGGC